>JBGAPU010000062.1:0-35551 GCA_044221035.1 Chthoniobacteraceae bacterium | reverse complement strand
GCTACAGCACTTACAGCACCGTGCTGGCCTATGCCTCGCCGGACATGCCGCCAACGATTGATGTGATTGTGCAGACCCATCGCATCGGCGATCTCGCCGTGGCGACGATGCCGTTCGAGGTGTTCGCGGAGATCGGCCTGAAATTGAAGCAGCGCAGCCCGCTCAAGCCGCTGATGAACATCTCAATCGCCAACGGCGCCCACGGTTACCTGCCGACACCCGCTCAGCACAAGCTCGGCGGCTACGAGACGTGGATCGGCGTGAACAAGGTGCAGCTCGACGCCTCCGTGAAGATGGTGGACGCCTTGGTCGAGATGCTGGGAGAGCTGAGCAAGCCGTGAGACAGAACCCAAAGCCAATCCAGCCATGAAGCACACTCTCAAACTTATCGCCGCTTTGTCAGTCACCACCGTGCCTGCGCACGCCGCCGACCTCGTGCTCGCCGCCAAAGACACGCCATCAGTGCCGATCATCGTTTTCAAAGACGCGCCGCCGCGCACACGTGAGGTGGCGGATGTGCTGGCGGGCTACATTGAGAAAATGAGCGGCAAGAAGCCTGCGGTGATGGAAGGCGCGCCGCCGTCGATCCCCACGAGCGCAATTTGGATCGGCGTGCAGCCGGAGGTGAAGAGGTTGTTTCCAAAGGTGGACTTCGATTTCAAACATGCCGAGGAGATCGTCATTGCGGCGAATGAAAAACACGTCGTCATCGCCGGACGCGACCGCTGGGACCCGGCGCGGCTTGAAGTCAAAACGAACGTCAGCGTGATCAAGGGCGTGCAGCAGGAGTATGGCACCATCAATGCGGTGTATACCTTCCTGCAAGATCAGCTCGGCGTGCGCTGGTTCTGGCCGGGTGAAATCGGCGAGGATGTGCCGCGCAGCGAGCGCATCGCGATCCGCGCGCCCTTGGAATACCGGTATCATCCGCAGATGCGGGCACGCGGCAGCATGTTCAACTACAGCGCGCTCGGCTACAAAGGCTACGGCAAGTCGCACGAGTGGACCATGCGCCAGCGCTTGCAGCTTTGCTCGCTGTCGGTGGAGGGCGGGCATGGCTTTGGCGACTGGTGGGATCGCTACCATGAGAAGCATCCGGAAATCTTCGCGCTGCAGCCGGATGGCACGCGCAGCGGTTTCCCGAACCCGCACAATGCCAAGCTCTGCATGTCGAACCCGATGGTGTGGGAGCTGTGGCTCGAAGGCGTGGCCGAAAAGCTCAAGGACGACCCGCATCGCACCGTCTTCAATGCCTCGCCGAACGACGGCTGGGCCAGCGGGCACTGCGTGTGCGCGAATTGCACCACGTGGGATCATCCCGAGGGCGAGCCGCGCGTCTGGAACTTTGCCAAGACCAAGGAAACACGTGTCGCCACGAGCGACCGCGACGTCACCTTTGCCAACAAGCTCGGCGAGCTGCTCAAACAGAAGTATCCCGGCAAAGATTACCGCGTGCTGATGCTCAGCTACGGCCACTCGCGCCCCGCGCCGTTCAAAGCGAGGACAGCGGACAACGTCGTCATGAGCATCGTGGCGAATTTCTTCGGCCGCACCGGTCTGGTGGACAGCGGCTCGACGCGTGGACTCACCTATCGACAGGAATTTGAAGCCTGGGCGAAACTCGTGTCCTCCATGTTCTGGCGGCCGAATACCGGCAGCCCCGCTGGCTGGCAGCAGGGACTGCCGGACCTCCACGTCGCGCAGACGGTCCGCGACACTGGGCCACTCAGGGGCCGCTTTACTACATCATGACGCAGCTCGCGTGGAATCCCGCCGCCGATGCCGACGCCGTGCTCGCCGACTACTACACCCGCGCCTTCGGTGCCGCAGCGCCACAGGTGCGCGAGTATTTCGAGACGCTCGAAAAGGCGCGCATGGCCTTCACCACGAAAAACGGCGAGCTAGGCACCTTCGCCTTCCCGCAGCTCTACACGGCCGATTTGCTGCGCGAATCGCAAGCACGTCTTGATCGCGCCGCCGCCGCTGTGCCTGCGGACTCGGTTTTCGCCCAGCGCGTCGCCTTCATTCAGGCCGGGCTCACGCACACGAAGCTCATGATGGACACCATCACGTTCATGGACGGCTACTGGAAGAAAAAGGACCCTGCCGTGGCCGAACGCGTGAAACAAAACTGGTCCGCGATGGAAAAGAACGCCGCCGACCATCCCTACTCCATCAACTGGGGCCCCCTGCGCCCCAACACACCACGCGCAGCAGGCCTGCATCCCGACGGTCCGCCGCCGAAGCAGAAAAGGGGGCGCGCGTATGATTTGGATCTGAATTGAGGTTGCGAGCACGACGCAATCCTCAGTCGTTCACCGAACGCACCGATGTGTGCTTCCCGACAAGCGATCGAAATGGGTCACGCCGCCACCGCGCAAAGATTGGCTGGTTTCTTGGAGCGAAGTGCTCCGGCCATGGTCCGCGCGAATTGGGGCCGCATGGACTCGCGGCTAGAAAGTCCGGCTTATAATGTGGCTGCGCAACGCGATGCCGTGAAACAGTCCGTCGTTCCAGCCTTTCACGTCCAACTCACATGAACCGCCGCCGCTTTCTCCAATCCGCCGCCGCTGCTGCACTCGCGATGCGTGCTGAACTTTGTCAGGCCGCCGAGCCGCCGAGCTTCCGGCTCTCGCTCGGGCAGTGGACGTTTCACCGCGCTTATCGTGGCGAGCCCGGCATCACCAAGCGCGACGGGCTCGAGTTTCCGACCATGGCGGGCGAGCTGGGATTCGAAGGCGTGGACTACAGCGGGCTGCTGCTCGGCGAGCACCACGCGAACCCGAAATCGCTCGCGGAGCTCAACCGCCGCGCGGTGGATGCCGGCGTGAAGAACGTGCTGATCCTCGTGGATCTCACCGTGGCGCTCGGGGCGCGCGAAGAGGCGGTGCGGCGAGAGAATGTGGAGAAGTTTCGTCCGTGGCTCGCGGCTGCGGCGACGCTCGGTTGCAGCGGTATCCGTGTGAACGCCATTGGCGACGCCGCGCTCTCTGCGGATGAGCAGGCGCGGTTGGTGGCGGACGGGCTCACGAAGCTCGTCGAGTTTAGCACGCCGATGAATCTCGATGTGTTGGTCGAGAATCACGGCGAAGGAATCCGCTGCGACGGCGCTTGGATTGCTTCGGTGGTCAAGGCGGTGGGCAGCCCGCGCTGCGGAACGCTGCCGGACTTTGGCAACTTTCAGAAAAACCGGGCGCGCGCGGAATTCCATGACCGCTACGCCGGGGTTGCGGCGATGCTGCCATTCGCGAAGTGCATCAGCGCCAAGGCGCACGACTTCGATGCGAACGGCGACGAGTGCTATTCCAATTATGCGCGCCTCTTCCGCATGATTCTCGAGTCGAACTACCGCGGCTGGATCGAGGTGGAATACGAGGGCCCCGGCGGCTCGCCGCGCACTCCGGAGCCCGAGCGCAAACCGGGCGCGACGCTCGGCGAAAGCGATGGCGCCCTCGCCACGAAACGCCTCATTGAAAAGCAGCTCGGCGACACAATCGCGCGGAAAAAATGAGCGCATCCTTGCCGCCGCCGCTTTCCTCTTAGCCCGCTGCACTACCCCGCGCTCATGACGCACCGAGCCTTCCGCCTGTTCGCGCTACTCGCTTCGCTCTTCTCGTCCGCCATCGCCGCGAAGGGAGAGGGCGCTCATTCGAAACCGAACATCGTCCTGATTCTCGCGGACGATCTCGGCTACGGCGATGTCGGCTGCTACGGCGCGACGAAGGTGAAGACGCCGAACATCGACCG
This sequence comes from Chthoniobacteraceae bacterium, assembly GCA_044221035.1. Taxonomy (GTDB): domain Bacteria; phylum Verrucomicrobiota; class Verrucomicrobiia; order Chthoniobacterales; family Chthoniobacteraceae; genus SXWH01. The sequence continues at coordinate 31,804 of JBGAPU010000062.1, read as the reverse complement.
GCTGGCGAGCGAAGGGCGGCGTTTCACGGATGCGCATTCTGCGTCCTCCGTCTGCACGCCTTCGCGGTATGCGCTGCTCACGGGCGAGTATCCGTTTCGCCGGAACCTCTGGGGGCCGGTGATGAATCCGAGCCCGCTCGTCGTGGACACCGCGCGCACGACAGTCGCGAGCCTGCTCAAGCGACAAGGCTACGCCACGGCGATATTCGGGAAATGGCATCTCGGTTTCGGCAGCCAGCCGAAGCCGGATTGGAACGCGGACCTCAAGCCCGGCCCGCTGGAGCTCGGCTTCGATCACTTCTTCGGCATCCCGGTCGTGAACAGTCATCCGCCCTTCGTGTGGGTGGAGGATCGTCGGGTCGTCGGGCTCGATCCGGCGGACCCGCTCGTTTACGGCGGGAAGGAAATCACGCAGCAGTTTCCCGAGAAGATGCTGACGCCGCCGATGTCCGGCGCGAAAGCCGCGCATGCCCTGTATCGCGAGGAGGAGCACGGCACCACGCTCGCGGAAAAGGCCACCGCATGGATTCGCGCGCGCAAGGACGGACCGTTCTTTCTCTACTTCGCCACGCCGCACATTCACCACCCGTTCACGCCGGGCGCGAAGTTCAAGGGCAGCAGCGGCGCCGGGCGCTATGGCGATTTCATCCAGGAGTTCGATTGGATGGTTGGCGAACTGATGCGCACGCTCGACGAACTCAAGCTGCGCGAGAACACGCTCGTGATCCTCACCAGTGACAACGGCGGGATGCTCAACCAAGGCGGACAGGATGCCGTGAAGGCCGGGCATCGGCTGAATGGCGATTTGCTCGGCTTCAAGTTCGACGCGTGGGAAGGCGGGCATCGCGTGCCGTTCATCGCGCGCTGGCCGGGGAAAATTCCCGCTGGCTCCGTGTCCGATCAGCTCGTGTGTCAGGTGGATTTGCTCGCGACGTTCGCCGCGCTCACCGGAACGAAACTCGCACCGCCGGATGCGCGGGACAGCCTGAACATCCTCCCCGCGCTCATCAGCACGCCTGAGCAGGCCGTTCGTCAGGAGCTGGTTGTTTCGCCGAACCGCAGCACGCACCTCGCGCTGCGCGACGGGCGCTGGTTCTACATCGGTGCGCGTGGCGGTGGCGGCTTCGGCGGCACCCAGCCCGGCGATCACAGTCTCGGCGGTCCCGCGGCGCTGAAGTTCGCCGGCGAAGTGAACAGCGACGTCGAGAATGGACAATTCAAACCGGACGCAGCGGAAGAACAGCTCTACGACCTCGCCGCCGACCCGCGGCAGCAGCGCAATGTGATCCGCGAGCATCATGATGTGGCAGCGCGGATGAAGGAGCGACTGAAGACGCTGCGCGCCGACGCGCCGGTCACTTCTCCGAAATCGAAATCCGCAACGAAGAAGCCTCGAGGGAAGAGGTGATCGCAATGTGGGCGCTGAACGAGCCGGACGCGCTGCATCATGAGGCGGCATTTACGGCTCGCATGCGATGAGATGGATGGCTGCCGAGGGAGAAAGCCTTGATCCAGGCCGTGCTCGCTCCACAGATGGAGGAACCATGAGGAGTATCCTACTTTGCATTGCGCTCAGTGTCGCAGGCGTCACGTTTTCGGCGACGCCGGAGGCGGCGGTGGAGCGGGCGCACCGGGAGCTGTGGGGGCGCTTTGTCGATGAGCATGGGCTGATCCTCGACTATGTGGGCATGAAGGGCGAGATCGTGCGGCCGACACCGGAGGATTGCCGTGAGATGAAGCCGAGCGCGCTGAGCTGGGGCGTGCCGAACGAGGACGGCGCGATGTTCAACGGCCTCTACCTCGACGCGATGTGCAGTCGCTGGCTGGTGACGAAGGACGAAGAGGCTCGCGTGAAGGCGCGTAGACTCGTCGCGGGCTTGTTGAAGCTGTCGAGCGTCGGAGAGACGCCCGGCTTCATCGCGCGTGGTCTCGCGACGGATGGCAAAACGACGTATCCGATGGGTTCGAACGACCAGACGACGCCGTGGCTCTACGGGCTGTGGCGTTTTGTGCGCGATGGCCTTCCCGCGGACGCCGCGGAGCGCGACGAGCTGGTGCGGCGCTTCATCGAGCAGGTGAAGGTGCTCGACAGCCACGGCTGGAAAGTGCCCACGAACGGCCCGCCATCGAAGTTTCGCGGTGATTTTGCCAAACCGACCTGGGAGGCCGTGCCGCGACTGCTTTTCATCCTCAAAGCGATGCACGAGTTCACCGGCGAGGCGTCGTGGCAGGAACGTTATCTCGCCGCGGCGCAGGAAAAGGTGGGCAAAGGCCAGCGCGAGCGTCTGCAAGTGTGCCGCACGGGCATGGTCTTCGATCCTGGGCAGGGCGAGCGGCATTCATGGACCGGCAGCGAGAGCGTGATCTGTCTGCGTGGCCTTTGGGAAATGGAAACCGATCCCGTGCGGAAGGCCGCGTATGCCGAGGGCCTGCGTCACAGCGCCGAACTGGCCGCGAAGAGCCTGGAACTCATCGCGAAATTCGACGTGAACGGCACGGAGGTCTTCGACGTGGATTGGCGCGTGATGAACGGCGCCTGGAAGCCGCAGCACAGCGAGCAGGACGCCGTCGCCGTGGCGCTCGCGGGCCTGAAGCTCCAGCACGCCGCCTCGCCGCGCATGCACATCGAGAAGGATTACCTGCGCGAGCCCTGCTTTGCCGCGTGGGTCGTCACGCTCTGCCCCGATCGCGATCTCGCGACGCAGCACCGCACCGCCATCGAGAAGGTGATCACGCATTACGATTTTCAGCGCGTGTATCTGAGCCAGTTCTTCCCCGTCGAGTCCGCCTGGTGGCGGCTGCGGCTGTTGGAGCGGTAGCCGAATCACGCGTTGGATGCGCGCGGCCACGAAAACTTCCTCTGATTCCCACACGCCGGCGGTAAACAACGGCACCCCGCCATGAACCTCAACATCCCATCGCGAAACCGCGGCGTCATGGATCCTGCCAGGCGCAGGATGCTGCGTTCGCTGACGGCGGGCGCGCTGGGGCTGAGCCTTCCGGAGTGGCTCACGGTGCAGTCGCATGCAAACAGCATCACCGGCGCGCTCGCAGCAGGGAAGGCGAAGCGCGTGCTGGTGATTTACGAGGAGGGCGGCATCAGCCAGATGGATTCCTTCGACCCGAAGCCGGATGCGCTGCTGGATCACCGTTCGCCCTTCAAACCGATCCCGACGAGCGTGCCGGGCACGCGTTTCTCCGAGCTGATGCCGATGACCGCGAAAATCGCGCACCGGCTGGCGGTGGTGCGCAGCATGACATCCGCGCCGACGGCGGGACACCCGGAGTGCTGCAAGGAGTTCTTCAAGGGCTGGCGCAACACGAATGCGTTTGAGTTCCCCGACATCGGCAGCGTGGTGACGGAACTGATTGGCTCGGAGCGGAAGGAGCTGCCGGGCTACATTTTCTGCCCGGGCATCAACATGCCGAACGCGGTGACGAGCACGGGCTTCCTCCCTGCGTCGCGCGCGCCGTGGAAACTCGGCACGAAGCAGCTCGGCGAGGATCTGAGCGATCCGGATTGGAAAGTGCGCTCGCTGGAGCCGCAGCGGGGGCTTTCGCGCGACCGGATGCAGGAGCGCCATCGCCTGCTGACGAGCCTCGACACCAGTGCGGTGGCCCGCAGCGAGGCTGCGCAGGTGCTCGCACGCAACACGGAATATGCGCTCGACCTCCTCACGAGCCCGGAGGCGCAGGCGGCGTTTGATTTGAACAAGGAATCCGCCGCGACGCGCGACCGCTACGGGCGCGATCACCGCGGGTGCTGCTACCTGCTCGGGCGTCGGCTCGTGGAGGCGGGTGTGCGCTTTGTGACGGTGACGTGCATCCAGCCGCCGAGCCATGTGAAGCGGCCCAACATCGGGCAGCCCGGCGGAGTTTTCCTGAACTGGGACCACCACGAGGGCATCTACAAAAACGGCCCGTGCGGCGGCCCGCAGGGCGCGGGCAACCAGGAGCGCTACGGCCTGCCGCATCCGGTGATGATGCCGAGCCTCGACCGGTCGTTCAGCGCGCTGATCGAGGACATGCACGAGCGCGGCCTGCTTGCGGAGACGCTCGTGTGCTTCGTCACGGAAATGGGCCGCACCCCGCGCATGAACAAGAACGGCGGCCGCGACCATTGGGCGCGCTCAATGTCCATCGCATTCGCGGGTGCGGGCTGCCCGGGCGGCGCGGTCATCGGTGCGACGGACCGCGAGGGTGGCGATGTCACCGAGGCGCTCTACACGCCCTACGACTATGCGGAGACGATCTACCGCAAGCTCGGCCTGCCGGACACGACGCGCATCGAACGCAAGAACGGCACGGGAGTCACGCTGTCCGACGGCGGGAAGATCATCCGCGAGCTGTTTTGACATGGAGGTGCAGCGAATGAGCGCGAAGGAATTCGCCGGCCGCCCCGCTGCGAGAGCCCGCCGAAGCGATTGAAAATGATCCAGCCATGACGATGACCCGCCGAACCCTGCTCAAACGACTCCCGCTCGCCGCGCTGGCTGGCGGATTTTTCATCCACGTCCGCGCGCAGCAGGCGCGGCAGATTTGGGCGACGGGCAATCCGGCGGTCGACAAGCCGCGCGAGATTGCGCTCGCGCTGCTGAAGCCGACGCAGGCCCAGATCGAGCGCGCGTGGAAGCTGCATTTTTCGTCGGTCGTATTCGAGTCGTATGGGTTCGCGCCGCGCTTCGCGGTGGACGGCGATGCAATCAACCGGGCGGTGAAGGACGGCGTGCAGCGCGACGAGCTGGAGGATTTGCGCGAGGGGATGATGATGAACCGCGGCGCGACGAATGAGCGGGAGCGGAAGGAATTTCTGGATGCCTTCCGCGCCGCAGGCGTGACGTGCATTTTCCAAAACGCCGGCGAGGAGGGAAACGATCCGCTGCGGCTCATCAAGCGCCTCGCGCACTTCGCGCGCGCGACGGATGAGATGCGGCCCGAACTGTCGAAGGTCGTGCGCGCCGCCGAGGTGCCCGCGCTGAAGAAAGCCGGGCACGTGGGGCTGTGCTTCACGGGCAACGGCGTGCCGCTCACGCAGCGCTGGGAAAGCACGCGCGACGAGCTGCGCTTCATCCGCATCTTCCACGAGCTCGGCATCCGCATGATGCACCTCACCTACAACCGCCGGAACCCGCTCGGCGACGGCGCGGGCGAGCCGCACGACGGCGGGCTGAGCGATTTCGGAAAAGCTGCGGTCGCCGAGATGAACCGCACCGGCGTGATCGTGGACGTGGCACACAGCGGCTGGCAGACGGCGCTCGATGCGGCGAAGGCATCGTCCAAGCCGATGGTCGCGAGCCACACCACGTGTGCGAGCCTGTATCGCCATTTCCGCGGCAAGCCGGACGACACGATCCGCGCGATCTGCGATACCGGCGGCCTCGTCGGCATGTGCTGCATTCCGCGCTTCCTCGGCGGAAAGGGCGACATCACCGCGCTGATGGATCACCTCGACCACGTCATCAAGAAATTCGGTCCGCAGCACGCCGCCATCGGCTGCGACGTCGCGTATGTCTCGCGCTATGAAAAGGAGGAGCGCGCGCAAATTCAGAAGCGCGCCGACGGCTCATCGCCCTTCGGCCGCGGCGGTGGCGACCGCTGGGAGCACCTGTGGCCGAAGGACAACTTCGAGACGACGCCCGAGATGGACCAGAGCATCGCATGGACGAACTGGCCGCTCTTCACGCTCGGCATGGTGATACGCGGCCACAGCGACGACGCCATCCGCCAGGTGCTCGGCGGAAATGTGATGCGCGTGCTGGAGGCAAACAACGCCGCGTGATCGCTGTGATAGAGCGCGCACTGAGGTCATCCATCCCTCCGCGAATTGCGCGCTTGCTCGCGGTCTTCGTTGCCGCCTGCGGATTCGCGCTGGGAGGCGAGCATTTCATGCTGCCGTCCGGCGCGGGGAAGAGGGACGGGACGAGCTGGGGGAATGCCTTTGACCAGCGTGCGGGCACCGCGCGGCTGGCGGAGGGGCTGCGCACGGGTGACCGCTTCTGGATCGGTGGCGGCACGTATCGCGACGCCGGGATCGTGATCCATGCGGCGGGGACTGCCAGCGCGCCGGTGGTCGTCGAAGGCGTGGATCGCGGTGCCGGACTCCCGCTCATCGAATCCACGTGGAGCGAGAGCAGGCCGGACCGCGGCGCCACCGCGATCGAGATCGCGCCCGGTGCCCGGCACCTCGTCGTCCGGAATCTCCGCATCCGAAATTGCATGGTCGGAATCAATGGGCCGCCGGTCAGAGGCGGTGCGGGCCGGGTGGGGCTGCGCTTTGAAAACATCGGCATGGAGCGCATCCGCCACGGCTTCTACCTGAGCGACTGCGACCAACTCGTCGTCGCCGACTGCACGCTGGCGCGCTACACGAAGCACGGCTTCCGCGTGGAGTCCGGCTGCAACGACGTGCGCTTCCTCCGCTGCACAGCGGACTGCTCCGGGGGCGATGTCGCGTGGGAAAAGCTCACCGAACTGCTACCCTTCGGATTTTTCGCCAATGGCGCGGCCGCACCGAACACGCGGCTCGTTTTCGAGGACTGTCTGGCGCGCAACAACCTCATGCCCCTGCAGAAGGGTAGCTACAAAAACGGCGACGGTTTTGTGGCGGAGGACCGCTCCACGGAGGTTAGCTTCGTCCGCTGCCGCTCGCTGCGGAATCAGGACGGTGGCTTTGACGTGAAGTCACCGGGCGTGTTGTTTGAGGGGTGCGTCGCCATCGGCAATGGGCGCAATTTCCGCATCTGGAACTCCGGCACGCTGCAAAACTGTTTCAGCGGATGGGCGCCGACGGGGCTCTGGAGCCACGGCGGTTCGGTCGCCGTCAGCCGCTGCACGTTTCACTCCCTCCCCGGTGCGGTCGCGGAGATCGAGGACGACGTGCGCGGCGTGGTCACGTTCGAGGACTGCCTATTCTCGAAGGTGAAGCGGCCCGATTCGGCAGGCGAGAAGGGAAAAATCGAGGTGGATGCCAGCAATCTCATGGATGAATCTCCGCACGGTGCAGCCTTTCGGTTCGCTGCTCCGTCAGCGGATTGGAACGGCGCCTCGGACGTGATGAACAGCCGCGCCCATCCCGACAAAGGCTGGCGTTTTGCCGAACCTCCGGCGCGACTGAAGTCGAATACCACGCCGGCCAAATGATCCGCCCCACATGAAATCCGCCGCCATTCTCCTCGCCGCCTTCGCGCTCACCGGCCTCCCGGTGGCTGCCGAGCCGCGGGTGCTTTTCAACATCGAGGCAGACGCGGCAAAGGGCGCGCTGCTCGACCGGACGGGCAGCTATTCCGTCGCCGCGAAGGACTCGGTGGTCGAGCGCGACGAACGCTTCGGGGCGTGCGCGAGGCTCGGCGAATCGGGCATCGCGGTGCGTGACGATGGCAGGATGCGCTTCGAGGGCGGGATGACGCTGGAGGCGTGGGTGCGCTTCGCCGGGCCGCCGCCGGAAAAGGGCGCGATGCTTGCGGTGAAGGTCGGCTCATTCGCGTTCGATTTGCAGAAGGGCAAGCTCAACACCGCGTGGATGGTCTTCCCGACAGAGGAAATTTTCACCACCGCGCCGCAACAGTTCAAATACTACCCCGTCGGCGGCGACACCATCAACGGGCTGATGAATGTCCCCGTGGGGCGCTGGACGCGGCTGACCGCGAGCTACGACGAGGCGCTGGGCGTGGTGACGACGCTCATCGACGGTATCGTGGATCGGCGGCGCTACCGCTACCGCGGCTCGGAGCGATTACAGGGCGACGGGAAAAGCCCGCTTATGCTTCTCAGCGGCTGCAAGGGAGCGCGCGTCGCGGGCATCAAGCTCACGAGCGGTCCGCCGGACGTGTTGCCGCCGGCTATGGAGGCGTATCTGAACCCGCTGCCGGACCGCGGGCAGGTGATGATCACGCTCGATCACATCGATCATCGGCTGCCGCTGCCGATCGAGGTGGCCGTTGTCGCGGAAAAGCCGAGCGGCCAGGCCAGCACGCTGCAAACGCTCACGCTTGATTCGCACGCGAGACGCGACGTCGTCTTCGATGCGTCGACCTGGCTGAACTCGCTGCACACTTACACCGTGAGCGCCGCGGCAGGTGGGCGGCAGTTTTTCTCGCGCTCGCTGCGACTCGCGAACACGAAGCCGGCGGGCCGCGCGCGGATTCACGAGGACCTGACGCTTTCCCGCGATGGGCGCAGATTTTTCCCGCTGCTGATGTATCACGCGATGCCGGAGGACTACCCGCGCATGGCGGAGCTGGGCGTGAATCTGGTGCTGAACGACTTCTGCTTGAACCGCGCGCACAGTGGTGACGCGCAGGGCTACACGCGCGATTTGACGCCGCGCTCGTCTGGTATGGCGACGACGAGCCGTGGGGCGACCTCACGCGGCTGCACGAGAGCTACAACACCATCAAGATGCTCGACCCTCACCTGCCCGTGCTCATCGTGCAGAACAACTATTCGCGGCTGCAGGACACCGCGCCCGCAGCGGACATCCTCGCGACGGACCCCTATCCCGTGCCGAATGTCTCCCTGCGCGCGGTGGTGGACGCGACGCTTTCCGCACGCCGCGCCGTGGCGGACCGCAAGCCCGTGTGGACCGTGATCCCGCAATACGGGGCAAAAATTCCGACGCGCGGGGAGTTGCGCTGTATGGCTTGGCTGGCCGTTGCGGCAGGGGCGAATGGCCTTGGCTTTTTCGCCTGGGACGAGCGTCTGCGGGACGCGAAGACCGGCGACCTGAAAGGCTGGTTCACGCCCGAGCATCCGGAGCAAATCGAGGATCTCCGAGAGGTGCTCGCTGAACTCCGCTCGCTGGAGGCGGTGCTGCTCGCGCCGCGTGCCGCGAAGCAGCCGGTGCCCGCACCGCGGAATCCCGCAGTCCACGCGTTGCTGAAGGAGTCGGGCGGCAAGCGCTGGCTCATCGCTGTGAATGATTCGCGCCGTGTGGAGGAAACGGTGCTCAGGCTCGACGGAGCGGCGAACAGCGTAGTCCGCCGCATCGACCGCATAGGCGACGAACACACCGCCTTTTCGGAGGACGCGCTGCCGCTCAAGCTTCCGCCGCTCGGTGTCGTAGTTTTTGAGTTTCAGGCGGGAAACCGATAGAACCGCACGCCATGAGACGCATCGTCACTTTTCTCGCCGCGCTGCTGGCGCTTCGTTTGTTCTCCGGCTCGCCGCTCGCGGCAGCGGAAAAGCCGAACATCGTGATCATCGTGGCCGACGATCTCGGCTATGCGGACGTGCTGTTCAATCCGCAGCACCCGAAGGAGGTCACGACGCCGCATCTCGACTCGCTGGCGAAGGAGAGCGTGATCTGCCGGCAGGGGTATGTGAGCGGTCATGTGTGCGCGCCAACGCGGGCGGGTGTGATGACGGGTCGCTATCAGCAGCGCATGGGCTTTTACACCGCGGGGCTGCTCGGAGCGGGGATGCCGATGAGCGAGAAGATCGTCCCGCAGTATTTCAAGCCGGCGGGCTATGCGACGGCGCAGTTTGGAAAGTGGCATCTCGGTGCGACGCCGGAGTTTGGGCCCGCGCTGCGCGGCTTCGACGAAGTGTTCGGCTTCCTCGGCCGCGGCGCGCACGACTACTTCAAGCTCGATGACCCGAAGGACCCGATCTACCGCGGCACCACGCCGGTGAAGGAGACGGGCTATCTCACCGACCGGCTGGGCGAGGAAGCGTCGGCCTTCATCACGCGCAGCAGGGCGAAGCCGTTCCTCGTCTATCTCGCGTTCAATGCCGTGCATGCGCCGCTGCAGGCGCCGGCGGATGAGATCGCGAAGTTCAACACCGGCACCACCGAGCGCAACACGCTGCTCGCGATGGGCAAGCGCATGGACGATGCGATCGGCAACGTGGTCGCGACGCTGAAGCGCGAGGGCGTGTGGGACAACACGCTGCTCTTCTTCATCAGCGACAACGGCGGCCCGCTCGCACAGACCGCCGACAACACGCCGCTGCGCGGCGGCAAGCATCAGGACTACGAGGGCGGCATCCGCGTGCCGTTTCTCGTTTGCTGGCCGGGAAAGTTGAAGCCGGGCGAGTCGCAGGCCGTCGTGAGTTCGCTCGACATTCTGCCGACCGCGCTCGCGGCAACGGGTCTTCCTTCACCCACCGAGAAGCCGCTCGATGGCATCAATTTGCTGCCGATCCTTCGCGGCGAATCACCGGCACCGACGCGAAATCTCTTCTGGTCGTCCGGCAGCGAGGAAGGCTGGTGGGCCGTGCGCTCGGGCGATTGGAAACTCGTGGGCGAGAAGGCGCGCGGGGCTCTTTGATCTCTCCAAGGACATCTCGGAGAAGAACGATCTCGCCGCGAAGATGCCGGAGAAAGTCGCCGAACTCACGAAGCTCCACGACGCATGGCTGGCCGGGCTGCCCGAGCCGATTCAAGCGGGTGCGAAGCGCTACGGCATGACGCCGCCCGCTGGTGCGGCGAAGAAGAAACCAAAAGCCGAGCGGAAAAAGAACAAGGGCGCGCCGCCGCTCCAATCACCCGCCGCCGTGGAAGTGAAAGGCGCGGTGCGCGAGTCCTTCGCCACCGTGCCAGCGAAGCCGTGGAAGGCACAGCGTGGAGGCTGGGAGGCGAAGGACGGTGCCATCTGGGCCTCGCTCAGCCCGGAGAACAAAGACGCGATGCTGCGCGGCCCCGCTGTCTTCCGCAGCGGAACGCTGAGCTGCGAGATGAAGCTCACCGCCGACAGCGCACTGATGCTCCGCCTCCGTGCTCCGGATGGCGACATGCTGCTGCGCACCGACATTGCGCTCGATCACCTGACCATCAGCGATGTGACCGGCGAGACGAACCGCATCCTGAAGAAGGTGCCGCTCAAAGCCTCGCCCGACGCGTGGCACAAGCTGTCGCTGAAGTTTGACGGCATCACTCTCGACGGCCAGTTCGACGACACCCGCTTCGCCGCCACCGATGCGATTTTCGATCGCGACAAGGGCGAGGTGAACTTCGTCATGACTGCCGGCCGCATCGGCTTCCGGAATTTTTCGATCATTCCCGCTGAGGCGACGAAATGAATCCGCCAGCGGTGATGGCCTGAATCACCCGCGCCCTTTTCCCACCATGAAACGCCTCGTCGCCCTCCTCGCCGCCGCCGTCACCGCACACGCTCAGCAGCCATCGGTGAACAAAGCCACACCGCCGAAGCCCGCCCCGACCGTGCAGCAGCCGTTGCTCCACACCGTCCCGTTCAGGGCCGGCGAAAGCTTCGCGCGCTACCGCATTCCGGCGTTGTTCTTCACGGCGAAGCGCACGCTGCTCGCGTTTTGCGAGGGACGCCACAAGGCCGGCCAGCTCACGGGCGACATCGAGATTGTGCTGCGCCGCAGCCTCGACGGCGGGCAGTCGTGGGAGCCGATGCAGATCGTCGCTGATCTCGGAAAGGACACCTGCGGCAACCCGTGCATCGTGCAGGACGCTGCCGACGGCACTCTGTGGCTCGCCTTCACCAGAAGCCGCGGGGACGATCACGAAAAGGAAATCGTCGAGGGCAAACACGCCGCCACCACGGTGTGGATCACGCGCAGCACGGACGACGGCGTGACGTGGAGCGAGCCGCGCGAGATTTCCGACACCGCGCGGAAGGCGTCGTGGGGCTGGTATGGCACCGGGCCGGGCATCGGACTGTCGCTGAAAGGCGGGCGCCTCATTTTTCCGAGCTATCACACCGAGGGCGGCGTGTATCGCAGCCACATGCTCTTCAGCGACGATCACGGTGCGTCGTGGCAAATCGGCGGGGACGTCGCAGACAACACGAGCGAGTGTCAGATCATCGAGAGGGATTCGCGCACGCTGCTCGTGAATGCGCGCACGACCGTCGGCACAAAGCGCACGCAGCGCATCAGCCGCGACCGCGGCGCGACATGGCAGGCGGCCGAGGGGCTCGCGGAACTGCCCGAGAACAACTGCGAGGGGTGCATCTACTCGTGCTTCCGCAGCGGCTCCGACGGGAAATTCGACTGGCTCTTTGCGCACCCGCTCACGACGAGCCGCGCCGAGGTTCACGTCTGGCTCAGCGAGGACGGCGGCAAATCGTGGCCGTCGGCGCAGCGCATCTGGGTCGGTCCGAGCGCCTACACGAGCATGGTGCGGCTGCCGCATAGCGGGCTCGTCGGCGTGCTGCTCGAGTGCGGCACGAAGACGATCTATGACCAGATTGCGTTCGTGAAAGTCGCGCCGGAATGGCTGAAGGCGAAGAAGGCGCCGACGCTGCCGCCGCCCGCGGCGAAGTGACGGGCGCTGCTGCGCCCGGAGGAGAACGCCAAAGCTCCCCGGCTCCAGGCGGTCTTCTCCAGCGTGCGAACCAAACACCTTCCCCTCACGTTCCTGCTGTTCATCTGCGCCGCGATTTTCGGTGCCGAGGTGCCGCTCGCGCTGACGCTGCAGACGCGGTCGGGTGCGGGAAGGCCGAGCCTCGTGAAGGAGCAGTGGCTGCCGTCGCGCACGGCGATCATCGTTTGCGACATGTGGGATTTGCATCACTGCAAAAATGCCGTCGTGCGCGAGGGCGAGATGGCGCCGCGGATGAATGAGCTCCTGGAAAAGGCGCGGGCGGCGGGCGTGCTGATCATCCACGCGCCGAGCAGCTGCATGAAGGCCTACGACGGCTCTCCGGCCCGCGAGCGGGCGAAGACCGCGCCGGTCGCCGCGCGGGTGCCGGACAAGATCGGCTCGTGGTGCAAGCAGATCCCCGCGGAAGAGCAGGCGGTTTATCCCATCGACCAGAGCGACGGTGGCGAGGACGACGATCCCGCGGAGCATGCGAAGTGGGCGAAGGAACTCGAGGGCAAGGGCCTGAACCCGCGTGCGCCGTGGTCGAAGCAGATCGACGTGCTCCGCATCGACCAGGAGCGCGACGCCATCAGCGACTCGGGCGAGGAAATCTGGAACCTCCTCGATGCGCGCCGCATCGACAACGTGATCCTCATGGGCGTGCATGTGAACATGTGTGTCGCGGGCCGGCCGTTCGGGCTGCGGCAGCTCGCGAAGAACGGAAAGCATGTCGTGCTCATGCGCGACCTCACCGACTCGATGTATAACCCGCAGCGCTGGCCGTTCGTGAGCCACGTGCGCGGCACCGAGCTTTTCATCCAGCACATCGAGAAGCGCATCTGCCCGACGGTCACGTCGGATCAGATTCTCGGTGGCAAGCCGTTCGAGTTCAGCGCCGCCACGGCGGGGAAAATGCGCACGCAGATCATCCTCCTCGGCGACAGCTCGACGGAGGCGAGCTTCCCGAAAAAATTCGCGCCCGACGAGCCGCAGGTCGAGGACACGCTGCGCGGCCTGCTCGCGGTCGAGCCCGGCCTGCCGCCGTGCGATGTTTACAACGAGGGCGTCAGCGGTGAATTCATCCGCAGGCTGCTCGACACTCGCTACGAAAAGGCGGTGAAGGCGAAGCCGCAGGCGGACTACATCTTCATCCGCTACGGCCTCAACGACGCGTCGAAGCGCGAGGACTTCGAGAGGAACTTCGTGAAGGACTTCCACGAGCTCATCGCGCGGCTGCGAGTGGATCATCCGAAGGCGGTCATCATCCCGACGACGGTGATTCCCTTCGCCGAAAACCTCGAGGCGAACGCGCCCGCTGCGAAGCGCATCAACGACCTCGTGCGCCGCGTCGCCGAGGAGGAGAAGCTGCCGCTCTTCGACATCTACCCTCTCTATGCCGCCGAGCAGGCGAAGGGCACGAACATGCTCAACTACCGCCGCTACGCGCTCTCGAAGGTGCCGGAAAATCTCCGCCCGCTCGCCACGCCCTACCTTTCCGATCCGACGGGAAAAGATCCGACCATCGTCGTGATGGACAACCGCCTCGACGCCATCTTCGGCCACCTGCCCGGGTGGTTCAACGACCGCCACCCGAACCTCGCCGGCTACAACGTCATCGCCGCGGCGACGGCGAAGTGGCTCGCGCCGATGATTCGCGAGAAGCAGGGCGCGCGGTAGGGCTGTTGCGTCGAGCGAATTATCCCACTCCGGGGCTGGCTTGGGGATTCTGTTTGGTATCTCCTGCTCCCCATGCGATTCCACCCCGTCCTCGCCGCACTCGCGCTGCTGGCTGCCGCATTCCCACCCTCGTCCGCGTTTTCCGCGGAGAAACGCGTGCTGGTCGTCGTCGGGCCGAGCAATCACCCGCCGGGTTCGCATGAGGTCGCGGCGGGCGGAAGGCTGATGAAGCACTGCCTCGAGCACGTGGAGAATTTGCCGGGCGTGAAGGCGGACGTGGTCACAGAGTGGCCGAAGGATCAGGCGGTGCTCGATGCAGTGAGCACGGTGGTCTTCACCGGCGACAATTTCCCGCTCGTGCGGATGCCGGATGCGCAGGCGAGCCTCGCGTCTCTCGGCGCGATGATGAAGCGCGGGTGTGGCATCGTGTGCGTTCACTACGCGACGGGGCTCCGCGCGGAGGATGCCGGTGAAGACGGCGCGCATCCGCTGCTCGGCTGGCTCGGCGGCTATTTCGCGACGCGCTGCAAGCACCACCAGTCCATCGCGAAGATTTATCCCGCCGCGACGATCACCCCGGCGGCGCCGAAGCATCCCGTGTCGCGCGGCTGGAGGGAGTTCACGCTGAACGACGAGCCCTACATCAACAACTACTTCGGTGGTGGGGGGAATGCGCTGCTGCCCGGCGTGACGGTGCTCGCGACCTCGATGCTCCCGCCGGAATCGCCGAAGAGCGAGCGTGTCGCGTGGTGCGTCGAGCGCCCGGATGGCGGGCGCGGCTTCGGGATCGTGATGCCTCATTTCTACCGCAACTGGCGGGTCGAGGATCTGCGACGCTTCATCCTCAACGGCATCGTCTGGACGGCGAAGCTCGATGTGCCCGCGGACGGCGTGAAGACCGCGCAGCCGGATCTTGCGTCGTTCGGCCCCGCGTCGGTGGAGCCACTGCCATCGAAGCCGAAGCCTGCGGCGAATACGGCACAGCCGCAGCCGGCAGCCCCGCGGAAATCCGAGGCAGCGAAGTAGCGCGGCGCCACTGAGACTTCCCGACCATGAACACGAACCCCGAATCCGAACCACTGACACGCCGCGACTTTGTTCGCGCGACTTCCGCACTTGCCGCGACTGCGCTCGCGGGAGAACTCACCGCAACTGCAGGCGCTGCGGACGCTCCGGCATCGTCTGCCGCAAGTGCAGCAGCGCCGAAGCTGCGGCCGCTCCTCACAAAGGCGGAGGATTTTTACGACGTTTCGCGCGGCAACCCGAAGCCGCACACACTCACGGGCGACGCGCTGGTGCAGGCGCGGCTCACGCCCGAGACGTGGCGGCTGGAGATTGTCGCCGACACTTTCACGAGCGATGTGGTGAAGGAGCCCGCGAGCCTTGGGAAGCAGTTCACACTCGCCGACGGCACGGCGCTCGACATGGCGGCGCTCATGGAACTCGGCAAAAAGCACAGCGTGAAATTCCTGAAGGCATTCCAGTGCCTGAACATTGCCGCGCCGCTCGGGCAGGGGCTGTGGGAGGGCGTGCCGCTGCGCGAGGTGCTGCGGCTCTGCGGGCCGATGAAAAACGTGCGGCGCATCTACTACTCGGGCTTTCACAACAACGACCCGAAGCAGCTCTTCCAGTCGTCGCTCACCTACACGCAGGTGATGGAGACCGCGCCGGGCGAGTTGCCGCCATTCGTCGCGTGGCGGCTGAATGGCGAGGCGATCCCTCTCAAGCGCGGCGGCCCCGTGCGGCTCGTGATTCCGTGGGCGCACGGATTCAAGTCCATCAAATGGCTCCAGCGCATCGCGGTGACAAATGACTGGAAGGCGATGGACACCTACGCGAACGCCAACAACGACCCCGAGTCGCATTTGAAAACCGCCGCCTACATCGATCACGCGCCGGAGCGGTTCTCCGCTGGGCAGCCGATTTTTTTCACCGGCCTCGTGCTCTCCGGCCTCTCCGGCCTCCAGCACGTGGAATACTGGCTGCACCGCGTGGAGCCGGACGCGAAGCCGGTCGCGTTCGACGACGAGACGTATCGCGCGGCGAAGTGGACGCCTTGCGAACTCGAGGCGCCGCCGAGCGACTGGGCGTCCGCCTTTCCGCCCGGCGTGTCATCGAAGGACGTGCTCGGCTTTGACCGAAAAACCGGAAAGCCGCTCACGTGGCCGCTGCGCTACAGCATGATTTCGTGGAGCGCCGCGCTGCGCGACTTGAAGCCCGGCAAATACGAGTTCCGCGCGCGCGCCGTGGATGTGAACGGCTTCGCCCAGCCCGAGCCGCGCCCCATCGCGAAGGCAGGCAAGAACGCCGTCGAGGTGCACAAGTTCGAGGTGGCGTAGCCTGCGGCGCCCACGGATCTCTCCGCGGCTGACGGCGCGGCACGCGACTGGCTAATCGTGGTCGGATGGATCGTCAGAACAGCTTCACCTTTCTCCGCCTCCTCTTCGCGCTGGCGGTGGTGTTCTCGCACGCATTTCCGCTCGGGGGATTTGGCGAGGATCCCCTTGCGAGGGCGACCGGCGGGCAGGTGCAGATCGGCGTCGTCGCGGTGCTGGGGTTCTTTGTGATCAGCGGCTGGCTCATCACCGCTTCGGCACATCGCACGCCGCTCTGGCGGTTCGGGCTGAACCGCGCCGCACGCATCCTGCCGGGATTTGCGGTGATGCATCTGCTGACGGTCTTCGTGCTCGCGCCCGCGATCATGCTGTGGAACCACTCGGACATTTTGGACTACTGGGACAGTCTCGTCGTCGGGCCGAAATCCGCCGTTTCCTACCTCGTCGCCAACTCGCAACTCTGGGTGCGGCAGTATTCGATCACCGATGTCTTCCTGCACAATCCGGGCGGCTCGGCGATGAACGGTTCCCTCTGGTCGCTGGCCCCGGAGATGATGTGCTACGTCTGGCTGGCCGTGGTCGCGCTTGCCCGCGGGTTGCGCTGGAAATTCACGGGTGCGCTGCTTTTCGCGGCGGCCTTCACTCTCCACGCCATCGGCCTGCGAAATCCCGAGTCGCTCCATCCGGTGGCGCGGGCGATGGAATACACGAACACGCACGGCATCCATCTGCCGCTGTTCCGTTCCGCGTATCTGGCGTTCCTCGCCGGGATGACGTGTTACCAATTTCGCGATGCGCTCCGCTGGCGCGGCTGGATGGCGTTCCTCGCGCTGGGGCTGCTCGTCGCTGCGTGCTTCGGGAAATGGTTCACGTTCGTCTGGCCGTTTGCGCTCCCATATCTCGTCCTCTATCTCGCGCACCGGCTGCCGTTTCACGGGGTGGAAAAGTGGGGCGACTTTTCCTACGGCATCTACATCTACGCTTTTCCACTGCAGCAACTGCTCGCCGCCGCCGGGGCGCAGCGATTGGGCTTCACGGCGTATCTCGCGGCTTCGGTGGCGCTGGCTGTTCTGGCGGGAGTGGCGAGCTGGCGCTGGATCGAGGCGCCCGCGCTCAGATGGGCGCGCAGTGTTGGCAAGAAGCCTGCACCGGTCGCTGCGCGGGATGAGGCGGTCGCGGCAGCTTAGGAGGAACGGGCGGGGCCTCCAGTGGCTATCCCCATCCTGTCTCTTGCGAAGGAAAACAGGCAAATGGCCTGCCGGACAGCGGGGTTGTCATCGCGATGAAGCGCCCGTTCCTCCACACCTTCGCCGCGATTTCGGCTGCCGTGGTGTTTGCCATGCTCGGTCGGCAGATGGCGCGGGCCGAAAAGGCGGATCCGCCGCTGTGGTCGCTGCAAGCCGTCACGAAACCCGCGCTCCCCGCGGTGGGGCAGAAAGACTGGCCGGTCGTGCGCGCGGATCATTTCATCCTCGCGGAGCTGGAGAGAAACGGACTCGCGCCGAGCGCTGACGCTGACGCGGCGACGATGCTGCGGCGGCTGAGCTTCGACATCATCGGGCTGCCGCCGTCGCTCGAGGAAATCGCTGCCTTTGAAAAGGAATGGATCACGAGTCCGCAGGCCGCAATCGAGCGTGCGGCGGACCGGCTGCTCGCGTCGCCGGATTTCGGCGCACGCTGGGGGCGGCACTGGCTGGACATCGCGCGCTTCGCGGAGTCGAGCGGCAACTCGCGCAACATGGCCTACGTGCTCGCATGGCGTTACCGGAACTGGGTCGTTGACGCGTTCAACAGGAACACGCCGTTCGACAAGTTCATCCGCCAGCAAATCGCCGGCGACCTGCTGCCCGCGGCGACGCCCGCGGAGCGCGATGAAAACCTGCTCGGCACCGGTTTTCTCACCGTGGGTGTGAAGTCGCTCGGCGAGCAGGACCTCGTGCAATACGAGCTGAACATCGCGGACGACCAGATCGACGCGACCACGCGCGCATTCCTCGGCCTCACAGTGAGCTGCGCGCGCTGCCACGACCACAAGTTCGATCCCATTCCGACTCGCGACTACTACGCGCTCGCGGGGATTTTCCGCAGCACCGCGCACTGCACCGGCGTGGAGACGAACAACCGCAAGGAGGAGGCCGCGGGCATGGCGCTCGGCCCCGACGGGCCGAAGCGGGCCGCCGCGGTGAAGGAGCACGCGAAGCAGCTCGACGAGATGACGAAGGAATACGCAGCGACCGCGCAGAAGCGGAACACGATGCGCGACGAGCTGGTGAAGGCGGGCATCCAGCCCGCGAATGCAAAGCCCGCGGAGATGCCGCCCGCGATGGCGGAAAAGCTCACGACGCTCGTCTCGCTCGACAAGAGCGTGGAGGACTGGAAGGCGCGGCTGAAGGAGATGAAGGACAAGACGCCCGCGCC
Source organism: Chthoniobacteraceae bacterium (assembly GCA_044221035.1). Lineage (GTDB taxonomy): Bacteria > Verrucomicrobiota > Verrucomicrobiia > Chthoniobacterales > Chthoniobacteraceae > SXWH01. The sequence continues at coordinate 13,099 of JBGAPU010000062.1, read as the reverse complement.
GCCGCCACTCGGCATGGCGGTGCAGGACAAGGCGAAGCCCGAGGACAGCCCCCTTTATTTCAAGGGCGATGTGAAGAAGCCGCAGGCTTCAGTGCCGCGCGGTGGAATCAGCGCGCTCGCGGTGGCGTTCAAGGCAATCCCGGCGGGCGAGAGCGGACGCCGCGAACTCGCCGACTGGATCGCCAACCCGGATAATCCGCTGACAGGCCGCGTGATCGTGAACCGCGTCTGGCAGCATCTGTTCGGCCGCGGCATCGTGGAGACGCCGGACGACTTCGGCGAAATGGGCGCGCGCCCAACGCATCCGGCGCTGCTGGACGACCTCGCGTTCCGCTTCGTCCGCGGCGGCTGGAATGTGAAGGCGCTCATCCGCGAACTCGTGCTGAGTCGCACCTACCGGCAGTCGTCGGTGGCGCGCGTCGAGGGTGACGCGACGAACAAGCTTCTCGGACGCATGAACCGCAGGCCGCTTGAGGCCGAGGCGCTGCGCGACGCGATGATCGAGCTCGGCGGCACGCTGGACCATTCACCGCTCATCGGCAGCAAGGTCGCCTCCCTGGCGGAGCCGATCACACCGCAGGGACGCGAGCTGGGCCGCAAGGGGTTCCTCGACGGCGAGCTTCCCGATGAACCGACGCGCCGAAGCATTTATCTGCCGCTGCTCCGCGCGCAGGGGAATCCCGCGATGCAGTGCTTCGATGTCGCCGACCCGAACCTCGTCGTGGGCCAGCGCCGCGCGACGATCGTGCCTGCCCAGGCGCTCTTCCTCATGAACAGCGAATTTGCCCACGCCCAGGCGCAGGGGCTCGCGGGACGAATCCTCGCCGCGCCGGGGACGCTCGATGAGCGCATCGCGCGCGCGTGGAGGAGCTGCCTCACCCGCATGCCGACGGAGAGCGAGGCGGGGATTCTGCGCGGGACGCTCGCGGCGGCGCCGGAGGATCCCGCGGCGTGGTCGCGCGTCTGCCAGACGCTGATGATGACCGGCGAATTCCGAATCCTCGAATGAACCCCGCACATTTCTCCCGCCGCGAGATGCTCCGCAATGTCGCCGCCGGCTTCGGCTGGCTGGCATTCAACGGCCTGCACGCAGCACCCGCGACGAACAATCCGCTCGCACCGCGTGCGCCGCATTTCCGCCCGCGGGCGAAGCGCGTCATCTTTCTCTTCATGGCCGGCGGGCCGTCGCAGGTGGACACGTTCGACCACAAGCCGGAGCTCACGAAGAAGCACAACGTGAAGGTCGGCGCAGCGGACAACAGCCCGGTGCTTTTCCAGTCGCCGTGGGAGTTCAAGCCGCGCGGCCGGAGCGGGATGATGGTTTCCGACTTGCTGCCGCACATCGCGCAACACGCGGACGACCTGTGCGTGATCAACTCAATGCACACGGACCACAATGCCCACCCGCAGGCGATCCTGCAGATGAACACCGGCAGCTTCCTCTTCGCGCGCCCGAGTTTCGGTTCGTGGGTCACGTATGGCCTCGGCACGGAGAACCAGAATCTGCCGGGCTTCATCACGATCAGCCCGGACTTCGCGGGCGGCGGCGCGCTGAAGCACAGCAGCGGTTTTCTCCCCGCCGCGTGCGCGGGCACGCAAATCGGCAACGGCGGCAGCGGCAACGGTGCGCCTCCGCAGTCGCTGAAGGACTACAAGCTGCCCTTCATGCAGAACCCGCGTCTCGATTCCGCAGCGCAGCGTCACCAACTCGACCTGCTCGCAAGGCTGAATGCCGAGCGCCTGCGCCGCGATCCGACGAACGACGCCATCGAGGGAATCGCGCAGTCGGCGGAGCTTGCGTTCAAGATGCAGAGCGAGATGCCGGAGGTGATGAGCATCGCGAAGGAATCACCCGGCACGCTGGAGCTTTACGGCATCGGCGATGGAAAGCCGACGGATCATTTCGGCCGCGCGTGCCTCATGGCGCGGCGCTTTGCGGAAGCAGGCGTGCGGTTCATCCAGGTGAACCACACTTTCTGGGACGACCACTCGGACATCATCACGAACCACCCGAAGCACGCGCTCGAGACGGACCAGCCCGTCGGCGCGCTGCTCGCGGACCTCAAGCAGCGCGGGATGCTCGACGACACGCTCGTGCTGTGGGGCGGTGAATTCGGACGGCCGCCGCTGCTGAACAAAACCAAGGGCCGCGACCACAACAACGTCGGCTTTTCGATGTGGCTCGCAGGCGGTGGCACGCGCGGTGGCATCCGCTACGGCAGCACGGACGAGACCGGCGCGAAGGCGGAGCAGGACAAAGTCCACCTCCACGACCTGCACGCGACGATGCTTCACCTGCTCGGACTCGATCACGAGCGGCTCACTTTCCGCTACGCCGGGCGCGACTTCCGTCTCACCGATGTGAAAGGCGAAGTGGTGAGGGGCGTGCTCGCGTAGATCAGTCCTGCGCCTTCTTGATGTCCGCGCCCCATTCGGCGTGGTCGGGGCCGTTCCATTCGTCCACGTAGGTGCGCTGCGCCCAGCCGGTCCACGTCGCTTCGAGGCGTGAGGCGATCTCGGGGTGCTGCTTGCTGATGTCGTGCTGCTCGGTGCGGTCGGCCTCCATGTCGAAGAGCTGCCATGCGGTCTTGTGGCGCTGGACGAGCTTCCACTTTCCGTCGCGCACGGCCTTGTTGCCCTCGTGCTCCCAGAAAATCGGCTCGGTGCGCGCAAGCGGTTTGCCGTCGAAGCCGGGGCGCAGGCTCACGCCCTGCATCGGCTCGATTTTGTTGCCCTTGAATTCGCCCGGGTATTTCGCGCCGCCGAGATCCACGCATGTCGCCATGATGTCCACGAGATGCCCCGGCTGTTTTTCGAGCGAGCCGTTGCGCGATGCGGCGATGCCCGCGGGCCAGTGCGCGATGAGCGGCGTGCTGATGCCGCCCTCGTGCGTGAAGTGCTTGTAGCGCGAAAACGGCGTGTTGCAGAGCGTCGCCCAGTTCATGCCGAGGAGCACATACGAATTCGGCGCGCCGATGGGGCCGGGGCCGTTCGTCACGCCCGCGGGACCGCCCTCGGCGTTGCCACCGTTGTCGCAGAGGAAAAGGATGAGCGTGTTGTCGAGTTCGCCGCGCTCCTTCAGGCCCGCGACGAGCCTGCCCATCGAGGCATCGATGCGATCGATCATCGCCGCGTAGGTCGCCATCATCTGGTCGAAGCGGTCCTTCTTGTCCGGCTCGCGGGTGTCCCACGCGGGCGACTCGGGCGGGCGCGGCGCGAGCGGCCACTTCGGGTCGATGATGCCGAGTTGCTTCTGCTTTTCGTAACGCTGCTCGCGGAGCTTGTCCCAGCCGGCCATGTATTTTCCGCGATACTTCGCGATCACGTCCGCCGGCGCGCGCAGCGGGAAGTGCGCGGCGCCCTGCGCGAGGTAGAGGAAGAATGGCTTCTTCTCCGCGCGCGCCTCGTCGATGAACTTCAGCCCCCAGTCGGTGAAGAGGTCGGTGGAATACCACTCGCCTTTGCCAATCTCCGGCGAGTCCTTCGGAATTTCGCGGCCGTTCAGGTAGAGCATCTTCGTGCCCGGCTTGTCGTCCTCGTGCGGGAAATACACCTCGCCGAAGCGCGAGTTCAGCGAGCGCATGAAGCCGCGCTCCCACGGCGGCGTGCCGTTCTGCTGGCCCATGTGCCACTTGCCCGTCATCGCGGTGAAATAGCCCGCGTCGCGCAGCACCTCGGCGATCGTCACGCAGCGCGGCAGCAGCTTGCCGTGAAAGCCCTTCGAGTTCGGCTCCACTTTCCCATCGAGCCAGCCCATGCCGGCCTGGTGCGGATACAGCCCCGTTATGAGCGACGCGCGCGTGGTGCTGCACCGCGCCGTGTTGTAGAACTGCGTGAAGCGCACGCCTTCGCTCGCGAGCTTGTCGAGGTTCGGCGTCGGGATTTCGCTGCCGTAGCAGCCGATGTCGGAAAAGCCCACGTCGTCCACGAGGAAGACGACGATGTTCGGGCGCTTGCCCGGCGACGCATCGGCGGCGACTGCGGCAGCGGCGAGGGCGAGGAGGGCGAGCAGCGAGAGGGAGCGGAGTTTCATGACGAGGGTGGTGTTGGGAATACGGCATCGATCTCCGAAGCGCCATCGTTCATCGGCACATTCGCCTACCTGCGATGCACCAATGACGGGGTGCCATTCTCACCGCGTTGTTTCCTTTTCCACGGGAACACGCATAGTCATCCACGATGGAGAACGATCTCGGCAAAGTGACCGACGCAATCCTCCGGTCCTACGAGACCGGCGGAGGCATCAACCATGTGGACGGGGCGAACCTTCCCTCGAAGCGCGCGGTCGCCGCGATCTGCGAGGACCTGCTGCAGCTTCTCTTTCCGGGCTTCCACGATGCGGAGCCGATCCATTCGCACCACCTGCCGCGCGTCACGTCGCACCGTGTGTTCACGATCGCGGAGCGGCTGGCGGAGGAGGTGTGCAAGAGCGAGCGGCTCGGCGATCCGAACTGCCCGAACGAGCGCGCGCTGACGCTCGTGCGGATGTTCCTCGAGGGGATTCCGAAAGTGCGCGAGCTGCTGAAGACCGACGTGGATGCGGCCTTCAAGGGCGACCCCGCTGCGGGCGCTTCGGACGAGGTGATCCTCTCCTATCCCTTCATCGAGGCGATCGCGATCCAGCGCTGCGCGCACGTGCTCTACGCGCTCAGCGTGCCGATCATCCCGCGCATGATGACGGAATGGGCGCACAGCCGCACGGGCATCGACATCCATCCCGGCGCGCACGTCGGCTCGCATTTTTTCATCGACCACGGCACCGGCGTCGTCATCGGCGAGACGAGCGTGCTCGGCTCGCACGTGAAGCTCTACCAGGGCGTCTCGCTCATCGCGCGGTCGCTGGCCGGCGGCCAGGCGCTGCGCGGGCAGAAGCGGCACCCGAGCATCGAGGACAATGTGACGATTTACGCGAACACCACGATCATGGGCGGCGACACGGTGATCGGCACGGGCTCGACGATCGGCGCGAGCGTGTTCCTCACGCACAGCGTTCCGCCGCGCTCGCTGGTGCTCGCGGAGGGGCAGGGGGTCCGCGTTTTGGAAAAGGACCGGCGCGTCGCGGACGACTGGGTGATTTGAGCCGCCGCGCTCAGTCTTTCTTCCACCAGGAGCGGTAAAAGAACTCCTTTTCGTCCTCGGAGACGGACGGGAAGAGCCAGTTCGACTGGAAGACTTCGCGCGTGGTGCGCTCGTCCTGGGTTTCCCATTTCCGGCGCGCGAGGCGCTCCTCCTTTGACATGCAGCCGCCGAGCGAGGGCATGAATGCCAGTGCGGAGAGCGCTGCGAGGACGAGCGGGGAAAACTTCGGGATCATGGCGGCGCGGAGGATGCCATCATTCCCGTGCGAGTCATTCGGATTCTTGCACCCGCAGGGCTGCACAATATGCGGATGGAAGCCGCCAAATGCCGTGGAGCGTGATTCCGCGGGAGACTCCATTCATTGGGCGTCATGAAAACACACCCTAGCTCCATCCTACTGTGCGCCGCCTCGCTGCTTGCTACGACGGCGCTCCTTTCCGCGGGCACCAAAGTGCGCCCGAGCAAGGAAATCAAGGCTCCCGCTGAGGAGGACATCGTTGTCCATCCCGTCACCTCCCCGTATTTCCACGAGGATTCGTTTGTCACGACGGACATCCGCCCGGTCTTCGTCTATCACGACCTGCCGACGAACTACCTCGGCGGAGGCCGCGCGCTCGTCGCAGCCGCGCAGATCCGCGTGAAGCTGACCGACAGCCTGCAGCTTGTCGCCTACAAGGACGGCTTCCTCGACGTCTCCACCCGCGCCCTGAATGCGAGCGGATGGAACGACCTCGCAGCCGGCCTGAAGTGGGCGTTCTACCGCAATGACGCCGCGCAGTTCCAAAGCGCCCTCGGCCTTGGCTACGAATTCGCATCCGGCTCGAAGAGCGTGCTCCAGCGCGATGACGAGCTGCGCGCATGGCTCTCGGTGAACAAAGGCTTCGGCAAGCTGCACCTCGGTGCGACCTTCAACTACAACTGGTCCATGGGCAACGGTGCCAGCGCGCTCGGCAACTCCGACTGGCTGAGCTGGCACTTCCACGCGGACTACCAGGTGAACAAGTGGTTCAGCCCGCTCGTCGAGGTGAACGGCTACCACACCACCCGCGGCAATGGCGTGCCCTTCAGCGGTGCGGACGTCGCCGACATTGCCAACAACGGCAACCCCACAATTTCCGCGGCCGTTGGCGCGGAATTCCGCCCGATCAGCCGGGTGGCGCTGCGCGCAGCGTTTGAGTTCCCGCTGACAAACAACGTGGATGTCTATGGCACCCGTTGGACTCTGTCGTCGGTGATCAAATTCTAGCGTTCCCCCGAACGCTGAGAATAGCAGGCCGTCCGTTGTCGTTGGCGGGCGGCCTGCGCCATTTTCAGGATGCGTGGTCGGAAACGGTTCGCCATCGCCGCGTGGAGCGCGGATGCTGCGCGCGTGATTTACCTCGACCACAACGCCACCACTCCACTCGCGCCCGGCGTGCTGGAGGCGATGCGGCCGTATCTGGAGAAATTTCACGGCAACGCGTCGTCGATCCACGCTGCGGGGCGCGAGGCGCGGGCGGCGATTGACGACTCGCGCGATCGTCTCGCGGTGCTGCTCGCGTGCAGGCCGCACGAGATCATCTTCACCGGCGGCGGCACGGAGTCGAACAACCTCGCGCTGCTCGGCCTCGCCCGCGCGCACATGGCGAAGGGCAGGCACCTCATCACCTGCGCGACGGAGCACCACGCGGTGCTTCAGCCGCTGGAGCATCTGCAGAAGCACGAGGGCTTCCGGCTCACGGTCCTTGGAGTGGATTCACGCGGCGTGCTCGACCCCGCGGAGGTGAAGCGCGCAATCACCGGCGAAACCACGCTCGTTTCCGTGATGACCGCGAACAACGAAACCGGCGTGCGCCAGCCCGTGGCCGAGATCGCAGCGATCTGCCGCGGCCACGGTGTGCTTTTTCACACGGATGCGATCCAGAGCTTTGGCAAGGAGCCGCTCGCCAGCGAGGCCGATGCGCTCTCGCTCGCGGCGCACAAGTTCTGCGGGCCGAAAGGCGCGGGTCTGCTCCGTCTGCGTGGCGGCATTTCCATCGAGCGCATCGCATTCGGCGGCAGCCATGAGGGCGAGCGCCGGCCGGGAACGGAAAATGTCGCCGCAATCGTCGGCATGGCGCGCGCGGCGGAACTCGCCGCTGCGTCCGCTGCGGAGGAGTCCGCGCGGCTCCAGCCTTTGCGCGAAAAGCTCTGGCAGGGAATCCGCGCCTCATTCCCCGCCGCAGTGCGAAACAGCGATCCGTCACTCTCGCTGGCAAACACGCTCAACGTCAGCTTCCCCGGCCTCGATGGCGAGAGCCTGCTCATCAATCTCGACCTCGCCGGCATCTGCGTGTCGAGCGGCTCCGCATGCATGGTCGGCAGCATCCAGCCCTCGCACGTGCTGCTCGCGATGGGCGTGCCGCGCGGGACGGCGCAGGCGACGGTGCGCCTCTCGCTCGGGAAGGGCACCACGGAGGAGGAGATCGGAGAAGCCGGCCGGCGCATCGAGGGAGTCTTCCAGCGACTCGCCGCACAGGCGCCTTGAAAGATCCCGGTGTGCCGACGGAGGCCGGCCGGCCCCTTGTGGAAAGTCCCCGATCTTTTTTCTAAGCACACGCCCTGCTCATGGTTTTCCAACCAGCCGCTTAACGGACTTTTCATTTCGCGATGCCATGCTAGCGTCGCGCGACGAAACAGCCCTAAGCAGCCAACAGCCTCCCGCTTTAACAACACAGAACAACGAACCACCACACTCCTATGAGCGACAACAAAACGATCACTTGGCACGACGACCCCGCGCATTTCCGCAAGGTGAGCCGCCGTGAATTCCTCTTCGCCGGCCTCGCCGGTGGCATCGGCCTCACCATGGGCGACCTCTTCAAGCTCCGCGCCGCGGAGACCGACACGTATGAGGCGACCGCCGAGTCCCTCATCCACATCTACCTGCCCGGTGGCTGCGCCCACCAGGAGACGTGGGATCCGAAGCACCTCGCGCCGATCGAATACCGCGGCCCGCTCGGCACGGTGGACACGCCGATGCCCGGCGTGAAGCTCTCGCAGTATCTCGAGAAGACCGCGAAGATCGCCGACAAGCTCACCATCGTCCGCTCCATGACGCACGGCGAGGCGGCCCACGAGCGCGGCACGCACAACATGTTCACCGGCTACCGCCCGTCGCCGGCCATCCAGTTCCCGTCCTTCGGCGCCGTCGTCAGCCACGAGCTCGGCTCGCGGAACAGCCTGCCTCCCTACGTCTGCGTGCCCAGCCAGCCGAACGAATTCGCCGGCACCGGCTACATGAGCAGCGCCTACGGCCCCTTCAGCCTCGGCAGCGATCCGGCCAGCTCCGGCTTCACCGTCCGCGACCTGAACCTCCGCAGCGGCATCACGCCCGAGCGCTTTGACCGCCGCCGCAGCATCCTCAGCACGGTGGACGAGCATTTCCGCACGCTGGAAAAGAGCGACGCCATCACCGCGATGGACGGCTTCTACCAGGCAGCCTACTCGCTCGTCTCCAGCCCGCAGGCCCGTGAGGCGTTCAATCTCGCCGCCGAGCCGCAGAAAATCCGCGAGGAATACGGCATGCACGACGCCGGCCAGCGCATGCTCATGGCCCGCCGCCTCGTTGAGAGCGGTGTCCGCCTCGTCAGCCTCACCTATGGTGGCTGGGACATGCACGCCGGCATCGCGAACGGCATGCAGCGCACGCTGCCGAAGTTCGACCAGGCCTACGCCGCGCTCATCAGCGACCTCGACCGCCGCGGCATGCTCGACAAGACCCTCGTCATGGTCAGCTCCGAGTTCGGCCGCACGCCGAAGATCAACCGCGACGCCGGCCGCGACCACTGGCCGAAAGTCTTCTCCGTCGTCTTCGCCGGCGGCGGCTTCAAGCGCGGCTACGTCCACGGCTCCAGCGACCCGACCGGCAGCGAGCCGGCCGAGGACGGCCTCACGGTCGAGAACATGGCCTGCACCGTCTATCGCTGCCTCGGCATCAACGCCGACAAGCGCCTCATGGCCCCCGGCAACCGCCCGATCGACATCGTGCGCGGCGGCTCGGTCGTCACCGACCTGCTCGCCTAAGCCGGCAGCCAAGGCAAACTCTCAACCGCCGCCACTGGGAAACCGGTGGCGGCGGTTTTGCATTTTCAAAGAAGCGCGTCGCCGGAGACCCTCGGGCGAACCGTGAGACCCCGGCTCGCCGCACCACCCGCGCCCTCCGATGCGGACAGAATTCCTTGCCGCGACCTGTCTCCGGGACCCCGCACGGTTGGCGCAGGCCGGAGAATGTCAGCGCCCAGCCACCATGCGGCAGAACCTTCCGGCCGCGCGGCAGAATGTTCCAGCCGCACGGTCGGACGATTCCACCACGCGGTCGGCGGATTCTGCCATACGGTCGGACGATTCTACCGCACCGCCGGACCATTTCACCGTGAGGTAGAATCATTCTACCGCGTGGTCGGCTCATTCCACCGCATGGGAAATTGTTCCGACCACACCGGAAAATCATCCGACCGTGCGGTCGAATCGTCCGGCGGTGAGGTAGAATGATTCTACCGTGTGGCAGAATCATTCTGCCGCGCCGCTTTAGCGTGCAAAACGGTGCAAATGCGGCCCAAAGGGGCGGAATGGTCATTTTCGCACAACCCACGAAGATTCTACTTGATTCCCACTACGTCTTATTCCAAGTAGTCGAGTCAACATTAGATGAAGCTCTCCAAAAAAGGCGAATATGCGCTCCGTGCGCTGATAGACCTCGCGATGGCGCAGGCCCTCGACCGCACCCTCGTGCCGCTCTCCGCGCTGGCCGAGGCGCAGCACATGCCGGCCACTTTTTTGGAGCAGATCCTCGCCGAACTGCGGCAGGCCGGCTTCCTCACGAGCACCCGCGGCAAATACGGCGGCTACTCGCTGGCGCGCCCGGCGTCCAACATCCTCATCGGCGACATCGTCCGGCAGATTGACGGCCCGCTTGCGCCCATCAGTTGCGCGAGCGTCACCGCCTACGAGCGCTGCTCGTGCCCCGACGAGGAGCACTGCGGCCTGCGCCTCATCATGATGGACGTGCGCAACGCGATCTCGAACGTGCTCGACCGCTTCACGCTCGCGCAGCTAGCGGACGTCACCCTGCAGCACCTGCGCCGCGACGGCCTCGTGCCAAAGGTCGTCGAGCTCGTCCGCCACCTCGATCTTTCCACGCGCGCCAAAGTCGCCGCGAAGACGCCACCACCACCGATGGAGCCGGAATTCTGCATCTGAACGATGCGCCGGGCGAAATGGACCACACGGCATTCGCAGGCGCGCAAACCAAAGCAAAACCATGAATCTTTTCCGCCGTCACTTCATCCTCACCGCCGCAGCCGCAGCCGCTTCGCTGCTCGCCGGCTGCGACAGAAAATCGGCCGACGCGGGCGGGCAGACCGTCCTGCGCGTCGGCTTTTTCCCAAACATCACGCACGCACCTGCGCTCGTCGGCTACCACGAGACGAGCACGAAGTCCGCGCAGGGCTGGTTTGAGACTCGCACGGGCGTGAAGATCGAATGGTATCCGTTCAACGCCGGCCCGAGCGCGATCGAGGCCCTGCTCACCGGCTCGGTGGACATCACCTATGTCGGCCCGAACCCCGTCATCAACGGCTACACGCGCACGAAAGGCGCGGACATCCGCGTGCTCACCGGCGCGGCCCGCGGCGGCGCGGCGCTCGTCGTGCACAAGGGTTCACCGCTGAAGGCCGCGGCTGATTTCCGCGGAAAAAAGATCGCGACTCCGCAGCTCGGCGGCACGCAGGACGTGGCCGCGCGCGCATGGCTCGCGGCGGGCGGGCTGAGCATCACGCAGCGCGGCGGCGATGCATTCGTCGTCCCGACGGCGAATCCCGACCAGCTCGACCTCTTCAAGCGTGGCGACCTCGACGCGGTGTGGACCGTCGAGCCCTGGGTCTCGCGTCTGGAACTGGAGGCGGATGCGGAGCTGCTCGTCGAGCAGAAGGAAGTCCTCACCACGCTCATCGCTGCGAGCAACAAGGCGCTCACCGGCAAGGCGGAGCTCGTGAAGAAATTCATCGCCGCCCATGAGGAGCTCACAAAGAAGGTCGCCGCCGAGCCCGACTGGGCGAAGCCGGCGGTTTCTGCAGCGCTGAAGAAGGCCACGTCCAAGGACATCCCCGCCAAGCTTCTCGACCATGCGTGGCCGCGCCTCACGTTCACGACAGATGTGCAGCCCGCCGATTTCGCCGGCATCCAGCGCGACGCGAAATCCGTCGGCCTGCTGCCCGAAGAGGCCGACCTCGGAAAGCTCTTCGCAAAATGACGGCCGCTTTCCTGACGCACCCGCGGCTGGCGCTGCTGCCCGGATCCGCAATCCACAATCCACAATCCGCAATCCGATGAGCCTCGCATCCGAACTCGCACTCCCGCCGCCGGCGAAAATCCGCCTCGCGGGCGTGAGCAAGAAATTCACGACGAAGCGCGGCACCGTGCATGCGCTCGACGACATCAACCTCGAAATCGGAGAGGGCGAATTTGTGTGCTTCGTCGGCCCGAGCGGCTGCGGCAAGAGCACGCTGCTCCGCATCGTCGCCGCGCTCGAGCGGAACTTCACCGGCACCGCCGAGGTGAACGGAAAGATGATCGTCGAGCCCGGCCGCGACCGCACGGTGATGTTCCAGGATCACGCGCTTTTCCCGTGGCTCGACGTGCTCGGCAACGTGCTCTTCGGCCTCAAGCTGAAGCCCGACCTGTCGGACAAGGACCGCGTCGAAGTCGCGCGCTATTACCTGAAGCTAGTCGGTCTCGACGGCTTCGAGCACGCGAACGTCCACGAGCTGAGCGGCGGCATGAAGCAGCGCGTCGCCCTCGCCCGCGCCCTCGCGCCAAACCCGCGCGTGCTGCTCATGGACGAGCCGTTCGCCTCGCTCGATGCGATGACGCGCGAGCAACTCTACGGCGATTTGCAGAAGATCCATGCTGCCCGGAAGAAGACGATCCTCTTCGTCACGCACAACGTCCGCGAGGCCGTGTGCCTCGGCGACCGCGTGGTCCTCTTCTCGCCCCGGCCGGGACGCATCCGCGCCCAGTTCACGGTCGAGCTGCCGCGGCCGCGAGAATTCAACGACACCGCGCTCGCAGCGCGCTCCCGCGACATCACCAACGAACTAAAGCGCATCCTTGCGGATTCCACGCCTGCGAATGCCGCATCCGGAATCAGGCCGCTATGAGCGTCCAAATTGGCACCATTCCACGAATCAACCAATCCCGGCGCTCCACCGCCACCAGCGGAGAACGCCGGCCTGCACCACCACACATGAAACAATTCCTCGCCGCCACGGCTTTCTTCGCCGCGCTGCTCGGAGCCTGGGAAATCTTTGCGCGCTACGGCGGTGTCTCCACCGTTCTCCTGCCTGCGCCCTCCGCGGTCCTGCAATACCTTGTGGGGGCGGCGAGGGACGGTTCGCTTTCCGAGGCCACGCTCGTCACCATGAAGCGCCTCGTGCTTGGCTACGCCATCGGCATTGGCGCGGGCATCCCGCTCGGCATGCTCACCGCGCGCTTCAAGTTCCTTCACAACACCGTCGGCACCATCGCGCTCGGCCTGCAGACACTCCCGAGCGTGTGCTGGGTGCCGCTCGCGCTGCTGTGGTTCGGGCAGACGGAGACCGCGATGCTTTTCATCGTCGTGATGGGCACCATGTGGGCCGTCATCCTCGCGACCGATCACGGCATCCGCCAAATCCCGCCCATTTACCGCGAAGCCGCAAGCACGATGGGTTCGAAGGGCCTGCACCTCTGGCTGAAGGTCCTCGCACCAGCGTCGCTGCCACACATCGTCAGTGGCTCAAAGCAGGGCTGGGCCTTTGCGTGGCGCTCGCTCATGGCCGCGGAGATTTACGTGACCATCCTCAGCGGCTTCGGCATCGGCTACCTGCTGCACTACGGCCGCGAGCTGCATGCGATGGACCAGGTCGTCGGGCTCATGCTCGTCATCATCGTCATCGGCTTCCTCGCCGACAAAATCATCTTCAGCCCGTGGGAGCGCTTCCTCCACCGGCGCTGGGGCCTC
>JBGAPU010000061.1:0-36263 GCA_044221035.1 Chthoniobacteraceae bacterium | reverse complement strand
AGCGCGACGGCGGCCGGCTTGATCACCTGCGTGGAAAAACCGTGGCCCCGCGCCAGTTCACGCGCGATCACCGCCTGCTCGATGCCCTTCGGGTGCGTGAGCCCGACGAAGAGCGCCGCCTGCCCGCCGAGGCGGTTCATTGGGTTGATCAGCACATGTGCGACCGACTGGAAGAGCGCGAACGCGACGATCAGCAGCAGCACGATCCAGCGGCGCCCTTTTCCGTGCTCGAGCGAATGGACTACCTCCTGTGCTTTGATTTCAGACGCCATTGTGGGTGCCCTCAGCGCTAGGAGACGGTTTGCCGCCTGATTTTGCAAGTTCCGCCTCCTCTTCCGCGCGGAATTCCTTCAGCCGGCGGTGCATCGTGCGGCGGCTCAGGCCGAGCGCCTTTGCGGCCTTCGTCACATTGCCGCCGTTCTCATCGAGCGCGCGCAGGATCATCCGGTGCTCGGTTTCCTGGAGGTTCAAATGCGCTCCGAGTTTGGAAATGGACGGCAGTTTCAGTCCGGCCACGGTCTTCGGGATCGCGGACGCGCCTTCGCGCACCGAATGCGGCAGATCGCGCACGGTGATCTTCGGGCCGCTGGCCATCACGACTGCACGCTCGACCGCCGCGCGCAGCTCGCGGATATTCCCCGGCCACGGATAACGCTCAAGCAGTTCCATCGCGTCGGCTGTCATCTCGCGCACGGGCTTGCCATTCTCCTCCGCGGCGACCTTCAGGAAATGATGCGTGATGAGGGGGATGTCCTCCGAGCGTTCGCGCAGCGGCGGCATGTGCAGCCGCACCACGCTGAGTCGGAAATACAAATCATCCCGGAACTCGCCCTTGCCCACCATCTCCTCGAGATTGCGGTTCGTCGCGGCGACGAGGCGCACGTCCACCTTGATCGGCGCGTTGCCGCCGACGCGCTCGAAGCTCCGCTCCTCGCCGAGAACGCGCAGCAGCTTCACCTGCGTGTTTTTGTCAATCTCGCCGATCTCGTCGAGGAACAGCGTCCCGCCATTCGCCTGCTCGAAGCGCCCGATGCGCCGCTCACTCGCCCCGGTGAATGCACCCTTCTCATGCCCGAACAGCTCGCTTTCGAGGAGCTGCGCCGAAAACGCCGCCATGTGGACGGACACGAGCTTGTCCTTCGGCCGCCCGCTCAGCGCGTGGATGGCCTGCGCGATGAGTTCCTTGCCCGTGCCGCTCTCGCCCGTGATGAGCACCGTCGCGCGGCTCGGCGCGACCTGCTTTACCGTGTCGAAAATCTCGATCATCGAGGGCGCGTTGCCGATCAGCTTCTCCAGCCCGTATTTCGTCTCCACCTTCTGCTTCAGCTCCACGACTTCCTTCTCCACATGCTTCGAGCGCAGCGCGCGGCGGATGAGGATTTCCAGCCGGTCGATGTTCAGCGGCTTCGTCACGAAATCATACGCACCCCGCTTCATCGCCTCCACCGCTGTGTCCACGCCGCCGTAGGCCGTCATCATGATCACGATGGGCGGATGCGACCGCGCGAGAGCCTTCTCGATGAGCACCATGCCGTCCTCGCCGCCGAGCCGGAGGTCCGTGAGCATCAGGTCCACATGCTCCGCATCGAGGATGTTCAGCGCCCCCGCCGTGTCCGCCGCGATATAGACATCGAACGAATCCTCCAGCGACGCGCGCAGCCCCTCGCGGGTATGCTTTTCGTCGTCAACGATGAGGATGGTGGGTTGCACGGGGGGGCGGATGTAGCCGTGGAAACGTCCCCGTGCAAGGCGGGGCTGCAAGGGATTCCTATGTCAGAATTGCTCGCTGCCCTACTTCCCGCCGATGCAATACACGCTGCCGTCTTCCGCGCCGATGACGATGGCGCCGTCGGCGACCGCGGGGCTGCCGGTGATGGGTGCGCCGATTTCGTAGTTCCAGCGCTCCTTGCCGTCGGCTTTTTCCACGCAGTAGAGACGGCCATCGGCGCTGCCGAAGATCACACCGCCGTCCTTGCACAGCACGGGCGAACTTTGGACCTTGCCGCGCGTGGCGAAAATCCACCGGCCTTCGCCGGTCTTGCGGTCGATGCAGTGCAGGCGCTTGTCGTCGCCGCCGATGATGACCATCTCCGCGTTGAGCGCCGGCGAGGAAAAATACGGGAAACTGCGGTCACGGTATTTCCACAGGTTCTTGCCGGTCGCCGTGTCGAACGCGAACACTTGGTTGCTGTGGTTGCCAAAATACACCATCGAGCCGTCCGCCGCCGCGCTGCCGGGGATGTAGGCTTCGGCCTCGATTTTGCGGACCTCCTTGCCGTCCTTCACCGAGACGACGTGCAGGATTTCATCGCACCCGCCGAACACCGTTTCGCCGCTGCCCGTGATGGCGGGTGTGCCGTTGATGAAATTCTCCGTCTCCAGCTTCCACACCGGCTTCCCGCTTTTCGCATCGAGGCAATACATCGCGAAATCGTAGCTGCCCACGAGCACCCACTTCGCGTCCGAGCCGGGCGCCTTCGTCCAGTTCGCGCCGCCCATGATTTTGTCGCCCGTCTCATGCTTCCACTTCAGATCGCCCGTCGCCGCATCGAGTGCGTAGAGGAAGCCGTCCGACACGCCCGTGTAGCACAGCCCGTCGAGCACGAGGGGCGTGGCCTCGATGGTGCCCTGCGACGGCGACTTGAACGCCCACACTTCCTTCCCGTCCGCCAGCCCCACGCAGTGAATCACGCCCGCATCATCGCCGAAAAACACACGCCCGCCCGCAATCGCCGCGCCGCCCTTCACCGGCGCGCCCGCCTTGAACGTCCACTTCAAAACCGCCTGCGCCGGCGCCGCATCCTCCGCCCGCCCGTTGAGCGAAGGCCCGCCCCGGTGCATCGGCCAGTCGCCCGCGAGGCTTTGCGAAATCACGAGAATGGAGAGGAAAGTGGATGCGACACTTCGCTTCAGTCCGAATGGAGACGTTACGTTCATGGCGAATGGATTTTATCGAGTTGCTTTCGGAATGCATCGCGAGTCTCTCGCATCCCGTCGGGAACTTTGGACCAGTAACCTTCCAAATCATCGACAATCTGCACAATTTTTCGCTTCTGCTCAGGATTGCCTCCAGAGCGCGCTTCTCTGACTAAAGCATCATAGTCTTTGCGGAGTTGGATGGCGTTGCATTTCTTGGAACGGCAATCTCGGCAAAGCTGGGGTCTTGCATCGATGTAGAAACCGTATGTCTCAAACCACGCCTTTTGCTCCTGTGCTGACCACACAAACTCCGTCTTGCAAGCGGCGCATCGAAAACGGGCGTCAACATACCAGTAACGAGGCGCAACACCGAATTCCTGAGCAGCAGTGTTCGCTTGGATGGCCGTTGAGTAATCAATCTCTATGGCGCCATAGAAAAAATGCTCCGGCATCCTTTTCGGATCAGTGCTGCCAAAACTTTCCATTGTCATGATGGATGCACTGAAACGTCTAAAGCAGCTTCTCGTAGATCTTCTCAAAATCCCCCGGCGTGATCGGGCGCGGGTTGAACTGCGCGGTCCATTGCTGCGAGGCTTCGAGGGCGAGGGCGGGGATGTCCTCGCGCTTGGCTCCGAATTTCCCGAGCGGCGCGGCGAGGCCGGTGAGGCGCAGCACTTCCTCGAGCTCCTGTGCGAGCGCCTCGGCGTCGGGCAGGCCGGCGGCGCGGCAGAGTTCGCCGTAGCGCGCCTCGGCGGAGTGCTCGGCGGCATTGAAGCGCACGATGGACGGCAGCACGACGCCGACGGCCTGGCCGTGCGGGACGCCGTAGCGCGCGGTGAGCGGGTTCGCCGCGCTGTGCGCCGCGCCGAGCATGGAGGCCTCGATGGCCGCGCCGGCGAACGCCGCGCCGAGCTGCATGCGGCCGCGCGCGTCGAGGTCGTTCGGGTCGGTGAGCACGCGGGGCAGCGCGTCGAAGCACAGCCGGAACGACTCATGCGAATACATCGCGCTGAGCGTGGTGCGCTTTTTCGTCACGGCGGTCTCGACGGCGTGCGAGAGCGCGTCCATGCCTGTGAGCGCGGTCACGCGCGCGGGCTGGCTGACGGTGAGTTCGGGGTCGAGAATCGCGATGCGCGCGGAGACCCGCGGATCGAGGCACGCCATTTTCTGATGCGTCGTCTCGTCGGCAATGAGCGCGGCGGACTGGCATTCGCTGCCGGTGCCCGCGGTCGTGGGAATCGCGATGAGCGGCAGCAGCGGCTTCGTCGCCTTGCCAACGCCCCAGTAGTCCTTTACCGCGCCGCCGTTGGTGAGGATGAGGTTGCCGCCTTTCGCCGTGTCCATGCTGCTGCCGCCGCCGAGGCCGATGAAAATGTCCGCCTTTGCCGCTCCCGCCGCCTCCACGCAGCGCCGCACGTCCTCGGTGTCGGGGTTTTCGCGGACGCCGTCAAAAATCGCCACCGCCACGCCCGCCGCCTCCAGCGCCACGCGGGCGCGTTCGGCATGGCCGGCCTTCGCGATGCCCTTGTCCGTCACGAGCAGCGCGCGCTTTCCGCCCAGCTCCGCCGCGAGCGTGCCCACCTTCGCGAGCGAGCCGGGGCCGAAGACGAGCCTCGTGCGCGGGGTCCAATCGAAGGGGGCAGGGGGCAGGCCGGAAGTGGAGCAATGGTGCATGAAAAAGTTTCGTTTCGACTCTGCGAACGAGGTGGATGTTCAAAGCCGCGGCGCGCGGGGAAAATTAGATTTCAGAACGGTCAGCCGCTTGTGCGGGGTCGCGTTTTGGAAAATGGAATTCAACACGAGGGCGGGAGTGCAGAGAGTTTCGCAAAGCAGAGAAAGCGATTTCCTCCGCGTGTCCCGCGTTTTCTCTGTGAGGTTTTCCATTTTCCGCGGCTCGCGGGATGGACCGCGTGCGCCGGGCATCGCTGCTGCTTTACAAGTCTGGAAACAGTCAGCCCATGTCACGCACCACATCAGCCCGTGGAGAAAATCCGGCTTGCGCCGGAAGGATGCGTCCCTACCGTCCCGCATCCCACGCATGAAGACCGCAAAGGTTTTCGCCCTGTTTGCCGGACTTCAGTTCATGGCGGGCGCGGCGGAACCACAAACCCCACAGCCCAGCTACCAGAGCAGCGCCGACTTCGCGCGCTATGCGATGAAGCTCCGTGAGGAATCCATCCTCCGCCTCGAACCGCAGGTCATTGTGCCGACGGAGTCGAACAAGGACGGCGTGCGCAGCCTGTATCCGTGGAAGCTGAACATCGTCTCGACGGTCTTCTGGGTCGGCGAGCAGGCGGGGCAGAACAACCCGGTGCATAATTTCTCCAGCTCGTGGGATCTCTACTGGTGGCGCACCTACGGCGGCTTCGACAATCCAAGCCCGGAAGGCCGGCACCGCCTTGCGGAGGGCGGCACCATCCCCGCGGCGTTTGTCCCGCAGCAGAATCCGTTTTACATCGCGCTGCCCTACAACGACGTCGAGCGCGGCCGCCACAAGCCCGAGGCGCGAAAGGTCATCCCGTGGTTCAACGCAATTTTCGAGCAGGAGGGCAAGTCAGTCTGCCGCGACCGCTGGGTGATGATTCGCAAGGGTCCACGCGTCTGCTACGCGCAGTGGTCGGACGTCGGGCCGTTCCGCACGGACCACTGGCAGTATGTCTTCGGCAATGACCGGCCGCAGTGGAATCTGAACCGCGGCGCCGGCATCGACGTGTCGCCCGCGGTGCGCGACTACCTTGGCATGGCCGGGCTCGACGTCGTAGATTGGAAGTTTGTGGAGTATTCCGACATCCCGCTCGGCCCTTGGTCGCGCTTCGGTGAAAACAACACCTTTGTGATGGATGCGCGCCGCAAGCAGATGCGCGTGGCGCAGGTGAAGAAGCCGTCGCGCCCCGCGCCGCAGGACGACGGCCCGGTGGTTGTCACGAAGTAGGGCGGGCGACCGCCCGATGGCCTTCACCGCCGAACAAGCACTCTCCTTTCTGCGCAGGGCGCAGGCGAACGACCGCCTCGCGCACGCCTACCTCATCACCGGCCCTGTCGGCAGCGGCACGCGTGAAGTTGCCGAAGGGCTCACGGGCATCCTCGTGGGGCAGAGCCGGGAGCCGCTGAAGCACCCGGATGTCCGCGCCGTCGAGCCGGAGTCGAAGTCGCGCCGCATCTCGATCGAGCAGACGCGCGATCTCGAGCGCGCGCTGCAGATGAGCGCGATGCGCGGCGGCAGGAAAGTGGCGATCATCTTCGATGCCGACCGCCTCGGCGCAGAGGCGGCGAATGCATTCCTGAAGACGCTGGAGGAGCCGCCGCACCACTCGCACATCCTGCTGGTCAGCAATTTTCCCGAGCAACTGCTGGAGACGATCCTTTCCCGCTGCATCGAGATACCGCTGATGCAGGGCGCGGGTTCCGGGCTCACGGAGCGCCAGCGGAGGATGGCGGAGATGCTCCGGAAATTCTTTGCGGGGCCGCGCCCGGAGATGCCGCAGGTTTTCGGCCTCGTGCGCGAGGTGCAGGCGCTCATGGCGGAGGCGAAGGAGTCCATCGGCGAGGAGACCGAGGGGACATTCAAGGGCGAGGTGAAGCGCTACCGCGAGGCGAGCGGCGTGAAAGGCGACTGGGTCGAGGAACGCGAAGACCATTACAAGGCGCTCGCCGAGGCCCGCTACCGCGGAGAGCGCGGATCGCTGGTGGACACGATCGAATCATGGTGGGCAGACGTGCTCCGGCATCAGCAGGGCGCCGCGCACCTCGATCTGCCGGACTTTTCCGCCGACACCGCCGCGCTCGCCGCGCGCCTCTCAGTGTCCGACGCCATCAGCCGTGCCGCAGCCATCGGCGGCCTGCGGGAAAATTTCGGCCGCAACGTGCAGGAGCAGCTCGCGGTGGAGGTGGCATTCATGGATGCGTTTTCCGCATGAGCGCGCTGTTCGCGGCGCTCGACACCAGAAACGCGTGGATCGGCCTCGTTCCGGCGGGCGCGGTGGTCGTCGCGCTCATCATCAACGTGTCGTCGCTCCGGACGAAGGACATGAACCGCAAGGCTGGCATCGCCACGAACCTGCTATTTGTGGCCATGCTCATCGAGGCTGCGGCATGGACGGTGAGGTCGTTTGGCGGTGGGAATGAAGTCGGGGTTTTCTGGTTCGTCGTGGGCTGCGCGTTTCTGCACGCACTCAGCGCGGTGGTGGCGCTGTGGGCATGGTGGGAATTCCGCACGCACGGGCGATGGCCCTACGGCAGGCGCCGGGCTGGCTGGGGATTCTGGCTGAACATCATCGCGCTGCTCCTCATCGCAGCGTGGTTTTATCTCGGCCTGAACCCGGGGCTTTACCGCCGAATCTTCGAGTAGGGCTACGCCTCGGGAACCGTGCCGCCTTGGTCGCGGATCATTTTGTCCACAGCCGTCACGTCCTCGAAGGCAAGGTGCTTGCGCTGGTATTTGTTCCAGAGCACGCGGCGCAGCTCGAGCAGGTCGTCCATCAGCGGCACGTCGTAGTAGGTCCACGTCTCGTCGTCCCGCAGCTTCGCCTGGATGCGCCATTTGCCGCCGAACTTCTCCGCGCGCACCTCGCGCTTCTCACCGTCGTCCGTCTTGTGCTTCCAGGCGTGGATGTTTCGGGAATGGGTTTTCAATGGAGCCGGTCGTGGATTTGTGGAAGATAGCAGCGCTTTGAACGCCCTCCGCAAGCTAATGCTCCGGCTCGATGCGCTGCCGGCTCCCCGCGCGCCGTAGTTTATGGGAATCGCCGCCACCGCACGCAGGGCCTTCCGCGCACTGGGCACGCTTTGTTTTCCGCCGCATTGTGCTGCGTGCGAAGCGACGACGGAGCCCGGCGTGCACCTGTGCACCGGCTGCGCGGAAAGTGTGGGGCGCATCGTCGCGCCCTTCTGCGAACGCTGCTCGCAGCCGTTCGCCGGCGCCATCACGCAGCAGTTCACCTGCTCGAACTGCGCGGACCGAGAGGTGCATTTCGACTGCGCCGTCGCGCCCTATCTCAGCCGCGGCGTCATCCGCGATTTCATCCATGCCTTCAAATACAACGGCCAGTTTCACCTCCGCCACGTGCTGGCCGGCTGGCTCGCAGCAGCATTCGAGGATCCGCGCATCGCTTCACGGAAAGTCGATGCGCTCGTGCCCGTGCCGCTGCATCACGTCCGATATCGCGAGCGGGAGTTCAATCAGGCGGAGGAACTCGCAGGGCTCGTTTCCAAGAAGTGCGGCGCGCCCGTCTTGAACGCCCTCCGCCGCACCCGCTACACCTCCACTCAGACGAAGCTCGACCGCGCCGAGCGAATGGAAAACTTGCGCGGCGCCTTCCGCGTGCGACACAATGCCGCCGTGAAAGAACGACACATCGTCCTCGTTGACGACGTTTTCACGACGGGCTCCACCGTCGAGGAATGCTCCCGCGTGCTCCTGCGCGCCGGAGCCGCCTCGGTGCGCGTGATCACCGTCGCCCGCGGCTGAAGCCAAACGCCCAGCCCGCATCCACATGTCCGCCATCTTTACCCGCATCACGGCAGCCCCCCGGAGGTCCGAAAACTCCGCCGCCGCGAATGCCAGACCCTGATCCAAATCCCATGGGAATCTTCTCAAAACCCGTCTTCACCTCGGCGAAAAAGCGCGAGCTTCCCGCCGGCCTCTGGACGAAATGTCCGAGCTGCTCGGAGATCATCCACAACCTCGAAATCGAGCGCAACGTGCGCATCTGCCCGAAGTGCGAGCATCACTTCCCGCTCAGCTCCGCCGACCGCCTCGAGCTCCTGGTGGACGAGGGCACGTTTCAGGAGAACGACGCGAATCTCGTCTCCGTGGACACGCTGAAATTCACCGGCCAGGCGAGCTACACCGACCGCCTGAAAAAATACCAGAAGTCCACCGGCATGCTCGATGCCGTCGTCACGGGCGTCGGCGCGATCGACGGGAACAGGACGAGCCTCGCCGTGATGGATTTTCGCTTCCTCGCCGCGACGATGGGCAGCGTCGTCGGCGAGAAAATCACCCGCGCCATCGAGCGCGCGACGGCGCAGCGGCTGCCGATGATCATCATCAGCGCCAGCGGCGGCGCGCGCATGTATGAGGGCATGCTCTCGCTCATGCAGATGGCCAAGACGTGCGGCGCGCTCGCGCGGCACTCGGATGCGAAGCTGCCCTACATCTCCGTCCTCACCGACCCCACGACCGCGGGCGTGATGGCGAGCTATGCGAGCGTCGGCGACATCATCATCGCCGAGCCGAAATGCATGATTGGTTTTGCCGGACCGCGCGTGATCCGCGAGACGACGCATCAGGAGCTGCCGCCGGGATTCCAGACAGCGGAGTTCTGCGTGGACCACGGCCTCGTGGACATGATCGTGCACCGCAAGAAGATGAAGGAAACGCTCGCGGGCCTGCTCGGCTATCTCGCGCCTGCCGCCGCGTGAAGTGACCTACCGCGAGTCGCTCGACTGGCTCTACGGACTGCAGGTCCACGGCATCAAGCTCGGGCTGGAAAACATCCGCCGTCTCTGCAGCGCGCTCGGCGTGGACACGGCGGGCGGTGAAAAGCGGCGCTTCATCCATGTCGCGGGCACCAACGGCAAAGGCTCCGTCTGCGCGCTCATCTCCGCCATCTGCGTTGCCGCACGGCTTCGCACCGGCCTTTACACCTCGCCGCACCTCGTGAGTTTCCGCGAGAGGATTCGGCTCGGTGCGAACCAGATTCCCGAGGAGCACGTCGCGGAGGGGTTGACGCAGATCCGCGGCATCATCGGAGGCTGGGAGCACACGCCGACATTTTTTGAAATCACCACGGCGCTCGCGCTGTCGTGGTTTCAGCAGCAGCGTGCGGAGGTGGTGATTCTCGAGACCGGGATGGGCGGGCGGCTCGACGCGACAAACGTGGTCACGCCTGCGGTGTCCGTCATCACGCCCATCGGTCTCGATCACATGCAGCATCTCGGCAGCACGCTTGCGGAGATTGCGGGGGAAAAGGCGGGCATCATCAAGCCCGGCATCCCCGTCATCTCCTCGCCGCAGGCGCCGGAGGCCGAGGCGGTCATCCGTGCAGCGGCCGAGGCCGCGGGGTCGAAGGTGAAGTTCATCCAGCAGCCGCTCGCGCAAAATTGGCCGCTCGCGCTCGCCGGCAGTCATCAGCGCTGGAATGCCGCGCTCGCATTTGCCGCGCTCATCGAGTCCGGCATGCGCCCCGACCCGCGCATGGTGCGCGAGGCATTCGAGAAGGTCCAGTGGCCGGCGCGCTTCCAGCGGGCCGATGAGCGCATCATCATCGACGGCGCGCACAATCCCCCCGCCGCCGCTCAGCTCGCCGCGACATGGCGCGAGGAGTTTCCGGAGGAGAAAGCCACGCTCATCTTCGGCGTCCTCGCCGACAAGGATTCCGCCGGCATCGCGTCCTCGCTGCTGCCGATTGCGGCGCGCGTGATTTGCGTGCCCGTCCGCAGCCCGCGCGCGCTGCCGCCTTCGCAGCTTGCGGAGGTCATCCGTGCGCAGGCACCTTCAGTTCCCGTCAGCACGGTGGAAACACTTGGCGGTGCGATCGCCGAGGCGCGGGCCGCCGAGGGGCGCATCCTGATTGCAGGATCGCTTTTCCTCGCAGGCGAGGCGCTCGTCCGCCTCGGCCTTGCCGACGGCGTGCATGAGTGGAGCGCGCAGTGAAGCACTGCGCACCGCTTCATCGGAGCGCGCGGTCTAGCGGTCGTGGATGACGGCGGCTTACTTCAGCCCCTCGACGACTTTCAGCACGTCGGCCGCGTGCGTCTCGGTCGTCGTCTTTTCGGTCATGTTCCAGACGATCTTGCCGCCCTTCACGAGGAACGACGTGCGCTTGTAGATGTGCGGCTTCAGCGCGGGCACACCGAACGCCTCGGCGACCTTGCCGTCGTCATCGGCGATGAGCGGGAAGGGGAACGTGAACTTGTCGCGGAACGATTTCTGATCCTCGGGCTTGTCGCCACTCACGCCGAGCACCTGCACGCCCTTCTTCGTGAGCTCGTCCCAGTTGTCGCGAAGCGAACAGCCCTGCTTGGTGCAGCCGCCGGTGTTGGCCTTCGGGTAGAAATAAACGAGCGTGGTGCCCTTGGCATACACGTCGGCAAATTTCACGGGCTTGCCGTCCTGGTCCTTCGCGGTGGGCGCGGGCGCCGCAGCCCCGACGGCGAGCGGCGCGTCGGCGGCGAATGTGAATGCGCTGAGTGCGGCGGTGGCGACGATGGTGGTGAGGAGTTTCATGGATTCGTTGGTTCGTTGGTTGGAGTGAGGGTCTGTGGCGAGGCGGATCACTGCTTCACGTCGTAGCAATAGATGTAGTTCTGGTCGCGCAGGTAGAGCTTTCCGTTGGCGACGGTCGGGTGCGTCCAGATGGCGCCCTTCGGGTTCCGGATGGTGGCCTGCGGGTCGAGCTTGAAGCGGCCCTTCTCCTTCCAGCCGTCGGGTGATGCCTCGACGAGCGCGACGGTGCCCGTCTTTTCCCCGAGGCAGTAAAGCATCCCGTCGGCGCAGGTGACGGCGCCTTTTTCCAGCGCGCCTTTCTCCGCCCACTTCACGGTGCCATCGGCGAATGCCATGCACGTCCAGCCGCTCTTGTTGCTGTGGCCGTAAAGGTAGTCGCCCACGCGGATGACGCCGCCGTG
This sequence comes from Chthoniobacteraceae bacterium, assembly GCA_044221035.1. Taxonomy (GTDB): domain Bacteria; phylum Verrucomicrobiota; class Verrucomicrobiia; order Chthoniobacterales; family Chthoniobacteraceae; genus SXWH01. The sequence continues at coordinate 24,713 of JBGAPU010000061.1, read as the reverse complement.
GTGGTTCTCGAGGTCCTTGTTCATGAAGACGTCCGTGGCCTCGCTGCCCTTCACGGCGACCTTCTTGCAGCCGACGCCGTAGCCGCTGCTGATGAAGACCTCGTCGCCCTTCACGATGGGCGTGGGGATGACGGCGGTCTTGCCGCCCCACGACGAGCGCCACGCGAGCTTGCCTGTCTCCGCGTCCACGCCGAAGAGCGTCTGCATCACAAGCTGCACGTATTGCTTTTTGCCGCCGAGCGTCGCGGGGACGATGGAGGAATACTGTGCGCCTTCGGTGATGTCCGCGCTCTGCCACTTCACGTCGCCGGTCATTTTGTCAAAGGCGGCCATCGTGCCCTTGTCACCTCCGGGCGTGGCGAGCACGAGCTTGCCGTCCACGAGCGGCGATTCGGTGAAGCCCCAGCCGGGCCGCTTGCCGCCGAGGTCGCCCATGGATTTTGTCCAGAGAACCTTCCCGTCGGATGCCTGCACGCACACGAGGTTGCCCGTGCCGCTCATCGCATAGACGCGGTCTGAATCGACTGTGGGAGTGCCGCGCGGACCGTCGCCCCAGCCGTTGCCGAGGATTTCGCCGACCGGCGATGCCCACAGCTCCTTGCCCGTGTTCGCGTCGAGTGCGATGAGGATTTCCTTTCCGTCGCGCGTGCCGAGCGTGAAGAGCTTGCCGCCCGCGACGCTGAAGCCGCTGTAGCCCATGCCCGCATTGTCAAAGAGCCACACGCGCTTCGGACCTTCGGCGGGCCACTGCTTGAGCAGGCCGGTCTCTGTGGAGATGTCGTCGCGGTTCGGCCCGCGGAACTGCGGCCACTCTGCGGCGACGGCGGTGAGGGATGCGATGGAGGCAGCGAGGATGAGTGCTGGGAGTTTCATGGTGTTGGCCGGAGGTGTGTGATGGTTCGGGTTGCTTCGTTCAATCTTCAATGCGCTGGCTTCGTAGGGAAAGGAATCCGCCAGTTTTGAATCTGCGGATCTCCCCACCTCACTTCGCAAACCACGCTTTCGCGAACTCGTTCGTCGTGAAGAAATCCAGCAGCAGCTTCGCGACTTTTTCCTGACCGCTGCGAGAGGGATGCGTGCCGTCGCCGCCGAGGTCCTCCCGTTTGAAGATGAGGCCGTCGGATTTGCGGCCCTCCTCGCCGTTCGTCCAGAGATACGGGCCCCAGAGCAGCACGGGCGCCTTCACTTCGCCCTTCGCGCTGTCGGCATTCAGGGCGGCCGCGCCTTTTGCCTGCTCCTCGATGAGCCAGCGCACGGAGAACGCGCCCTCGTAGGCATACGGCTCGGGGTTCAGCGCCGTGGTCGCGTAGCCGGCGTAGATGCGGCTGCTGAGATACGCGACGCGCAGGTTCGGGTATTTCTGCTTCGCCAAAGTCACGATGTCGCGCAGGCGGTCGCGCAGACGCTCGGCCTCGGACGGCCAGCCTGCCCGCGGGCCGGCGATGGCCTGCTTAATCCACACGGCCTGCACCTGCGCGGGTGAGACGCCCGCATTTCTCATGCGCTCGGCAGCGACGCCCCACGGCTGCGCATCGGCCGTCGCCCAAGCGTTCGCGTCGCGCCCGCCCTGTGCGGCGTCCACGACGACGACTTTCGGAGCTTTGCGCGTGTCTCCATTCGCCATCTGCACGAACGAGCTGAACTCCATCGTCGTGTTCGACATGCCGATGCTCATCAGCACGATCTTGCCGTCGGCCGCGGGCTTGCCGTCGCGGTCCAGAGGCTTGATGTCCGCGATGGCTTTGCGCGCGAGCGCGGCGTGCGCTGCGGGCGGCTCGCTCTTGCCGCCGCCGTAAAGTCCGCCGTCGTGCTCCTTGTATTTGCCGGTCAGCTCATTCAGCGGCACGAGGTCTTTTGGCGGAGGCGCGAGCGGCGCGCGCTGCGCATCGGGGCGGCCCTGCCCACCCTGCCGGCCGGGACCGCGGCCCTCGGAGATGCGCTTCTTTGCCTCGTCGAGCAGCTTCTTCTCATCGTCGCTCAACGACTCGCCGCGTTGCTCTTTCTGGTGCGCGGTCCGCGCCTTCTCCCAGTCGAAATTGTCGTTCACGGCCTGCGGGCGCTGCGGCGGTGTGCCCGGCGGCCTGCCGGCTTCGGTCTCCGGCCCGCGTCCCTCCTCGAAGCGCTTCCGCGCTTCGGCGAGCAGCTTTTTCTCATCGTCGGTGAGCGCCTCGCCGCGCTGCTCCTTTGCGTGGGCCGCGTGGGCGCGCTCCCAGGTGAATTCGCCCGGCTGTCCGGCTGGTTGCGAGGCCATCCGGCGGCGCATTTCCTCCATCAGGCGCTGCTCGTCTTCGGAGAGCTTCTCGCCCTTGTCCATCTTCTCCTTGATCGCCCGCAGCTTCTCGCGCATCGCCGGATCGCCGCCGGGCTGTCCGCCGGCTTCCATCCGCCTCCGCATTTCACCGACGAACCGCTCCTCGTCGTCGGTGAGCTTCTCCCCGCGATCCATCTTCTCGCGGATTGCGCGCATCTTTTCGCGTTCTGGTGCGCCTGCGCCGCCGCCGGCTGCCTCGCGCTGCCGCCGGGCTTCATCGAGGTATTTCTGCTCGTCGTCGGTGAGCTTCTCGCCCGCCTGCATGCGGCGGTAAAGCTCGCGCGCCCGCTGCGGGTCGATGGGCTGGTCCGCGGCGCGCAGGAACAGCGAGAGGGTGAGTGTGAGGCAGAGCGGGAGGATGCGGTTCATAGGGCGGAAATGAACCCGCGCCCGCCTGCAAAGTCTCGCAGGATTTCCGGCCGAATTACGCTGCGCCGATGGCGGCCTCCATCAGCGCGTGCTCGGTCCATTCCGCGGCGGGGCGGACGGTGGCGAGGCGGCCGCGGCACATCACGCCGACGGTGTCGCAAACGCCGAGCAGCTCGGGTATGTAGCTGCTCACGAAAAGCACCGCGCGGCCCTGCGCGGCGAGTTCGCCGATGTGGCGGTAAATCTGCGCCTTGCTGCCGACATCGATGCCGCGCGTGGGCTCGTCGAGAAGGAGGATTTTTGCGTCGTGGTGCAGCAGTCGGCCGAGCGCGATCTTCTGCTGGTTGCCGCCGGAGAGCTCGCCGATGGCCTGCTCCGGGCCGCGGGCGCGAACGTCGAGCTTCTCCATCCACTGCTGTGTCACCGCGCGCTCGCGACCGCAGAAAATCCAGCCGCCGCGCGCAACCGGGCGCGTCGCGGTAAGATTCTCGGTGAGCGGTCGGCGCAGCATCAGGCCCTCCTCCTTGCGGTTCTCGCTCAAAAGGCCGACGCCCTGTGCGAGCCGACGCGACGGCGAGACGGCGCGCGCATCGTTGCCGAAGACCGCGACGCGTTCCGCGCCGAGTGCGTCGAGGCCGAAGATCCGCCGCAGCAGCTCCGTGCGCCCCGCGCCGACGAGGCCGAACAGCCCGAAGATTTCCCCTGCGCGGATTTCCAGCGACGCGGCGCGCACCGTGGAATCCGCCTTCAGCACCACCTCTCCGCGTGCGTGCTCGATGCGCGGATAGAGCTCGCTCACCTCGCGACCGACCATGAGGCGGATGATGTCCGCGAGCGGCGTCTCGGCCATCGGGCCGGAGTCCACGCTCTCGCCGTCGCGCAGGACGGTGAAGCGGTCGCACACGCGCCGGCATTCCTCGAGGAAATGGCTGATGTAAATCACCGCCGTGCCGCGCGCCTTCAGCCGCGCGATGACGGCGAAGAGCCGCTCCGCGTCCGCCTGCGTGAGGCTGCTCGTCGGCTCGTCGAAAATGATCACCCGCGGTTCGCCCGCCAGCGCACGCGCGATTTCCACAAGCTGCTGCTCGGCGATGGAAAGCGAGCGCACCGGCGCGTCGAGCGGCAGGTCCGCATGGCCGAGTTCCGCGAGCGCGCGCCGCGCCGTCTCACGCATCGCGCCGCGCCGCAGCCAGCCGAAGCGCGACGGCTCCGCGCCGAGCGTGATGTTCTCCGCCACGCTCAGGTCCGGCGCGAGGTTCAGCTCCTGGTAAATCATCGCCACTCCCGCGCCGCGCGCGTCGTGTGGATTGCGCGGCGCAAACGGCGCGCCATCGAGCTCGATGCGCCCGCTGTCCGCCGTGTGCGCGCCGCTGAGGATTTTCATCAGCGTGCTCTTGCCCGCACCGTTTTCGCCGATGAGCGCATGCACCTCGCCCTCCGCCACCGCGAGCGAAACCCCGCGCAGCGCCGCTGTCGCGCCGAAGCTCTTGCGCACGTCTTGGAGGAGGAGTCGGTGGGACATCGCGGAATTGGTCCGCCGACTCTGAAGGGCGCGCCGCCGTTTGTCAGCGATGCAGTTCACATGCTGAGGGAGGGTTCGCGGCCTCGAAGAAACCGCCCTGGCCCCGTCAGGCTGCGAGCGAATGCGAGTCCGGCCGTTCCACCGCCGGGGAATCGAATTCCGCCTCCCGCACGACCGGGGCGGGCTCACGGAGAAGCTGCTCGGCGATCGCGAGGATGTCCTCCCACGCGACAGGCTTGGAGAGCACCATGTGCTCCTGCGCCGACGGGTCGCCGCTCATTTCCGCGCTGCTCAATCCGGTAAGGAACACCACGGGCGTGTCGCCGAGCGCCGGGTCGGTCTTCAGTTCGTCGGCGACCTGCTGCCCGCTGATCCCTCCGAGGCAGACATCGAGGAAAATCAGGTGCGGCTGGAAAATCCGCGCGGTGCCCAGGGCCGCCGCGCCGTCGTTTTCGATGCCGATGTCGAACTTGCCCGAGCGCGCGAAGAGCATCCGCCACATGTCGGTGAGCGAGGGGCTGTCATCCACGATTAGAATCCTGCGTTTATCCATGGCGGCATCCTTCATTTCCTGCGCCTGGCCGCTGCCCGCCGGCGCGGCAGTGGCGCGGTTTCGATCACAAACAAGTTGAGGAACAGGGCTACCCTCGCGGGATTCGCATTCCATCTGGCGGCAGTTTCGTTGAGTTTCATGCAAGGATGATTCAGCGCATGCCAAGCCAGCGAGGGGAGGGGAGACTACCGATTGTGACGGGGGAGTTTGTGGGGTGTGCTGTGGGCATTGTTGGAGCATGTCGGGCCTGTTCGCGGGGTGAACGCTGCATGCTTGCGGGCAGTCCTGCCGAGGGAACTCACCGCTTTTCCGCGAGGTGTGGGAACGCACCGGGACCCAGCGCTGGGCCGGCAGGCGGCGGGCCGAGGCTGTGCGGGATCTCTATGAAAAATCTAACTCTCGCTCTGTAAGGAGGTGATCATGCCGCTCGCACACAGGATTGCGACTCAATCGCAATTCTTCTTGCGACCCATTCTCAGACGTTGTATTCACCCGCGCAACATGATGCCCGCCGCTCAAAAGCTGACCCTCGCCACCGCGAAATGCGGCGAGCGGCTTCGCGTCCGGCATATCTGCCCGGAGTGCCCGCACTGCGTCCGCCTGCGCGAGTTGGGATTTCGCGATCACACGGTGGTGAAAAAAATCGCGGATGGAGCCGCGGTGATCTGCCTCCTGATGGGGACGCGCCTCGCACTGGGCCGCGAGCTCTGCGACCACGTCGAGGTCGAGGTGGAGCGGTTCGCCGCCTGACCCGCGATGAGTGCGGATGCGGAGAATGCGGAGCCCCGCAATGCAGGGGAGCCGCTGAGCAGCCTCCAGCCGGGCCAGCGTGGGAAAGTGCTCGCGCTTGAGATTCCCGGCGCGATGCGCGGGCGCGTGATGGAGATGGGATTCACCGTCGGCACGGTGGTGGAGGTCGTGAGATTCGCGCCGCTGGGTGACCCGATTGAGTTCAAGGTGCGCGGTGCGCACATCTCGCTGCGCAAGGCGGAAGCCGGCGGCATCCGTGTGCAGCGCGTCTGAGCCAAGGACACCATGGCCGAGCCCGCATCCATTTTCCGGCGCATCGCCATCGCCGGAAACCCGAACACCGGCAAGACGACGATATTCAACGCGCTCACCGGTCTGCGGCAGAAGGTCGGCAACTACCCGGGCGTGACGGTGGAGAAAAAGACGGGCCGGTTTTTTGGCAGCCACGGCGAGGCGATGGAACTCCTAGACCTCCCCGGGAGCTACAGCCTCCAGGTGCGTTCGCCCGATGAGGCCGTGTCGCGCGACGTCCTGCTCGGCCGAGTGGCGGACACGCCGCGGCCCGATGCAATCATCGCGGTGCTCGACGCATCGAACCTCGAGCGTCACCTCTACGTCGTCGCGCAGTTCCTGGAGCTGGAAATCCCGCTCGTCGTCGCGCTGAACATGGTGGACGTGGCGGAGGAGCGCGGCCTGGTGATTGATCTGCTCGCGCTGCGCGACCGTCTCGGCGTGCCGGTGATTCCGATGGTTGCGAGCCGCGGGCAGGGCATCATCGAGCTGAAGCAGGCGCTTTCCCGCGCGACTCTGAGCGTCTCCGACCACCGCGCCCAGCTCCCGATCGTGCTGGAGCGCGAAGTGGCCGCGCTGTCGCGCATGTTCAAGGGCCACGCCGGGAGCGCCCGCGCCGAGGCGATGCTGCTGCTTTCGCTGGAGGACGACCGCCTCGCCGACGAAGTGAGGGGCGACAAAGCGCTTCTCGCGGATGTCCACTCCGCGCGCGAGCGGCTGCGGCTCAGCGGCCTCGATCCCATCGCCGCACCGGTGGACGCGCGCTACGCGTGGGTGTCCGACGTCTGCGCATCGGTCATCCATCGCCGCGGGGAGGACTCTCACGGGCTCACTTTGACCGACCGCATGGACCAGGTCCTCACGCACCGGGTGTGGGGCTGGCTCGCGTTCGTCGGGATGATGGCGCTCATGTTTGTGTGCATCTTCGTCGTCGCGAAGTGGCCGATGGAATGGATCGGCACCGGCAAGGACTGGCTGGCCGGCCTCGTGCGCTCGCACATGGCGGATGGCGAATTCCGCAGCCTCGTCGTGGACGGTGTGATCAACGGCGTCGGCAACGTGGTCGTCTTCCTCCCGCAGATTCTCATCCTCTTCCTCTTCCTCGGGCTGCTCGAAGACAGCGGCTACATGGCGCGCGCCGCATTCATCATGGACCGCCTGATGTCGCGCGTGGGACTGCACGGCAAATCATTCGTGCCGCTGCTCTCGTCATTTGCCTGCGCGATTCCGGGCATCATGGCCACGCGCACCATTGAGAGCCGCAACGACCGCCTCGTCACCATCCTCGTCGCGCCGCTCATGAGCTGTTCCGCGCGGCTGCCGGTCTATGCGATCATGATCGCGCTGCTCATGCCTGCCTCCGGCGTGTGGGCCAAGGCGGGCGTGATGCTCTGCATGTATCTGCTCGGCGTGCTTGCCGCCTTCGTGATGGCGGGCTTTTTCAAAAAGACGCTCCTGCGAAGCGAGACGCCGATGCTGCTGCTCGAACTGCCGCCCTACCGCGCGCCCGTCTTCCGCGGCATCGTGCAGCGGATGTGGGAGCGCGCGCTGATTTTCCTCCGCCGCGCGGGCACCGTGATTCTCGCGCTGAGCGTGGTCCTGTGGGCTCTCCTGAACTATCCGAAGCCCTCCACGCCCGAGCCGACAAAATCGGAAATTCTCTCGAACAGCCTCGCGGGGCGGTTTGGCCACGCGATCGAGCCGGCCATCGCGCCGCTCGGCTACGACTGGAAGATCGGCATCGGCATCGTGGCGTCGTTCGCCGCGCGCGAGGTGTTCGTCAGCACAATGGGGCAGATTTACAACATCGAGGATGCCGAGGCGGACAACGAGGACCTCCGCAGCCAGATGCGCGACGAGCGGCGGCCGGACGGCCGCCCGATCTACACGCCGCTCACGTGCCTCTCGATCATGGTGTTCTTCGTCCTCGCGATGCAGTGCATCAGCACGGTCGCCATCGTGCGGCGCGAGACGGGATCGTGGCGCTGGCCGCTCTTCCAAATCGCCTACATGACCGCGCTCGCGTGGATCGGCGCGTTCATCGTGTATCAGGGCGGGCGGCTGCTCGGCTTCCAATGAGCGCGGCCGTCCAGCAAATCCTCGTGGCTGTGGCCGTGGCTGGCGCGGCGCTTTTTCTCGTCCTGCGCGCGTGCTCGAAAAAGGGCGGGAATGGCGCGTGCAGCTGCGCGAAGAAAAACCCGCTGAAGTAGCGCGGTGCTGTCAGTGTAGCGTGTGCGGAGGCTGCGGTTCACCGTGGCCCTTTGCGTGGAGCTGGCGGATTCCCGTGCGGATGTAGAGCAGGCCGGAGACGAGCGTGAAGAACCCCGCGATGAAGACGGGCACGTCGAGGAAGGCAACCTCGTGTCCGGCGATGCGGGCCTTCCATTCATGCCCCGTGAAGAGCATGGCGAAACCGATGGCGATCATCTGCGCGACCGTCGCCGTCTTTCCCAGCCAGCTCGGCCGCACGCGCATCTCGCCGTTGATGAAGTTCAGCACGACCACGCCGGAGACGATGACGATGTCGCGCGCGATGACGAGCACCGGGAACCACAGGGGAAACTCATACTGCCAGTTGCTCACGCTCAGCGTGATGATGCCCGCGAGGAGGAGGCCCTTGTCCGCGATGGGGTCGAGCACCGTGCCGAGCTTGCTCATCTGGTTCCAGCGGCGCGCGATGTAGCCGTCGATGCCGTCGCTTGCCGCGGCGACGGCAAAAATCACGATGGCGGTGATGCGCATCCATTCCTGCGGGTGCCCGTGCGCGACGCTGCGCCCGTAGTAGAGCGCCATCAGCACAAAAACCGGAATCATCAGTATCCGGCTGATGGTGATCTTATTCGCGGTGGTCATCGCGCGGGCAGGATGCGCCAGCGCGGAGGGGAAGGGAAGGGGCGAATGGCCCGGCTACGTGAGGCAGGCCATCGCGGTGCCGCACTTCTGCCCGCTGCCCGCGGGATGCTCGCCGCAGTGCGGCGGCTGCGGCGCGAGGCCAAGTTCGTCGAGCAGCGCACGGTCGGCGTCGGCGCCGGGATTCGCCGCGGTGAGGAGCTTGTCTCCGTAGAAGATGGAATTCGCGCCGGCGAAGAAGGAGAGAGCTTGGCCCTCGCGCGTGAGGCGCGTGCGGCCCGCTGAAAGGCGCACTTTTGCACGCGGCAGCGCGATGCGCGTGGTGGCGATGAGCCGCACGAGCTGGAAGATGTCCACGGGCGGCTGCTCTTCGAGCGGCGTGCCGGGCATGGGCATGAGGCAGTTGATCGGCACGCTCTCCGGCGGCGGATCGAAATTGGTGAGCACCTCGAGCATCTTCAGCCGGTCGAGTTCCGTTTCGCCCATGCCGATGATGCCGCCGCAGCAGACGCTCATGCCTGCGTTCTGGACGTGCTGGATGGTGTTGAGTCGGTCCTGAAACGTGTGCGTGGTGACGATGTTCGGATAATGCTCGGGCGAGGTGTCGATGTTGTGGTTGTAGGCGGTCACGCCCGCTTCCTTCAGCTGTTCCGCCTCGCGTCCGCCGAGCTGGCCGAGGGTGACGCACACCTCCATTCCGAGCTTCGCGACGCGCCGCACGCTCTCGATCACGCTCTCAAAGCGCGGATCGCCGCTGCGCACACCCTTCCACGCCGCACCCATGCAGAAGCGCGTGGAGCCGTTCTCCTTCGCGCGCTTCGCGACGGCCTCGATGTCCGCGGGCGCCATGAGGGCCTCGCGCTCGATGCCCGTGCCATAGCGCGACGACTGCGCGCAGTAGCCGCAGTCCTCGGAGCAGCCGCCCGTCTTGATCGAGAGCAGCGTGCAAAGCTGCACCTCGCTCCTTTTCCAGTGGTCGAGATACACCTGCCGCGCGCGCGCGATGAGGTCGAAGAACGGCGTCTCGTAGATGGCCTGCAGTTCGCGGAGCTTCATGTCTGAAAATCAGCGGGTCCAGCGCCCGGCGGCGGTCGAGGGAACGGGCAGCTCGTCAGTCAGGTATTGGCTCTTGCCGGTGAGGCCCCACATCGGGACGCCGGTCGCAGAGCGGAACCGCGCGGACATGCTCTCGCCCGTGTGGCAGCCCCAGCTGCGAACGAGCGCGTCGCGCGTGAAAATGCCGCGGTTGATTTTCGACAACTCATTCTCGTGCAGCCAGACCTTCGAGGCGCTGTCGATGATGTTCGAGTAGTCGAACATGAGGCACGCCTTGTTGCTGTGGCAGAAGAACTCGAGGTCGTTGATCTTCACGCTGTCGCGCGGCTGGCCGCGGTTGATGTAGTTCACGAGCTGCGAGGTGCGGGTTTGCCTGCTGGATTTGCGCGATGCGGAGCTGGGCTGCGCGGATGAAATTCAGCCACCACTTGTCGTGCGGCTGCGCCTTCCACTTCTCCCAGATGAAGAGCGACACACCTCCGCTGACGATGATCGTCTCGCCCGGCTCGCGCGGCTCCTGCGGGCCGGCAGCCCTTGAAAGTTGTGGGCCGAACAGTGCGAGTGCGGCGAGCAGGATTCGGAGCGCTTTGGACATGGCGCGGGAGTGAAATGCGGGCGTCCATTTTCCGCCAGTGGAAAATGGCCCGCGCCTAGCCGTAGCGGCCCTCGATGTATTCCGAGGTGCGCGAATCCTTCGGCGTGAGGAAGAGATCCTCCGTGCGCGCATGCTCGATGAGTTCGCCGAGCAGCATGAAGATGGTCTCGTCGCTCGCGCGGCGGGCCTGCGCCATGTTGTGCGTGACGATCACGATCGTGTAGCGGCCGGCGAGGCTCCACATCAGCTCCTCGATCGCGCGCGTGCCGTCCACGTCCAGCGCGGAGCACGGCTCGTCCATGAGGATGATCTCCGGTTTGAGCGGGAGAAGGCGCGCGATGCAGAGCTTCTGCTGCTGCTCGAGCTGGAGGCCGGTGGCGCGGTCGTCGAGGCGGTCCTTCAAGTCCTTCCACAGCCCCGTCTCCGTCAGCGCCTTCTCCACCGCGTCGTCGAGGTCGCCGCGCGTGAGCTTCTTCTCCGCATGGATGCGCAGGCCGAAGACGACGTTCTCGTAAACAGAGAGCGGCAGCGGATTCGGCCGCTGGAAGACCATGCCGACTGCCTTGCGCAGCTCGATGAGCGACACGTCCCCGTCGTAGATGTTTTTGCCGAGGAGCTTGATTTCGCCGGTCGTGGTGACGTTGCCGTAGCGCTCGTTCACGCGGTTGAAGCAGCGCAGCAGCGTCGTCTTCCCGCAGCCGCTCGGGCCGATGAGCGACGTGATTCTGCCGTGCTTGATGTCCACGTTGATGCCCTTGAGCGCCTGGAATTTCCCATACCAGAGCTTCAAGTCCCGCGTGGTGATGCTCATGTGTGCGTCGCTCATCCGAAAATCCCGTTCACGTAGTCATACGTGCGCTTGTCGTTCGGCCTGTCGCCGAAGAGCTGCTCGGTCGGGCCGAGCTCGATGATCTCGCCGTTCCAGAGGAACATCGTGCGCGCGGCGAGGCGGCGGGCCTGCTGCACCAGGTTCGTCACGAGGATGATCGTCATCTCCTTCCTCAGCTCCTTGAGCACGTCCTCGATGCGCATCGTCGTGACTGGATCGATTGCGATGCTGAATTCATCAAGGCACAAAATCTCGGGCTGGTGCGAAAGCGCGCGCGCGATGGTGAGGCGCTGCTGCTGTCCGCCGGAAAGCTTCGTGCCGAGCGAGTCGAGGCGGTCCTTCACCTCGTCCCACAGCGCGGCCTGCGTGAGGCACTTCTCCACGAGCGAGTCGAGCTCGGCCTTCTTCTTCATGCCTGCGGCGCGGGGGGCAAAGGCGACGTTGTCGTAGATGGTGAGCGGAAGGCCGACCGGGAGCGGCGCGACCATGCCGATGCGCCGGCGCAGCTCATAGACGTTGCGCATTTCCATCACGTCCACGCCGTCCACGCGGATGACGCCCGAGGGCCTGGCATTTGCCGTGAATTCGATGGTGCGGTTGATGCAGCGCAGCAGCGAAGTCTTGCCGCTCTGTGCGGGGCCGATGATGCCGAGGATTTCGTTCGGCTGCACGCCGAAGGAGATGCCGTGGATGACTTCCTTCGGCCCGTAGCTCAGGCGCAGGTTTTCGATCTGGATTTTCGGCGTCACCATTTCTTGCGGGAGCGCAGCCACGAGCGGAAGGCGATGGCGCTCGCGTTCACGGCGAGCACGAGCACGATCATGACGGTGGCGATGGCGAAGGGCAGCGACGGCGCGGCGTTGCTGGCCTGCGTGGCAATGAAATAGAGGTGCATCGAGAGCGCCATGCACTGCTCGCGGAACGGATCGTAGAGGAACAGCCCGGTGCCCTCGACGGCCTTGAAGACCGCGACGCCGGTGATCATCACGGGCGCGGTCTCGCCGGCGGCGCGGCTCACCTGCAAAATCACGCCGGTGAGGATGCCGCTGATCGAGTTCGGCAGCACGATGCGGCGGATCGTCTGCCAGCGCGTGGCACCAACATTCCAGCAGGCCTCGCGGAACTGCCGCGGCACGGCGGAGAGCGCCTCCTTTGTCGAGGCGATGATGACCGGCAGCGTCATGATCGCGAGCGTGAGCGATGCGGCCATGATGCTCTTGCCCATGCCGGCGGCGTAAACGAACGCCCCCAGGCCGAAGAGGCCGTGCACGATGCTCGGCACGCCGGCGAGGTTCACCACGGCGAGGTTCACGATGCGCGTGAACCAGTTGTCCCTCGCGTATTCGTTCAGATACACGGCGGCGAGCACGCCGATGGGTGCGCTCACGCAGAGGGAGAAAGTGACGATGTAAAGCGTGCCGACGATGACGGACCAGATGCCGCCCTTCGTCCCGCCGAGGCGGGGGTTCGTCGTGAGGAAATCCCAGCTCAGCGAATGCCAGCCGTGCATCACGACATGCGCGATGATGTAGATGAGCGGGATGACCATCAGCGCCGCCATGCCGCCGAAGAAGCATTTCGCGATGAACTCCTGCTTCTGCTTTTTCCGCGTGAACGGTGTCTCGGCGAAAGTCGCCGCAGGCTGTGTCCCGGTGCCGCTCATTTTCTCCGCACTCCCTTCACGATGAGGTCGGCGGCGAGGTTCACGAGGAAGGTGATCGTGAAGAGCAGGATGCCGATGAGAAAGAGCACGCGGTAGTGGTCGCCGCCGCGGTTGGATTCACCGAGCTCCGCGGCGATGGTCGCGGTGAGCGTGGCGACGGGATCGGTGAGCGCATGCGGGATGCGGATGCTCTGGCCCGTGGCCATGAGCACGGCCATCGTCTCGCCGACGGCGCGGCCCACGCCGAGGAGCACGGCGGCGAGCAGGCCGTTCTTCGCGGCGGGGATGAGGACGCGCCAGACCATCTGCCAGCGCGTGGCTCCGAGCGCGATCGCGGCCTCGCGGAAGCTGTCGGGCACGGCCTTCAGCGCGTCCTCGCCGATGCTGACCATGATGGGCACGCTCATCAGGGCGAGGAGGATGGCGCCGTTGAGGAGGTTCACGCCGACGGTTGCGTGGAAGGTGTTGATCATGATCGGCGAGAGCACGCCGATGCCGATGAAGCCCCAGACCACGGACGGAATCGCGGCTAGCAGCTCGATGGTGATTTTCAGCACCTCGCGCACGCGGCCCGAGCAGAACTCCGAGACAAACACCGCCGCGCCGAGGCCGAACGGCACCGCGATGAGCATCGCGAGGCCGGTGACGCTGAACGTGCCGACGATGAGAGCGAGGACGCCATACTGCGGGCGCACCTGCGAGTTTGGGATCCAGTTTGTCGAGCCGAAGAACTCGCCGAGGCTCAGCTTTGGCAGGAACGGCGCGCCTTCGCGGAAGACGAAGAAGAAGATGCCGAAGACAAACAGGATCGCGCTGATGCCGCATAGGCGGATGAGGAGTTCGATGGCTCGCTCGATCAGGATTCCGGTCTGGCTGCGGTGTGACTGCATTTCGTGGAAAAGCGGGCCGGGTGCCATAGGCGGCTCCCGGCCCGCGTGGAAGCGGAGATTTCGCGGTGTTCCGTTACTTTTTCGGCACGGGCACGTAGCCGTGCTCCTTCACGACGTGCTGGCCCTCATCGGAAAGGATCCAGTCGAGGTATTTCTTCACGGCTCCCTCGGGTTCGCCGACGGTATACATGAAGAGCGGGCGGCTGATGGGGTAGGACTTGTCGAGCGCGGTGGCGATGCTCGGCGCGACTGCGGGTTCGCCGGCCTTCTTCGAGACCTTGAGAACCTTCACGGTGTCGGTCGCGTAGGCCATGCCGCTGAAGCCGATGGCGCCGGCGGTCTGGCTGACGATTTTTGCGACGTCGTTCGAGCCGTTCGCGACGACCGCGCCCTGGCGGAACTCGCTCTTCTTCCCGACGACGACTTCCTTGAAGTAGTGCACGGTGCCGGAGTTCGTCTGGCGAGTGATGCGTGTGATTTCGTCCTTTCCACCGGGCGCAGCGATGCCGAGCTGGCTCCACTTCGTGATGCTGCCGCCCTCCCTGTAAATTTCGGCGAGCTGATCGATGGAGATTTCGTTCAGCGGGTTCGCCTTGTTCACGATGATGCTCATGGCGTCGTAGCCGACCATGAATTCCCTGGGCTCCTTGCCGGGGTGCTTCGCCTTGAAGTCGGCGATTTCCTTCTCCTCGAAAGTGCGCGAGCAGTTTGCAATCTGCGCCGTGTCTGAGATGAGGGCGGTGACGCCCGTGCCGCTGCCGCCGCCGCCGACCTCGACGGAAACGGAGCTGTCCACCTTGCCGTAGGCATCCGCCCATGCGGTTGCGAGGTTGACCATCGTGTCGGAGCCGATGTTCGCGATGGTGGTCTTTTTTGCGCCCGAGTCGCCGGACTTCTTGTCGCAGCCTGCGGTGAAGAGCGCGGCTGCGGCGAATGCGGCCAGGGCAAATGTGCTGGTTCGTTTCATGGATTGTGTGGTCGTTTTTGGAAAAATGCTCAGACGATGCTGTCGCTGAGGACGGCGTCGCAGAGTTCGGAGATGTGTTCGCGGAGAAATTGGTAGGCGGACTCGTAGGCCGCGCGCTTTTCCTCGTCGCTGCCCGTGACCTGCGAGGGGTCGGGCAGGCTCCAGTCGAGGCAGACGGCCTTGGTGGGTTTCGGGAAGGCCTTTTTCGCGGACGGGGAGAGGGCGACGATGATCTGCGCGGCGTCGAGGTTCGGGAGCTGGTCCACGCTGTGGGTCTTGGCGTGCGACATGTCCACGCCCTTCCCGCGCATGAACTCGACCGCGCCGGGATCCACCTCGGTGGGTGTGAGCCCGGCGCTCGCGAAGACGAACTGCGGGCGCTGGAGGTTGTTCGCGATGGCCTCGGCCATCTGGCTGCGGCAGGCGTTGCGCTCGTCGATGAAGACCATGCGCCAGGTGTCGCCGCCGAGCTTGCGAGGGTATTCGCCGGTCACCATGTAGATGACGTCCTCGCAGATGTTCGTGGACTGATCGGACACGCGCTCGAAGCGGCGCGCGATGGTCATGAGCGGAGTCAGGGCCTCGAGCGGGATGAGGTTGTCGGAGCGGAGCTTGAAGAGTTCGTTGTTGATGACGTTGCGCAGCGCATCCACCTCGTATTCACGGGCGAGGACGTCGCGGGCGAGCGCCTCGTCGCCTGCAATGAATGCCTTCACGGAATCGCGGAGCATCGGGATGCTGAGGCTGGCGATCTGCTGGAAACGCTCGACGGGAATGTGCGCGTTCAGCTTTGCGAGCTTCAGCGTCTGCCGCGCGATGCTCTCCGCGTAGTCGCCGATGCGCTCCAGCTCTAGCGTCACGCGGATGGTGATGTAGGCGAAGCGCAGGCTGCGGGCGACTGGCTGCTGGCGGATGAGGAACTCCAGGCAGAGCCGGTCCAGCTCCTTCTCCAGCTCGTCGATGCGCCGGTCGCGCAGGATCACCGCGTAGGCGAGCTGCCGGTCACGCGTGGAGAGCGCCTTGGTGCAGGCCTCCAGCGCGCACTCGGCCAGGCGCGCCATCTCCGCGACCTTCTGCTTGATGCGGTCGATGTCATGCTGGAGTGAGTCTTCGTAGTGAGATGGCATCAGGCGTGGCAAGGGTTCGAGGTTGCAGTCGTCATGTTGCAGTTTCGCGGCAGTTGGGAGCCAATCGCGTTACACTGCAATCTTTTGTGCGGCGAAGACAACAGCGGAGGCGCGTGGAGGCTCATCGCCGGGACGGACTTCGGTGAGGCGAGCCGCTGGAGGCGCTTTCCTCACCAGAAAATGCGGAAGCCGACGAGCGTCGTCCAGCCGCGGTAGTTGGCGTTCTTGCCGGTGCCGCCGTTCAGCTCGTCATACTGCGCGCCGACCATCAGCTTCGCCTTCTGGCCGTTGAGGTAGTAGTTCACGCCGACGTAGGCGGAGTTGTAGGTGTCGCCGGTGAATTTGCCCACCGTGCTCACCTGGCGGTTGAGCGTGGTGATGCCGTTCGGGTTGTCGGAGCTGCCGTATTGGTAGCGGGCGATCACCTCGAGCTTGTCCGGAATGATGTAGTAGGTCGGCATGACCATCACCGAAACGAGGTCGCCCTTGGCGGCAGTGCCGTCGCCGTAGCCGAGCTGTGTCACAAGGCCGAAGCGCCCCTTCTGGTAGTCGAAGTAGGTCGCAAACGCGTTCTCCATCGTGTTGAAGACGTTGCTGTTCTTGTTGTGCCCGTGCACATGGAGGTAGGTCGCGGCCCAGAGCGCCTTGTCCGCGCCGAGCGCCTTTGAGAAATCGTAGCTCACTTCGAGCAGCTCCGAGGCGCCGCCGTTGAAGTCGCCGAATTCCTGCCCGACGTTGTTCGAGAAGACGGCGGCTTGGTAGCCCCAGTTGCCGACCTTTCCGAGCACCGAGACGCCCGAGACATAGTCGTTGCCGGTGTTGTTGAACACCTGCTCGTCGAACATGCTGCGCTCGAAAGTCTTCTGCAGGTTGTCGGAATACTGGCGGTCGAAGCCGAAGTGAGGCTCAAATTTTCCGGCGCGGAGGCTGAAGGCGTCGCTGAACTTGTAGTTCAGGAAGAGGTCCGTCATCCGGTTGTAGAAAATCGCCGGCTTGTGGTAGGAGTTCAGCGAGGTGTCCACCGTCGCCTTCAACTGCAGGTGGCGGTCGAAGAACCAGGATTCGATGCCGAGCCGAAAGCGCCGGATTTCCGCGTAGTCAACGTCGCCGCCCGATGCCGTCAGGTTCTTGTTGGAATCGACGCTGAACCAGTCGAACTGGAAGCGTCCTGTGACTGCGAATTCCTGGATGAACGGGTTCTTGTCGTTCTTGTAGATGACCGGCAGGTCCCAGAGCTTCTTGAAAGCCGATTTTTCCGATGAGGCCGATGCGGCTTTCTCGGGGTTCGCTGCGAATGCGGCGGAGGCGGCGATTGCGAGGGTCAGTGCGGTGGTGGTCTTCGTCATGGTGGTTTGCGCGATGGGTGTTTTGAATTCGCCGCGAAGGTGGCACCCAAATGTTACGAACACGTGGCGGACGAGTGCCGTTGTCGAAACAATCGAGACAAAACACACCATTCGTGCGTCGAATGTGTCGGAAACAAGGCTGTTGCACCTCGGGAAGCGAACCGCGCGTGTCCATTCCACGGCAACGGACTTTCCACTCTGCACGTGGCGATTTTTCAGTCGCGCACCGCTCCCGCCGCGCCCGGGTTCCGCCCCTATTTTTCGAGATGCAGGACCGTGGTTTTCCCAGTCGTGATCGTCACCGGCACCCGCACGGTGCCGCGTCGGTGAGCCTGCGCTTCCACGACGTATCTGCCCGGATCGAGCCGCACGAGCGAGGGATCCTCCATGGCGCCCGCGTTTTCCACGCGCATGACGAAGCGCCCCTCGGGAGCGAAGATCTTGTATTCGCTGTAGAGGAAAGTCACCGGCCCGCCCTCGGGCGTCCTGCCCCAGCCTTGCGCGCTGAAGACTTGGAGCCAGCCCGAGGTTTCCCGCCGCTCGGTCTGCGTCGCACCCTTCTGTGCGCCGCCGGGGATTTTCACGTCCGCGGGAGCAGTGCAGCCCGCGAGAAAGATGGCGCCCACAGCCGCCTGCAGCGCCATCAATTTGCGGAGCGAACGCCGGATGGCTTTGGAACTCGTTTTCATGCGGCGGAGTGAGTTGCTCAGTGCAGGGGCTGGGGTGCCGGGCTCGTGATCGTGCCGGTCTGGAAGGCGAGCGTCGCGATCTGGATCTGGTATTCGTAGAGAGCGTTCACGTGCTGGATTTCCGCCTCGGTCCTGCTGAGCTCCGCTTGGCTGAACTCGACGATGGACGAGACGCCTGACTCGTAGCGCGCCTTCGCGAGGTCGTAGGCTTCCCGCGCGCTCGAGCGCAGGCTCCCGGTGACCGCGATGGATTTTTGCGCGGCTCGGACGTTCAGCCACGCGAGCGTCACGTCGCGAGCCACGCGGTCCTCGATACTTTCGAGCGTCTTCCTCTCCGCCTCGGAGCGCAGCGACGCCTCCGTGGCGCGTGATTTCAGGCGTCCTCCCGCGAAGAGCGGCACCTCCACGTTGAAGCCCGCCGCGGCGTAGGTTTCGCGCGCCTTGATGTCGCCGGCGGTCGTGCGGCCGAAGGCACCCTGCAGCGTGACCTTTGGCAGCCGAGCGGACTGCTCGGCGCTGGCGAATTTTTTCGCAGCCTCGGTGCGCAGGCGCGACGCATTGACCTCGGGACGGTTCTGCAGCGCGGTGGCGAGGAGCGATTCGATCGGCTGCTCGCGCCAGTCGGGCGCGCGTTTCTCGATGAGCATGAAGCGGCGGGGTTCCTTGTATCCGAGCGCGGCGGCCAGCTCGGCGTGCGCGGCCCTGAGCCTGTTGTCGGCCTGCAGTTCGAGGAGCCGCGCCTGCTCCACGCTCACGCGCGCGAGGCTCGCATCGAGGTCGGTTTTCAGCTTCGCCTTCACGAGGGCCTCGGTGCGCTCGAGGATGAGCTGGCGGCTGGCGATTGTCTCGCGCGTCACGCGCAGCAGTGCTCCGGCCTGGAGCGCGTGGAAGAACGCCTGATCCACGAGAAGCACCACACCTTGGCGCACGACCTCCGCTCGCTGCTGCTCGGAGAGTGCGTCGAGCTTCGCGGCAGCGGTGAGGAAGCCCGTGCGGCCGAAGTCGGTGAGAAGCTGCGAAAACAGGATGCCATTCGATTCACGGCTCAGGACGGTCTGGCTGTTGAGGCTGCCCGTCGCGCCGATGATCGTGTCCTTCCCGTAGAGCGAGCCCTGGCCGAACGCCCGGCTGATGTCGTCGCCGCTGCCGACGAGCGCCACGATGCCGGTCACCTGCGGGAAAAAATTCGCGCGGGCCTGCTTTGTCAGCTCCTCGGCGGCGCGGGCCTTCAGGAATGCCGCGGCGATTTCCGGCGCGCGCCGCAGTGCAGTTTCCTCGGCGGTTTTCAAGTCGAGCACGTCAAGGCGGCCGAGTTTCGCATTGGGATAGGTCGCCTTCCTCTCCGCCGCCCGAGTGACCGGCGCACCGAGCACAAGTGCGCCGAAAAGGATCGCGACCGTGGACGCAGCGAGTGCGGGCCTCGGTTTTGTCGGCGGCTTCTTCCCGGCGGCTCGCCGGCGATATACGATGAGGAATGCGGCGGGGACGATGAACACCGTGAGGATGAGCGAGGCGAGCAGCCCGCCGATGATCGCGCGGGCGAGCGGCGCGTAGGCTTCGCTTCCGGTGCCTAGCTTCAACGCCATCGGGATGAGGCCGATGATCGTCGCGAGCGAGGTCATCAGGATCGGGCGGAGGCGCACGCGCGTCGCTGTCTGCACGGCCTCGCGCAGCGGGATTCCGTCGTCGATGAGCCGGTGTGTGAACTCGACGATGAGGATGCTGTTGGAAACGACGATGCCGACCATCATCACGATGCCCATGAGCGACATGATGTTCAGCGTGGTGCCGGTGAGCGTCAGCGTCACCAGCACGCCGGTGATGCCGGGCGGGACGGCGAGCATGATGAGCAGCGGGTCGGTGAACGACTTGAACTGCGCGACAAGCACGAGATAGACGAGCACCACCGAGAGGATGAGCCCGAGGCCGAAGCTGCTGAACGAGGCCTCCATGCCCTTCACGCTGCCCTGCACGGCGATGCGCACGTTTTCCGGACGCTTCGTCTCGGCGACGATTTTTTTCACCGCTGCGGAGACGGCGCCGAGGTCCTCGGTCGCGGGCGCGACATAGACATCGATCACCCGGCGGAGCTGGTAGTGGTCAATCTCGGTCGGCGAAAGCTCGCGCCTGATGCGGCACACGGCATCGAGCCGCGTGGGCTCGGTCATGCCGGTGCCGCGCAGCGGAATCGCGAGGAGGTCGTTGATGTCCTTCACCTGCGATTCGCGGTATTGGACGGTGAGCAGGTAGTCGTTGCCGGTCTTCGGATCCGCCCAAAAACTCGGCGCGATCATGCCATTCGAGGTGAGCGACGTGATCACGTTGTGCATGATTTCCTTCTGGCTGAGGCCAAGTTCCGCGGCGCGCTTCCGGTCGATCTCCAGCCGCAGCGTCGGGTAGTCCACATCCTGTGGAATGAGCACGTCGCTGACTCCCTTCAACGCCCGCGTCTTGCGCGCAATCTCGTTGGCTATGTCGTGCATCTGCTCGAGGTTCTTGCCGCTGATTTGAATGTCGATGGGCGCAGGCAGGCCGAGGTTGAGCACGGCATCCACGAGGCCGCCGCTTTGGAAATAGGCGTTCACCAGCGGCATCTCATCGCGAACGCGCCGCCGCACGCGGTCCATGTATTCGTAGCTGCCGGTGCGGTGGCCTTCCTTGAGGTTCGCCTGGATGAACGCGGTGTGCTGGCCGGAATTGCTCGTGGTGATCGCCGAGAGGTCCGGGGTGAGGCCGATGTTCGAGACGATCAGTTCCAGCTCTTCCGGCGGCACCTCCCTGCGCACGATGTCCTCGACCTGCGCGACGAGCTTGTCCGTCCCGTCCACGTGCGTGCCGGTTGGCGCCTTCACGTTGATTACAAATTGCCCGGGATCTGTCCGGGGAAAATAAGCGAGCCCGAGCTTCGGGATGAGGCACAGGCTGAGGAGGAAGACACCGGCGACCATGAGCACCGTGGAAAGCGGGCGCGCCAGCGCGAGCGCCTGCGTGCGGTCGAAGCGGCCGAGGAATGAATGGAAGCGGGCGTTGAACCACGCATTGAACCGGCCCATCAGCGTGCGCGGCGCGCCGTGCACGCCGTGGTTATGGCCCTTGAGCAGTTTCGCGCAGAAGAGCGGCACCACAGTCATCGCGACGACATACGAGGCGAACAGCGACAGCACGACCGACAACGCGAGTGCGCTGAAAAGGTAGCGGCTCACGCCGGAGAGGAACGTGACGGGAAAAAACACGATTGCCGTGGTGAGCGTCGCGGCGAGCACGGGCAGCGCGACTTCGCGGCCGCCTTTCTCCGCGGCGACCTCCGGCGTTTCGCCGAGTTCCAGATGGCGGAAGATGTTCTCCAGGACGACGACCGAGTTGTCGATGAGCCGGGAGAACGCGAGTGCGAGGCCGCCGAGAATCATCGAGTTCACCGAGCTGTCGCCGTAGGAAAGGCCGATGAACGTCGCGAGCGCGGAGAGGGGAATGGACAGGAAGACGGCGGCGGTCGCGCGGAAATTGCCGAGGAAGATGAGGATCATCAGCCCCGTGAGCACGAGCCCGATGGCGCCCTCGTGCAGCAGGTTCTCGATCGCCGTTTTCACGAAGACGGACTGGTCGAACACCACCCTTGAAACGAGCTGCTTCGGCACGTCCGTGAGGTTCGCGACCTTGTCCTTCACGCCATCGACGACGGCGATGGTGTTCACGTCGCCGCCCTGCTTCAGCACCGGGAGATACGCCGAGCGCTGGCCGTCCACGCGCACAAGATTGGACTGAAGCTGCGAGGCGTCCTTGGCTTCGCCGACGTCACCGACGAGGACGGACGCCTGCCCGATGGTCTTCAGGGGGATGCGGTTGATCGCCTCCATCGAGTCCACCTGGCTGTTTGCGTAGAGGTTGAAATCGAACGGCCCTATGCGCACGTCGCCCGAGGGCAGAATGAGGTTCGACTCGTTGACCGCGCGCACCACGTCCATCGAACTGAGCTGATGCGCCTCGAGCTTCACCGGGTCCACATAGACCATGATCTGGCGGTATTTTCCGCCGTAGGGTGCTGGCACCGATGCGCCGGGCACACCGGCGACCTGATTGCGAATGACATAGTGACCGGTGTCGCGGAGCTGCGTCTCGTTGAGGCCCTCGCCCTTCAGCGTGATGAGGCAGACTGGCAGGCTCGACGCGTCGAATTTCAGCACGACGGGCGGCAGCGTGCCGGGCGGGAGGCGGCGCATCTCCGCAGCGGCGAGATTGGAGATGCTGCTCACCGCCGCGTCGGCGCTCATGCCGGGCTGGAAGTAGATTTTGATCAGGCTCACGCCCGGCAGCGAACGCGACTCCATGTGGTCGATCCCGCTCGCGAGGGTGAAGAAGCGTTCCTGCCGGATGGTGATGTCGTTTTCGATCTGCTCGGGAGGCATCCCGTTGAAGAACGTCGCGACGACGACGACCGGAATGCGGATGGCTGGGAAAAGATCCACGGGCATCCGCACGATGCTCACCGCGCCGATGACGCAGACCATCAGGCAGACGACGATGACGAGGTAGGGGTAGCGGATCGAGAAGCGCGACATGTCAGCAGGGCTTTCGGAGCATCCGCCTCAGCGCGGCCTTCGAGAATTCGCCGGACTTGCAGAACTGGAGGATCTCGCGCTCGCGCGCCTGGATGCCCGCGATGGTCGCGGGGAGTTTCGGCGCGATCTCCGGGGGAATGCGGATGATGCCGTGGCGGTCGCCGTGGAGGAGGTTGCCGGGCTCGATGCACATCCCGGCTACATTAACCTGCACGTTCACGGCGATCACGTGCATGTATGCGTGCGAGACGGAGACGCTCCCGGAGAAAAGCTGGAAGCCCGTGCGTTCGACCGCCGCGAGGTCCCGCACGGCGCCGTTCGTGATGACCCCGACGCAGCCGAGCGCGCGCAGGATTGCGGAATGGATTTCCCCCACGAATGCACCGATGCCAGGCGTGTCGTCCGCGTCCTCCACGACGACGATGTGCGGCGCAGGCTGCGCCTCGATCTGGTCCCACCAGTCGCTGCGGTCGAGGTAAGTGCCGCCTTCGATCGGCGGATTGCCGCTGCGCACCCGGAGTGTGACGGCATAGCCTGCCATCGGTGCGAGCTGCGGAAAATGGCAGCGGATGCTGCTGTCTGAGAATCCCTCATTGCGCAGGCGCACGTCGAAGCACTCGATGGCATTCGCGACGGCGCAGGTATCGAAGGCGGTGAGTGCCTTGAGTTCGGCTTGGGTGATCGGAGGCTCCATGGCGGGTCGTCAGTCGAGGGATTTCATTTCGACGGGCTTGGGCGCGACCTTCTGCCCCGGCTGGATTCCCGAACGGCTGCCCACGATCACCATCTCGCCCGGCTGCAGCCCGGAGAGGATTTCCATCCTGGCCGAAGTCTGCAGGCCGATCTGCACCTTCCGCTCCTCGACCACGCCGGATTTGGTCACGGCAAGGACGAACGCCTTTTCGCCGCCGCCGACGCCCTGGGCGGGGACCGTGAGCGCCCCTTTGCTCTCGCGCAGCACCAGCGCCACGCTGGCGTAGAGGCCGGGTCGCAGCCTGCCGTCCGTGTTGTCGATGTCCGCCTCGGTGGCCATCGTGCGCGTGGCGCGGTCCACCTTGCCGGAGAAGCGCGAGACCTTCGCCTTCATCGTGAGGCCGAGCGACTCGACCTGCACTCTCAGGGGGGCATCCACCTTCACGAGCGACGCGGCGGATTCCGGCACTGGGAAAGTGAGGCGCAGGCGCCTGTGCTCCGCGATGTCCACGACGGGCTGCGCATTCGATGCGGTGCCCGCGGCGATGAGCGCGCCCGGATCCGCGTAGCGCCGCGTGATCACGCCATCGAAAGGCGCCGTGATCGTCGTGTAGGCGAGCATCGAGCGGACCTTGTTCACCTCGGCCTGGCATTCGTGGGTGCGCTGCTTTGCGGCATCGAGCGCGCCCGCGGCGCTCTGCTCCCTGGCCTGCACGGCATCGAGTTCCTGCGCGGCCACGAGCCTCGGGTTCTGCTTCGCGACATCCTGCAGCCGCTGTGATGCGAGGTAGGCCTCGTTGTAGTTCGCCTCCGCGCGGATCACCTCCTGCTCGGTTGCACGCAGCGCCGCGGCCGCCTTGTCGAGTTCACTCTTCAGCTCCGGGACATCGAGCTGGGCGAGCGTCTGGCCTTCCTTCACACGGTCGCCGACATCCACCGAGATGGACTGGAGGAACCCCGCGATTTTCGCGTGCAGCGCAGCCTGCTGATACGGGTGAAACTCGCCGGCCACCGTGAGCGTCTGGGCGATGTCGCCGAGCGCCGCCGCGGCGACGGCGACCGACGGCGGTGCGGCCGGCGCCCGCTCCGCTTCACCGCTGGCACCTCTGCCTTTCCAAAGGAAATAGCCGCCCCCGGCGAGTGCGAGCACGATGAGGATGAAGATGAGCCGTCCCGCTTTTCGCGGAACGGGCCCGTCCGGCGCGGGGGTGGCGGGCGCCGGAGCGTGTTCGGCGGTGGATGGGTCGTCGGTGACTTCGTGCGGGGTCATTGCTGGCTGGCTTTCGGGAGCTGAACGGTGGCGAGGCATCCCGCGGGTGTGATGTTGCTGATCGTCACGGTGCCCCCGTGCGCCGTGCAGATGGACTGCACGATGGAGAGGCCGAGACCCGCGCCGTCCACGTCGCGCGAATGCGATTCGTCGGCGCGGAAGAAGCGCTTGAAGAGATGCGGCAGGGCGGTTTCCGAGACGCCGGGTCCGGTGTCCGCGACCTCGATGACGGCGCTTTCCTTCTTGAAGCTGTTCCCCGCATCGCTGCGGACCGTGAGCGACACCTTGCCGCCCGGCGGGGTGTATTTGATCGCGTTGTCGAGCAGGTTCACGATCACCTGCTTCAGCCGCGAATGGTCGCCCTCGACCTCCACCGTCTCGCTTGT
>JBGAPU010000060.1:0-36533 GCA_044221035.1 Chthoniobacteraceae bacterium | reverse complement strand
TCACCGGCAGCTCGACGATCCGCCGCTGGAAGACGCTCGCGGAGAGCTTCCCCGGGTTCCATGTGGTGAACCGCGGCTTCGGCGGTTCGCAGATGGAGGACTCGCTGCATTTCGCCGAGCGTATCCTCGCGGCGCACGAACCCGCGGCGGTGGTGATTTTCGCCGGCAGCAACGACATCAACGCGGGCAAGTCGGCGGAGAGCGTCGTGGAGAACTTCAAGGCGTTCGTGGCGAAGGTGCGCGGTTTCCTGCCGAAGACGGAGATTCGCTACATCGAGATCACGAGCAGCCCGTCGCGCTGGGCGCAGCGTGACAAGGTGGTTGAGGCGAACCGGCAAATCCGCGCATTCTGCGAGGCGACGCCGGGGGTGAAGTTCGTCGCGGTGCGGGAGAAGTTTCTCGGCGAGAACGGCGAGCCGCGCGGCGAGCTGTTCGAGAAGGACCGCCTGCATCCGAACGCGGACGGCTACAAGATCCTCGCCGACGCTATCCGCCTGCTCCTCCCAAAGACGGACGCGCAGCCGCAGCAGACGAAGTGACGCGCGCGGTTTTCTTCGATGCGGCGGGGACGCTCTTCCATCTTCCGCGCGGCGTTGGCTGGCATTACCGCGAGGTGGCACTGCGCCTCGGTGTGGACATTGCGGAGCCGGAGCTGAACCACGCATTCCGCCGCGCATGGAAGGATGCGCTGCCGCCCGATGAAAACGATGGCGCGCGTCCGGACGATGACCGCGGCTGGTGGCGTGCGCTGGTCGGGCAGGTGCTCGACGAGTGCGGTGGTGTGCCGGATCTGGATCGCGATGAGTATTTTGCGGAGCTGTGGCCGGAGTTCACGCGGCCCGGCGTGTGGGAGCTCTACCCGGAGACGCGCGAGGTGCTCGCGGCGCTGCATGGACGCGTGCGGGTCGGCGTCATCTCAAATTTCGACAGCCGTCTGCGCGCGATTCTCACACAGCTCGGAATCGCGGAATTCTTCGACGACATCGTGATCTCCAGCGAGGTCGGCGCGGACAAGCCGTCGCCGAAGATTTTCTCCGTGGCGCTTTCGCGCGCAAAGGTGGCCGCTGAACACGCGCTGCATGTCGGTGATGAAGCCGAGGCTGACTGGCACGGTGCGGAACGTGCGGGTCTGCGGGCATTCCGGCTGCAACGACCGGAGAATTCGCTGCGGGGCGTGCTGGTGCTACTTTGATTTCAGCCGCGCAATCGCCTCGGCCACAAACGGAGTGAGCCGCTCCGCCATGAGCCTGTGTCCCGCCGCATTCGGATGG
This sequence comes from Chthoniobacteraceae bacterium, assembly GCA_044221035.1. GTDB lineage: Bacteria > Verrucomicrobiota > Verrucomicrobiia > Chthoniobacterales > Chthoniobacteraceae > SXWH01. Next base: position 35,262 of record JBGAPU010000060.1, on the reverse strand, counting down.
ATGCGTTCGCCGAAGAGCGGCCTGTTCGTCGGCCACGAAGCCTCGGTGAGCTCGGGGATTTCCAGCGCGGGGATTTTCCGCGCGAGAGCCTCGGCGCGGAGGCGTGAACGGTAGCGGCCCATGCGCTCGGCTTCCGCGGGATCGGCGGAGTCGTTGGGCCGCGCAGGATCGATGCCGGGTGTGTTCGGGTCGCGATAGACCGGCAGAACGATGCCGAAGACGGCCCCGCGTTCCCGGCAGAGCGCATCCATCTCGGCGAAGTGCGCGACATATTCTTCTTCGGAGGAACGCGGCTCCGGCTGCACGGCAGCGGGGTTCGTGCTCATCTTCTTCTGCGCCGATTGGGCAATGCTAAGCAGGAGTTGGCTGTTGCTGATCACCCTGCGCACAAACACCTGCACGCCCGCTCCGGGCATCGTCATGCGATCTGGCAGGCCCGCGGAACGCACGTCATTCCAGCCGAAACACGCGAGCACCATGTCGGGCGCGAGCGATTCGATGTCGCGCCGGAGCCACGCGAGCCCCTGTCCGCTCGTGTAACCGGGACATGCGAGCGGCAGCACCTCGATTTCCAGCGCGGGGAATTTCTGCCGCAGCATCTCTTCGACCAGCAGCGGGTAGGGCTTCTGCGCCGCGTCGAACTCCGCGGGTTTGTCCTTCCTGAACGCGACCGGCACGCGGTAGCCGAACGTCACCGAGTCGCCGAGCACGACGATGCGCACGCCTTTCTTCGCACCGATGTCGCGGTCCGAGCGCAGGTGCTGCGTGTTCGTGGTGACCGGCGTGAAGTCCCACCACACGCCGCGGAGGTTCGCCTTCAGCCGCCAGCAGAGCAGTGGATCAAATTCAAACATCCCGCTCGTCGTTTCGCCCTGCGTGTCGCTGCGGAGCTGCGGCGACGTGACGAACACCGAGAGCGGGTCGATGTGCTTCGCGAAGATGCGGACTCCGATTTCCGCGAGCGCGACGAGCAGCGGCACGATGAGCACCGCGACGAGCAGCAGTTTGAGCCGGGTGCGCAACGTGGCCTTCATCTCACTGTGCCAGCGCGCCTACTGCTTCTGCAGCCGGGCGGGCTCGCGGTTCGCGGAGCCCTTGATGCCCTTCAGCGAATCGCCGAGTTCGGAGCGCATCTCGTCCGCGAATTTTGTGAGCGCGGCGACAATCTCCGGTTGGTCGGCGGAGCGGTCCGCGGTCTCGCCGATGTCCGCGGTGGTGTCGAAGAGCTCGGCCTTCTCAAGCTTCGTCGGGCGGTAGAGCGACGGGATGCCGCCCGTCGCGCGCGCCATGCCGACGGCGGAGCGGTAGGTGTGCGGAAAGACGAGCTTCCAGCGCCCGTCGGTCACGGACTGGAGTTCATTGCTCGCATACCAAGTCGCATAGCCGGGATGCGGGTTCTTCGCGTCCGGCGCGCCACTGAGGATCGGCCAGATGTCGAGGCCATCGATTTTCCTCTCGGGCAATTTCGCGCCTGTGAGTGCGGCGATGGTTGGAAGAATGTCGATCGTCATCGCGATGGTGTCGGTGCGCGTGCCTGCGGGGATTTTCCCCGGCCAGCGCATCACGCAAGGCACGCGCGTGCCGCCGTCCCAGCTCGTGCCCTTGCCCTCGCGCAGCGGCCCCGCGCTGCCCGCGTGGTCGCCGTAGCTCAGCCACGGGCCGTTGTCGCTGGTGAAGATGACCAGCGTGTTGTCGTCCACTCCCGCGCGCTTCAGCGCCGCGAGCACCTCGCCGACGGACCAGTCGATTTCCTGGATGACGTCGCCGAAAAGCCCCGCGCCCGACTTGCCCGCGAACTTGCTGCTCACGTGGAGCGGCACGTGCGGCATCGAGTGCGCGAGGTAGAAGAAGAACGGGCGCGCCTTGTTTTTCTCGATGAACGCGACGGCACGCTCGGTGTAGCGCGTGGTCATCGTGTTCTGGTCCTCGTGCGTCATCGCCGGGATGATCACCTTCTCGCCGTCATACATCGGCAGTTCGGGATACGCGCCGGGTTTCGCCTGCGGGTGGTGCGGCCACATGTCGTTCGAATAGGGCAGGCCGAGCCATTCGTCGAAACCGCGCCGCATCGGCAGCCACTCCGGCTTCGCGCCGAGGTGCCATTTGCCGGCCATGCCGGTGGCGTAGTTTTGCTGCTTCAGCATCTCCGCGATCGTCATGTCGCCGGGATTCAGCCCGATGGGCGATGAAGGCCCAAGCGCGCCATGGATGCCGACGCGCGAATGGTAGCAGCCGGTGAGAATCGCGGAGCGCGACGCCGAGCACACCGCGGAGGAGACGTGGAAGTTCGTGAAGCACCGCCCCTCCGCGGCCATGCGGTCGAGGTTCGGGGTGGAGAACTTCTTTTGCCCAAACGGCCCGATGTCCGCGTAGCCGAGGTCGTCGCAGAAGATGATCACGACATTCGGCGGATTTGCCGAGAAGGCGGCTGTGGTCAGCAGCGTGAGGAGGAGGAATAGGGCGCGCATCGCGCGAGGATGCGTGGCGCGAAACGAGGCGTCAAACGCGCGGTCGCGATTTACGCGCGGCGGCGGGGGAATGCGCCGATGCCGGCGAGGACGATGGCGAGCGAGACGAGCGAACTGGCGGGCATGAGGATGGCGGCGAGCAGCGGGCTCATCACGCCGGCGAGGCTGAGTGCGACGGCGACGGCGTTGTAGGCGATGGCGAAGGTGACGACGGCGCGCGCTGTGCGGCGGCGCTGAGCGGCGGTGTCGAGCAGTGAACGGACGCCGCTGAGGCCCCGACCGAGGAAGTAGAAGCCGGCTTTTTGCTCGAGGAGTCCGCGGTCGATGGCGGGCGTGCCGCTGATGAGCGCGGCGTCGAACGCGAGCGAGTCGTTGGCGCCGTCGCCGAGGTAGAGTGTGTCGTGCGCGTCGATCTTCCGGACGTGCGCGGCCTTTTCATCCGGAGAAAGCTCGCCGAGGCACTGCGTGCGCGGGAGGTGGAGACGGTCGGCCATCGCGTCCACCTTCGCGCGGCGGTCGCCGCTGAGGACGAAGATTTCGCAGCCGCGTTCACGGAGCGCGGCGATTTCCTCACGGGCATCGTCTCGCGCGGCTTCGCCGAAGCGGAACGCCGCGAGCGGCTCGCCGTCGCGGGTGAAGAGGCAGTCTGCCTTTGCGGTCAGCGCGAGTTCGGGGATCACGGCCCACTCGGGGCGGCCGAGACGCCAGACCGCGCCGCCGTGATTCACCTCGAGGCCGAGACCTACAAACTCATGCACGTCCTTCGCGGTGGCAGGTTCGACGCGGTCGGCGAGGAGCTGCTCGCGGAGGCAGCCGCTCACAGGGTGCAGGCTGTCATTCACCATCGCGAGCAGAACTGTGCGCTCTTCGTCGCGGAGGTGGCGCAGCGCCTCGGGATTCAGGAGCGACATCGCCTCCAGCGTGAGCGTGCCGGTTTTGTCGAAGATCACTTTGCGCACGCGGTCGAGCTTCGACCAAATCTCACCGTCGCGGATGAAGACGCCGAGGCGGCGCAGCTTCGATGCGGCAAGGTCGCGGGAGAGCGGGAGCGCGACGCCGCTGGCGCACGGGCACGAGACGACGAGCACGGAGATGAACACCTGCAGCGATGCGAGCAGCGCTCCGGTGGCAGCCCACCACGCGCAGAATCCGAGCGCGCCAAGGCCGAGGACGACGATGATGTAGCCGCGGAGAAAGCGCTCCAGTGTGACGTCGCGCGCCGCGCCGGTGGGCGTGATGCGGAGGAGCTTCGCGAGCAGCGAGTCGGCCCACTGCTCGCGGGCTTCGAGTTCGATGGGGGACTTGCCGCAGTTCATCGCGCCCGCCGGAACGAGGCGTCCGCGGCGCGCGCTGGCGGCTTCACTTTCGCCGCTGATCCACTCCATGCCGAGCGTCGCGCCGTCGGAGCGGAGATGCGAGAGCACCGGGACGACCTGGCCGGGATCGACGGAGAAGACATCGCCGGCTGCAACGCGCGCTACGGGCACCTTCTCCCCCGATGCGAGTCGCACGGGCGGCGGTTCAGCCTGCGCGGCGAGGAGCTGGTGGCGGTTGCGCTCGACAGCCTTCTGCTGGAGCCAGCGGCCCGCGAGCATGAGGAAAGTGAACGTGGAGACGAAATCGAAATAGACGAAGCCGTGCGCGCCGCGTGTCCACGCGAAGACGGAGCCGGCATACGCGGCGGCGAGGCCGATGGAAATCGGCAGGTCAATGTGCAGCACGCGCTGCCGCAGGCTGTGCCAGGAGCGGACGAAGAAGTAGCTGCCACCGACGAGGAAGCTGAGCGTTCCGATGATGAGCGTGAGGCGGTGGAAGAGTCCGGCGAACTGGAAATTCTCCTCCATGCCGAGGTAGCGCGGCAGGGTGAAGAGCATCACGTTCATCGCGAGCGCGCCGCAGATGCCGAGGCGGAGATTCAGCGAGCGGCTCGCGCGCGGCTCCGATTTTCCGGGCGGGCCAACGAGGTAGCCGAAGGTCTGCAGTTCGCGGGCGAACGCGGTGATGTCAAAGGCGCCGGGCTGCCAGCGGAACGTGAGCTGGCCGAGCGTCGGGTCCACATGGATGGCAAGCGCGCCGGGCTTGCGCATGAAGAGCTTCTCGATGAGCCACGCGCAGCCGATGCAGGAGATGCCCTGCACGTCGAGCGCGAGCGAGCCGCCGCAGTTGCCCGCAAGTTCTTCGAGCCACGCGTAGTCGCGCTTTTGAAAGACGAGGGACTGGACCGGTGGGATGCCGCACTCCTGCAAGTCGTAGAACTGGCCGAGGCCGTTTTTCGCGATTAGGTCGTGGACGAACTGGCAGCCCGCGCAGCAGAAATCGGGGCGATGCGACGTCGGGCGGAACGGCGTGCCGCAATGGATGCAGATGCGCTGGTCAGTGGCAGCACGCATGGAGTGGGAGCGTGGCCCGCCAGACGAGGACGCCCGCGGAGCCGAGGGCGAGCACCTGCTGCATCCTGCGCGCGGCGCGCGGGGAGAGTTTCCCCTGCACACTGAGCGCGCGGGACTGGATGAGAAGGGGGAGGGGAACCGTGCCGAGCGCGAACGCCGCCATGTGCAGCGCGCCGCTCCACCACACGCCGGTGAGCGCCGTCGCGCCGAGCATGAGCCAGAGAGGTCCGCACGGGAGCAGCGGGGTGAGCCAGCCGAGCGAGCGGTTCAGGCGGGCGCGGAGGAGCAAGTTTGCGACGAAGCGCGGCTGCGGGATTTTTTTCTCCAAGCCGAAGCCGAGCATGATGAGAACCGCGGCGAAGACCCACGGCACGACGCGCGCGGAGCTGCCCTGGAGGAAGCTGGCAATCGTCTGGCCAACCGCACCGCAGAGCGCGCCGGCGAGCGTGTAGGACACGAGGCGCGTGGCGTGATATTCGGCGGGGCGCACACGCATCGCGCAGGCGAGCGGACCGCACATCGCTGTGCAGTGGATGCTCGTCGCGAGGCCCGCGACGAGCGCGGCGAGGGGTGTGGCGGCTTCAATGTCCATGGGTGACGGTGCTTCTCACGTCGGGCTCCTTGTTGCGCGCCGCAATGGTCACCAGCGTGGCGATGAATGCGATGAAGACGACGTTCGCGACGATAATCCAGATCCAAGGGCGGTCTTTCATGGGATGACGGGGCCGAGGAAGGTCGCGGTTTTTTCGATGACGGTGCCGTCGCCGGACACGATGCGGAAGCTGAGCGGGATTTCCTTTTTCAGGTCCTTCAGGTCCGCGCGCGGCAGTGTGAGAACGATGGTCCGGATTTCCTCGCCGAGCGCGGCGACGGCGATGCCACCTTCGGCGCCGGTGGCCTGGAGGCTCTTCGGGCCGTCGGCGACTTCGAGACGGAAGGTGACGGGCGCGTTGCGCTTGTTGAGCACGCGGACGAGGAACTGGTTCCGCACGACTCCGCCATCGACGACATATGGGATGCCGGTGACGCGCGTGAGGCTGAATGTGGCTGGCCGGAGCATGGCGCGCGTCTCAATGGTGAGCGCGATCGCGCCGAGGATGGCGAGGCCGGTGTAGAGCAGTGTGCGCGGGCGAATCCAGCGGGTCGGTTTTCCCTCGAAGCCATGGCGCGAGTCGTAGCGGATGAGGCCGGACTTGCGGTCGAGCTTCTTCATCACTGCATCGCACGCATCGATGCACGCGGTGCAGCCGATGCACTCGAGCTGGAGCCCCTGCCGGATGTCGATGCCGGTCGGGCAGACCTGCACACAGCGGAGACAGTCGATGCAGTCGCCGGTGGTCGTGCCCTTCTTGCCGCGCGGCTCGCCGCGCTTCACGTCGTAGCCGACGACGAGCGAGTCGCTGTCGAGCAGCGCGGACTGGAAGCGGCCATAAGGGCAGAGGACGATGCAGAACTGCTCGCGGAACCACGCGAAGTTGAACCACAGCGCGCCGGCGATGAGGAAGACGAAGGCAAACGAGCCGAGGTTCTCACGGGGCGAGTGCTGCATCATCGCGTAGAGCTTCGGAATCGAGACGAAATACGAGAGCAGGACGTGCGAGAGGAGCAGTCCGTAGAGGATGTAGAGCGCGTGCTTTGCGAAGCGGCGCACGGTCTTGTTCAGCGTCCACGGGGAGGAATCGAGCTTCCGCCGCGCCATCGCGTCGCCCTCGCAGAGCCGGTCGATGCGGCGTGCGACATCGAGGAAGATTGTCTGCGGGCAGGCCCAGCCGCACCACACGCGGCCGAGCAGCGACGTGAGGAAGAAGAGGCAGAAGCCGATTCCGCTCATCACGAAGAACACGATCCAGACGTCCTGGCTCACGAACGTGAAGCCGAGGTAGTGGAACTGCCGGTGCTTCAGATCGAGGAACAGCATCGGGTTGCCGTTGATCTGAATCCACGGCATCGCGACGTAGAGCGCCATGAGCGCCGCTGCGAGGAACGCGCGCCAGCGGGCAAAGCGGCCCGTGACCTTTGCGGTGTGAATGAAGCGCCGCGAGCCGTCCTCATTGATGGTCGAGACGGACTCGAGCGAGGGGCGGGGCGGCGTTTCGGTCTTCATTGTGCTGGCGGTGGTGGGACGGGCATTGCAAGCGGCCGCGGCGTCCATCCGGGGACGATCTTCACCTCTTCCCCGGGGGAATGGAACGAGAAGATGTAGGCGACGACTTCGGTTGCCTTCTGCCTGCCAAGGATTTTGCCCCACTCGGGCATGCCCTTCGCGAGGACGCCTTCAAACACCGTCTTGAACGCGTCCATCGGTTTTCCGCCGTGGATCCACTCCTTGTCCTTGAGGTTCGGGCCGATCGCGCCTGTGAGGTCGAGCTGGTGGCACGAGAAGCACAGCGTGTTGAAGGTCGTCTTGCCGGCGGCGACGGCGGCGGAGTCGCGGCTCATCTTGTAGATGGTCTCGTCGTCGAGGTTGCCGCCCTTCTGTGTTGCGGCGGCTGCGTTGGCGGCCATCTCCTGGTCGAGCGCCTTCGTCGGCGGGGTGCCGATGTGGTAGGCGTGGTAGTAGGCCCAATACACGACCGCAAACGCGACCGTGCCGTAGAGGGTGAGCAGCCACCAGCGGGGGAGGCGCTTGTCGTATTCCTGGATTCCATCGAACACGTGCGGGCGCAGCGTGTCGTCGTGCGGGGTGTTTGTGGGATCAGTCATGGTCGTCTTTTTCGAGTGGTAGGTTCTCCATGTGGTGGATCGTCTCGCGCGGGATGCGGCGGACGCGGATGAAGTGAATCACGAATACAGCGAAGAAGAGCAGGATGCTCATGATGCTGAGCGCCCGCTGCCATTCTTCGACGAGGATGCGGTGAAACATGGCGTCTTACTTGGTTGAGTTGGCTGCGGTTTTCGGTGCGTCCGCGGGGACGACCTTCTCGGATTTCCCGAGCTTCTGGAGGTAGGAGATGAGGGCGACGATCTCCCGGTCAGGCGCGACATCCGCGCCGGCTTTCTTCAGGTCCTCGACGATCTCCTTTGCCTGCTCATCGCACTGGCGCTGGATCTCCGCCTCGGTCATCGCCGGGTAGGGCACGCCGATGGTGCGCTGGACGCTGATCTTGGTTGGGAGCGCGGCCACATCGGTCTTGTCCTTGTAGAGCCACGGGTAGGTCGGCATCGTCGAGCCGGGGCTGATCTGCCGCGGGTCCATCATGTGGAAGAAGTGCCAGGAGTTCGGATACTTCCCGCCCTCGCGCGAGAGGTCGGGGCCGATGCGCTTCGAGCCCCACTGATACGGGTGATCATAGATGCTCTCGCCGATTTTCGAGTATTCGCCGTAGCGGAGCACATCACCCACGAGCGTGCGGATCTGCTGCGAGTGGCAGGTGTAGCAGCCCTCGCGGATGTAGATGTCGCGGCCCGCGAGTTCGAGCGGCTTGTAGGGGATCTGCTTCACACCCTCGATGCTGCTGGCGGTGTTCACCATCACGGTCGGGATGATCTGCACGAGGCCGCCGATGAAGACCGCGACGACCGCGAGAGCGGTGAAGGGCAGCGCATTCTCAAGGAGCTTCTCGTGCCACACGCTCCAGCCCTTCTTCGAGAACTCGAAGTTCATGCACATCATCGCGACGACTGCAAAGGTCGCCACGAGGCTGAGGGCGCTCCACACGCCGGGCAGCGCGGCCCATGCCGCGACCGTCACGAGCAGCAGCATCGTGTAGATGACCGGCGCATTCATGAAGCCGCCGATCACGCCCATGCGGGCGGGCTTTTCCGGGATGAACACCTCGGTGCTGCCGTTCACAGCCTCGGCGCCCTTAGCCGTCTTCCAGATGTTCCATGCGAGCATCACGAAGCCGACGAGATACATCAGGCCGCCGAGTGCACGCACGTGCATGAGCACTTTCGTCGAGGTGACGGCGTCGAGGAAGTTTGGATAGGAGAGCACCGTGCCGCCTTCTTTTGTCGCGCTGAGCATGAGGCCCTGCGTGATGCCCGAGACATACATCGCGAGCATGTAGATGAGGATGCCGACGGTCCGGGCGTTTCCACAGGCGCGGCGCGAGCCAGTAGAACATGCCGGCAGCCATGAGGCCGTTCCAGCCGAGCGCGCCGCCATGGACGTGGGCGATCGTCCAGTCGCTGTAGTGCGAGAGGGCGTTCACGGAGCGGATCGACATCAGCGGCCCCTCGAAGGTGGACATTCCGTAGAAGGTCACGGCCGCCGCGAAGAACTTCAGCACCGGGTCAGTGCGCAGCTTGTGCCACGCGCCGCGCAGCGTGAGCAGGCCGTTGAGCATGCCGCCCCATGACGGCGCCCAGAGCATGAGCGAGAAGATCATTCCCAGCGACTGGAGCCACACGGGCAGCGAGGTGTTCAGCAGATGGTGCGGCCCGGCCCAGATGTAGAGGAAGACGAGCGACCAGAAGTGGACGATCGAGAGCCGGTAGGAATACACCGGCCGCTCCGCCGCTTTCGGCATGAAGTAATACATGATGCCGAGAATCGGCGTGGTGAGGAAGAACGCGACGGCGTTGTGCCCATACCACCACTGCACGAGCGCATCCTGCACGCCGCCGAAGATCGGGTAGCTGTGGATCCAGCTCGTGGGAATCGAGAGGTGGTTCACGATGTAGAGCATCGCCACGGTGATGATCGTCGCGATGTAGAACCAAATCGCGACGTAGAGGCTCGGTTCGTTGCGGCGGGCGAGCGTCCAGAAGAAATTGATGCCGAAGACGACCCAGATCAGCGCGACGGCGATGTTGATGGGCCAGATCAGCTCCGCGTATTCCTTTCCGCGGGTAAGCCCGAGCGGCAGGGTGATCGCGGCCGCGACGATGATGAGCTGCCAGCCCCAGAAATGGATCCGCGAGAGCAGCTTCGACGCGATGCGCGCCTTCACGAGGCGCTGCGTGGAGTAATAGACGCCGGCGAACATCATGTTGCCGACGAACGCGAAGATGACCGCGTTCGTGTGCAGCGGGCGCAGCCGGCCAAACGTCAGCCAGGACGTGCCGAAGTTGGCCTGCCAAACGCCCATCTGCGTGGCGATGACGACGCCGACGAGCATTCCGATGATGCCCCAGAAGATGGAGGCGATCATGAACTGCCGGACCGGCGTGTCGTCGTATTCGATTCGTGTTTTTGCGCCGGGCGCGGCGCCTGCGGGTGTGTTACTCATGGCTTGGTGGGTGCAGGGGGGAGGTGGGTTCAGTGCCGTCGGACTCGAGCGGCAGGAGCGCATCGCGCTCGTTGAAGCTTCGCGGATCGCAGGAGGAGGCGATCCACAGGATTACAAACGAACCTGCCAGCAGCAGGCCGACGAAAATGGTGAGGCCAAGGACGTTCATCCGAGGCCTCCCTCCACCGGATAGAGACGGGATTCCGCACCGCTCACAGCCGGCATCGCTGTGATGGAAACGGAAGGCGACACTGTCTCATGAGCGGCACGGAATGCCGCCTCTATCTGGGGAGGTGCCGCGCTCTTTTTTCCACAGCGGCAATCCCCGCACCTGGCACATGGCCCGGTGTCGGGTTCGGGGTCGTAGTTTTGTGTTTCCATCACGGCGGGACCGTTGCACGCCCGCCGCCGTCCTGCTCACCGCCGATTGGGGAGATTTCACCATCTGTTGCATTGCAGTGCAAATATTGGCTGCTATGGGTTTACACGTGAGCGGAACCCCAAACAGCGTCATCTCAGAGCGACTCTCGCAGTCGCAGATTCTGCACGACTACGAGGCAGCCTTCTCCGAAGCGACCGGGCTGCCTCTGAAATTTGCACAGGCGGGCAAAAAGCGCGTGGGCATGCGCGGAAGCCCGAAGGCGAACGAATTCTGCACGCACCTCGCCGAAACCGAGGCGGGTTGCCGGCTGTGTCTCGAGATGCAGGACAGGCTCTCCGCCGCGGTCGCAGGCGGCGAGACCCACACCTCAAACTGCCCCGCCGGTCTCACGGACTCCGCGGTTCCCGTCCGCATCGGCGACAAAGTCCTCGGTTACCTCCAGACCGGGCAGGTCGCGCTGAAAAAGCTCACTCCCGCCGGCTTCCGCCGCGTCGCGGAATTCCTCAAGAAGGGCGGCACCGACACGGACTGGAAGGCGCTGGAGAAGGCCTACATCGGCACGAAGGTGATTTCGAAGAAGCAATACGACGCCGTCGTGAAGCTCCTCGAAGTCTTTGCCGGCCACCTCTCCATCGCCGCCGAGCAGATCGCCATCCGGCAGTCGCACTCCGAGCCCGCGCTCGTCACCCGCGCGCGCGAAATCATCGAGCAGCGCAGCGGGGAAAACCTCCCGCTCACCGAGATCGCCCGCAGCGTCCACGCGAGCACCTTCCATTTCTGCAAGACCTTCAAGCGCGCGACGGGCATGACCTTCACGCAATACCTCTCCATGGTCCGCATCGCGAAGGCCAAGCGCCTCCTCGCCAACCCGCAGGCGCGGATCTCCGAGGTCGCCTTCGAGGCAGGCTTCGCCTCCATCACGCATTTCAACCGCATGTTCCGCCGAGTCACCGGGCAGTCGCCCACGGACTTCCGGCGGAAGATCGCGCGGGCGTGAGCGGAGCGAACTGAGGCGAGCGCATTGACCGGCTGCGGGGACGCCACTAGCGTGCGCGTCCTTTTTCAAAATGAGCGCCAACTACAAAGACACGCTGCTGCTGCCGAAGACGGATTTCCCGATGAAGGCCGATCTCGTGAAGCGCGAGCCGGAGCGGCTCGCGAAATGGGATGCTGCCGGGCTCTACCAGCAGATTTTGGACAGCCGCATCGGGGCGCCGCTTTTCGTCCTGCACGACGGGCCGCCGTTCGCGAATGGCGACGTCCACATGGGCACGGCGCTGAACAAAATCCTCAAGGATCTCATCGTGAAGTCGCGCTCGATGCTCGGTTTCCGCGCGCCGTTCGTGCCGGGCTGGGACTGCCACGGGCTGCCGATTGAGTTCAAGGTGGTGAAGGAGCAGAAGGGCCTCGAGCCCGCGGAAATCCGCCGCCGCGCCGAGGCGTTCGCGCGCAAATACATCGACATCCAGCGCGGGCAGTTCAAGCGGCTGGGCGTGTTCGGCTCGTGGGAGGATCCGTATCTCACGCTCGTGCCGGGCTACGAGGCGGACATCATCCGCGCGTTCGGGAAGTTCGTGGAGAAGGGCCTCGTGTATCAGTCGAAGAAGCCGGTCTATTGGAGCACCGGCGCGCAGACCGCGCTCGCGGAGGCGGAGGTGGAATACGCGCAGCGGACGGACCCGGCGATTTGGGTGAAGTTTCCTCTGGCTATGGAAGAAGTGCGTCGCATCGGGCTGCCGGACGACAAGCCAGTGAGCCTTGTGGTTTGGACGACGACGCCGTGGACGCTGCCCGCGAACGTGGCCATCGCGGTTCACCCGGATGTGGAATATGAGTTCGTTGGCACTGCGACCGAGCGGCTGCTCGTGGCGCACAAACTTTACGACGCATTTCAATCGGTCGTGGGGGTGCCTTTCGTGGACAATATGCACTTCCGAAAAGGCAAAGACCTCGTCGGACTGCGAGCGCATCATCCATTCCTCGACCGGGATTCTGTCGTGATTGCAGCGGATTTTGTGACGACCGACACCGGCACCGGGCAGGTCCACATCGCGCCCGGCCACGGCAAGGACGACTACATTGCCTCACAGCAACAGAATCCAAAACTCGAAGTCCTCTCGCCAGTGGACGACTACGGCAAGCTCACCGAGGACTGCGGCATGCCGCAGTGGGTTGGCAAATATGTCTTCGACGCCAACGCGGAGATCGTCGCCTTTCTCCGCGAAAGCGGCGCGCTGCTCGCGGAGCAGAAATACACGCACGACTATCCGCACTGCTGGCGCAGCAAGACGCCCATCGTCTTCCGCGCAGTGGAGCAGTTTTTCATCAAGGTGGACGCGATTCGCGGCGATGCGCTGAAGGCGATTGACGAGACGGCGTGGGTGCCCGCGTGGGGGCGCAACCGCATCTACGGCACCGTCGAGGCGCGGCCCGATTGGTGCATCTCACGCCAGCGCACGTGGGGCGTGCCGCTGCCGGTTTTCTACGAGGAGAATGGGACGCCTATTGTGCGCGCCGACCTCGCTGCGAAGGTCGCCGACCTCGTCGAGAGCGGTGGGACGAATCTGTGGTTTGAAAAGGACGACGCGTGGTGGGCCGTGCAGCTCGGACTGCCCGCGGGCACTTCGCGCCGCAACGACACGCTCGACGTGTGGATTGATTCCGGCGTCTCGCATCAGGCCGTGACTTCGCGGCATCCGGAGCTGAAGGCGTGCGGCGGTGTCGCCGACATTTATCTCGAAGCGACCGACCAGCACCGCGGCTGGTTCCAGTCGTCGCTCATGACGAGCGTCGCGCTCACCGGCCACGCACCCTACAAGACGGTCATCACGCACGGCTTCGTCGTGGACAAAGACACGAAGAAGAAAGTCAGCAAGAGCGACCAGGGCACTTACAAGAAGCCGATGGAGGCCGAGCATTTCGTCGGCAAATACGGTGCGGACATCGTGCGCCTGTGGGCCGCGAGCGTGGATTTCACAAACGACGTGCCGTTCAGCGAGGACAGTTTCGCGCGCACCGGCGAGGCGTATCGCAGCTTCCGCAACGTGCTGCGCATCCTGCTCGCGAACATCGCCGGCTTTGAGCCGACGGGCGGCGAAGATGCGAAGGGTGCAACGACAGTGGACCGGTGGATTCTCAGCAAGCTGCAAGGCGTCATCGCGGCGTGCCGTGCGGCGTATGAGGCGTATGACTTCCGCCGCGTGTTCGAGACGGTGAACCAATTCTGCACCGTCGAGCTGAGCGCGCTCTACGTGGACATCACGAAGGACCGTCTCTACTGCGACGCCGCCAACTCGCCGCGCCGCCGCGCCACGCAGAGCGTGATGCATGCGTGCTTTGACGCCGTCGCAAAACTCCTTGCACCGATCCTCGCCTACACGGCGGACGAGGCGTGGGAATTCTCCGGCAAGAAGACGAGCATCCACATCGAGCAACTCCCAGAGGCGAACGCCGCGCTTCGCGACGAAGCGCTCGAAACCAAAGTGGACGAGTGGCTCAAGCTACGCGCCGCGATTTACCAGCAAGCCATCGAACCTGCGCGTCAGGCGAAGACCATCGCGAAGTCACTCGAAGCCGCCATCACGCTCGAAATTGCCGACGCGCAGCACGCGGCGCTGAACGCCGACAAGGCCGAGTTGGAGGAGTTCCTCATCATCAGCGAACTCACGCTCGCGCCGGGCACCGAGCCCGTCGCAAAAGTCATCCGCAGCGGTCAGGCGCAATGTCCGCGCTGCTGGCGTCACCAGCCGCTCACTGCAAAGGGCGTCTGCGCCCGCTGCGACGGGGCGCTCGCGTAACGCGGTTGGCTTTTTTCTCGCCGTGCGTTTCCTCGCCGCCATCGCGCTTCCAGTTTACGCGCTCGACCAGCTCACGAAGTGGTGGATCTACACGCACTACGCACTGGTGCCGAGCGAGCGGAACATCGCGCTTTTTCCGGAGGCCGTTGCGAAGACGTCGCACCTCCCGCTGGAGACGGACGTCATCCCCGGCTGGTTCCAGATTGTCCACTGGGGCAACACGGGCGCGGCGTTCAGCTTTCTCAGCGATCATCCGTGGGTGTTCATCCTCATCTCGGTTGCCGCGTTCATCGGGCTGCTCGTCGCGTGGAAGAAGAACGTCTTTACTGACAAACCCTCGCGAATCGCGGTGCCGCTGCTGCTCGGCGGCATCCTCGGCAATGTGACCGACCGCCTGGTGCACGGTTACGTTGTGGATTTTCTGCTCTTCGACCTGCACGTGCGCTTCGCGAATCCATGGCCGGCGTTCAACGTCGCTGACTCCGCCATCTGCGTCGCTGCCGGGCTGTTCATCATCGCGGCGTTCCGCGACGCGAGGAAAGGACGCGCGTCGTGAGGAAGGCTGCCGGGATGGCGTGGAGGATCACCTTGGAGCGTCCGCTGGTCGGAATGGGACGCTGATCGTCGCAGGGCGTTTCGCCGGAGCGGGGGCAATGAGGTCGCGCTCAAACGGGCGCGCGAGGCTGTTGCCCGCGAGATCCTCGAGGATGGAATCCACCGCGAGAGTGTGCGCGGTGCCGCGCCATGGTCTCGCCGGGGTGAAGGCCCACGTCCGCTCGGATGGCCCCGTCGAGATGGTCCCGGCGACAGGCGAGCCATCAGGTCCGAGGACACGCAGGCATCGCAGCAGGAGCGCGTGATCCAGCGGCGCAGGAAAGCCGACGCGGAGCGGCCCGGATGAGCCGGCGTTCGGGCGCTCAATTTTCCATGCGGCGGTGTCGAGCTGTGCGGTCGCCCGCGCGGTGGCGCGGAAGCACTTTGTCACATCGTCACCCAGCGGAACGCCATTCTCGGAGGGCCACTTGCCCGAGATCACGAGCACGTAGCGGCGTCCTTCGCGGAGCACGGGGCCGAAGTCCTCATTCAGATTCACGCCGGTCTTCTGCCGTCCTGGGTGGAGCCAGAGCGTGAGCCGCATGCGATCCTCCGACCACAGTTCCGTCTCCCGGAATGGCTCCGTCACGTCCGTCCCGTCGTCGCGGTCGCGCAGCGAGCAGTGGCGGAGAAAGACGCCCTGCTTCATCGGCTGCGAGAAGTGGATGTAGAACTTGAGATGATTCGCGGGCAGTTCCTCGGCCGTGGGAAAAACTGCGGTGACTTGCGGAGCGCGAACGTCGTCTGCGCAGGCCACGGCAGCGGCGAACGCGCAGGAGGCGGCGAGAACCAACCGGGAAATCATGAAGCGATTGATGAGATGCGGGAACTCAGGGGCAGCCGGCTCTTGGCCGGGGCGATCCGGATTGTTCAGCTTCCAAGCCCGCACTCACGGCAGCGCCGCGAGTTCCAGCCGCATTTTTTCGCCAGCCTCGCGGAGGACGATCATCGCCGTGTCGTCCACCTTCGCGATATGGACCGCACCCGAGAGGGAATCGAGAATCTCGATGCCCTCGGGCCCCGTCTTCTGCTTCACGTCGCGGCGGGCGGCCTTCTCGTTGATCAGCTCCGGCTCCTGCCGGTCCAGATATGCCGTGCTCACGCGCACGCCCCAGTATTTTGACGGCCCGAACAGCGGCTGGTGAAAGCGGTTTGTGTTCATCACCACCCAGCTCTTCCCGCCCTTCTCGTAGGTGAAAATGTCCAGCGGCCGGTTGCCGGAGCCGAGCTCGACGACGCTTGTGCCGCGGATGTTCGCGCCCGATGCGATGTCATCCACGGGGAACTTCGCGATCGGCGTGCAGGCGAACGCGCCCACGACGCTCAGCTTTCCGTGGTCGTCGTAGGGCACGAATGCCTGAATCGGCGCCTTTGTCTCCCAGCGCTTGTGCGCGACGTGGTAGGTCTCCGCGCTGAAAATCCTCCCTGCCGAGTCCGCGCTGAGCGGCAGCGGGACCGAGAAGATCTTGCTGCTGAACTCCTCGTTGCTCTGCCCGGTCACGAGGAGCTGGTTGCCGGCGACCGCGAGGTCGGAGATGGTGCGGATCGGGCCGGCCTCGGATTTCGGCAGCGTCACACGGACGTGCGGAAGTGCCGCGAGGTCGAGCGATCGCGCGGTGCCGGCTGCATCCACGGAGACGACCGCGACCGACTTCGCGGCGTTGTTGCGCACGGAGAAGTAAATTTTCCCGCTCGCGGGGTTCACGGTCATGTTGGCGATTTGGACTTGGTCCGCCGTCGTCTTCAGCGCTTCCGCGATCAGCACGTTCACGTCCTCGACCGGTTTGGCGAGTTTCGCAGGCGCGCCGATGTCGCCAGTCTCCACGGCGACGATGGCTGCGGCGCCCGGCTCCGCGATGAGCAGCACTCCGCCGCTGCCGAATGAAAGCGGCCCGATGGACTTCAGCGCGGGATCCGACTTCGCGGGGTTCTTGAGGACGACGGACGGCTTCGCCGCCGTGGCCGAGTGGGCAGGCGTGAGGGCGCAGAGAAGAGACGACGCGAGGATGCAGGGGAGCGTTTTCATGGAGGTGGAGTGAGCTTCGTTGGTTTGGGTTTTGGGGAATGGAGGAAGCACATCCGAAGGGAGCGCCTCACTTGGGGGACAAGGCGGGCGGCGGGAAAATGTTTGGAGGTTCTTCGCAAGCGCCTTGCCGTCAGCGACGCAGGGGATCAGCTTGAGTGGAAAATGAGCGACGAACTCACCCAGCGCTACGCGCGCGCTGAAGCTGCCATTTCCGCCGCCATCACCGCGGAGATGGATGCCACGGCACGCATGCAGGTCATCGTGGATGCGCTGTGGGAGGAATTCGGCTCGCACCGTCCCGTGTCATGGGTGGGCTTCTACCTCATGGGCGACCGCGAGATGGTGCTCGGTCCGCGGCGCGACAAACCCGCCTGCTCGCCCATCCGCCTCCACGGTGCGTGCGGCGCCGCGGTGATGATGGGCGGCACGCTCATCGTGCCCGATGTGCGCGAACTCGGCGAAGCCTACATCGCCTGCGACCCGCGCGACCTTTCCGAGATCGTCGTGCCCGTCATCACGCCCGAGGGCTACATCCCCGGCGTGCTCGATGTGGACAGCCACGCGGTCGGCGCGTTTGGTGAAACGGACCAGGTCGCACTCGAGGGAATCATCGCCCGGCATCTCGCCGGCTCTCTCACTCTGGCCGGACCGCTGCGCAATCCGCGTTGAGCTTCCGGCAAAGCGTGCGCTGGACGGAAAGACGGCTGCGCGCTTTAGCGAAAGGAGCTTCACTGCGCCGCCATGAAAATCCTCCGCCTCGCCGTCCTACTCGCCGCCGCAGTTCTTGTTGCGGACGCGGATCGCGCCCGTGCTGAAGTGCTGCCCGGCGAGATTCTGGTCGCGGAGATGAACTGCACCGCGTGCCACGCGGCATCGCCGGAACTCACCGCCCGCCTCGCGCCCCGCACGGCGCCGCGCCTCGCGAGGGACGGAGTTCGCATTTCGCCGCAGTGGATCCGCGCATTCCTCACCGACCCGCAGAAGACCAAGCCGGGCACTCTCATGCCCGACACGATGCATGGCATGAGCGACAGCGAGAAGGCATCGGCGGCGGATGCGCTCACGCATTTTCTCGTCAGCCTCCAGCCACCGCCCGCACAGGCGGCGAGCACTGCGGTGGCAAACGTGGAGGAGGGGCGCGCACTTTATCACCGCATCGGCTGCGTCCAGTGCCATGCGCCGGAGGTTCTGCCGCCGGGACGCGCCCGCGACGAAGCCGCACTCGCGGAACTCGCAGCGCTTCAGTCGCACGCTGTCCCGCTCGGCGAGCCCTCGCGAAAATACACGCGAGCCGCGCTTGCCGGATTTCTTCTCGACCCGCTGCGGTCGCGCCCGTCGGGCCGCATGCCCGCAATGAACCTCACGCCCGCGGAGGCCGATGCGATCGCGGCGTATCTCCTGCGCGACGGGGCGGGGGAGGAACCATCCTTCGTCGTGGATGCGCAGAAGACGAAGTCCGGTGCGGAACTCTTCGCGAGCCTCCGATGCGCGGACTGCCACACAGACGCCGCGGCAGGCATCGCGGATGCCGCCAAGCCGCCGGTCGTCCGCCCGTTTGAAAAACTCCGCCAGCGCCAGCCTTCCGGCTGCATCAGCCAGCGCACCGTCATCCTCGTGACGCTGCAAAGCCAGGACATCCTCCAGATGCCGCTCGCACCCGAGCAGCAGGTCCGCCGCACCATGACGGCCCTGAACTGCTACGCCTGCCATTCGCGCGACCGCCGCGGCGGCGCAGACGGGCTCAGCCGCGAATACTTCGACGTCCTCTCCGGCGACCGCACCGACGAGGCGCGAATCCCGCCCACGCTCACCGGCATCGGCACGCGGCTTGATGCCGCAGCCCTGCGCGCCGCGCTCCTTGCCGGCGCGCACACGCGTCCGCAGATGGCCACGCGCATGCCCGTCTATGGCGAGGCAAACGTGTCGCACCTGCTCCCGCTCCTCGCCGCCCCGGCGAAGTAGCCGCGCGCAAATTCCGCGCGCATTTTCAATGCAGGCGCTCTGCGGTCATTCGCCGTCGATTGCCGGAAAGATGACTGCTGAACTCGCCGTCCCGGCAGCGCTGGTCCCCGATATGCGGGTGTCGATGGTGGAGCTTGGGTGCCTCCGGGTGCCCTGCAAACTTCCCATTGCGCCGTGGCGCGGGCGCCTGCCATGGTGCGCGCGATGGCTACCCATGCAGATGTCGCAATCATCGGCGGCGGGCCGGCGGGCTCCGCGGCGGCGATGCTGCTTGTGCGGGCGGGCCGGCGCGTGGTGCTCTGCGAGCGGGAGGTGTTTCCGCGGTTCAAAATCGGCGAGTCGCTGCTGCCGCATTCGCTGGAGCTGTTCGAGCGGCTCGGCATCCGCGGGGAGATGGACCGGCACGCCTTTGTGAAGCACGGCGGCGAGATCGCGACGGCCTGCGGGCGGCGCGTGCAGCGGTTTTATTTTGAAGGCGCCCTCCAGCTCAGCCACCGCTCCGCGTATCAGGTGGAGCGCGCGTGGTTCGACAAGATGCTGCTCGACCGCGCGGCGGCGGACGGCGTGGAAGTCCGCCAGCCCTGTGCGGTGGACAGCGTGGCCTTTGACGCCGAAGGCGTGACCCTGAAGACGGACGGCGGCGCTGGGGACGGCGGTGAAATCCGCGCGCGCTACCTGCTCGACTGCTCGGGGCGGAATGCGGTCGTGGGCTCGCACTTCGACCTGAAGCGCCGCTACGACCACCTGCAGAAGTTCAGCGTGTTCGCGCACTTCGAGGGCGTGCAGCGCGATGAGGGACGCGACGGCACGCTCACCCGGCTCGTCCGCGGAAAGAAGTCGTGGTTCTGGCTCATCCCGCTGGACGAGCGCCGGACGAGCGTGGGCGTGGTGATGGACATCGCGGACTTCCGCGCCGCACGGATGACGCCGCAGGCGATGCTGGAGAGCGCCTTTGCCAATGCGCCGCTCATGCGCGCCCGCATGGCCGGCTCGCGCCGCATCACGGACGTCCACTCCGTCGGCGACTACAGCTACCGCAACACGCGGCTGCACGGTCCGCGATGGCTGCTCGCGGGCGATGCCGCGGGGTTCATCGATCCGATTTTCAGCACGGGAGTCTTCCTCGCGCTGCACAGCGGCGAGCAGGCCGCGGGCGTGCTCGATTTCGCGCTCCGCCACCCCCTGCTCGGCCGGCTCCGCATGGCCCGCTACGCACGCGGGCTGAACCGCCTGATGAACCGCTACCTGCGCTTCGTCAGCGCGTGGTATACGGAGGAGTTCGTGGATGTCTTCACCACTCCGAAGCCGCCGCTGAAGATCCCGCAGGCGGTGAACAGCGTCCTCGGCGGCAATATCCACCCGCGCTTCGGCGTGTGGTGGAGGCTCCAGCTTTTTTACCTCGTCCTTTGGATCCAGAAGCGCCACGCTCTCTGCCCGCGTCTCGAAGACATGAAGGACGAAGCCGCGCCCGAAATGGCCGCGGCGAACTGAGCCGCCCAGACCAAACGACACCCAACACTCCATCCAAAACATGAAAGCAACGATCCACACCACTGCCGCGCGCTGCGCGCTCGCCCTCGCCGCCGTTTTCCTCGGCGCATGCTCCACCGTCACGCCCGGCCCCGGCAAGAACGCCGTCGAGCGTCACGGACAGGTGAAGTTCTCCAGCCCCGACGAGCAGATCGTCGGCGAGATCGCGATCCGGCATGACGGGGACAATTTCCGCGCGGAGATCACGAAGGGGCCCGGCGTCCCGCTGCTCACCATTTCCGCCAAATTCGGCACGAAGGTGAACGCCAAGACCGCGATGGACAAACACATGATCAGCGCGCACATCAGCGGCCCGCTCGCGAAGGGCGGCTGGACCTGGCGCACGCACGATCTCACGAAGAAGAGCTTCTCCAACGACAAGCTGAAGCCGCACTACCGCGCGTGGGTGGCGCTTCCCGAGGTCTTCATGTGGGGCGACTCGCAGGCGAAGGGCGAGGCATTCCAGGCCTGCCTGCCGGACATCGCGATGCACGCAAGCGCGAAGGACGGCGAGGTGAAGCGCTTCGACTTCACGCGCCACGAGAACCCGACCGGCGAGGCGCTGCCGATCAAGGATCTCCGCAGGCAGCCGAAGCTGGAGAGCGTCATCTGCCACCTCGACTAGTTCCGCGCGTGCGGGTGAAAGCCCGCGCAGCAACGGGCCCGCGCCCGCCTCCCATTGGAAAATCCGGAAAATCCCCGGCCGAGACTCGCTGACCGCGTCGCGCACCTCGTCGCGCACCGCCCTCGACTGCTGTGGGGGCTCCTCATCGTCCTGCTGGCCGCCGCGGGCACGCTCATCTTCGCGCGCTCGCACCTGAACAGCGAGGTGCTCGACATGCTGCCGGGGCATTTCGAGAGCGTGCAGATCTACCGGCTCGCCGACCGCGAGTTCAGCGCCGCGCGCGAGCTCATCGTGGGCGTTCTGGCGAATTCGGAGGAGGTGGACATCGACGGCTTCACCGAGCACTTCGTCACTGCGCTGCGGAAGGAGCCGTGGGTCGTGCGGGTGATGGACCGCTCGCCGATCGAGGCCCTCGGCGGGATCGAGGAACTCCGCGCCGTTGCGCTGCCTCTGATGCTGAACCAGTCCGACGCCGACTTTGCGCAGCTCGTCGCGACACTTCAGCCCGATGTGATCACCGGGCGCATCGGCAAGCTCCGCGCGAAGCTCGAGGCCGGCGTCGGCGTCTCGCAGGCGGAGCTCGAATACGATCCGCTCGGCATTGTCTTCCCTGCGCTGAAGGGCCTGCGCACGGTGAAGACGCCGACCAAGTCCGATCCGCTTTTCCGAACCGTGTTCATCCACTGCAGCCAGCCGGGCCTCGACGAGGCCGCCTGCGGTGAAGTGATGCGCAAGTTCGAGGCGCTGAAGGCGCGCATCCTCTCCGAGTGGAAGGACGGCCCCGCGCCGGAAATCCTCTGCACCGGCCGCACGCCCTACGTCGCCGAGATGTCCTCGAAGCTGAAGAGCGACATTGGCAGCACGCTCGCGAGCAGCCTCGTCCTCGTGGCACTCACCTTCTACGCCGGCTTCCGCCGCTGGAAGCCGCTGCGCGCAATCATGGACGCGCTGCTGCTCTGCTGCGTGCTCGCCATCGCGTGCGGCGCCGCCTTTTACGGCGAGCTGAACATGATCACCGTCGGCCTCTGCGCGATCCTCGTCGGGCTCGGGGTGGACTTCGCGATGATCCTGTTCGCGCTCTACATCCACGAGCGCGACGCCGGGCAAAGCCACGAAAAATCCATCGCTTCCGCGCTGCGCGTGCATGGCGCCGGCATCTGGTTCGGCGCGCTCACGACGGCGGCGGCATTCCTCTGCCTGCTCGGGAGCGGCTCGCTCGGCTACCAGCAGCTCGGCGTGCTCATCGCCTGCGGCATCCTCGTCGCTGCGGGCGTGATGATGACCTTCTTCTGGCTCTTCCTCGGCATCACGCTCCCGCGCTGGCTCTACAAAGTCATCCTCGCCCTGCTCGCATGCGCCGCTGCAGTCGGTCTGTATTTCATCGCCACCACAGTCCGCTCATGGAGCGCGAACGTCTGGCAGAACATCGGCTCCGGTGCCGGGCTCGCGCTTCTCGCGATGGCCGTGGCGCATTTCCTCTGCAAATGGATCCCGCGCCTCCCCGCCGTGGCAATGTCGCGCCCGTGGCGGCTGCTCGCCCCGGCGCTGGCTGGGCTCGTCGCGCTCGCGGCCTTCGCGCTCGCTCCGGTGGGAGTCATCAATTTCGACATCAACCCCAAGTCGCTCGAGCCGCGCAACAGCGTCGCCGGCCACGCGCTGCGCACCATCATGGCGCGCCTCAATCCCGAGGACATCGAGGCCGTCCTCGCCGTCATCCGCGCGCCCGATGCCGAGGCGCTCTCATCCGCATGGGAGAAGGCGCACGCGTCGTGGGTGAAGCTCACCGAACAGGGTGGCGCGCAGAAGCCGCTCCTCTCCTCCGTCTCCACGCCCGCGGGCTTTGCGACGTCGCCGTCGCGCATGAAGGCGAATGCCGCGAAGCTCTCTGCCGTGGATTTTCCAAAGTCCGCCGGAGCCCTCGACGCCGCGCTCGCCGCAAATGACTTCGCACCGGGACAGGGCGACGCCGCGCGCGGACTCCTCCGCGTGCTCGCCGACGCCGCGCAGGGCCGAATCGGCGTCACCGACTGGAAGCGCAACCTCCCCGAGAGCAGCGCGTGGTGGTTCCTCATCGACGGCTTCCTCAGCCGCGAGCACCCGCTCGGCATCGCCCATCTGCGCCCCATGCGCAGCATCGCCACCGAGCAGGAGGCGATCGCAATGCGCAGCGCGCTCGCGGTGCCCGGTGTGGATGTCGGCCTTTCCGGCTGGGGCTACACGCTCGCGGAGCTCGGCGCGTGGTCGGAGCGCAAGATGGCGCAGCTCACCGTCCTGATGATCGCGCTCAACATCACGCTGCTCACCGTCCTGCTGCGCGCCTTCAAGCCCGTCGTCATCCTCATGCTCGGCCTCGCGCTCAGCGTCGGCGCGCTCGCCGCCACGCTGAAGGTCACCGGCATCACGCTGAACCTCTTCAACATCCTCGCCTTCCCGCTCGTGCTCGGCGTCGGCGTGGACTACGGCATCTACATCGCCCTCGCACTGCGCGGCCCCGACCCCGCACGCGAGCTCGGCGCGCTGATGAAGCCCATCCTCCTCAGCGGCCTCACGACCGTCGTCGGCTTCGGCTCCCTCGCGTGGGCGCAAAATCCCGCGCTCCGCGGCCTCGGCCTCCTCTGCGGCCTCGGCGTCGGATGGTGCATCGTCGTCACCTTCGTCTTCGTGCTGCCCGCCTGCGTGCTCACGGCGGGGCGGGAAAAGCCGCGCGCATAGAGGACGCCATGCGCTCCCCGCTCTACCGCATCGGTGCGTTCAAGGCTGCATTCGCCCTCGCGCAGCTCCTGCCGCGCCCCGTGCTGCGGAAAATCGCCGACGCGCTCGCCTGGTGGAGCCTGCGCAGTTCGCCGGAGCTGGGCAGAATCGCGCGCACCAATCTCGCCGTCGCCACCGGCCGCACCGGAGCCTCGCTCGACTCGCTCGTCCGCGAAAACATCCGCTGTTTCTCGCGCATGCTCGCGGACTATTTTCTCTGCACCGGCGACCACGCCGCCCGCGCGATCCCGCTGCTCGGCGAGATGGAGGGATGGGAGCACATCGCCGCCGCGCGCGAGCTGGGAAAGGGCATCGTGCTTGTCACCGGCCACGTCGGTCACTGGGAACTCGGCGGCATCACGCTCGCGCTGCGCGGACTGCCCATGACGGTCGTGACGCTCCCCGAGCCCTCCGAAGACCTGATGCGCTGGCGGAGCGCATGCCGGAGGCGGCTCGGCATCGGCACCATCGCCGTCGGACCGGGGCACGACTTCGCATTCGTGGAGATGCTCCGCGCCCTCGGTGCCAACGGCTGCCTCGCGATGCTCGTGGACCGGCCTTTCGCCGATGCGGGAACCAGCACCTCCACCACCGTGCGGCAGTTTGGCCGTGAGACGCAGTTCAGCACCGCTCCCGCGATGCTCGCCCATCACACCGGCGCCGCAGTCATTCCTGCTTTCGTTCTGCTGCAGCCGGATCACCGCTACCGCGCGATCGCCTGTCCGCCTGTGGAGATGGCCGCCGGCCCGCTGCGCGCCACGCTGCGCGAAAACACCCAGCGCATCGCCGATGTTTTTGAGGTTCTCATCCGCGCGCATCCCGAACAATGGTTCAACTATGTCCCGCTCTTCCGTGATCCGTAGCCTCGCCGCGCTCGTCCTTTCCCTGCTCGCGCTCGTCGCCGCACCCGCCCGCGCGCAGCAGCTCTCCGCCGACGAGGAGAAAGCACTGCTGACCCGCCTGCGCGAGCAGCGCGCGCAGTTCCCCGCGCTCACCGCCGACTTCACCGAGGAGCGCACCACGCACCTGCTGAACAAGCCCATCCGCGGCACCGGCACCATCGCCTTCCATGCGCCCGGCAAATTCCGCCGCGACCTCAAGGGCACGTCGCCAAGCCTCACCGTGTGCAACGGCAGCGAGCTGTGGATTCACTATCCCAAGTTCAACGAAGCCGAGCACTACACGCTCGGGCGGAAGCAGTTCTTCGACGACAGCCTCGCCGCGCTCACCGCGGGCCTGAACTTCCAGGAAGTGGACAAATACTTCCGCGTCTCGCCGTCGCGCGAGGGCAGCGGCTACCGCATCGTCCTCACGCCGAAGTCGGCCAGCCTGCGCCGCCTCCTCAGCACGCTCACGGTCTGGATGAATGCGGATGCGATTGTCGAGAAGACGGACGCGTCACTCCCGAAGGGCGACCGCATCATCACCACCTACCGGAACGTGCGCCTGCTGAAGAACGTCGAGGCGAACTTCAACTTCACGCCGCCGGCGGGCGCGCATGTGAGCACGCCGCTCGGCGACTGAGCGAACCCGTCAGATAGAAGCTGCCGTCAGATCGAATCGATGATCCGGTTGAAGGTCGCGCTCGGCCGCAGCGCGGCGGAAGCGAGGGCGTCGTCCGGCTTGTAGTATCCGCCGATGGTCACCGGCTTGCCCTGCACGGCGAGGAGTTCCCCGACGATTGCGGCTTCGTTCGCTGTGAGCTGCTGGGCCACGGGGGTGAAGATGGTCTTCAGCTCCGCGTCGGCGTCCTGCGCGGCGAGCGCCTGCGCCCAGTAAAGGGCGAGGTAGAAGTGGCTGCCGCGGTTGTCGATCGTGCCGAGCTTGCGGCCCGGCGACTTGTCGTTCTCGAGAAACTTCCCCGTCGCCGCGTCGAGCGTGTCGGCGAGCACCTTGGCCTTTGCGAGCTTGAACGTCTCCGCGACATGCTCGAACGATGGCCCAAGCGCGAAGAACTCGCCGAGCGAATCCCAGCGCAGGTAATTCTCCTCGAGGAACTGCTGCACGTGCTTCGGCGCGGAGCCGCCGGCACCGGTCTCGAAGAGGCCGCCGCCATTCATCAGCGGGACGATGGAGAGCATCTTCGCGCTCGTGCCTAGTTCGAGAATCGGGAAGAGGTCCGTGAGGTAGTCGCGCAGCACGTTCCCCGTCGCGGAGATCGTGTCCTGCCCCGCCTTGATTCGCTCGAGCGAGAACTGGCACGCCGCAGCGGGCGGGAGGATGCGGATGTCGAGGCCCTTCGTGTCGTGCTCCGCGAGATACGTCCTCACCTTCGCGATGATCTGCGCGTCGTGCGCGCGCTTCTCGTCGAGCCAGAACACGACGGGCGTGCCGGTGGCGCGCGCGCGGTTCACGGCGAGCTTCACCCAGTCGCGCACCGGCGCGTCCTTCGTCTGGCACGCGCGCCAGATGTCGCCGGCCTCGACGCGGTGCTCGAAGAGCACGTTGCCGCCCGCATCCGTCACGCGCACGGCGCCGTCGCCGGGAACCTGGAAGGTCTTGTTGTGCGAGCCGTATTCCTCCGCGGCCTGCGCCATGAGGCCGACATTCGGCACGCTGCCCATCGTGCGCGGGTCAAAGGCGCCGTGCTTTTTGCAGAAATCCAGCGTGGTCTGATAGATGCCCGCGTAGCTGCTGTCGGGGATCACGGCCAGCGTGTCCTGCAGCTTGCCCTGCGCATTCCACATCTTGCCCGACGAGCGGATCATCGCCGGCATGGATGCGTCCACGATGACGTCGCTCGGCACGTGGAGGTTCGTGATGCCCTTGTCCGAGTTCACCATCGCGACCGCGGGGCCGGCGGCGTAGGCGGCGGCGATGTCCGCCTCGATCTCCGCCTTCTTCTCCGCGGGCAGCGTCTGGATCTTCGCGACGAGGTCGCCGAAGCCGTTGTTGAAATCCACGCCGAGTTCCTTGAACACCGCCGCGTGCTTCGCGATGAGGTCCTTGAAGAACACCTTCACCACTTCGCCGAAGATGATCGGGTCCGACACCTTCATCATCGTCGCCTTCAGGTGGACGGAGAAAAGCAGTCCCTCCTTCTTCGCCTCGGCGATCTGCGTCTCGAGGAATGCGACGAGCGCCTTCCGGCTCATCACCGTCGCGTCCAGGATCTCGCCCGCCTTCAGCGGCGTCTTCTCCTTGAGCACCTTCACCGAGCCGTCCGCGCCGACGAACTCAATCTTCACATCGGTCGCCGCCGCGACGGTCGCCGACTTCTCGTTCGAGAAGAAGTCGTCCTTACCCATCGTGCCCACGCGCGTCTTCGAGTCCGCCGTCCACGCGCCCATCGAGTGCGGGTTCTTCCGCGCGTATTCCTTCACCGCCTTCGGCGCGCGCCGGTCGGAATTCCCCTCGCGCAGCACCGGGTTCACCGCGCTGCCCTTGATCTTGTCGTAGCGCGCGCGGATCTCCTTCTCCGCGTCCGTCTTCGGCTCCTCGGGGAAGTCCGGCACCCTGCAGCCCTTCGCCTGCAGCTCCGCGATCGCCTCCTTCAATTGCGGCACCGATGCGCTGATGTTCGGCAGCTTGATGATGTTCGCCTCCGGCTCCGTCGCGAGTTTTCCCAGCTCCGAAAGCGCGTCGCCGATGCGCTGCCCAGCCTCGAGGAAATCCGGGAAATTCGCGAGGATGCGGCCGGCCAGCGAGATGTCGCGCGACTCCACCGCGATGCCGGAATGCTTCGTGAACGCGCGCACGATCGGCAGCAGCGAATAGGTGGCGAGTGCGGGGGCTTCGTCGGTCTTGGTGTAGATGATGGTCGGTTTCGTGGACATGATGATGGTCGAAATATTTGGAAGATCGCTTCCCGTCCATTGGCCCGCGGGTCGGGCGAGGACGCGCTTCCCGTGAGGATCAGCGTGCGAAAAACCGCGCGGAGTAAGACAGGGCGCCGGAAAAAATCGAGCAGTGTGTTGCGGCAGCCGCGGCCCCGCTGCCCGCGTGTCATGTCCCTAAAGCCACTCCCACTCCCGGAAAGTCGCCGCCTGCCCGCACGGTTCGCCCGCCTCCGTCACCAGATTCCACACTGTCGCCCGCTGGATCCGGAAGCGCCGTCCCGTCTTCGTCACCCGCACCCCCGAGTAGTCGTCGATGAACCCGTTCGCCGTCACCGCCGCCAGCAGCCGCGCGCGCTCCTCACGCTCCGGCGCCTCCGCCGTCAGCCGCGACGGCGTCCGCGTCAGCTCCTCCCACGTCATTTCCCACAGCGCCAGCGCCGCCGCGTTGCCGTAGTTCAGCACCGGGTCCGCCTCCGTCCCGTGCGACACGAGGACAAACGGCGCCTCGAACAGGTTCTTCGACAGCCCCGGCGGATTGAACAGCCCCGGCAGCAGCACCCGCCCCGTGAAACGCCGGTAACTCCGCGCCATGCACGCTGCATGCGCGATGATCTCCTGCCGCTGCCAGATGTTCTCCATGCGCGCCACGCTGCCGCCGCCCCACCCCGCGCGCAAGCCCTCCTGCGGCACGGATGGAACTCGTCAACGCGCGCGGCCTTTCGCACGGACATCCCGCTGCCGGGATTGGAAAAATAAAAGCTTCCCTGTGCCGGAAATGGACTCTCAATGCCCGGACCATCGGAGCCATGCCACGCCATTGGACAACGCTTGGTCACTGGGAAACCGCCATCCGGCAGGGCACGGCGCGCAGCAGCGCATTCGCACGTGGCATAGCGCCATCGCCCGGAACATCCACCTTCCTCCAACACCAGCCCAACATCATCCCATGAAACAATTCATGCTCATCCAGCAGGTCCTCTTGGATCGAATCAAGGCAGCCAACCTCAAGGGCCTCTCCCCGGAGCGCCAGATCAACGCCATGCGCCTGTGGGCCGACCAGAACGTCAAGCCGCTCCCCGCTCAAGGCGGCACCGACTCCGACGAGGAGATGCAGAAATTCCTCCTCGATATGGGCAGGCACTTCGGCCTCTACGTCGAGCACCCGTCCTTCCAGGCCGCCCTGAAGCAGCAGAAGGGCTGGAAGGACGAATGGAAGAAGAAGGTCATCGACAGGAACGGCGCTCAGGTGAACGTGGACCAATACGACCAGACCCTGCAGGGCGTGCTGAAGAAGATCATCGAGGACGGCGGACGCGGGCATCACGGCAACACCACCCTGAGCGGCAGCCACGGCTCCTGCCTGCACTGGGTCAGCGGCAGCCAGCGCATCTTCGGCTCCTTCGGCAACGGCAAGCTCACCCTCGTCGGCGTCGGCCGCCACGGCAGCACCAACAGCACCTACGTCGTGAGCCTCGTCCTCGGCGGGACCGCCACGGCCACCACCTGACGGGCCGGGGCGAGTTCCCGGTGTCCGCATCCCGTAATGCTAGCCCTTCAGCGCCGGCTTTGACCGTCTCCGGCCGCATGCGAGGTGCGGGCGAAAATTTCGGCGAGATGCTGATACCGTTCCCGAAGACCCGGGTAGATCTCCGGGTCGGCGTGGAAGCGGTCGAACTGTTTGAGGACGTCATCGCAGAAGACGCCCAGGAGGCCGGCACACGGAACCAAGTCCGCAGGGTAATGCTCTTGCCGGAAGGAAAGGATGCCGGCGAGGCAGTTGATGATGTCGGAATCGCCGTCTGCGTGCGCGCTCCGGACGTAGCGGATCGCGGCGCGAACGTAGAACCGGAACGCCACCGGCCCCATCGAGAGCAAGTCCTCCTGGTAGTAGATCGAGTTCTCGCGGAACAAAGCCTCCGCCTCGTCGAGTGACTTGCCGAGGAAGTTCCTGACGGCGAAAGCCTCGTCGGGGCTGCCGTGAACATCGATGTCCGCCCGACTCGGGATGGCTGGGTCTTCATGCGCGGCATTCATGGATCGTGTGGAAGGTCATCCGATTCACCAAAGTCGGCAATCCCGGCAGTCGGGGGACAATGACTCGAACCACGATGCCCCTCTCCCGGTTCGCAGCAGCGCGGGAATATCGGTCAGTCTCTGATGCGCCATTGCTTGGTTCGGGAGTCGTAGCTGCAAACTCTCCATACAGGAAGCGCGAAGGTGATTTCGAATCCGTCGGCGCCGGATGAGAAACGGAAGGACGTGCCGCGAAACCCCATCTTCGTGCGCGGCTCGCCCGGCAGGTAAGCCGGAATGAGGTCGGCAAGCGAGCGCGGGTAAGCGCCGGTTGCGGTGTGAAAGCGCCCGGCTGCGGCGATAATGGGCTCCGCTGCCGCGATGGATGCCTCGCGCTGGCGGGCCGAGATGCCGCGACTCACCGCCAAAGACGCAGCGACGCCGGCAAGGGCGGCTAGGAAATACCAAGCTGCACGCCAGCGGCGGGTGAAAAAGCCGAGGAGAGAAGCGATGAATAATCCGACAACTGGCGCGATGCAGAACAACCCCAGCAAAGCCGAAGACTCGAACCCGAAGGATGCGCCAACCTGGCAGGCAACAAGGGCAGCCCATGCGAGGAAGGCACAGGAGCAAAGGACGACCTTTCGCGCTTTCGCTCTCATGGGACGCAGTCTCCGGCGCCCACCAGCCCCAAGCCAAGCGCCAGCCTCGCCGGTCGGCACCACAGCGGCACCGCCATCTCCGTGATCCGCTCCACGGTGATGAGTTCCTCCTGCGTCCGCTCCGGCGAACGGACCCATGAAACAAAGTCTGAGGGCATGCCCCGAATCCTGCCCTGCTGCCGCCGCACATGCAACTCCGCGGAGGATGACGGCTCCATTCGAACTGACTCGCGCACGAGGAACACCAAGCCGCGCCGAATGGGGGGATGAACTCCGGAAAACCCCGCTTCGCGCCCTTTGCGCCCTTCGCGGTGAAATCCAAACGGGCCACCGCGCACCGGAGGACCGGTTCGACAGCCGCCGCATCCTCTGCCACCATTCCCCGCTGCCATGCCCTCCCCTCGAAACAACGCCGCTGTCTTTGCCCTCGATGCCGACTTCCTGTGGGACGACTTGGAGGATGCCATGTCGGGCTGCGTGAACTGGCAGAGCGCGAACCGCGGCAGGATCATCCCCCTCCTTTTCTTCGCGCCGATGACCGCCCCGGCAAACCCCGACGCATGGGAACCCATCCAGGGCCCGCCCCGGCACCTCTTCATCATCTCCATCGAGCACAGCTCCGATGCCACCCTCCGCCGCGCCATCCGGCACGCCTCCGCCGTCCTCGGCGACCTGCGCGAGCCGGCCAACTGCGCCGAGGTGGACATCGCCTTCGACGGGCATCCCATCGCCGAAGTCTATGCCCAGATGGAGGCTGCCGGCATCCTCGCCTACCGCTACAGCAGTCTCGCGAAGGACGACGTCTCCTTCTTCTTCATCCGCGGCCCCGGAGCCGTGCAGGCCTTCGGCCAGGGTCTCCTCCGGGCGACTGCGAAGAAATAGCAGGAAGCGGCAGCTCGCCGCCGTCGGGCGCCTGCGCCGGGATGCCCCGGAGAAGTGGCTGGGGCTGTTCGAGGCGTGTCGGAAAATCGGGGCCCTGCAGGAAAACTTGCTGCACGCGGGCGCCGACCAGGCGCTGCAGCGCATGATTAAGGTGTTGCTTGGACTCGGAGAGAACGTCTCGAACGGGTCGGGACAACGGTTCGAGCTTGGATGTGAATGCCATCGAACATAAGCAGACTCAGTTTCTGGAACTGTCCCGGCGCCAACCAAGGACGAAGCTGGCTGGAACGACCGCCCCGGCGAGACTCCATGCGACGACCTGGTGAGGGATCGCGCTCAGGCCGTTTGGAAACTGGAGAAATACGTCCGACGAACCGCCCGCGGTCTGCCGGCTCACTCTTGAATCGGAGGGTAGGCTTCGAGCAGACGCTTCCGCAAACGGGCCGATTCCGGCGGGGCGTCTGGCCACGGTTCGACGAGGAATTGTTCAACCAGGACAATGTTCTCCGGCTTTGCTTTCGGATGCGATATGCGTTCGTTCCTGACGCATATGTCCAGCAGCGCCTTCACGAAGGCGCCATCGGAAAACTCGATGCAATAGGAACGCCAGCCGTCTTCTGTGCTGGAGAGGTCAATGCGGGTCTCCGAGACGATATTGCCATGCCACGAGTGGCCGCTGCGCTCTTTGAACCGCAATTGGTTTCGGGTTCCTGTGCTCAGGCCTTGGATCCTGCGAACGGTCATCTTCGCCTTGAGGCTTTTGATCATCGCCGGATCGGTCACGATGGTTGTCCGTTGGTGTCCATTGCCATCTCGGGTGTTCACCCCGTAGGCGATCGTGACCGCCGTCCAGTCCCTGTTTTGAAAATCCGGCTCGTCTCGTGGGCCGAGCACATCCCTGATGCCGCAGGAAGAACATATCGCGGTCGCCAGGATCAGGATGAGTGTGCGGATCGTTTTAATAATGGTCTCTCCGATGCATGCGGCAGAATGCTGTTTCAAGGGTAATCGTTCACAGACCTGTGTTCACGACGCAGACGTGTAGCGATCGACCCAAGCTCAGCGACCCGGCGCACGGGACGCGACGATTGCAACCGCAACGCCCCCGCCGGGTTCGGTGCAGCGCTTGGTTAGCCGTTGCGGCTCTTGTCGAGCGGCTCATGTGATGCGTAAGTGACGTGAAGGTGGAGAAAGACGAGGTGAACCAAGCGCAGCATTCCGAAAAGTGTCGTGTAACCCGCCAGAAAACAAATCGGAGTCCAAGAGGAAGGAAAGTGCGGGTCGGCGAACCCGCCGAACGCATAGCCAACGACATAAGACATCGAGAGATGGAAGTCACCTGCGACTGGGATGAAAAGTAAGAGTGCGGAAAGCAACGCTGCAAAGAAACCCCAGCGAACGGACCGGAGGATGGCCGAACGCCAAGGAAATGGCGGCGTGGCCTTCGTTTTGATTGCCTCAGGGCTCATTTCTCGGGATGCGCGTGGTGACGACGCCCCCCCGTTGACAGATCCCATAAGGGTTAGGGGTTGCGGGTGTCTGTATTAGTGGGTTCGGGATCCTTCTGCCAACGCCAGTTATAAAGTAGCTCGCGGGTGCCGCCGCACTCGCATTGCAGCGGTGCATTGCGGGCTGCTGCCTCGAAGCATCGGGTGCAGATGAGCGTTCCGTCTTTCGGCGGGCTGTTGCGGAAGAATATCCGGTAGCCGTAGATAAGGAGAAACAGTAAGATGCAGTCCGCCGGGAAGGCGGAGAAAGCCTCTGAAATCGGGGTTGGGCTGCCAGCAGGAGCAAGCTTGCCTCGCCAGCCGCCCCACCGTGCGATGGCAAGAAAGAGCGACATGGCGAACGACATCCCTGCCGGTGGAATAGGGTTGAACCGTGAACGGCGGTGCTGCCTCTCGACCTCGGCAATCTCGGCTGTCGTGCGACGTGTCCACATGGCTTCATTGGCTCTCGTTCACAGGAGAAGGGTAGCGACGCCCAAGCTCAGCGACCCGGCGCACGGGACGCGACGATTGCAGCCGCGACGCCCCCGCCGGGTTCGCTGAGTCGTCGTTAATCGGGGTAGGAACATGGGGGCGCAGATTATCATGCCGCCGCGGTTCCTGCAAACCTCATGCACACCGATCCGCACACCTACGCCGCCCTTGATCTGCACACCACCACCAGCGTGCTCGGCACCATGGATGCCGATGGGCGCTGGCGCGGCACGCGACGCCTGCCCACCGCTGCCGAGCCCCTGAGGGAAGCCGTGGCTGCGCTCGGCGGCGCGGGCGTGGCGCTCACCATCGAGGCCAGCACGCTGAGCCGCTGGGCGGCAGGGCTCCTGCGCCCGCTCGTCGATCGCCTGGTCGTGTGCGAGCCGCGCCGCAACCGCCTCATCGCCGCCAACCCCAATAAGCACGACGAAGCCGACGTCGCCGATCTCTGCCTGCTCCTGCGCCTGGGCAAGCTCCAGGAAGTCTGGCTCGGCAGCGACCCCGCCCGCCAGCTCCACCACGAGCTGGTGGCCGAGCTGCTCAACTGGCGCGACGCCACCCGCGAGCTCAAAACCCTCCTCAAAGCCCGCTACCGCCAGTGGGGCGTGCTGCGCGTCGAAGGCCCCGCCCCCTTCAGCCCCACCCACCGCGAAGCCTATCTCGCCCAGCTCCCCGGCGAAGAGCAGCGCCGCATCCTCCGCCGCCTCTACACCCAGCACGACGCCACCCTCGGCCACTGGCGCGACACCCTGCGCGAACTGCGCCGCGCCGCCGCCAGCTTCTGGGAGATCGCCGAGTTTCAAAAAGTCCCCGGCATCGGCGAAGTCGGCGCCCACGTCTTCAGCGCCCTCATCAGCGACCCCGCCCGCTTCCCCACCCGGCAAGCCCTCTGCAAATACGCCCGCCTCGCCATCACCGACCGCAGCAGCGATGGCAAGCCGCTGAGCTATCAACGCCTCGACCGCCGCGGACACCACGAACTCAAAACCCTCAGCTACCACGCCTGGCGCACCGCCTGCAAAAGCACCACCCACGCCAACGCCATCCAAGCCTATTACCACGCCAGCCGCGAACGCACCCACGACCCCCGCCACGCCCGCCTCAACACCCAGCGCAAGATCCTCACCACCCTCTGGCAGATGTGGCTCCACCGGCAGCCCTTCGACCCCGCCCGCTTTTCCCAAACCAGCGACCCGCCCGCGACCGCGAACGGGCAGCCCGCGCCAGCGGCGGCTCCGGGTTGACGACCCGGGCGAGCCCCGGCGCGAGCGGAGAGGGAAACGCCGGCCGCCACACCCGGCCATGCGCTTGGAAGGGTCACGGTTCAAGGGGGGGAACCACCCCCGCGAACCCACCGATTCCCGTTTCGCATGAATGGTGCGGCCGGCGACCCCATCCCTCACACCCTTCCCCGAGCATGACCCTGGGCGGCCCACCACGGGCCAGCCCCCAAAGCCTGCCTGGAAGACACCGCGAACCACGTCATCGCACTCCGCACCACGACGCCCCGCCGCCCCGTCCACCCACCGCCCCCGGCCCCGCTGCCTATCCCATCGCCCGAGTCCGCACGAACCCACCCCAAAAGTCGCTCAACAAAAAGCGGCCAATCGGGGCGCGCTCCCCCATGGTTTTTCGACTTGATTAAAAGCCTGCAGCGCATGGTTAGACGTTGCCGGTCGCATTGGGAATGGTGAGTCGTCGGGCTTGTGTGCAACTCGGGCACAGGGCGAAGACAGTAAGCGAGCCGTCTGCTGAAAGTGGAGGAACATACCATCCGAGACTGCGTGCTTGTCTGGCGTGGCGCTGCATCCACGGGCCTTCGGGCGCATCTGTGTCCTGCTCCGTGACGGGACAATCGAGTGATGCGTCGCAACTATCGCAGCGGAAGTAGAGAACGGTCCAGACGTAGAACTCATAAGCGTCGATGCCGCCTGCGACGGTTGAGAGATGACTGGTGTCAGTGGCGCTCATGGAGCGGATGGGTAATCGGGCCGCAGTTTGTTTTGCATTCGGTTCGCACGAAACGCAAGGCAACGTCTAACTACTTATTATACGACACGCCATTTCGCCGTGTCGTGTAGCTGGGAGGGTTGGAGGGCGGGTTCTTCCCTGTTGGGGGGCGGAGATGCAGGAGGGCCGCTTGCATGGTTGTCGTGTAGCGGGAAGGCGTTTTCTGTCCAGAATCTTCTTTCCGGTGCTCGAAATATTTCCCTGTCGTGTAGCGGGGCTGCCAGCTACACGACAG
>JBGAPU010000186.1:0-5096 GCA_044221035.1 Chthoniobacteraceae bacterium | reverse complement strand
GCGGCACGTGGGACCTCTTCCGCGATGTGAAGCGCTTCTATTCGCGCCTCGGCTTCGCGGACGCGGCCGACATCGCCGCGCCGGATGCGCCGCACGGCTTCACGCTGCAGCTCCGCGAGGCGGTCACGCGCTTCATGGCGAGGCATCTCCTTGGAAAGGACATCCTCGTCCGCGAGGTCGGGAGCCTGCCGGACAGCTTCACTGACGACGAACTGCGCGCTCTCAGCACGCCGGACTGGACCGCCGCGCAGCTCCAGTGTTCGCCCAAGGGCCAGGTGCTGCTCATGCCGGGGGAGCGCAGCGTCTTTCAAATCAACGCCGACACCGCTGCAGTGCTCCGCGCGAAGCGTGAGCCGGTGTGGAAGGGGATGTCGGATTCGGACAAGCAGCGTGTCGTTCGTGCGACCATCGGATCGCAATTCGACGGCGGCGCGCACCCGGAAGTGCGCAGCGCGGGCTCCATCGAGCGCGACGGATACACGATTCAGAAGCTCGTGCTGAAGACTGAGCCTGGGATTGAGATTCCCGCCCTCGCCTTTGTGCCGAAAGCGGGTGCCGGCGCGCGGAAGGCGACGCTCTATCTGCACGGAGAGAGCATGGATGCGGATGCGGGCGTGGGTGGTCCCATCGAGGCGCTGGTGAAGCATGGGCAGACGGTGCTCGCTGCGGAGCTTCGTGGCATCGGTGAGACGGAAGCGGTGCCACGTGCCGGTCGAACGGCATACGGCGCGGGACGCTTCGGCCCCGACCTGCCGGATGTGATGACCGCCTACCTCATGGGCAGGACTCATGTCGGCATGCGCTGCGACGACGCGCTCCGCTGGCTGCGCCATTTGCAGGGCGGCTCCCTCACCGGCGGTCCGCCGGCTGACATTGAACTCGTGGCAGTTGGCGAGGCAGCGGTTCCGGCGCTGCATGCGGCCGTGTCGGAGCGCGATGTGTTCTCGCGGGTCACGCTGCGCCGGATGATTCCGTCGTGGGAGAGCATCGTCACGGCGGGCGAGTCGTTCGACCAGGCTGTGAACGTCGTGCACGGCGCGCTGAGGCATTACGACCTTCCGGACCTCGTGCGCTGGCTGGGTGCGGAAAAGCTGACGCTCTCCGAGCCTGCGGATGCAAAGGGAGGCAGGCGCACGCCGTGAGTCGCGATCGAGTTGTTTCATCACTGGCGGCTCTCGTCGTTTCCGCGGTGACGGCGTTTGCGCAAACTTCTTCCGTGCGGGTCGAGGTCGCACCGTCGGTCGTGGCGGTGAAGCGCACAGGCATCACGGGCGCGGGTTTCGCGGTCGCGTCGGCAGACGGGAAGACCGTCACGCTTCACTACCCGAATCATCCAGATGATTTCGGCGGCAGCGCCGGAACGGGCACGGCGGTATCGACCGACGGAGGGAAAACTTGGACCGACGGCATTGACGACTGGCCGGTGGCGCGCGCAGTGGATCTCTGGCAGGAGCGGTTGCGCGACGGGAGCCTGTTCGCGCTCGGGATCCGATGGTTGCCGGACTCGAAGAAGAGCGGCCAGACGCAGGCCCATGACGGCCCGCCGACCCCGTGGGCAATCGCTGTTTCAAAGGACGGCCGCGAATGGCAGGCAGGCGAGGCAGCGGTGAGCATCCCCGAGGAGGTCGGTGTCATCGCGCGTCCGCTGCCGCATTTGATCGAGAATGGGAAGGCAGCATGGCTTCTGCCCGCTTATGCGTGGAGCCGCACCGGCCATCGCATGCTGCTGCTCCAGTCTGGAGACCACGGGCGCAACTGGTCCGTCTTTTCGACGATTACGACGGTTCCCGCGATCGTCCAAGCGGGCGTGCCTGTCGCGACGCGCTGGCTGGAGACGATGGTTTCCCGAACGTCCGATGGCTCGATGCTCGCCGTGATGCGCACGGGGAGCAGCCCGGATTCCGCGCTGGTCTCCGCGCGTTCCACGGACGGCGGGCTCACATGGTCGCTGCCGGAGAAGGTGCTCGCCGGTCCGGCGCGCGAGCCCGTCGCGGGCAAGCTCCCGAATGTCCTGCTGCTGGAGAACGGAGTGCTCGCGCTGCTCACGTCGCACACGAAGCTCGGATGCCGCCTCTATCTGTCCCGCGATGGCACGGGCCGCGAGTGGAGCAGCGGGCACATGATCGTCCAGCAGGCTGGTGGAAACACCAGCATGGTCGCAGTGGGTGCGGGGAAGCTCCTCGTGTTCACACCAGCTACGAACCGCATCCATTGCTGGGCCGTGAATGTCCGCCCGTAAGGCCGCGGCTATTTCTTTGCGATGAGCGCGACGTTCATCGAGGCGGGCAGGCTGTGCTGCGTCGGCTCGGAGAAGCCGGACTGCGCGAGCATGTCGGCGTATTCGGCATAGGTGAATGCGTCGCCCTCGGGCGTGCTGGCGAGCATGATGAGGCTGAAGACGGCGACGCCGGGAGGCGTGACGCGGTCGGGATTCGGCACGAACTCCACGATGGCGAGCGTGCCGCCAGGCTTGAGCGCGGCATGTGCGCGCTTGAGGAAGCGGACGCAGTCGGCGGCGCTGAAGTGATGGAGGAAATTCGGGACGAGGATCACATGGTAGCCGCTTC
This sequence comes from Chthoniobacteraceae bacterium, assembly GCA_044221035.1. Taxonomy (GTDB): domain Bacteria; phylum Verrucomicrobiota; class Verrucomicrobiia; order Chthoniobacterales; family Chthoniobacteraceae; genus SXWH01. Next base: position 2,529 of record JBGAPU010000186.1, on the reverse strand, counting down.
CGAGGTCGGCATCGAAGGCGCTGCCAGCGATGGTGCTGAAGCGGTCGGCGGCACCCGCGGCGCGTGCATTCTCCCGGGCGACCTCGAGCACCGGCGCCCAGTCGAGCGCGACCACGTGGGCGTTCGGATATTTCCTCGCAAACGACAGGCCCCACACGCCGTGGCCCGCGGCGATGTCGAGGACCTTGGCCGGGTGCGCAGGGTCGAGCGGGATGAGTTCCGCAAGGCCGGCGGCGCCGGGGAACATCTGCGCGCCCATGCTGCGGGCAAAGGAAAGCCACATCGGGTGCTCGTGTGCGATGGCGCCCTGCGGCGACTGCGCGGTGCCGCCCTTGCGCACGGCGGCGGTGAGCACATCGAAGCCGCCGCGCAGGTGGTCGGAGAGCAGGAACTCGAGCGTGCCGCCCGCGTAGGCGGGTGACTTGCGGTTCAGGAAAAACGCGCTGTCCGGCGTGGGCGCGTAGGTGTCGCCGGATTTCGTGAGGAAGCCGAGCACGACGAGGTAGTCGCAGAGGATGCGCACGCCGCGTGGCGCGGCACTCACGCGCGCGGCGAGGGCTTCCGCAGTGGCGGGCGACTCCGCGAGCACGGAGACAAGGTCGAGCTCCACCGCGGCCTTGATCGCAGCAGTGCGGTGATAGGCGTTGATGGTCTCGAAAAGCAGGGCGGGCGAGGGAGCGTGTGCGGGTTGGTTCATGGCGCGGGAGATTAGAGCGTGCGGCGGTCTTCGCAAATGCCGGTGCCCGCGCGCGCGAATTTTCCACCGCTGCTCATCTCCGTTCTCGGCTCCGTCCAGTTTGCCCGCGCCGCGGATTCGGTCACGGAATTTGGCGGGAAGGGTGACGACGTCGCGGATGACACGCCCGCGATTCAGCGGGCGCTCGACACGGGCAGGAATGTCGTCATTCCCGAGGACGCCTCCCTGCTGCGGAATCCGGGATGCCCGGCGTGGAAAAGCCCGTTCAGCGCCACTGCCGTCCCTCGCAGTCGAAAGCGCTGGGATGGAGCGGCTGTGCTTCGGCTAAAGCGGTGCGATCCGCATGTTGCGGTATTCGCACTTCATCTCCACGCCACCGTGGATTTGGAGCCCCAGGGGTCCAGCGCCGGGGAATTTCGCATCGGTGTATTCCGACGCCTTCCTGCCGTTGATCCAGCAGGTGAAAGTGTCGCCCTTCGCCTGGATGCGGAAGGTGTTCCATTCGCCCTCGGGCTTCATGAGCTTCGCCGCGTCCTTGGCCTGGCCGGACTCGGGATACCGTTCTTTTCCGCCCGTATACCATGAGCCGGACATGTCCACGCGCAGGCTGCCGGAGACGCCGAGCTGGAGCTGGATGTGAGGGGTCCGCATCTCGATTCCGGTGTCCGCGCCGCGTGGCGGTGTGCCCTTGAAGCGCACGTCGAACTCGAGCACGAAGTCCTTGTAGTCCTTTTCGGTCCAAAGGTAGTGGCCCTTCTTCGCCGCGTTGTTTTCACCGATGAGCACGCCGTTTTCCACGCGCCAGAATTCCGCGGCGCCTTCGGCTTTGAAGTTGGCGAGGTCCTTGCCGTTGAACAGTGGCTCGAGCTTGGGATCGTCGGCGCGGCAGGTGATTGTCGTGAGAAGGGAAACGGCGATGGTGAGGATGGGGAATTTCATCGCGCGCATCTTGGCGGGTCCGTCCGTGCGAGGGAAGCGTGTTTCGTGGCTGCGGCCCGTTGACGCAGCCCCGGTCACGCGCATAGTGCGCGCGAGCGAAGAGCGATGATTTTTTCAGACTGAGAACAGCCATGGCAAAGAAGACATCGGCGGCAAGCAAGGCCGCCACGAAGAAGGAACTGATCGAATTCAGGGACTCCGGGATTCACGGGATGGGCGGGTTCGCGCTGCGGCGAATCCGGAAGGGCAGGCCGCTGATCGAGTATGTGGGTGAGAAGATCACCAAGGCCGAGGCGGCGGCGCGCATTCAGGCGGGGAATCCGTTCATCTTCGAGCTGGATGAGGAGACGGACGTGGACGGTGCGGTGGAATGGAACCCGGCGCGTTTCCTGAACCATAGCTGCGAGCCGAATGCGGAGGCGGAGATCCATGGCGACCAGATCTGGATCGTGGCGCTGCGGACGATCGAGCCGGGCGAGGAGATCACGTTCAACTACTGCTACGACATCGAAAACTACGAGGAGCATCCGTGCAGCTGCGGCGCAGCGAAATGCGTCGGCTACATGGTGGCGGAGGAGCATTTCCCAAAAGTCCGCGGCGAGGCTCCGGTCGGCTGACCTGGTGGAAAGCCCGGCGCCCGCTCGCGGGGCCTAAGCATGGATGGAGCGGGGTCTTGAACACGGCGACAAGACCTTCGATGTTTCCGCCATGATGCTGCGCCCTCTCTTTACGACAGCCCTGTGCCTTTCCGCGCTGATGCCGCTCCGCGCCGATGAGCCGGATTATTTTCCCGCGGTGGCAAAGCTGATCGAGGACCGCTGCCTCGACTGCCATTCGGCGGACGATCCGGATGGGAAATTCGCGATGGAGAAGCACGCGGACATTCTCAAGGG
>JBGAPU010000059.1:0-36654 GCA_044221035.1 Chthoniobacteraceae bacterium | reverse complement strand
ACGAACACCGTGAAGCCCGAGGACCCGCAGCTCCAGTCGTGGCTGAAGGAAGGCGTATCGCTTGAAGTCCACACGCTCACGCATCCGTGTCCGCTGCTCGGCAAGGCAACGCTCGACGAGGCGCGCCGCACCGTGCTCGGAGGGCTCGACCTGCTCGCGAGCATCCCGGACAACAAGCCCGTCGCCTTCCGCATGCCGTGCTGCGACTCGATGAACTCCGCGAGCCCGCGCTTCTTCGCGGAGATTTTCAACCGCACGAGCGAGAAAGGCCACGCGCTCGCGATTGATTCGTCCGTCTTCGTGCGCCCCAGCGGAAAGGACGGCGAGCGCTTCAGAAAATATTTTCCCGCCGAGCTGAAGCCGCCCACGAAAATTTCACTGCGCGACTGCGCGGGCCTCATCGAGGACTACCCGTATCCCTACGTCGTCGGCAAAGTGTGCTGGGAATTCCCGTGCATCACGCCGAGCGACTGGCAGGCGTTCAACGCGCAGGGCGCGAAGAACCCCGAGACTCTCGCCGACTGGAAGGCCGCGCTCGACTGGGTGGTCGCGAAGCAGGGCGTGATGACGACCGTCTTCCACCCGCACGGCTGGAGTTCACCCGAGCAGTGGGTGGAGTTCATCGGCTACGCGCAGGAAAAATACGGCAAGCGCGTGAAGTTCCTCACCTTCCGCGAGGCGCTGGAGAGGATTGAGGAAAATGCCCTGTCAGGTGTCGCTTTGCGTGAGTCGTCCAAGTCGGACGGAACTACAACGCAACAGGATAGAGATATACGCCTTCTCGACATCGACGGCGACGGTTACATGGACGTGCTAAGTAACTATCCTTGGCCACAGCAAAACGGCTCAGTTGGGACAACAAACTTCACTCGCGTATGGCGTCCGAACGAAAATCGGTGGTATACTGAAGGGCAGCCACTCAGCTCCATAGGGCGGCTCTTCAATCCCCGATTTGGTGTTATCCATCCCGATGGCGCTGCATCGACACTTTTCTTGGTCGTCAACGAAATCACCGCACTCAAGTGGGATGGCAAGCATTGGTGTCGGGATGAATCGCTGGAGAGCGGACTGCGCGATAAGCACGATCTTTTTAAGAATTCCACCGCGGCCGGAATCCGCCTTCGCGACTTCGACAACGACGGCGTGTGCGAGCTGCTCGTGAACCGCGACATTTTCTCGTGGAGCGAAAGAGAAAAGCAGTGGAAGCCCGCGGGCTACTCGCTGCCCGAGGGCTGCGCGGTCGTGGACAACAAGGGCCGCGACAACGGCTTGCGCTTCGTGGACCTCAACGGCGACGGCTTCGACGACATCTTCCAATCGAACGACGCAGGCTGCGCGATTCACCTCTGGGCTGGTAAGGTGAAGGCGAATCTCGGTTGGAAGGCCGGCTGGCCGCACGTCGTGCGCGTCGCGAACCGCGCGGGCGGCGACACGCTGCGCATCCCGCCGTTCGTGCGCGGCGGGCAGGACAACGGCGCGTGGTTCCGCGACGGCCACGTCGTCTGGCAGAATGAGGACACTTTCAAACTCGACGCGCACACTCTGCGCCGATCGTTCAAGGACGTCATCGCGTTCGACGTGCCGCCGCCGCTCTCGCCGGAAGATTCGCTCACGGCGATGCGCCCGCGTCCGGGCTTTTCGGTCGAGCTCGTCGCCGCGGAGCCGCTCGTCGAGTCGCCGGCGGCGTTCGAGTGGGACGCGCGCGGGCGGCTGTGGGTCGTCGAGATGCGCGACTATCCGCTCGGCATGGACGGCAAGGGCAAGCCCGGCGGCCGGATCAAAGTGCTCACCGACACGAACGGCGACGGGCACTACGACAAGGCGACCATCTTCGCCGAGGACATCCCTTTTCCCACCGGCATCTTCCCGTGGCGCGACGGCGTAATCGTCTCCGCCGCACCGGAGATCATTTTTCTCCGCGACAAAAATGGCGACGCCACCGCGAGCGAGCGCACGGTGCTCTTCAGCGGATTCACCGAAGGCAACCAGCAGCACCGCGTGAATGGCTTCGACTGGGGACTCGACGGCTGGCTCTATGGCGCGAACGGCGACAGCGGCGGCACGATTTTCTCCGCGAAGAAGCCGCACGAGCAGCAGCAGGGCGTCGCGATATCCGGCCGCGACATCCGCTTCCGCCCCGATACGGGCGAGTTCGAGGCCGAGAGCGGGCAAACGCAGTTCGGCCGTCACCGCGACGACTGGGGAAACTGGTTCGGCAACAACAACCCGAACTGGCTCTGGCACTACACGCTCGAGGACCGCTACATCCGCCGCAACCCGCGCCTTGCCGTGAAGACGACGAAGCAGATGCTCGCGAATTATCCCGACAGCCTGCGCGTCTTCACCGCCTACTCACGGGACGACGCGCCGATTCGCTTCAACCAGCCGCAGTCGCTCGGCTACGTGACGAGCGGCAACAGCCCGACGCCGTATCGCGACGATCTGTTCGGCCCCGCGTTTGCGACAAGCGTGCTCTCGAGCGAGCCGGTGCACAATGTCGTCCATCGCGAGGTTCTCAGCGCGGACGGCGCGAGTTTCACGAGCAAACGCGCGGACGACGAACAGGGCCGGGAATTCCTTGCGAGCCTCGATGTGTGGTTCCGCCCAGTGATGATGAAGACCGGGCCCGATGGCGCGCTCTACATCGCCGACTTTCACCGCTTCGTCCTCGAACATCCCGAGTGGATCGCGCCCGAGACGCAGAGCCGCCTCGACCTGCGCGCAGGCGCGGACACCGGCCGCATCTGGCGCGTGCTGCCCACTGGCGCAAAGCTGCGCCCTGCCCCAAATCTCGCAAAGCTCGACAATGCCGCGCTCGCCGCCGCGCTCGATTCGCCGAATGGCTGGCAGCGCGACACCGTGCAGCGCCTCCTCCACGAGCGCGGCGCAAAAGACGTCGCGCCCGCTGTTCGCAAACTCGCGCTCACCGCCGGGAATCCGAAAGTCCGCGTGCAGGCACTCGCGACGCTCGGCACTTTGAACGTCACTGACGCCGCAACGATCCGCAGCGCGTTGCGCGACGCACATTCGCAAGTGCGCGTGCAGGCGCTTCGACAAAGCGAAGCACTTGCGGGACGCGACAGCGCTCTGCTCGCGAGCCTGCTCGCGTGCGCGGACGATCCGGAATTTGTCGTCCGCCGCCAGTTCGCGCTCACGCTCGGCGAATGGCGAGGCGAGGCCGCCTCGGCCGCATTGCAAAAACTCGCCGACCGCGAGGGCGACGTCGCACAGATGCGCCTCGCCATTCTTTCGTCGCTCACTCCAGAGAGCGAGCTGTTCAAAAAGCTGAACGCGACGATCTCCTCGCCGGGCCCCGTGCCGACGCTGCCAAAGCCAACCACAGCCGACCGCGCGAAAGTCGTCGCGAGCTATGCGTCCGTCTCCACACTGAAGGGCGATGCGCAGCGCGGGCACACGCTTTTCACACATCAGTGCGCGATCTGCCACCGGCTGAAGAACGAGGGAAAGGAAGTCGGCCCCGACCTCGGAATGGTCAGCGACAAGCCCGACGATTGGCTGCTAACCGCGGTTTTCGATCCGAACGCAGCCGTCGAGCCGCGCTTCCAGGCGCTTGTGGTGAAATTGAAAAGTGGGATGGAGCTCAGCGGGGTCGTCGCCGGCGAGACCGGCAACAACCTCACGCTGCGCCTCCCCGGCGGTGCGGAGTTCCCAGTTCTGCGCGCGGACATCGCTGAGGAAAAGACCACCGGGCGTTCGATGATGCCCGACGGCCTCGAGACCGCACTCAAACCGCAGGACGTGGCCGATGTGATTGCGTGGCTGCGCGCAAAGTGAGTAACTGCGCGCTGTGTCCACAGCGCCGATCGAATTTTCCCGCCGCATCGAGCCCCGAGCGGTTCGCCATGTCCTGATGGACTGGGATGGCACGACGTCGCTCACGCGCGGCGGCTGGGCGGACATCATGGCGGCGCTTTACGCCGAGCACCTGCCACCGCTCGCCGGAGAGGACGAGATGGCGCGCAGAAAATTCGCGCGGGCCGAACTGATGACGCTGAACGGAAAACCGAGCATCCACCAGATGGCGCACCTCGCCGAACTCGTGCAGCAGCGCGGCGGCAACGCGGAGACGGCGGAGACCTACCACGATGAGTTCCAGCGACGTCTCAAGGCAGAGGTGCGCGCGCGCTTGGAGCGCGTTCGGCAGGAGCCTGCCGGCACCGACTCGCTGCTCGTGCGCGGCGTGCGGTCCCTTTTTGAAATGCTGCGCGCGCGCGGCATCGGCCTCACCCTCGCTACAGGCTCGGTCCTCCACGAAGTTCGGCACGAGGCGGAGCTGCTCGATGTGGCGCGCTACTTCGACGCGGTCCACGGACCGGACAGCCTGGAGGATCGGAAATTCACGAAGCGCGCGATCATCGACAGCCTCATCAGCGAGCGCGGCGTGAATGGCGCGGCGCTGCTCGCGTTCGGCGATGGTCCGGTGGAGATTCGTGAGACAAGGTCCGTGGGCGGGATCGCCATCGCCGTCGCGAGCGACGAGGATGAGCCGGGCTCGGGCCGCATGGACGCGGCGAAGCGCGAGACATTGCTGGCCGCAGGTGCGGATGCCGTCATCGCGGACTTTTTTCACGCGCGCGAAATCATCGCCGCGCTGATCGCAGCATGAACCGCTACGACCCCTCGGAGCTCCGAGCGCACCCGCTGTCCGAGCGTCGCAGCCTGCTGTCCGCGGATGAAATCATCGTGGATCCCAACGCCACTCCCGCGCCAACGAATGCCTCGGCAATCATCGCGGATGCCGCGAGGAACATCCGCGCGGCGCGTGAGCGGGGCGCCGCCGTTGTCCTGATGTATGGCGCCCACCTGCTGCGAAACGGCGCGGCGCGGATCGTCACCGAGATGATGGAGCGCGGATGGATCACGCACATCGCGACGAACGGCGCGGGGACGATTCACGACTGGGAATTTTCGTGGCTCGGGCGCTCATGCGAGAGCGTCGAGGACAACGTCGCGACCGGCACCTTCGGCGCGTGGGAGGAGACAGGCCGGAACATTCATCTCGCACTGCTCGCAGGCGGCGTGCGCAGCGAAGGCTACGGCCGCGCCCTCGGGCGTTTCATCCACGAGGACGGCTGCACTCTTTCATCGCCTGAAGAGCTGCGCCAATCGCTCACCCATCCGGATGGAAGCGCGCCTGCGAAGGTCGAACTTCTCGCCGAGATGCAGCGGCACGCGCTTCGCGCGGGGCGACACGAAGTCATCCACCGATGGAAGCACGCCTCCATCCTCGCCCAGGCTTTCCGGCTCGGCGTGCCGGCGACGGTGCATCCGGGCATTGGTTACGACATCGTGTCGTGTCATCCGCTGTTCAACGGCGCAGCCATCGGGCGCGCGGCAGGCGCGGATTTCCACACGTTCTGTTCGAGCGTGGACAATCTCGACGGCGGCGTGCTGCTCGCGGTCGGGTCGGCAATCATGGCGCCGCAGGTTTTCGAAAAGAGCCTGAGCTGCGTTCACAACGTGCGCTTTCAAAATGGCCGCCCCGCAGTGAGCGGACACAGCATCTACGTCGTGGACCTCCAGGACGGCGGCAACTGGGACTGGACTCAGGGCGAACCGCCGAAGACTTCCGCCGCGTATTACCTGCGGTTCTGCAAGAGCTTCTCGCGCATGGGCGGCACGATGCAATACGCGCAATGCGACAACCTCGCCTTTGTCCAACAACTCCTGCACGCGCTACGCACCCATCCATGACGCCCGAACGATTTTCCGAAATCACCGGTCGCTATGCGAAGCTGCGCATCGCCGTTGTCGGTGACTTCTGCCTCGACCGCTATCTCGACATCGATCCCGCAAGAAGCGAGACGTCGATTGAGACTGGGTTACCAGTCCACAACGTCGTCGGCGTGCGCTCGCAGCCCGGCGCTGCGGGAACGATTCTCGCGAACCTCATCGCTCTCGGCGCGGGCACCGTGCTCCCCGTCGGCTTCTGCGGCGAGGACGGTGAAGGCTACGAGCTGCTGCGCGCCTTGAAGCACGCCGAGAATGTGAAGCTCGACGGCTTCGTGCGGACTCCCGAGCGGCGGACGTTTTCATACACAAAACCTCTCGTCCATGAACCGGGCATTCCGCCGCGTGAGTTGAGCCGACTCGATTTGAAGAATTGGTCGCCCACACCGCCGAAAGTCGAAGAACAACTGCTGGACGCGCTGCACAAAGCCGCCGATGAAGCGGATGCGATCATCGTGATGGATCAAGTGGATGTCGGAGAGACTGGCGTGATCACCTCCTGTGTGCGCGACGCCATCGGCATCATCTCGCGCGAAAATGAGGCGAGGCCGGTGCTCGGCGACTGCCGCCGCGGTCTCGCCGGCTGGCCTGCCTGCATTTGGAAGATGAACGCGCACGAACTCTCGGTTCTTTCCGGTGCCGCGGCATCCGATCGTGCGGCCATCGAGTCTGCGGCGTCCGAACTCGCAAAACGCAACCGCCGGCCCGTCTTTGTGACGATAGCTGCAGACGGCATCATCGGTGCAGATGCGGGAGGCGCGACCTCACATGTGCCGACCCACCCGCTGCGCGGCCCGATCGACATTGTCGGCGCAGGGGACTCTGTCTCGGCCAATCTCGCGATGGCTCTTGCGGCGGGCGCGTCGATTTCTGAAGCGATGGAAATCGCAATGGCGGCAGCCAGCCTCGTCATCCATCAGGTCGGCACGACGGGGAGCGCATCCCCGCGGGAAATTGGCGCGCTGATTCTCGGCACACGCTGAAGCCTCGGCGTGCCATGAACTCGGGAGCGAGCGGCAAAGATTCCCGTTGACGCCGCCCGCCTGCTCTGCATTCTTCGTGGCGTTCGATTCGCGTCAGCGGTTTCGGTCTCCCCGACTGAACGGGCAAGTTCCAGCGACATTGGCAATCCCAACCCGCCGCGGCGCAATTCATCCTTCGACACCCCATGTCTGGACACCACCAGTGCTCCCCAACGCAACCGGCGGAGCACCTGCACTGCAAGGGCCGCAGGGCCTGAGCGAGCACATTCATTTTCCATGAGCACAAAAAACGACCCGGAGCTGTTCGACGAGCAGGAACCGAAAAAGAAGACGACCCGCAAGAAGGCTGCAGGCACCGGAACAACCACAAAGAAGACTTCCGCCAAGGCCAAGAAGGAAGGCGCCGAGAAGGCCCCGGCGGTGAAGAAGACGACGCGCAGGAAGGCCTCCTCAAGCGAGGAGACCGCCGAATCCGCTGCCGATCCAATTCCCGCGACTCCGCCCGTCGAGCCCGTCGCAGAGCAAGTGCCCGCTCCAGAGCCGGCACCGGCACCGGAACCAGCACCAGTGCCGGTTTCCGCTCCTGCCATGCCCCCTGCGGCACCTGCATCCCCTGAACCTGCGCTGCCGACTGGCGGCGCACAGCGTCCGCGCCCGCTTTATATTCCGCGCGAAGTCGAAGCCTTCCTGCGCGCAGCAAACATTCCGATTCCCACGGAAAAGACGCAGCTCGACGCGATCATGGCTGCGATGCAGGCGGCAAAGATGGCCGCACAGCAGGCAGCCGCACCCGCTGCACCGGCATCGACACCTGCGCCGCCTGCCCCCGCTGCGCCGCAGGGTGAAGCGGCCCCGCCACCCGCACCCGCCCAACAGCGCGGGCGCGACCGCAATGAGCGCAATGAACAGCGGAATCAGCGCCGCGAGCAGCAGCAACAGCAGCGAGAGCAGAACCGCGAGCAGCAAGACGCGGCGCCCGCGACGCCGCCCGAGCCGGACGAACTCGTCGAGGCGGAAGGCTACTGCGAGATTTCCGGCAAGGGCTTCGGCTTCCTCCGCGACGCCAAGCGCTTCTTCCAGCCGAACCCCTCCGATGTCTTCGTGACGCCCGAAGCCGTGAAAAAATTCGGCCTCCGCGAGGGCCAGTGGCTCAAGGTCGAGGCGCGCAAGAGTAACCGCGGCCTGCAGATTCACCGCATCATCGCGATCAACGAAGCCGATCCCGAGAGCGCGAAGGCGTGGCCTTCCTTCGACGACCTCACCACGATCAGCCCGCTCGAGCGCATCAAGCTCGAGACCGTGCCCGACCGCTTCACCACGCGCGTCGTGGACCTCATGTCGCCCGTCGGCAAAGGCCAGCGCGGACTCATCGTCGCGCCGCCGCGCACGGGCAAGACCACGCTGCTGCACCACATGGCGCAGGCCGTCGTGAAAAACCATCCCGACGTGAAGCTCATGATCCTGCTCGTGGACGAACGCCCCGAGGAGGTCACGGACTTCAAGCGCAACATCCCCGACGCCGAGCTGTGGGCCAGCTCGAACGACATGGACGTCAAATCGCACACGCGCATCGCCCAGCTCTGCATCGAGCGCGCAAAGCGGCTCGTCGAGAGCGGGCGCGATGTCTTCATCCTTCTCGATTCCATCACCCGTCTCGGCCGCGCGTTCAACAACGCCATCGCCGGAGGCGGCCGCACGATGTCCGGCGGCGTGGACAGCCGCGCGCTGGAAATCCCTCGCAAGATTTTCGCCGCCGCGCGCAACACGGAGGAGGCTGGTTCACTCACCATCGTCGCCACCGCTCTCATCGAGACTGGCAGCCGCATGGACGAGCTCATCTTCCAGGAGTTCAAGGGCACCGGAAACATGGAGATCGTGCTCGACCGCAAGATCAGCGATCAGCGCGTTTATCCCGCCATCGACATCTTCCAGAGCGGCACGCGCCGCGACGAACTCCTCATCTCCGCCGACGACCTGCACAAGATCAGCGTCATCCGCCGCGGCCTTGCAGGCCACAAGCCCTTTGAGGCCATCGAGCGCCTGCTTTCGTTCGTGAAGAAATTCCCGACCAACGCGCAGCTCCTCCGCGAGATTCCGGGCTGAGCCTTCGCCCGCTACGAAACCGGCAGCCGCAGCCGGATCGTCGTTCCTCTCCCGAAAGTGCTCTCCGCCTCCGCGTCTCCGCCGTGGGCGCGCGCGATGTGCTTCACAATGCTGAGACCGAGGCCGGTGCCGCCCGCGTCGCGGCTGCGGCCTTTGTCCACCCGGTAGAAACGCTCGAAGATGTGCGGCAGGTGACTCGACAAAATCCCCTGCCCCGTGTCGCTCACCCACAACTGGATCTCCTTTCCATTCGACGAGGCTCCAAGAGTGACGGCGCCACCCTCGGGCGTGAACTTCAACGCGTTGTCCACGAGGTTCGTGAAGACCTGCTCCATGCGCAGGGGATCCGCGCGCAATGGGGCGATGCCCGCCGGCACCTGCACTTTCAGCACCACCCCCTTCTGCCGTGCACGCAGCGCAAAGTCGCGCGCGATGCCCCCGAGCAAGTCACACACATGAATCTCCTCGAGCGAGAGCTCCTCCGCCGTGGACTCCATTCGCGCCAGAACGAGCAGATCCTCAACGAGGGCGGAGAGCCGCTTTGAATGGCGGTTCAGCACTTCGAACGCCTCTGCCTGCTCCCTTCGCGGCATGTCGGGAATGTCCATGAGCTGCTCGAGATATCCCTGGAAAATCGCGAGCGGAGTTCGGAGTTCGTGGGAGACATTCGCGACGAATTCCCGGCGGACCTCCTCCAGCCGCTTCGTGTGCCCGATGTCACGGAACATTGCGAGGGCCGCAGGCTCGCCCGAGGCATCGCGCATCGGCGCCACGCGCGTCGCCAGCACGAGCGGCGGCTTGCGCGTCGCCAGCGTCAGCTCCGCTTCCCGCGCCTCGGATTTGGAAACGGCCGCTATCACCATGTCGTCCACCGCCGGCTCCCGCAAAAGTTCGATCACCGGCCTTCCGGCATATTCCGAGGGCAGCCCGAACAGCTTCTGCGCCGCCGGATTCGCGAGCCGCACGGCCCGGCGCTTGTCGAGGACCAGCACGCCCTCCTGCATTGATGAGAGGATGATTTCAAGATTCGCCTCCGCCAGTGAACGCTGCGTCCGCAGCACCTCATGCTGCTGCAGGAGTTCCTGCGCGCGCCTTGCAAGCTCGGCGTCCCTCCTCCTGTGCTGCGCCTCACGCCGCGTCCATGCGACGAGCGTGAGCAGCAGCAGGGTTCCGAAAATCCAGGACATCACGCGGACAAGTAGCGGATACCGCGGACTTTGGAACTGCGAATGCGTGACGAAGCTGCGTCCGCCTCACACGGCAGGAAGAATCTCCGTGATCGGCGAACCGAACGGCAGCACCGGCATCGGGCGGCCTTGGAAATCCGGGAAGCTCTCCTCGTAGTCGATGCCGAGGTGCCGATAGACCGTGGCCCATAGGTCGTTCGGCGAAAGCTGGCGCTCGACAGGATGCTCGCCGCGCGCATTTGTCGCACCGATGATCTGCCCCGTGCGCATGCCGCCGCCGGTGACAAGCATGGACATCGCATTCGGCCAGTGGTCGCGGCCGGGCTGGGAGACCTTCGTCTGGGTCCCGACCTGCGTGTTGATTCTTGGTGTGCGGCCAAACTCGCCCGTCGCAATCACCATCACGTCCTTGTCCAGCCCGCGATCATAGATGTCCTCGATCAGCGCGGTGAGCGCCTGATCATAGACCGGCATGCGCCAGCGCGAATCGTCGAACATGTGGCAGTTCACCGCGTGCGAATCCCAGTTGTAGCAGCAGTTCTGCGGAATCTTTCCGCTCGGGAATGGATTCTCCCACACCATCGACACGAAGCGGCTGCCAGCCTCGATGAGCCGCCGCGCCATGATGCCGCGCTGCCCGTAGGCGCTGCGGCCATAGCGCTCGCGGAGCCTCTCCGGCTCGCGGCTCAGATCAAATGCCGCCTGCACCTTCGGCGATGTGAGCATCTGGAAGGCGCGCTGGCTGAACTCATCCATCGCGCCCATGAGCCCGCTCGCATCGGCTTCGCGGCGCAGGCGATCCACGCCCTCCAGCAAATGCGCGCGGTCTTCGAGCCTCGCCTGCATGTCCGGAGTGAGGCCGATGTTCTGCACCTTGAACTCCGGCGCGCTCGGATCTCCCGCGATGACGAACGGCGTGGTGCCCGCCCCGAGATATGCCGCGCCGAAGGAAAACACATCAATGCCGCTGCGCCCATTGTCCACGCCGAGCACCGTTGCAGGCATCGCCTCGCCGGCACGTGTGAGCTTCTTCGTGATGAAGGACGTCACTGCCGGCGCGTCGTTCACGAACCCTGTCGGCGTTGCCGGCATGCGGCCCGTGAGGAAGCGCTTGTGCCCGCCGCCGTGGTCCGCAAACTCGTGGCACACGGAGCGGATGATGTTGAACTTGTCCGCAATCTTCGCGTGCCGCGGGAACAGCTCGCACACCTCGATGCCCGGCACGTTCGTTCTAATCGGACTGAAGATGCCGCGATACTCACTCGGCGCCTCGGGCTTCATGTCGTAGCTCTCGAGGTGCGACATGCCGCCCGGCAGCCAGATGAAAATGACGCTCTTTTCGCGCACCCTGCGTCCGGCAGCCTTTGCGACCGATTCCGCGCGCAGCACATCGCTCATCCCGAGACCGAGGAGACCGAGCGCGCCCACCTCGAGAAAGCTGCGGCGTGAAAGCGGCCCGCCGCAGCGGCGTGCCGGGAAGAAATTCGAATGCTCAGACATATGGGTTGGGAAATGCGGTTGTGTCAGGTTTCCTCCGCGCAGGCTCACGCGCCGACAATCTCCCTAAGGGACTGGCCGCTGTTTGTCACGCTGCGCGGGCGGCTGATGGGATCCATGAACTCCGCCGACGGCGGGATGCCGAGCAGGTGGAAAATCGTCGCAGCGAGATCCGGCGGGCGCACAGGCCGCGACTGCGGAAATGCCCCGATGCGGTCGCTCGCACCGATGATCTGCCCGCCGCCGATGCCCGCTCCCGCGAGGACAACGGAAAAAACCGAACCCCAGTGATCGCGCCCGCCCCCCGCGTTGATCTTCGGCGAGCGGCCAAACTCGCCCATCACCACGACCAGCGTCTCATCGAGCAGTCCCCGCGACTTCAGATCATCGATGAGCGTCGCAAACGTGAGATCAAACTGCGGCGCGAGCACATCGCGCACTCGGGCGGCGTTGTTGCGGTGCGTGTCCCACAGCGGGCTCCCGCCGACCTCCTTCGCTCCCTCGCGCGGCCAGTTCACCTGCACGAGCCGAGTGCCCGCCTCGATGAGACGCCGCGCGAGCAGCACGCTCTGGCCAAACTTGTGCGCGCCGTAGGCCGCACGCAGCACTGGCGACTCCCGCTCCAGCGCGAATGCCGCGCGGCTCGCGTCCGAGTGCAGCAGGTCGAACGCACGCTGCCGCATCCCGCCCAGTTCCGCCACGGCGCCGCTCTGCACCGCGTATTGAAACTGCGCATCCATCTGCGACAGCAGGTCGTAGCGCTCCGCGAGCCGCACGTGCGTCATCCCGGCCTCCATGCTCATGCCCTCGATGCGAATTGGCAGCGCCGATGGATCGCACTTCATCACCATCGGGTGCCACGCTCCACCCATGAATCCCCCATCCTGCCCCGGCCACACGATGTTCCCGTCATTCTGAATCTTCTCCGGCAGCACCACCGAGGACAACGGCGAACTGCCGCTTGGTTTCAGCGCACCGACCACCGACGCGATGCTCGGCCAGTCCTGTGAACCTGCGGGCACATTCTCCGCTTTCGTTGGCGGCTCGTAGCCCGTGAGCATGAACGCGCCGCTCGTCGAGTGCGCGTTGATGTCCGTCGTCATCGACCGGATGATCGCAATCTGGTCGGTGACGCGCGCCGTGTGCGGCAGCGTCTCGCACAGCCGGATGCCCGGCACCTTCGTAGCGATGTCGCGGAATGTGCCCCGCACTTCGATCGGCGCATCCGGCTTCGGGTCAAACGTGTCGTGCTGCGGCGGCCCACCCGCGAGGAAGAGAATGATGCACGATTTCGCGCGGCCAAAACTGGCGCTCCTCGCACCTTTCCCCACACCAGCCCCGGATGCCCGCGACTCCAGCAATCCGCCGAGGCTCAGCCCCAGCAACCCCGCCCCGCCGACCTCCAAAAACCCGCGCCGCGACAGTGGAGCGGAACCGGAACAGGTCTCAGGATCAGAGCGAGGTTCGGGCATGTGGAGGAAAAGGCGGCGGCTCCCGTATATCAGCTCCATGCAGCGGCTTTCTTATGAGGAACCGCGCCCCCCATCCGGGAGGCAGACCACCTCCCAATCTCGCGGTGGCGCAGAGTCCCCTCCCGAGTTTGGAATCTTCGAATCCACGACTCGGCGGGCTTTACCGTCCCGGCTGGAGCGGCGGGTCAAACTCGTAGCGCAGGCCGAGGCGCTTGAGGAATGCGGCGAAGTCGGCGCTGAGCTTCTCATCACTGCGGCCGCGGATGAGGAAGTCGGCTGCGGCTTTCATCTGCACCTCGCGCGGGACGCCGAAGGTGCGAATGAAGCCGCCGCGCGGAAGGTCCGTGCGCTGCCGGTGCAACTCGGCGTGGAGCGCGTTGAGGAATCCAGCGACGCCGGAGCCATCGCCCGCGCCGTCGTGCCGGAGGAAGAAATGGATGAGCAGCGCGGCGGAGTTGTAGAGTTCATAGGCAGTCTGGCCGGCGACGCGCGCCTCCCACGTCTGGTCGTTGAACTGCATGAGCTGCGCGGGAGGGACGATGATCATCGGCTTCACATCGCCGGGACGCCGCCATTTCTGCACGTAGGCGGCGAGCGCGGTGTCCGTCGCGGAAAAGGTGTAGCGCCCCGCGCCGTATGGGGCCGCGGCGACGACCTCGGCAAGCCCCTCGTTGAACCACACAGGCAAGGCACCTCCCCAATGCCGGAGAACCTGGTGCGTGACCTCGTGCTTCAGGACGAAGAGGTTCTTCTGATAGTCGTAGGTTCTGCGCTCGCCCGCGGCGTGGATGCCGAGATTTGGCAGCAGGATGAGCATGCGTCCGGTGTTCCCCTGGAAGTAGCCGCCGCTGGCGCTGCCGCCGCCGGCGCGCCCGTAGTCCTCGGCGGTGGAGAATAGAAGCACCGGGTATTTTCCGCGCTCGCCGCCAGCATGCAGGCCAAGGGGCAGGGCCATGAGCGCGGCCCGGGTGGCTTCAAAGACGGCGTTGAGGTCGCGCACGACGCCGAGCGGCAGCCGCACATCGGACTGCATGGCGAAATGCGCGCCCTCATAGGTGAAGCTGCGTGTCCTCGAATCCTCGGAAAGCGCCCGCACCTCGATGTTCTCCGCCGCCGCTGCAGCCGGCCACGCGGCGAGCTTCTGCGGATCGACGAGCGGCGCGGCAGGATTCTCCGCACGCCATTTCGCCGCGAATGCAGAGTCGGCCGGGCTGAGCTGTGCGGCGGACACGACGGCCTTCGTTTGATCCGGGAGCGCAAACGTCACGCGCCACGCGTCACACGCGACGATGTCGGCGGTGAACTTTCTCCCCGCGCGGTCGGTCCACTCGCGCATCCCGGCATGCGCCACCGACAGCGCGGCGCCCAGCAGCAGAATCCATGCGGCGCGACTCACAGGTGCGGGTAATAGGCGAGGTAGCTGGTGCCCTCCATCTCCTCTGCGCGCATCCGGCGGTTCCGCGTCCGCTCGCCCCAGCTCTCGGTGAAGATGACTTCGCGGCGCGCGGTGTTGTAGCCGGTGACCAGCGAGGAATGCGCGAAGTCGGCCCGCGTCGGCCACGTCCTCCGGTCGTTCAGGTCGGCCTTCGGCAGCGTGGCCACGGGATCTTTCAGGAGGCGCTGGGCAAACGCCGTGTGCAGGAAGTCACGCTCCTGGCTCCAGCGGCGGAAGACGATCACGGGCATGCCCGCATCGATCGCAGCGCGGGCACGCTCGAATTCAAACTGGGTCGTGCGCGGGAGCTTCACCTTTGCGGCATCGGCCGCGGCTTCCGTCACGCTGCGGATGTCCGAGTGGTAGGTGCTGCCGAACCTGATGCCCGCCGCCGCGGCGAAGTCCTCCGTGTCCAGCCGCAGGCCGAGGAACTGCATGGCCATCGCGAGTGTGGCCACGCCGCAGTAGGCACGGTCGCCCTGGATGAAAATCGGGACGCTCCCGAGAATGCGGTCCCCGTTCGGCGCATCCGTCACGCGTGCGGCGAAGGCGCGCGACTGCTCGTCCTTCTTCGCCGTGCGGCGAAGCGCGCTGAGCGGGCTGGCTGCGTCCGCCTCAGTCCGAGAGACGGTGAATTTCACAAGCTGGCTGTCCCGCAGGGTGAGCCGCACCCAGAGGTCACCCACGCGATGAACGAGCACCTCGTGCTTGAGCACGCCCTTGTCCACGAACGCGGTCTTCCTGCCCGCCCCTCCAGCGAGCGCCGCGAGTCCGCGCTCCACGTCGGCGGCGGTCTGCCTGTAGAGCGCGGTGAACTGCGGGCCCCTCGTCGCGGCGACCTTCTTCGCCTCGGCATCCGGCACAAAGCCGAACCACGCGCCTGCATCGAGAACGACGACGGTGAAAGAAGTCAGGCGACCGCGCTCAAACATTCCGTGCACCGCGTGCGCCGCGTGCCCGAACACCTCGCACTTCCCGGCGAAATTCCGATGCTCCTCCGCGGCGTTCGGATCAATGGCCCCCCATCCGTCGAGAAAATCGCGGGCTTCCCATGCCGCGGAACTCCTGAGCGCATCCGGCGCGGGAAACTGCCTGCTCGCCGGCCACATGGAACCCTGGGCGTGGAGCTCGCGCGGCGCCCCGGCCAGCGCGCAGAAGCAGGCAGCCGCGGCGAGCCACCGGCGCACGGCGCACATCCTCACTTCGCAGGAGTGAACTCGACGATCACCTCGCGTCCGCCTGCCTTGCGGGCGGTGATGAGCGATGCATCGTGGCGGAAGACTTTTTCACCCGAGGACGCAGGCTGCGCCTCCCCCGCAAAGGCCGTGATGTTTGCAACCACCTGATCATAGAGGCCGCCCGGGCGCGCCTTTGCATTGCGCAGCTTCGCCTCGTCGAAGAGCACGATGATGCGCCGCACCGCTCCGTTCACGCGCTCTGCGGAAACTTGAGCGGCGGCGATGCCGAACACGGTGGCATTCGTGCCGAGGAGGAGTGTCTCGACGTCGGACTTCGCCTTCCCGCGCTGCTTCCACGGACCCTGCAGCGTCGCGCCGGGCGACCACACCGCGACGGTCGCGACGTATTGCTCAAACGGCATTCCGGTCGCGCCGAAAAGATTGTTGCCGCCGAAGGACTGGGGAATGGCGGACGCCATGTCCGTGAGCAATGCCACACCTGCAATGACTGAGAGGATTGTTTTCATGGGAGAAACCAAGTTGGGGGAAAGCTGCCTCATTCGGCAGGGCAATCAAGCTGGAAACCCGAAGCTCAGTTGATGCCGGGTTCCGGCAGCGGCAGCGTGATACGGACGACGCCCGGCCCCTTTTCCGGATGCGGAATCTCGATCAGGCCGCGGTGGCCCTCGATGATCTTGCGGGTGACTGTGAGGCCGAGGCCGAGGCCCACACTTCGCGTGCTGTGGAAAGGTTCGCCGATTTTCTCCGCGACATCCTGCGGGAAGCCCGAGCCGGTGTCCTGGACCTCGACCGCCAGCCCGGGTTTTCCGGATGCCGGGCTCTCGCTCACGCGCACTGTGACCGTGGGATTCTCGGGGTTCGCCTGAAGTGCATTGAGGAAAAGCTCCGAGAACGCGTGGCGCAGCGCCTTCGTGTCGCCCGCGACTTTCCAAGGCATCTTCGCCTTGTCCATGTTGAGGGCGACTTTCTGCTTCGTCGGCTGGTGGTTGCTCGCGTCCTGGCAGGCGCCCTCGATAAGGTCGGCGAGACGCACGGGATCGCCGGGTTTTCCGTCCCAGTCGCGACTCAGGAAAGTCATCTGCTGGGTGAGCCTCGTGATGCGGCGGACGCTGCTGGCGAGGACACCGCTGAGCTCCCGGCGGACCTCGGCGTCGTCACCCTGAAGCTCGAGGAGCTGCTGCATCGTGGACACGGGCGTGACGGCGTTTCCGATTTCGTGCGCAAGGTGCCATGCCATCTGCCGGACGAGGCGGAGCTTGCCGGCCTCCATCTCGAGCTGCGCTGCGCGCTCGTGCTCGGTGATGTCGTCGAGGACGAGCAGTGCGGCGTTCGGGCGGCTGCTGTCGCCGACGGTGAAGGGCAGGATCGTGATCCGGCAGGACACTTCCTCGTGATCCGGCGGCGTCCACTTGAACGGCGCGTTCGCCTTCCCGGTCTGGATGACCTGGAAGATGAGGCTGCCGAGCTGCTGCGGAATGTCCGCGAAGTCCACCTGCTTGTTGCCGGCGCGCGCAGGCACGAGGAGGCGCAGCGCCGCGGCGTTGGCGTGGAGGATGCCGCAATTCGAGCCGACGACCACGCACCCGCTGCCGATGCCGGCGAGGATGTCGTCGATGAGCCCGTGTGTGGCGGCGAGCTGCTCGTGGCGCCAGCAGTTGCGGATCGCAACGCCGAGTTCCTCGAGCCAGTGGAAGAGCTGGGTGAGCTCGGAATCGGAGAATGTCCCGCCGGTGATGCGCTCATCGATGAGCAGCGCGCCGACAAGAACCGCGCGGTCATTGATCGGAAGCGCGATGGCGCTGCCGAGCGTCTGGAACTCGCGGCTGATCTCGCGGTTCGCGCGGGCCTCCGCGCTGTCGGCCCGCAGGATGCGTCCGTGCTGCGAGAGGTGCCTCCCGAGGCCCGTTGAGAGGCTCAGCGGGAAATGCTCAATGAGCGAAGGCTCATGACCGATGGTGTGTGCGGGGCGCAGCCAGTGGTCGTCCGCGGATGGCGCGCCGTCCGTGGGAAGCGCGCTCGCCTTCCGGAGAAACACGGCGGCGCGGTTCACGCCCAGCGCCTCGCGGAGCTGCTGGACGGCGTCGCGGATGAGTTCGCGGGTGTTCAGGCTGTGGACGAGCAGGGAGGAGAAATGGCGCAATTCGTCCAGCCCCCGGCGCGGCGCGTAGGCGGAACTGGCGGACGGCTCGGCGGCCGCGGGCGCCGGCGGCGCGGGGATGGAGGAGGTGAACTTCGGCGCGGATGTGAATGCCCGGTCGAGGAGGTTGACGAGCAGCCGGGCGCGGACCGGCTTTTCCAACACATGCGCGACACCGAGGAGATACGCATCCTCCTCCCACGGCCGGTGCCCGGCTCCGGCGAACACGATGAGGGGGCAGTCGGGATCGAGGGCTCGCACTTCCTCGATCACGCGCGTCGCCGTTCCGCTCGCATGCTCGACATCGAGGATGATCGCATCGACAGCGGCGCGTCCGAGCAGCGCGCCGGCGCTGACGGGATCCTCCTTCGTGATGACACGGTAGGCGCCCGCATCGAGCGCGGACTCTACGGCCGCGGCGCAGGATGCGTGGCGAGTGATGACGAGAAGGGTGTGCATGAAAGTGTCAGGCCTGGGTCGTTACGAGCACAGGCTGCGTCTGTCCCTTTGGCCGTTTCTGGCAGCTCGGCAAGTCGAGGTTCACGATGGTGCCGACGCCCACCTCGCTGGAAACGACGAGGTTGCCGCCGTGGAGCAGCGCGATTCTGCGGCAGATCGCGAGGCCGAGGCCGAAGCCGCGATCCTCGTCGCCTGTTTTCTTGGTGGTGAAGTAAGGCTGGAAAAGGCGGTGCATGTTTTCCTCCGCGATGCCGGTGCCGTGGTCGGTCACGCGAACACGGAACCAGTCCCGGTCGAGGTCCGTCTTCACGAGGCGGACGGTCTCGACGTCGATCCTCGCGCCGGACGGCGATGCATCCACGGCATTCGCGATGACGTTCGCGAGCAGGCGGCTGACGAGGACGTAATCCATCTCCACCGGCATGTCACCGCACAGTCGGAGGGTGTATTCGATGGCCTTGCCCTTGCGCCGGTTTTCACGCGCACGCTCGACGACTTCCTGCACGAGGACGTCGAGGCGTCCCGTCTGAAAGTCCGGCCGCAGGTTCTCGGAAAAGAACAGAGCCTCACGGATGTATTCGCGCATCGTGCGGATGTTGCGCATGGCGACTGGCGCAAGGTCGGTGCGGAGTGTCTCGGCAGGCACGCCCTCGATGAGGAGCTGCAGGAGCGTCCACACCGGCGTCGTGAGGTTGTTGAGATCATGCGCCATGCCCTGAGACATGCGGCCGAGGAGGTCGAGTTCCCTCGCCTGGAGGAGCTGGTTCTTGAGCAGGATTTGGTTGATCACGAGGGCGACGTTCGTGGCCAGATCGGCGAGGAGCTGGATGTCCGTCTTGGTGTAGCTGCGGCCGTTTGTCTTCTCATCCAGCACGAGCAGGCCGAGCGGCTGATGCTCGACGAGGAAGGGAAATGCGAGCACTCCCCGGAGCTGCTTGAGCTGCTCGCGGGCGGCGCATTCGAGCCGGTCGGACTCGTTTGCATAATCCTTCCCAAGCGGGAGGCATCCGCTTTTCGACGAGGCAAGAAACCGGAAGACCGCGGAATCGCTGCTGAGCTGCGAGAGCTGCCCCTGACCGCCCTGCGGATGCGACCGGACTATCGAGAACGAGCGGCTGATTTCATCGCGCAGGACGAGCGTGTAGCCGCGTGCGCCCATCGTGTTCAGGAGGAGCGAGTGCAGGTCCGAGAAGAGGTCCTCCATCTCCGTGTGCCAGCGGCATGTCTCGATGAACGCACGGGTCCGGTCCTGATACTCGAAGTGGTCGCCAAGGAGCCTGTGCTCAAAGGATTCCGTTCCGGCGCCGAGAAGCTTCGGCATATACCGCGAAGCCGTGAAGCCCGAGAGCACGAGCACCAGCAGCGCGGACCAAAACGCCGTGTGCGAAATCGCCCCCTCGGGCACGACCAGCGAAATGATGAGCATCAGCACAAAGCCGATGAGGAAGAGAAACGAGAGCCTCGCGACGTGCGCGGCAAAGCGCGACAGGCCGAGGCGGATGTCCATCAACTGGTGCTGGAGCACGCTGTAGCCGACGAGGATCCCGTAGAAGATCGCGCAGATGCTGCCGATGGGGAAGATGGGCTTGTCGATGATGGGATACTTGGTGATGCCAAGAATCGGGAGGATGTCGTTGTTTCCGCCCGCGATGAGGATGCCTGTCGCCCACAGGAGCGAGCGGAGCTGGCCGCGGCGGAAGTGAGTGGCCGTCTCCTTTGCCCGCCAGAGGAAAAACAGCGTGAGCGCGGTGAGCACCGCATACAGGGCGACGAACACCCAGAATGCCGGACCGCCCTCGCTGTAGAACGCGAAGCCGGCAAAGCGGACGCTCTTCACGAACCAGCGCGTGAACAGGGTCCCCGCGAGGGCGATCCCGAGCAGATACGGGACGAGCACCATCCAGCGCCGTGAACCGCGGCGGAGCCCGCAGATGTCCAGACAGAGGTGAAACAGGCTGATCGGGAGAAAAATCACTCCAGCCTGCAGGAAGCGCGCCCAGTCCATGGCGGCCTCCGCATCCTTCACGCGGAACATCTGGAAGGTGCCGAGATTCCACACGACGATCGACGTGCCCCATACGAGATAGGCGAACCTGGAAGTGCCCTGGACACCCGCGCGAAGGACAAAGAGCAGGAGCAGGCCATTCAAGATGGCGGCGGCGAGCGGGACGTAGGCGGCTATCGTCATGACCGCGGGTGATAGCGCCGGACGACGAGACAGGAATTCTTGCCCCCGAATCCGGAGTTCAAATTCAGGGCGACATCAATCGGGTAGGGGCGCGAACCGGAAAGCACGAGATCGATGTCGCACTCCGCGTCCGGCACAGTGAGGTTCGTCGTCTTGGGGATGACCTGGTGATGGATCGCGAGCGCGGTGACAACAGTCTCGACTGCGCCTGCCGCCGCGAGCAGGTGCCCGGTGACGCCCTTGGTGGAGCTCACCGCGAGCCGCCGTGCGTGTTCGTCGAAGAGGGATTTGATGGCCTTTATCTCGGTCGCGTCGTTCGCCTGCGTCGCAGTGCCATGCGCGTTGATGTAGTTCACTTCCGCGCGATCGAGGCCTGAGGCGCGGAGCGCCTTTTCGATGGCGCGCTTCGTCCCGATGCCGTCGGGATGCGGCGCGACGCTGTGATAGGCCTCGCAGGCGCGGCCATGGCCCATCACCTCCGCATAAATCCGCGCGCCGCGGGAAAGAGCGTGGGACAGTTCCTCCATCACCACAAAGGCGGCGCCTTCTCCGAGGACGAAGCCGTCGCGCGCCGCGTCGAACGGGCGCATAGCCGTCGCAGGCGTCTCGTTGCGCGTGGTCATCACTCTCGTGAGGCAGAATGCGCCCCACAGCGGCGCGAGGATCGGTGCCTCGGCACCGCCGGCCACCATCACGTCCACCTCGTCATCCTGAATCATCCGCAGCGCGTAACCCATCACATCGCTCCCCGAGGCGCTGCCAGTGCTGTAGCTCGCCGCGAGTCCGCGGATGCCGAGTTCGAGGGCGATCTCCCCCGCCCCGCCGCCGGTATAGGCATTGATGAGCGTGAATGAACTCATCGACTTGTAGCCTCGGTTTTCAAACGCGGTCTGGCCCTTGAACGAAGACTCCATGCCGCTGACCGACGTGCCCTCGATCACGCCTGCGCGCTCCGGATCGCCGATGCCGGGGATCTCGGAAGTCTCTGTGGCGTCGAGCAGAGCCTGCTTTGCCGCGGCAATGCCGTATTGGATCGAGAGGTCGAAGCGGCGCGCCTTCTTCGCGTCGGTGTATTTGCCGAGATCGAAATCGCGCACCTCGGCGGCGACCCGGCTCGGCAGGTGGCTGGCATCAAAACGCGTCAGCGGCCCGGCGCCGCTGCGGCCGTCGCGGATGCTCTCCCAGAAGGTCTCCAGATCCTCGCCGTTTGGCGCGACGACGCCCATGCCGGTGATGACGACGCGCCGGCGACCCTCAACGCTCATGGCTTCCTCCCCGCTCCGAACCGGGGGATGATCGCCGGAGTGTTCTGCATGTATTTGCCGTAGGCATCGCCGAACTGCGCTAGCAGGGCTTGTTCCTCAATGCGCACGCGCGCGATCATCGTCGGGGTGAAAATGAGGAAGACCACGCCTAGGGAAATCCATGCGTTCAGGATCAGGCCCATGCCGAGCAGTTCGAGGATCATCGAGAAATAGACGGGATGCCGCGCGTGGGCGAACGGGCCGGTGGTCACGAATTCATGTCCCTCCCGCATCTCGACGTGCAGGCTCCAGAATCTGCCCAGCGCCCGAATCGCCGACCAACGAATCGCAAACGAAGCGACGGAACACACGATACCGACGGCAAACGTCGGCCACCAGAGCACCGAGCCCGCGAGGACAAACTCCGCGATTCCGCCCAGGATGATCAGGATTCCGCAGAGCATGAAAAGGCGGAACGTGGTCTTCTCGCGCGTCGCTCCGGAGACCACCTGGCGCTTCTTGAAGACCTCCGCCATGCGGACGGCGTAGGCCGCCACGACCGCGGCGGGTGGAAGAACGTGGGCTGCGTCTAAATTCATCGGTGTGGAGATTAGCCGACTCCGGAACGGCAGACAAATGGCGGGTGTCCGGCCACCCCCGGCACGCTGGTCAGCCCGGCGGCCATGCGAGCACCCTTCCCGCGAGGAGGTGGATGTGCAGGTGCGGCACGCTCTCGCCGGCGTCGCGCCCGTTGTTGATCACAATTCGATATCCGCTCTCCAGCACGCCGAGCTTCCGCGCGATCTCGCGGCTCGCCAGCAGCATGCGGCCCAGCAAATCGGCGTGCGCCGCATCCGCCTCGGCGACGCGCACGATGCACTTGCGCGGCACGATGAGGACATGGATCGGCGCCTGGGGATTGATGTCGTGCATCGCGATGAAGTCATCGCTCTCGTGGATGATCCTTGCCGGGATCTGCCCGGCGGCGATTTTTTCAAAGATGGTCATGCGACGTGGAGAAATAACTCGCGGCCCGCGTGGGCGCCAGCACTGCCCAGCGCCCGCTCGGTGTGTCCGCGGGCAAAGGTGACAATCTCCGCGCGCAGCGCATCGCACCCGGTGCTCCAGTTCCGGCGCCGGCGGAGAATTTTCACGCACGGCTCAAGGCTGTGCAGCTCGCAATAGCCGGAACCCGCGCTGAAAACCTCGCGGAGCCTCAAGTCGAGCGCATTGAAAAACGCGAGTTCGTATCCGTTCCCCGCCTGCTGCGCGACCTCCACGAGCGAGATGCGCGCAAACGGCGACGCCGCCTCGAAAGTCACGCCGATTTCCGCATACCCGATCGCATTCAGCGCCTCGCGCACGGCATGCGTGAAGGATGCCGCCGACATCGTCGTCCGGTCGTGGAGCGACTGCAGCCAGACATGCACGCTTTCGGCGACATGCGGGGCGAGCCACCAGTTCGGATGCCCCGCGCGCTGCGCCGCAACCGAGAGGACCCGGGTGAGCCATCCCCGGTCGAATGCAATCGCGCGCCGGTTCCGCAGAACGATGAGCGGCATTGCATCGCGGAATGCGATCATTTGAAGAGTTCGGGCTGGCCGCTGCCCTTGCGCGGCTGCTTCTCCAGCTTCTGAATCTCGTGGATGAACTCGCCGATGTCCTGAAAGTGCCGGTAAACGCTGGCGTAGCGGACGTAGGCCACCTCGTCGAGGTCGTGCAGCGCGGCCATCACTTTCGCGCCGATCACATTGCTGGGCACCTCACGGCGGAACTCCATGTGGAGGTCCTGCATGATTTCGTCCGCCACTTTTTCCAGCGCCTCGGTGCCGACCGGGCGCTTCTCACAGGCCTTCAGCATGCCGGCGAGGAGCTTTTCCTTGTCGAAAGGCTCGCTGCGCCCGTCGCGCTTGGCCACGCGGAGTTCCGATCGCTCCGTCTCCTCATAGGTCGTGAATCGCTGACCGCATTTGAGGCATTCGCGGCGCCGACGGATGCTGCGGCCGTCCTTGGAAAGGCGTGAATCAATAACCTTGTCGTCCAGGCTTCCGCACTTGGCGCAATACATTGGGTTGTGGCAGGGTGGAGTTGCTGGCCGTTTCTAGCGCAAGATGTTGGCGGGTCAACGGGAATCCTCCCTCCTCGTTCGCGGGACCGCTTCGCCCCTGCGGCCTTCTGAACCAAACCCTGCTGGTCAATCGCGGCAAATATTCGCGATTCCGCCCCGCCGGTGGCCCGCCAAATGCATTGGTTCCGCTCCGAGAAGGTTTGAAATGAACGCAAAAATCGATTTCCCGGCCCTACTTCCGCAAAACTCGGCCGCTCATCTTGCGGCCATCGTGGAGGCCTCAGACGACGCCATTTACAGCACGACGCTGGATGACGTGGTGGTGAGCTGGAACTCCGCCGCAGAACGCATCTTCGGATATACGGCGGACGAAATCATCGGCTCATCGGTGCTCGCACTTTTTCCTCCCGACCGGATGGATGAGGATCCGGCGATCCTCGCGCAAATCATGCAGGGAAAGCGGGTGCCGCACTGGGAGACCGTCCGCCTGCGCAAGGACAGCTCGCCGGTGGACATCTCGCTGACGGTGTCCCCGATCCGCGATGACGACGGCAAGCTCATCGGCATTTCGCGGATCGCGAGGCCGATTACCGAGCGCAAGCTGGCCGATGAGGCGTTGCGCGCAACCTTCCAGGAGCATGCGGATTTCTGCGCCGCGCTGGACGAGCACGCCATCGTCGCAAGGACGGATGCACGGGGAAAAATCACCTGGGTGAACGACAAGTTCTGCTCGATTTCCAAATACTCCCGCGAAGAACTGCTCGGACAGGATCACCGGATCATCAATTCTGGATTCCACCCGCGCGAATTCATGCGCGGTCTCTGGGAGACGATTCAGGCGGGGAACGTCTGGCACGGCGTCATCTGCAACCGTGCGAAGGACGGTTCGACCTACTGGGTGAACACGACCATCGTCCCCTTTCTCGGCGAGGACGGGAAGCCGCAGCAGTATGTGTCCATCCGCACGGACATCACGGAGCAGCGGCACGCAGTGGAGGAAATGCGCCTGTTCCGCGCGCTCGTGGACCACAGCAACGACACCATCGAGGTCATTCACCCGGAGACCGGCCGCTACCTCGATGTGAACGACAACGGCCCTGCCGAGACGGGCTACAGCAGGGAGGAATACCTCTCGCTCCGCGTGCGGGACATCGATCCGACGTTCGGCGAGGAGGCGTGGGCGCACGTGGTGAACTCGATCCGCGCCGCCGGCTCCTTGAGCGTGGAGAGCATCCACCGCCGCAGGGATGGCACCACCTTCCCGGTCGAAGTCAGCGCACGGATGGTGCAGTTGGACAGGGAATACATCGTGGCCTCGGTGCGCGACATCTCCACCCGCAGGCTGACTGAGCAGGCCCTCCGCTCCAGCGAGGCACGCTACCACGCGCTCTTTGAGCACGCGCCGGATGGCATCTTCATCTCCGATGCGAAGAACGACTGCCTGGACGTCAACAGCAGCATGTGCCGGATGCTCGGCTACACCCGGGAGGAAATCATCGGCTCGCAGCTCTCGAACTTCGTCGTCCCGGGCGATGCCCCGAAGGTCAAACCCGCGGTGGATGATCTGAAGTCCGGCCTCCCCTACCAGCAGAAATGGCAGTGCCGCCGCCGGGACGGCACCGTGTTCTCCGCGGAGGTCATCGCGTCCATCCTCCCCGATGGGAATCTTCTCGGCATGGTCCGCGACATCACCGAGCGCACACGCAGCGAGGCCCAGCTCCTCCTGCAGAGTTCCGCGCTCAATGCGGCGGCGAATGCGATCGTGATCACGGATTCACGCGGCATCATCCAGTGGGTGAACGAGGCGTTCACACGGCTCGCCGGCTTCACCCGCGAGGAGGCGATCGGCAAGACGCCGCGCATTCTGAAATCCGGCATGCACTCGAAGGAGTTCTACGCGGACATGTGGGCGACCATCCTCGATGGCAGGGCGTGGCACGGCCAGATGCAGAACAAGCGCAGGGACGGGACACTTTTCGAGGAGGAGATGACCATCACGCCGCTGAAGGATCAGGACGGCCGCATCCTCCACTTCATCGCCATCAAGCAGGATATCACCGAGCGCAGGAAGCTCGAGCACCAGTTCCTCCGCGCCCAGCGCATGGAGAGCATCGGCACCCTCGCCGGCGGCATCGCGCACGACCTCAACAACGTCCTCTCCCCGATCATGATGTCCCTCGAAGTGCTCCGGATGCGCTTCCCCGACGCCGAGAGCCAGGAGACGCTCGACATCCTCAGCTCCAGCGCGGACCGCGGAGCGGCGATGGTCAGGCAGGTGCTCTCCTTCGCGCGCGGCATGGGCGGCCAGCGCATGGAACTCCAGGTGAAGCACCTTGTCCGCGACGTGGTGAAGATCACCGAGGAGACATTCCTGAAGCACATCCGCGTGTCGTCAAACATCCCGGCGGACCTGTGGACGGTGCTCGGGGATGCGACACAGCTCCACCAGGTGCTGATGAACCTCAGTGTGAATGCGCGCGACGCGATGCCGCACGGCGGAACGCTCACCTTCGCGGCGGAGAATGTGACCATCGACGCCCAGTATGCCTCGATGAACATCGAGGCGAAGCCGGGGCCCTTCGTCCTCATCCAAGTCGAGGACACCGGCTCCGGCATGTCCGCCGCCGTGCTCGAGAAGATCTTCGACCCGTTCTTCACAACGAAGGAAATCGGAAAGGGCACCGGCCTCGGCCTCTCCACCTCGCTGGCGATCGTGAAAAGCCACGGCGGCTTCCTCCGCGTCTTCAGCGAAGTCGGCAAGGGGACGAAATTCCACCTTTACCTCCCGGCGCAGATCGAGGCCTCCGCACAGTCCGGCGCCGCGCAGGCCGAGGCTGCGCTCCCGCGCGGAAACGGCGAACTCATCCTCGTCGTGGATGACGAGGTCTCTGTGCGGCAGATCACCCAGCGCACGCTCCAGGCATTCGGCTACAAGGCGATCACCGCCGAGGACGGCGCCGCCGCGATTTCCGCCTACGCCCGCAACTTCGTGGAAGTCGCCGCGGTGGTCACCGACTTGATGATGCCCATCATGGACGGCCCCAACACCATCGCCGTCCTCCAGCGCATGAACCCCGGCGTGCGCATCATCGCCGCAAGCGGCCTCGGCTCCGCCAGCCAGGCCGCCCAGGTCGCCAGCATGGGCGTGAAGCACTTCCTCGCAAAGCCCTACTCCGCCGAAACGCTGCTCAGGACCCTCAAGCAGGTCCTGTCCCCGTGAACCGCCTGCGACCCCACCGGCGCTGCCGGGAGCATTACAGGCCGGCAAGGAAGCCGCAAATCCACCGTGCGAGGCATGGTGGGTGCTAAAAAAGCAGAAGTTTTCCGACCCATTCACCGCAACCGACACTCCATGCCACTCACTGCGCTCCACTGTGAAACCCCTGCGGACGAGCCTGCGACGGGAAAGCTGCGCGCATTGCACCGGCTGCGCAAATGCGCCGGCGTGCTGCTCGTGGAAGTGCTCGTGGCTGCAGGCGTGCTCGCACTGGTGGTCGTGGGCGGCGGCCAGGCTCTCCTGACCGCAAACCGCCTCGCGGCCGCATCGCGCGTGTGGACGGGTGCGCGCGCGGTCGTGCAGCGCAACATCGACACCGCACTCACCGCGACTTTCACCCAGGCGTCGGTCCCCTCCATCCTCGCCATCACCGGCGCGAACGGATCCACGTGGGACGACGACGGCGGCTTCGACAACACCGTGCAGATCGCCGTGCAGGACAACAACTCGCTGATCGTGGCAGCCGGCACGCTGACACGGACCGTGGTGTCCGTCAGCAATTCGGACAACGCCGACATCCGCAGGGTCACCTTCACGCTCACCTACACCTACCGCGGACGGGCGAACACCATCTCCATGAGCACCATGCGGAGCATCGACGACTGAAATGACATCCCTTCGCGCCCTCAACTCCCGACGCAGGATCTCCGGCCTCACCCTGGTCGAGCTCACGATCTATTTCTCCATCTCGGTCCTCATCTCCGCAGTGATCTACAGCTTCCTCACCGGAGCCTCGACGCTCTATGCGAAGAACATGTCCATCGTGCACTCGCACACGAATCTGCGGAGCGTGTTGGACCGCCTGACGAACAACCTCCAGCAGGCCTACACGATGCCCGTGCTCATCAACACGAGCGGCACCACCAGCGCGGCGCCCGCCGCCGGGCTCTACTACGACCGTTATCTCGGCGACCCGTATGTGATCACGAATTCAAGCGGCACCGGCCTCGCCTCCACCGTCACCTCGATCACGATCACCACCTCCAAGGCCGCCCTCGCCTCGCCGCCCGCACCATCGGTCGGCGACGCCATCCTGATCAGCGAGCCGACTGGAAATGTGCGCGCGCGCATCACCGCCGTCACCACGGGCACCTATGACGCGGTCAACCAGCGCCAGCCCTACACGGTCACTCTTTCCGCCGCGCTCGGAAAGACGGTCTCCTGGTCGCCGCCCGAAGTGCGCATCGCCTGCCTGCTGCACCGCGAGGCCTTCCTCGTCGTGCCGGGGGCCACGTCGGCCGAGTTCCGCTTCTACAAGAACTTCGAGCCCGTCCCGACGATCAACGACGCGGCCAACTACACCGTCATCTCCAACCAGCTCAGCATCCTAAACGGCGAGACGACGCCCTTCTCCATCGACACGGTGGGCACGGACCGGATCGTCCGCGCGAGCCTCTTCGCCCGCTGCACGGAATACAGCACATGGCTCGCGAACAAGCAGGCCAATGAATTCAACACCTTTGTCCGCCTCAACGCCGTCCTCGCCTCACGGCTCCGTCCAAAACAGTAACCCCTCGAAAAAACCATGCACTCGGCAACAGACTCCAACACCGGGGAAACCGCCCGCTTCACCGCGGCCAGGCTGCGGCTGCTCCCGCCCGGAGGCCGGCGCGGCAGCGTCATCATCGCCGCGCTCATCATCGTGGTCATCACCACCGCGCTCGTCGGCGTCGCGTTCATCGCGACCAACGCCTCCGCACGGATGGGTGGCCGCGCAAAGGACTACATCGCCGCGCAGCGCGCAGCGGAGGCGGCGGTCGAATACGGCTACGGCATCTGGAAGCGCCGCATCTTCGTCGCCAACGGCGCGATCAGCACCTCGACCGCCAGCGCGAATCTCAGCCCCACCCTGCCCTCCGGCTTCTCCTTTGACACCGCGGGCAACAACGGCCCTCTGGCCATCAGCGCCACCGACGAGTATGGCGCCCCGAGCGCGAACCCGGTCCGCGTGCCCATCAGCCTCGTGGATTACCCGAACTGGAAGGGCTACGCCGCCTCCTACCTCGTGAGCGCGAAGGTCACCTCCGTCGGCGAACTCGGCTTTCCCGAGACCGCCGGGGTGAAGCGCCGCTTCCAATATGTCGAGGTGCCCATCTTCCAGATGATGTATTTCTTCCAGCACGACCTGGAGTTTTACAAGCCCGCCAGCATGATCATCGGCGGCCTCGTCCACACGAACTCAAACCTCTACGCCAGCCAGAAGAGCGGCCTCACCTTCAACGGCAACGTCTCCTACGTCGGCAACTACATCGATGACAGCGCGCCTCCCGGCGGCGCGGCATGGTCCTCGTGGAGCGGTGATCTGCCCCCCACTTTCCCAAACGGCGAGGCGAACCAGACCTCGAAGGTTCCCGAGGCCAAGCCCTTCGGCCTTTCCCTCGGATCCATGTTCAGCACTGCGGATGCAAACCCCAACAACGATGGCTACGAGGAGATCATCCAGCAGCCGAACGCCTCCTACACGGACCCGCCGGAAATCTCCTCCCGGCGCATGATCAACAAGGCGGGCATCGTGATGAGCATCAGCGGCACCACCCCCACTCTCACCCTGCAGAACGGCACCACGGCGACCACCGCCCAGCAGACCACGCTCAAGAGCGCGTTCACCGGCAAGAACACCATGTATGATGCGCGCGAGGGGAAGAACGTGAGCGTCGCCAACATCGACGTCTCCGTCCTCACCCCAGTCCTGAACGCCCTCGGCAGCACCGGCTTCAACGGCGTGCTCTACATCGTGGACAACACCACCGGCAGTTCCACCCCGCTCACCATCCGGCTGAAGAAGGGCGGCGTGCTCCCCAACAACGGCCTCACCAT
Organism: Chthoniobacteraceae bacterium; assembly: GCA_044221035.1. Taxonomy (GTDB): domain Bacteria; phylum Verrucomicrobiota; class Verrucomicrobiia; order Chthoniobacterales; family Chthoniobacteraceae; genus SXWH01. Next base: position 6,837 of record JBGAPU010000059.1, on the reverse strand, counting down.
CGCCAGCCAGAATCCCGTTTACGTGCAGGGCGACTACAACACGGGCACCACGACCAGCCCCACGAGCGTCCCGGCAAACTCCACCGGCAATCCGAACAACACCGACAGCCCGGTGGTGTCCGGCTACACCCGAAAGACCTCCGCCATCGTCGCCGATGCCGTGATGTTCCTCTCCAACAACTGGAGCGACGCCAACGCGTCCTTGGGCGTGAGCAGCCGCGTCGCCAGCAACACCACCTACAATACGGCGGTCCTCGCCGGCTTCATGCCATCGCTCTACCAGCCGCCCTCCGGCTCCCAATACGGCTATTCCGGCGGCGGCAACAACTTCCCCCGCTTCCTCGAAAACTGGAGCAACAAGACCTGCACCTACTACGGCTCCATGGTGGAGCTGTTCCAAAGCAAGGTCTTCACCGGCGAATGGGACACCGGGAGCATCTACTCCCCGCCGACCCGCCGGTGGAACTTCGACCCCATCTTCTCCACCAACGCGCCGCCCGGCAGCTTGATCTGCGTGGTCTATACCCGCGGCACCTGGACCAAATACTAAAACACCCACAGCATGAAAAAGCCCGCACTGCTGCTCCTCGCCCTCGCCGCGCTCCCCGCGTCCGCGCTCGACCTCACCCCCGGCTTCATCCTCACCGATGCCGACGGCGTCTCCATCCGCCGCCCCTATTTCTCGGACGGCGGGAAGAAATACGCCATCACCCTGAACTCGGAGACCGAGCTGACACCGTATGAGGACGGCTGCCTCTTCCGCTTCACCAAGCTCCGCGACTCCGCGATGCGCCTCCGGCCCTCCACCTTCAGCACCGCGGTGAAATTCGGCCCCGACACCCTGGAGCGCTACGAGCAGGCCGCGCGCAAGCTCCTCCCGCAGTCCGCGACCAATGTCGCCCTCGACAGCCAGGTGCCGGATCCCCTCCCCATCAACGGCTGGACGAGCCACCGCTTCATCTACCGCTACACCATGCCCGCCGGCGACACCCGCGAGAGCATCACTTTCCTCAACATCCTGCCCGGCACCCAGATCGTCATGCACGTCTATGCGCCCGCGAAGGACTTCCCCGACGCCGCCGCCCGCGCCCACAATCTCATCCGCCGCTGGCACGAGCTCGACAGCGCCACCATCATCAGCCGGAACTGATACGAACATGGTGACCGCACCCCAGGAAACTCCGGCACAAACCGACAGCGCAGACTTCCAGCTCGGCACCTCGTGGGCAGCCCGCAGCCTCCGGAAAATGCGCTGCGTCATCCTCGGTGTCGGCTGGGGAATCGTCGCCAGCCTCTTCGCCTTCGTCGTCTATTTCCTCAGCGTGAGCCCGAATGTCCCTGACGAATTCGGCCCCTTGCCGCCCGAGCACCCCTTTCACGACGCGGTGGCTTTGCTGTGCCTGGCCCTCGCCATCGCGTTCACGGGCGCCTATGCCATCCAGCAGGTCCGGCTCCTCCGGCAGGAATAGGCATCGCCTTTCCTTCGGAGCGGTCTCCGGATTGCCGAAACACAATCATTCCTGAGAGTGCCGAGGCTCCGGATTGCTGAAACACAATCTTTCCCGGCAGGTCGGAGGCTCGGGAGCGTCAGGACACAATCGTTCCGGAGGGTCGGCAGGCTCGGAAGTGCCGGGACACAATCTTTCCTGAGAACCCCGAGGCTACCGACTCTCAGGACTGATTGTGTTTCGGGCGGGGCACTCTCAGATTTGTCCAGACACAATCTTTCCTGAGAATCCCGAACCCCCGACTCGCAAGGATGCAATCGTTATTGAGACCGCCGAGCCTCCCGGCTGCCAATTTAGATTGTGTCCTGACGCTGGGGAGCCGGGTGAATGCTGGGAAAGATTGTGTCCCGAGGGTCCGGTGCGTGGCGCGGATGGAAAGCGCCTGTTTGCCGCGGATTTTGAGGTGCCCGTCAGTCGGGCTGCATGTTTTTGCACAGACGCCGTGCAAAGCGTCTCCGATGCCGCTTCGCCTCACCGCCCTCCCTACTCTCCCCGGATCTTCGCCAGAATATCCGCGAGTTCCTTCACCTTCTCCGGCTGGTCCTTCGCGAGGTTCTTCGACTCGCCGATGTCCGCCGCGAGATCGTAGAGACCCGCGCCGCCGCCACCGCCGGGACCGGGCTTTCCCTTCGCGCCGCCGGGAACGTCGTTGAGGCGCGGCGCGTTGCCGCCGGGCGTGATGTATTTCCACGTGCCGACGCGGAGGCCGAAGGGGCCCTTCATCCCGCCGTTGTGCGCCACGAAAGTCTCCCGGCCGGTCTTCGACTCGCCGAGCAGCGCGGGCAGGACGTTCACGCTGTCGCGGCAGCCGCCGGCGGGAATCTTCACGCCGGTGAGCGCGGCAAACGTCGCGGCCATGTCGAGGTGCGCCATGAGCGCGCTGCTCTCGCTGCCGGCCTTGATGTGCCCGGGCCAGCGCGCGATGAACGGCACGCGGTGCCCGCCCTCGAGCACGTTGCCCTTGCGGCCGTTGAGCGGCGCGTTCGGGTTGTAGTCGAAGCTGCCCACGTCCTCGTAGCCGTCGTCCATCACGCCGCCGTTGTCGCTCGTGAAGATGAAGAGCGTCTTCTCCGTGAGGCCGAGCGCGTCGAGCTTTGCCATCACCTTGCCCACGGCGTCGTCTAGCTCGTGGATCGCATCGCCGCGCGTGCCGACTTTGCTCGTGCCCTTGAAGCGCTCATGCGGCACGCGGGGCACGTGGATGTTGTGCGTGGCATAGTAGAGGAAGAAGGGGCCGTCCTTGCTCTCCTCGATGAATTTCAGCGCCTTGCCCGCAAAGGTGTCGCCCATGTCCTCGTCGCGCCAGCGCGCGGCCTTGCCGCCGGTCATCCAGCCGATGCGGCCGACGCCGTTCACGATGGTCATGTCGTGGCCGTGCGTGTGCTTCAGCTTCAGCAGCTCGGGATTTTCCGCGCCGGTCGGCTCGGTGCCGACTTTCGCCTTGTAGCTGACGGTGATGGGGTCCTTCGGGTCGAGGCCGACGATCCGGTGCCCATCAACGAACACCGTGGGCACGCGGTCGCCGGTGGCAGCCATGATGAAAGAGGAGTCGTAACCAAGCTCCAGCGGCCCGGGTTTGATTTCGCCGTTCCAATCCGGCCCGCCTTCCGGTCCGAGGCCGATGTGCCATTTCCCCACCGCGCCCGTGCGATAGCCGGCGGATTTCAGCACTGAGGCAACCGTGGGCGTTCCGACCGGGATGCTCAGCGGCGCGTCGCCCGGCGCGATGCTCGACCCCGGCTGCTGCCGCCACGAATAGACGCCGGTGAGAAATGCGCGCCGTGTGGGCGTGCAGGTGGAGGCCGGCGAGTGCGCGTCCATGAACCGGCAGCCCTGCGCCGCGAGCCGGTCGAGGTTCGGAGTCTTCGCGTGCTTCGCGCCGTAGCACGAGAGATCCGCGTAGCCGATGTCGTCGGCGAGGAGGAAGATGATGTTCGGCTTGTCGGCCGCATGAGCAGCAGCAGCGGTGAGAAGGAATGATGCGAGGAGGCGGAAGGAGTTCACGATGGGAGATGCGGTGGTGTTTGGTGCTTCGGGGCTCGGGGAGGAGACGCAGCCCTTGTATGCCCGCTGCAGCGCGAGGCGTGCGAGCGGAAAACATCGGCGCCCGGCGGACCATGCAGGCGTGGAAACCATTGCCGAAGCCACTCGCGCTGACTACGTTCCCGGCGAATGAAACGGCGGATGTCTGCGCTCCTCGTCGCTGCCCTTCTCGCCGGATGCGAGAAGAAGCAGCAGGACCGCGTGCAGGGATACGCGGAGGGCGAGTATGTTTACGTGGCGTCGCCGCTCGCGGGCCAGCTCCTGAAGCTCTCCGTCGAGCGCGGTGCGCAGGTGCGGGAGGGCGAGGCGCTCTTCTCCCTCGAGAGCGTCGCCGAGACCGCCGCGCGCGACCTCGCGAAGCAGCGCCTCGATGAGGGCCGCGCGCGCCTTGCCGATGCGAAAAAGGGCCTGCGGCAATCGGAGATCGATTCGCTGGAGGCGCAGCTCCGCCAGGCCCGGGCTGCCCTGGCGTTTTCCGAGAAGGAGCTCGCCCGCCAGGCGGAGCTCGCCGGCGTCCGCGTCTCGTCCCCGCAGGATTTCGACCGCGCGAAGTCCGGACGCGAGCAGGATCAGCAGCGGGTCTTCCGGCTCGAAGCGGATCTCGCCACGGCCAAGCTCGGCTCGCGCGAGGATCTGATCGCAGCGGCGGAGTCGAATGTGCGCGCGCTCGAAGCGGCGCTCGCGCAGGCCGAATGGAACCTTTCGCAGAAGCAGCAGGCCGCACCGCAGGCCGGCCTCGTGTTCGACACGATCTTCCAGCAGGGCGAGTGGGTGCCCGCGGGCCGGCCGGTGATTTCCCTGCTGCCGCCGGCCAACATGAAGGTCCGGGCATTCGTGCCGCAGGCGCGGGTGAGCACCATTCCGATGGGAGCGGAGGCAAAGGTGTTCGCGGATGGCGTTGCGGCGCCGTTCGTCGGAAAGGTGAGCTTCATCTCTCCGCAGGCGGAGTTCACGCCGCCGGTCATCTACAGCCAGGAGAGCCGCGGGAAGCTCGTGTTCATGGTGGAGCTGCGCTTCGACGCCGCGACCGCCGCGAAGCTGCACCCGGGCCAGCCGGTCGATGTGCAGTTCTGAAGGCGCATGAACGGCGAACTCGCGATCGACGTGCGCGGAATGACGAAGCGCTTCGGCGACCGGACCGTCGTGAACGACATCGCGCTTCAGGTCCGCACGGGCGAAATCTACGGCTTCCTCGGCCCGAACGGCAGCGGCAAGACCACCTTCATCCGAATGCTCTGCGGCCTCCTCCGCGCCGACGGCGGCAGCGGCACGTGCCTCGGGCTCGACGTGATCCGCGACAGCGAGGAAATCAAAAAGAGCGTCGGCTACATGACGCAGAAGTTCAGCTTTTGGGAGGACCTCACCATCGCGGAGAATCTCGATTTCGTGGCGCGGATGTATGCGGTGAAGAACCGTCGGCAGGCCGTGCGCGAAAGCATTGAGCGCCTCGGTCTCGCCGGCCGCGAACGCCAGCTCGCCGGCCAGCTCTCGGGCGGCTGGAAGCAGCGCCTAGCGCTCGCTGCGTGCCTCATTCACCAGCCGCGCCTGCTCCTGCTCGATGAACCGACCGCCGGTGTGGACCCGAAGGCGCGCCGGGATTTCTGGGAGCAAATCCACCGCCTCTCCGCGGACGGGCTGACGTTTCTCATCACCACGCACTACATGGACGAGGCGGAGCGCTGCCACCGCGTCGCCTACATCGCATACGGCAACCTGCTCGCGAACGGCACCGTCGCCGAAGTGGTGGACAAAGTCGGACTCAACACTTGGTCGGTGAGCGGCCCGGAGCTCATCCGGCTCGCCGAGCAGCTCCGCACCGTGCCCGGCGTGCAGCAGGCCGTGATGTTTGGAAATGCGCTGCACGTGAGCGGCGACGACGACGCGGCCCTCGAACGCGCCATCGCTCCGCACCGGCGCGCGCCCTACGAGTGGACCCGCATCCGCTCGGGACTGGAGGACGTCTTCATCCACCTCATGGGTGAGTCGCGCGACAACTTCGCGCCGCCCGCAAAGCACGGCTCATGAGCAGGCACCCGCGCTTCTCCCTCGGCCGCCTGTGGGGCATCATCGTGAAGGAATTCACGCAGATGCGGCGCGACCGGATGACGTTCGCCATGATGCTCGGCATTCCCCTGCTCCAGCTCACGCTCTTCGGCTACGCGATCAACTCCGACCCGCGGCACATGCCCGCCGCGATCCTCGCCGCCGACTCCGGTCCGCATGCGCGCACGCTGCTGCACGCGATGAAGAACAGCACCTATTTCGATTTCGTCCGCGTCGTTCAGAGCGAGGCGGAGGGCAGCGACCTGCTCGCACAGGGCAAGGTGCAGTTTGTGATGAACATCCCGCAGAACTTCTCGCGCGACCTCCTGCGGGGCGACCGGCCTGCGCTGCTCATCGAGGCGGACGCCACCGACCCTGCCGCCACCGGCCTCGCGCTGGGCTCGCTCAGCACGCAGCTCACCAGCGCGCTGCGGAATGACCTGAAAGGCCCGCTCGAATTCCTCAACGCAGGCGCCGGCCCCGTGGACATCCGCGTCCACGCGCACTACAACCCCGAGACCGTCACGCAGTTCAACATCGTCCCCGGCCTGATGGGCGTGATCCTCACGATGACGATGATCATCATCACCGGCCTCGCCATCACGCGTGAGCGCGAGCGCGGCACGATGGAAAACCTCCTCGCGATGCCTACGCGCCCGAGCGAGGTGCTCGTGGGGAAAATCGTGCCCTACATCTTCGTAGGCTACGTGCAGGTGGCCGTCATCCTCCTCGCGGCGCGCGGCCTCTTCAATGTGCCGATGCACGGGAGCATCCCGCTCCTGCTGCTCGTCGCGCTTGTCTTCATCGCCGCAAATCTCGCAATGGGCATCACCTTCTCCACCGTCGCAAAAAACCAGCTCCAGGCGGTGCAGATGGCATTCTTCGTCTTCCTGCCGTCGATCCTGCTCTCAGGCTTCATGTTTCCATTCCGCGGCATGCCCGGCTGGGCGCAGACGATCGGCGAGGTGCTTCCGCTCACACATTTCCTGCGCATCGTGCGGGGCATCCTGCTGAAAGGAAACGGTCCGCATGAAATCATGCCGGAGCTCTGGCCTATTCTGCTCTTTGCGACGGTGATGCTCGCGATCAGCGTGAAGCGCTACCGCCGGACGCTCGATTGACGGCACTGCCCCAACTGCAGCGGCGACGGGCTACTTCGCTTCCTTCTTTTGCTGGTTCGCCTTCGTCGCGGGGCGCGGGCTTTCCCACTTCGGCGCCACAAGCTCGGAGTTCCATGCGTCGT
>JBGAPU010000185.1:0-5121 GCA_044221035.1 Chthoniobacteraceae bacterium | reverse complement strand
ACGGCTCCGCCACCGGCGCGGCGCTCTCATGTTCCGGCGGCGGAAAAATCATCCGGATCGCGATGAGGAAGAGCATCACTCCCCCGCCGATGAACAGCGCCTCCTGCCGGAGCTGGAGCAGCCGCAGCAGCCCCTGCCCGCAGAAGACGAAGAACAGCATGATCGCCAGCGCGAAGATCAGCTCGCGCGCAATCACGCGCGTCCGCCGCTCCTCCGGCACGCCCCGCACACCCGCGATGAAATTCGGCACGTTGCCGAGCGGATCCATGATCGTCAGGAGCAGGATCGTCGCGGACAGCGTGTTCATGCCGGAAGCAAATCAGGCACGACAAAGCCGTTCAACGACACCGTGCACGGAAACCGCGAAGTCCTCACGGAATGCTCACACGAACTCGAAAAAATCCCCCCGCGGCCCAGCCTGCTGGATATGGAACACTGACGATTTGGTTCGTGCCGTCGTCGGCCAGCACGATGGGCGTGTCAGTGCTGTCCTGCCAATTGGAGAGATCGCTGCTGAACCGCACCGTGTAGGTCAGGCCCGCAGTTGCGAAATCCTTGCGCCTGAGGAACAGCGCGCGCGCATCCGCCCCCTCCATGCGGGTGATTGGCAGCCCGCTTGCCCCGATGGTTCCGCCCGCGCCAAATGTGCCGTTGAACACCAGCGCGCCGCTGGCCCCGCTGTTCGGGTCCATGCCAAAGGCGAAGTTCTGCAGGTTCATCGCCGTGTTCGCACCGGCCACGGACGGGTCGCTGGACACAGCGTTCGCCACAGCCCAGTCCTGGAACACCGTCCGCCGCGTCACCGTCACCGTGTAGGTCTTCGTCGTCCCGTCGGTCGCGGTCGCAACGATGCTCACCACATTCCCGCTGCCCACGGTCAGCGTCACAGGCGTCGCGGCGCTGGCCCCGTTCACTGTCACGCTCGCGACGCCGCTGGAGAGCGAAGGGGTGAAACTGAGCGTCCCCGTGCTGTTCGAGACGCTCGCCGTGTAGTCCAGCGTGTTCGCGGCGAAGACCGGACTCAGCCCTCCCGCGCTAAGCACGAGGCCGGAGAGGTCCGCATTGCCCGAGGGAATCTCATCCGCGCCGATGAATGGCAGCGTCGCAGAGCGGAGTTGCCCGTCGAAGTCCGTCGTCACTCCGGTTCCAGAAGCACCGGCATTGCTAGCAGGGCTGCCGGCTTGAATGTGCAAGTCCACCGATGTTGCGTCGCCTGTCGGATTGCTGAATAGCGGATCCGCATAGAGGGTTGCAGAGTCCACTCCGGTCGCACTCTGCCAAGCGGAGAGGGTGGAAATATCGGCGCTGTTGTATTGACCAAGCATGCCACCAGCGCCTCCGGCGAAGAAAATGTTGTTGCTCGCGGCCAGCCCCGCAGGGTTCGCTGTCGTTCCTCCGTAGGCGACGGCATAGTGCGTTCCCGTGACTGCGCCGCTGTTGCCACGAAAATTGACGAAGATATTGTCACGGAACGTCCGCGCATTGCTCGTCCCCGCACTGACAAAAGCAAAGCTACCGCTTGCACCGGAGGTCTGGGTGCCGCCCACAAAGACAGAATTGTGGTGGAAGTTTCGTCCCGCAGTCGTGCCCCAATCGAGAAGACCATACACAACCGGAGTGCCCGCAGTGCCGGCCCCGCTCGCATCAAGTCCAACACGGACCATGTTGTTCTGCGCGGTGAAGCTGCCATTCGCAAAAACCATGCCGACGACGAGCGATGGCGCGCCGAGGCTGTGGACCAGATTTCGAGCAAACACGTTCACCCCCGTCGTTCCGCTGGAACAATACATCCCGGTAACCACAAAGCTTCCGGAAGCCGCCGGACCCACGAGCGAATGCACAACGTTTTGCGAAATATTCTGGCCGGGAAAAGACGACGTCTGAACGATGCCCGCAAAGGATGGGAAACTCAGGAGGTCCGCATTCTGGCTTGTCGAGGTCAGGTTGCGGACCGTGTTGCCGACAATCGTATTAACCCCTGAGGAAGCAAAGATACCATTGACAAAGCCAACGCTGGCTCCAACACCGCTGGCGTTGTAGTTGTTGTTCAGATTCGCCACTGTATTCGCGGTGATCGTCACGCTGGAATTGCTGCTGCTGCCGATCCCGACGACCGCCTGCTGAGTGAAATAGGCGGTGGACGGCGTGGCCGCGTTCAGGCTGTTGACCGTAACCGCGCTGCCGATGGCGTTGTTGGAAATCGTGTTTATCCCAGCGGTCACTCGAATGCCGTAAAGCGACGCAGAGATGCCGGTGTCCGATCCGTTCGTCGTGATGGAACCGACAGTGTTATTGCAGATGGAAACCGTCCCACTGCTCGCTGAACTGATGCCAAACGTCGTTCCACCGGAGCCCGACGTGGTGACAGAAACCGAACCAGTGCCAACGCCATCGCCAATGGTGTTGCCCGCGACCGTCCCGATGTTCACCGCACCCGCCTGAACATAAATTCCGCTCCAGACACCGGGCAGCGCGCCCGCTGTGCTGCTGCTCGTCCACACGATGTTCCCGATAGTATTGCCCTGCACGCTGCTCGCCACCGCATTGCCCACATTCAGCCTTATGCCTTGGAACAAATACGGTGCAGTCGTCCCAGTGGTCGTCCACGCTGTGCCACCTGCACCCGGCGCACTGCCGCCGATCGCGTTTCCAGTCACCGTGAAATTGTTGCCGGAAGTGTTGTTGATGCAAATGGCATTCACCGTCCACATCCCCGCGGTTCGGGCGGATGTCTGGTAGAAGCTGCAGCCGGTAATGGTCCAGTCAGTGTTACCGCCATGCAACCATACGCCCGCTGCGGTATTGGAGGGCAGATGGAAATTATAGACATTGCAGTTAGAAACCGTATTGCCGCTGTTTCCCTGCGCGATAGTGCCGGTGGAACCAAATGAGAAAATGCCGAAGGCGGGAGTGCCCGCGCCGTCCCTGATGTCGCAATGATCAATGGTGTTGTTGTCGTTTCCGTTCACCCCCGTGGTGGTGCCAAATAGGAGAGTGCTCGCGCCGGAGGTATCGCCGACGCCTCGGAACGTAACGTAGCGAACTGTATTGCCGCTAGCCTCATTGATGAAGCGCACGGCGCGTCCGCTCGTGCTCGTGTTCGCGATGGTGAGCTGCGAGGCGGTGCCGCCGCCGCTGCCGGCATTGCTGCCAACGCCGCCGGGCCGCCCGTCGATGGTCACAAACTGCGCGCCGTTCAAATCCACCGTCGCCGCCGTGGTGTCCGCACTGGTGATGGTGAGCGCCGTCGCGCCGCTGGCCGGGCGGAGGGTGAGCGTGTTCGTGGCGCTCGCGCCATTGAGCGCCGGGATGGTGAGCGGGAAGGTCTCGACGGCGCTCACATAGGAGGCCTGCAACTCTAGAATGAGGGCGCCTCCCAGCCCGTTACCCGCCGCCTGCACGTCCGCGATGGCGGCGGTGATGCTGGCGTAGTCTCCGGTCGGGCCGACGGTCTTCGTGCCGGAGAGCGGTGCGGCATCCGCCGAAACCCTCAGGAGCGCGGCAATCAGTAGGCAGAGTGATAGGAGGCGAGGCAACACGTCGGTCCGGAGGATTCGGACAAACATAAGAGCAGAAATATCGCGGGAAGAGAAGCTCTTTGCATTCAGCCGCAGACCCCCTATCCGCAGCAAAAGTCTGCAGAGCTATTTTCCCGGCTTCGCTCCCCCGCCCTTTCCTCCCCGGCCGAATGTCTCCGGCTCGTCCTTCTCGGGGACTTCGAGTTCCTTGCGCAGCTTTTTGAGTTCGCCGCGGAGCTGCTCGATCGTCGGGGCGTATTCGGTGCGGTCGAAGACGCTCATCATCTCGCGCGGATCCTTCTCCAAGTCGAACAGCTCCGTGTAGTCCTCGCCGGTGCCGTAGAACTGCACGAGCTTGTAGCGGTCGGTGATCACGCCGTAGTGCGGGCGGACGTGGTGCGGCGCGGGATACTCGTAGTATTGGTAGTAGAACGCCTTGCGCCAGTCGGCGGGCGCCTGGCCGGCGAGCACGCCGCGGATGCTGCGGCCCTGCATCTCCTTCGGAATGGAAACGCCGGCGGCGTCGAGCCATGTCTCCGCGAAGTCGAGGTTCGAGACGATGTCGCGGGAGGTGCTGCCGGGCTTGGTCACGCCGGGCCAGCGGACGAGCAGCGGAGTGCGCAGCGACTCCTCGAAGATCCACCGTTTGTCGAACCAGCCGTGCTCGCCGAGGTAGAACCCCTGGTCGGCGGAATACATCACGATGGTGTTTTCCACGAGACCCTCGTCGTCGAGATACTTCAGCACGCGGCCCACGCTCTCATCCACGGCCTTCACGGTGCCGAGGTAGTCGTGCATGTAGCGCTGGTAGCGCCAGCGGGTGAGTTCATCGCCGGAGAGGTTCGCCTTCTGGAAGGCCTCGTTGCGCGGGCCGTAGTAGGCGTCCCATTCCTTCTTCTGCTCCGGCGTGAGCGTGCCGGGCGTGACGAGCTTCATGTCGCGCGGGGTGATCGTCTTGGCGATGGTCATGTCCTGGTCGCGCTCGGCGATGCCTCGGCCGGAGTAGTTGTCGAAGAGCGTCGGCGGTTCATCGTATTTGCGGTCCTTGTCGTGGCCGAGGTGGCGGAGCGGCGGCTCCCACTCGCGGTGCGGCGCCTTGTGCTGGCAGAGGAGGAGGAAGGGCTTCGTCTTGTCGCGCTTCTTCAGCCAGTCGAGCGATGCGTCGGTGATGAGGTCGGTGACGTAGCCGTCGAGCTTGATGCGCTCGCCGTTGCGGATCATCGGCGGGTTGTAATACGCGCCCTGCCCCGGGAGGATCTGCCAGAAGTCAAAGCCCGTGGGATCGCTGATGAGGTGCCATTTGCCGATGACCGCCGTCTGGTAGCCCGCGGCCTGGAGCAGCTTCGGCGCAGTGACCTGCGAGCCGTCGAACTTGCTGTTCGAGTTGTTGTAGAAGCCGTTCTTGTGGGAGTATTTCCCCGTGAGCACCGTCGCGCGGCTGGGGCCGCAGATGGAGTTCGTCACGAGGCAGCGGTCGAGGCGCATGCCCTCCTTCGCGAGGCGGTCGATGTTCGGCGTCTCGATGAGCTTGCGCGGATCGTTGTAGGCGCTGATGGCCTGATACGCGTGGTCGTCGGAGAAGATGAAGACGATGTTCGGGCGC
>JBGAPU010000184.1:0-5077 GCA_044221035.1 Chthoniobacteraceae bacterium | reverse complement strand
GTGCAGTCACCGCCGCGCGCACCGGATTGACTCCACGCGACGCGGCCGCACCTGCGGTGCGCGCCGCACATTCCACGACCGACAAACCCAAAACCCGGACACCCGCATGAAGAAAGCAATCCTCGCCATCACCGCCCTCCTCGGGCTCGCCATCGCCCCGTCCTTTGCCGAGAGCAAGGGCAAGGAGATCACCGTCACCGGCACCGCGCAGTGCGCGAAATGCGTGCTGAAGGAAGGCACCGAGTGCCAGACCGTCGTGACCGTCGAGAAGAACGGCAAGACCACGAAATTCTACCTCGCCGCCAATGACGTCGCGAAGAAGTTCCACGACGAAGTCTGCAAGGGCGCGAAGCAGGCCAGCGTGACCGCGACCTGCAAGAAGGAGGGCGACAAGCTCGTCCTCACCGCCTCAAAGGCCGAGGTGAAGTAACCCTCTCTGGTGTTGTTCATAGCGGGCCGTCGGTGCGGGAGACCGTGCCGGCGGCCTTCTATTTTTGGCAAAGAAAGGGCGCCGCAGCCGGCGATGCGCAGGAGCGCCCCGGAACGGGAGGTGGGTGCCTGGGCCCTGAAAAGGTGCTCAAAAGGGCGTCTTTTCGGAAATGGCCGTTTTAGGCCGCATTTGCCTATCAATGGCCCCATTGCCGCCGTCAACGGGGTCGTTGCCGCCGTCAACGGGGTCGTTGCCGCCATCAACGGGGCCATTGCCGCCGTCAATGGGATCCCGTTCGGCGCTCTGTTCTGCTTCCAAGGCTCCATAAATGAGCATTTCACCACGGAAAGTGGGCGCCTTTTGTTCAGCGCAGATTTCAAAGGCTTCCCCGGCCGAATCTGGAACCGAGAATAGTGGAAAAACTCAGAAGTCCTTGCCGCACCTCGGGGGAAAGCCACAGTGGCCCGATGCCCGAAGCCACACCCATCATCGAGCCGCTGCTGCTCACCACAGCGCGCGTCTCGACGTTCGACGGGCAGGCTCCGCTCACTGGGGCGAGCGGGTTTTTCTTCGAGAACGACAAACGGCTCTTTTTTGTGACGAGCCGGCACGTGGTTTCGGACGCGCCGAGCAAGCACTTCCCCAACCGGCTCGAGATCGAGCTGCACTCCGACCCGCGGGATCTCACGCGGTCGATCGCGTGGTCGGTGCCGCTGTATCGGGACGGCAAGGGCCTGTGGCGGCAGGGCAGCGATTCGGGGGGCGAGATCGACGTGGCGGCGATCGAGCTGGACCGCGCCGCGCTGCCGCCGTCCGTGCTGCTGCGAAGCTTCACGACCGAGAACCTGCAGGACTCCCTGAAGGAGGTGGAGGCGGGCACCTCCCTGCTGGTGGTGGGGTTTCCGCTGGGCTTCCACGACTCGCTGCACCACCTCCCCGTGGTGCGGCAGGCGGTGATCGCCTCGTCCTTTGGCATCCGCTTCCAGGGGCAGGGCTACTTTCTCACCGACGCGCGGACGCACCGGGGCCTCAGCGGCGCGCCGGTGGTGATGCGCTGCGCGGAAGCCAGCCCGGCGCTGCCGTGGAAGCTGCTCGGGGTGCATTCCGCGCGGATGGACATGGGCACCCGCGATCTGCATCTGGACGAATCGCTCGGCCTGAACTGCGCGTGGTATGCTGACATCCTCCTGACGCTCACGAGGTGAGCCGCCGGATCGCGGCGCAGAGCGAAGCGGAAGGAGGGTAGTCAGGCCGGGGCTTTGGCGGCATCCAACCGACGTTCGGCGTCCGATTCAGCGGATGAAAACCCACCAATGGCGGTAGCGGTAACACGCTGAAACCTGAGAATAATCCAGGGTGAGGTTGAAATCCTCAGCCGCCGCCAACCCCAAGCGCGCACGATGAGACACCATAAAAAAGCCGGGTTCCGATTTCCCTCCGGGCCGGACATTCTCGCCGAGGAACTGGCGAAGCTGCTCTCCAAGGGCGTGACATTGGATGTGCATGCGATGTTTGAGCGGATCCTGCCGGCGCTCCAGTCGCGCGGCTCGGGAAAGCAAGGCAAGGACACGCTGAGGCTGTCGCTTTACGACAAGCTGACGAATTTCGTGGCGGAGGGCTTGGCGAGGAAGGAGGGCAAGGTGTATTCCGGCGAGAAGAAGGCGCTGGCGGAATTCCTCAAGGAGGCGAAGGCCGCCGAGGAGGAGCGTCAAGCCCGCAGGCAGAAGGCTGCAGAGCGCTTTGACGGCAGCGAGGCCGCGAAGGTGAGACAGCCGTAGCACGCCGCCGCGCGCAGGGCATACGGCCATGCCATGCGGCGCGCGCGATTCATAGGCATGAGCCATCCCATGAAAACCACATCGTTCCTCCTCGCGTCCATCATCGCCCTCGCCACCGCGGGCTGCGATTCAAAGGAGGAAAAGCTGCGCAAGGAGGCGCTGGAAAACCGGGCCAAGGCGCTGGAGGACGACGCCAGCAAGGCGAAGAAAGACGCCGAACGCGCAGCGGAAGCCCAGAGAATCGAAGGCGAACGCAAGGCGGCGGCGCTGAAGGCAGAAGCCGAGCGCGCCCGCGAGCAAAAGAACCCAAACTGATGAAGGCACTGCACTTCATCTTGGCCGCGATCGTCGTCGCGGCGTTTCAACCGGTCACATTCGCGGACCACAAGACGACGAAGGAGTGCCTCTCGTGCTGCAAGAAGGCGAGCAAGTGCGACGCCTGCTGCGGAGACAAGGGCACCGGGAAGGAATGCCGCGAATGCTGCGGTGCTCCGCCGAAAAAGAAGAAATAGCGGCGGGCGATTCGCAGAGGTGCCGGAACCGCCTCCTACTTCGCCTGCATCGGGACGATCTGCCCGGCCATGTTCACCACCACGACCTTGCGGCGGACGGTATTCGTGGCGGCATCGATCCGCTGATACTGCACGACGAAGAAGAACACGCGCCTGAGATTCAGCCGCGGGTCAGTCGCCGCCGGATGGAGGATCTGGACGGATTCGAGCTGGAATCTTCCCCCGCGATCCAAGTCGCGGGCGGCGAGAGCGATGGCTGTCCTGACCGAGATTGGCGGCTCGTTGCCGATCTTCCACAGGGGCCATTTCCCAATCTCGTCCACCGGGGCGTCCCAAAATGCAGCCGGATTTTCGCCGGCGGGAGTCTCGTAGAGCCGGATTCGGTCCGCAGGCTCTGCGCGGCAGTTGGAGGCGCCCGCGGCGCAGAGGATCCATGCGAGGCAGGCGGCACGGGCGAGGGAGCGCATTCTCATGCCAGATGATTCGCGCGGACAGTGCACGGCGGGTGTGCATTTCGGCCGGCGCATTTTCCCACCACGCTTGACGCATCCACCGCAGCGGGCCGGCGCGATTCAGAATCAAACCGAAACAACACCATGAAACTCACCGCATACCTCATCACATTCGCCGCCGCCGGAGTTTGCACGCTTTTGTTCCTCCGGAAAAAGCCCGCGCTCGCGGAGGCCATCCTGCCGAAGCAACTCCTGCCGAAACCGGTTGGGAAAAATTCCGCGGGTGGCAGACGCAAGGCTCCCAGAAAGGCGAAACCGCACCCCGCGCATCACAAGCGGAACGGAATGAAAACCCATTCGGCGAACTGACGCATCCGGCGTCGAGGAATCACGTGCGTGCCGCTGCCCTGTGCATCGGCGCGCGCTTCGCTTTCGCGGGGAATCGCCGTGCGCCGCTCAAAACTTTGACCACGGCCAGCTCTTGTCCGAGAGCGAGTCGTCGCCGCATCCGGGGATGGAGTCGAGATTGATGGAAACCTCGATGAGCCTGCCGTTTTTGAAGATGTAGGTGTTGCGCAGAACGCGACCCGTTTCGCGATCCTTCATCACGACCTTCTTGTAGAGGGCGCACCAGAACTCCTTTTTTCCCCCGCGCACGGCGGTGCGCGCCGGCTTGCCGAGCTTTTCCTCCACCTCCGCGCGCGTCATGCCGATGCGGATGCCGCTCTTTGTGGCGAGGTCAATCTTCCGCTCCTCGACGGCCTTGCCGGGGCCTTCCTCCGGCTTGCGGCCGAACCGGGCAACCTCGAAACCGCAATCCTGCACCATGCGGCGGTCCTTCGTGAGCGTGATGCTGACGTGCGCGCCGTCACAATCAATCGCCTTGTAAAGATAGTAGCCGCTTTCAGGATCGTGCCAGCAGCCGTGGGAGACGACGCGCGCCTCGGCGGACATGCCTCCGACAGCGACGGTGAGATTCGCGGGCCATGAGACCGTGAAGGCAAGGATGACGGAGGCAAGGACGGCGAGCATGGCTGGAGTTCACCTGCGGCAATGCGCGGCGTCAACTGCGCGGAGGGGGCTCATTTCCTTCCTCACCGATAGTCATCGGAACCCTGACTAATGGCCCGCGGTCCAGACCTGCTTCCCATCGAGCCACGTCTCGCGGACCTCAGTGTCCTTCAACTCGTCGAGCGGGCACTTCAGCACGTCGCGGTCGAGGATGATGAAGTCGGCGCGCTTGCCGGGTTCGAGGGAGCCGCACTCCTTTTCGAGGAAGAGCACCTTTGCATTGTTGATCGTGTAAAGGCGGACGGCTTCCTCGCGCGTGAGGCCACCCTCGGGGTGCAGCGGGGCGTCGAGGTTGCGGCACTTGCGGCCGACGGCGATCCACATGGCGAGCCACGGGTTGTATTGGTTGATGGAGCGCAGGCTGCCGATTTTCTGCATGTGGTCGCTGCCGCCGCCGACGGGCACCTTCGCGTCGAACAGCGCGCGCAGCGGCTGGAAGCGGCTCATGCGTTCATTGCCGAACTGCTTGAGCAGCGTGGCGCCGTCGAGGTGAAACCAGATGGGCTGCATGTCGATGACGGCACCGAGCCGCGCGGCCTGCGCGATGGAGTCGGGCGCCATGAAATTGCAGTGCGTGATGCACGGGCGCGATGCGCGGATGGGCGTGTCCTTATTCACCTCCTCGTAGGTGTCGAGCAGCAGCTTCACCGCGCCGTCACCGACGCTGTGCGCAGTGAACTGGAGGCCGGCGCCGGCGACTTTGCGGACCATGTTCGCGAGGTTCGTGCCAGGGGTGCGCTGCACGCCGCGATACTGCGGGTCGGTGATGCCGTAGATGCTGCTCACGCCCCACGGCTCGAGCATGAGCGCGCTGCCGGTGAGCATGCCGCCATC
>JBGAPU010000058.1:0-37783 GCA_044221035.1 Chthoniobacteraceae bacterium | reverse complement strand
CGGCTGCGCAATCCTCTTCCGCGGTTGCTCGACTTTGTTCGATGGCTGCGCAGTTCTATTCCTCAGCGGCGCAGTTTTGTTGGAGGGCTGCCGCCTGTTGCTCCGAGGCAGCCGCCATTCATTTTCCGCAATCGCCCGATTGGAATTTGGAAGCTATGAAGCCGCGAAGGGATGCGGCATTCTCCCCTGTCCTTCCGCGGGCGCTTTCCTTCCCGGCTTCCTCGCTTCCAACTTCAAATCACGCCCATCCGTTTCCCGATGAAAAATCGCCAACCGGTGGCTGGCGGTGGAACGTGCGCTCCGCGCGCGTTTCCTCCCTTCGGAGATCCATCGAAGCGTGCGCGGAGCGCTCGCTCCACCTCGCGCCGGCTGCTTTGCCAGGCAACCGGACGGGCATGATTCCAACTGCGCCGCCTACGCCTTCAGCCCCAGCCCCACGACTTCGCGCAGGTATTTGATGGAGCGGGCGAGTTCGGCTTTCTGGTATTCCTGCTCGAGTTTCTTCTTGTCGGGGCCGTCGGCCTTGAAGGACGGGATGGCGTGGCCGCGTTTCGCGAGGGCCTCGAAGTGCGCGAGGGCCTCGGGGCGCTTGTCGTAGTGCTCCCAGAACTCGGGCTTCTTGTAGGGGAAGTTCCGCGCGAAGCCGGAGATGGTCTCGATCATGATGGGCACCTTCGGGCAAAGCTCGGCCCAGCGCGCGGCCCATTTTTTCCAGTCGATGAGCCCCTCGCCTGCGGCGGTCCACTGGATGCTGGCGCCGTCCGGGGTCTCCCAGATCATGTCGTCGCGCAGGCTGGAGCAGATGGTGTATTTGCCGAGGTTCTCCAGGACGTCGTGCGGGTCTTCGAGCGTCCATGCGCCGTTGCCGGAGTCGATGTTTGCACCGACGAAGTCGGGGCCGGCCTCCTCGATGAGGTCCGCGAGTTCCCACGAATGCATGTCGCCGGCGTGGTTCTCCACGGCGACCTTCACGTCGGCGTCCACGGCGGCGGACTTGCAGGCTTTGAGGACTTTCACCGTGTCGGCGATGCGGGCGCGGATGCCGCCGGGGGTCTTGCGGTCGTCGGCGGCGCCGAGGATGACGCGATAGACGGGTGAGCCGAGTGCTTTCGCGACGCGGATGCCGAGTCGGAGGTGTTCCTCGGCTGTGCCGCGGTTGTTTTTGAACCGGACGCTCGTGGGGCAGATGCTCCAGCCGCCGGCGTAAAGGCCGATGCCGAGGCCGTCGGCTTTTTTCCGCACTTCGCGGAGCGCGGCGTCGTCGAGCGAGTCGTATGCGTCGAGGTCGCTGATGAGGAGCGTGTCGCACTTCAGCTCGGCGGCGTGGTCGATGAGCTGCGGGGCCTTCCAGCCCATGGCGCGGACGGCGAAGTTGTCGTAGCCGACTTTGATCTTCGCGGCGGGCGTGGCGGCGCGTGCGGGGAGATCGGTGACTGCGGCGGCGGCGGCGAGACCGGCGAGGCGTTTTGTGAATTGGCGGCGGGAGAGCATGCCGCCGCAATACCGCGCCGGCGCGGGCAAAGTCGAATGCTGTTTTCGCAATGCGCGCTCGACGCACCCGGCGCCTCTGGCACACACACGCGGCATGCGAATTCTCCTCACCACCGCCGCCTTTGCCGCCGCCCTCCTCGCCGGATGCGCGAGCCCCGGCTCCGCCTACGTCCGCGCGCATCCGGAGCTTTCACCCGCGCACCGCGCGATCCTGCGCACCGGCAACATCCCCGGCGGCAATGCCGTGGAGGGCATGACGCGCGAGCAGGTGATCCTCGCCGCGGGCCGCCCCGACTTTGCGGAGAAGGAGGGGAAGACGGAGCGGTGGAGCTACACGCACACGCACTTCCGCAACATGACGCCGGACGAGGATCCATCGCGCCTCTACGGCTCGGGCTTCAACACCGGGAAGAACTGGACGGAGACGCAGGCCCTCGGCGAGCGCCCGTCGGTCACTGTGCGGACGACGGTGTTCTTCAACGGCGACCGCGCGACGCACACGCAGATCAGCGAGCGCCGCGACGCGCGCTGACGGCGGCGCTGGAAAGGGTCAGTCGTTCGCGTGCGCGTCGCCGTCGGCCTTTGAGACCTCGGCGAGCTTCGCGCGGAGTGCGGCGACCTTGTCGGGCATCGCAGCGGCGAGGTTCTTCGTCTCGTTCGGATCATTGGCGAGGTCGTAGAGCTCCGGTTCGCCGGCGTCCTTCTTCGCGGAGCCCTTCCCGGAGCCTTTCGGCACGATGAGCTTCCAGTCGCCGTCGCGGAGCGCGAGCGCGCGGTAGGCGGGCGCCGCGGTGTAAATCGTGCGCGCCGACGGCGGCTCCGCACCGGTGAGCTGCGGCCAGAGGTTCCGTCCGTCCCATTTCAAATCCTGCTCCGGCTTGTAGCCCGCGAGCGCGCAGAACGTCGGCATCCAGTCCGTGATGCTCGCGACGCCCGTGAATTTTCCCGGCTTCAGCTTCCCCGGCCAGCGCGCGACGGTCGCCGTGCGGATGCCGCCCTCATACACCTCGCCCTTCTGCCCGTGGAGCGGGCCGTTGCTGCCGCCCGCGGGGCCCTTGTCGTAGCCGTCGGCGGGATACTGGTTGTCGGCGTTGTTCGCGTTCGGATAGGCGCCGTTGTCGCTGCTGAAGACGACGAGCGTGTTCGCGGCTTTTCCGGTCTTCCCGAGTGCCGCGAGGATTTTCCCCACGGAGTCGTCGAGGTGCATCACGTTCGCGCCGAACTGCCGCCGTGTGCGCTCCGTGATCGCCGCGGGCACGCGCGACACGATTTCCTCCGGCTCGCGAATCGGAATGTGGACCGCGGTGAACGGCACGTAGAGCAGGAAGGGCTTGTCCGCGGTGCGCGACTCCAGCCACTGGATCGCCTCGCGCGTGATGAGGTCGGTGACGTGGCCCTTCTCCTCGACGAGCTGGCCGTCGCGGTGCCACGTCGTCGCAAACTCGCCCTTCTTGTAAGAGTGATCCCACGGCCCCACGCCGCCCGCGAGCGAGCCGTAGCTGTGATCGAAGCCGAACTTCTGCGGCCCCCACTCGGGCCGCGAGCCGAGGTGCCACTTGCCGCAGAGGGCGGTGTCGTAGCCCGCGGACTTCAGCGCGCGCGCGAGCGTCACCTGGTCCCAGCGATACGCGCGCGGATTCTGCGGCGTGGTGACATTGAAGCGCGTGGAGTAGCGCCCGCTCAGCAGCGCCGAGCGCGTGGGGCTGCACACGGGACAGACATAGTGCTGCGTGAGCTCCACGCCTTCCTTCGCGAGTTTGTCGAGGTTCGGCGTCGGCACGTTGCCGCTGTGGAAAGCCACGTCGCCCCAGCCGAGGTCGTCGGCGAGGATGAAGAGGAAGTTCGGCTTCGGTGCGTCCGCGGCGGACAGCACCGCGCGCGTGAACGCGAGGGCAGCGAGGAGAATCGGGAGCGTTTTCATGGTCGGGAGATACACCGGATCAATTGCGCGTGGCACTCTGGTCTTCATTCAGCCAGTCGTCGCCGGGCTGGAGCGGGAACTTCGCGGACTTCGCCGCATCCGAAGGCCCTTTCCACTTCAGCGCGCGCACCAGCAGCGTGTCATTCGCCGCGACGACGCCGACATTCACCGCGAGCGGATGCGCCTTCAAAATCGCGCGCATCATCTGCCAGCGGCGGTCCATCACTTCGTTCACCGCCTTCGCATCGACCGGCATTCCCGCCTCCATCGCGTCGGCCAGGCGGTGCGCCTCCGCACTCACCGCCGTGAATTCCAGCCCCGCGCGCAGAAACGCCACGCGCTTTCGCGCCGCCGGATCCCTCTCGACGGCCTTCGCCGCGGCCACGAGCGCCGCGCGGAGCTGGCTGATCGTCTCCGGCGCAATCTGCGGGAACACACCCTTGCCAGGCACGAGGATGATCCCCTTCTCCGCGGTGACGAAATAGCTCCGCACGTGCTCCGCGCCCGCGCCGAAGCCGCTGCGGCAGTAGTCGTCGAGCAATGCGTCGAAATTCTGCGCGGGATTCCAGCTCAGCCGCGCCATCGCGTAGTAGTGCAGGCCCTGCGTCGCCCAGTTGTGGTAGATGCTGTCCATGTCGGTCGCCAGCATCCCGTGCGCGGCGAGGTAGGTGAGCGTCGCGGAATTTTCGCGCGCGCGCGGGCTCAGGACGCCGTCGCGATAGCCGCTGTGCAGGTTGTTCGGCCTCCAGTAGACACGCTTCGCGCCCGCGGCCTGCCAGCCCTTCCAGCCGTCGGAGGTATTCGGCACGTAGCGGAGCACGAGGTTCGGGTGCAGCTTCTCGCGCACGGGCGGATCCGAGTAGTAGCTGTAGGCCTCGACGAGGAACATCTGGTCCGGCACTACCTTCGTCACGCGCTCGGCGACGGCGTTCCAGTAATGGACGTAGCGATCCGTGAGCGCTGGGTGCTCCACCTCCGTGCGCTCGGATTCGCCGACTTTCTTGAAGACGAGCATCTTCACCTTCGGGGCATCGGGCGCATCAAGCGCCTTGCACGCGTCGCACATGCAGAAGCTCGAGTAACCGCCGTCATTCGGGCAGAGCGAGATGGCCTTCTGCGCCTTGCCGCCGAGCCGCGCGATGATGTCGTTCGCCACGTGCTCGACGAGGCCGGGGTTGGAAACGCAGAGCCGCCAGCGCTCCTTCGCCTTGCCCTGGTCGCGCGTGCCGTCGGCCTGCAGCGCGAACCACTCAGGATGCTCCGCCCCGTGCTCCGCCCAGCCGCCGCGCAACCCTCCGCCTGCCGCACCGCCGACGATCCCGAGGCTTCCGCCCAGGCCGTTCCATGCGGCCCAGCTTCCCTCGGATTCCGTCTTCGACGCCGCCTCCTTCGCCATCCGGTAATCATCCAGCGTGGCCCCGAGCGATGCGAACCCCTGCGCCGCGCCGCGCGCATCAATGGCGGCGAACCGGATGTTCCGCTGACCGATCGGAGGCGTGAAGCGGTGACTCAGCTCCGGCACCGTGATCGTCGCATTCCTTGGCATCACTTTCCCCGTCTCACCGGGCCAGAGTGATCGGCAACCCAGCGTTTCCAAAAAAGCGAACACCGCCCGTGCGCTCGCGGGCGCGCGGCTGTCACTGCCGTCGTCCTTTGCCAGCAGCGCGATGGCGTTCCCCTTCGTCTGCACGGCGATGCCGCCGGGGCCGAGGCCCTCGAGCGAGAAGCCCATGCCCCGCGTCAGCTCACTTTCACCGAGCAGGATGAAAGTCTCCGCCGCCGCGCCTTCCGGCGGGAGCACCCTGCCGCCCTCGACACGCGCGCCCCGTCCCAGCACCGGCAGCGTCGCACCGGATATCTGCCGGAGATTTTCAATGAGCGCCTTTGCGGAAACGCCCGCGCCTTGCATGCCATCCCCGAGCACGACGGCCGCCCTCGGCTGTCCGTCCTGCGTAAGCCTGAGTTCCGCGTGCGCAGCCAACGGCGCGAGGAGCGATGCGATGATGAGGAGCTTCGCTGTGTCCATGAGGTGCATGTCCGTTCACTTCGCCGCCGTGGCGATGCCCGCATACGGATCCTTTGAAACGACATCCCATGCGAGCTGCTGGAGGATCGCGTGCTGCTCGTCGGTAACGCTACGCTCCGGCGCCTTGTGGCCAACGGGGCTCATGCGGTAGATCGCCGCGAAATTGCAGTAGGCGGCCAGCACCATGATCTGCCCGTTCCCGTGGCCGATCGGATCGCGAAAAAGTTTCGACTGCTCCGTGATGCCGGGGAATTTCCCCGCCACGACCATCGCGCGCAGCTTCACGACCGCCTCGCCGACCGGGACGAGGAACACGTGCCTGCCGTGCTGCTTGTTGAGGTCGTCCGCCTGCGCCTCCATCTGTTTGCGCCAGCCCTCCATCGCGGCCTGCAAATCCTCGATCTTCGCCGCGTCGCGCTTCGCGTTGTCCTTGATGCGCCTATCGGGCTCTCCGGCCGCGGGCGGGGCCACATCGAAGGGATACCACGACCGCTGGACGAGGAAGCGCATGTTCGGGTTGTGCTTCAGCCCGAGGTCCACAAAGTTCGCGATGCCCGGGTCGGGCATGAGCAGATGCGCGGCCATCGTGAACACATCCACCTTGCCGCCGATGAGCGCAGGCTTCGCGGTGTTCTTTTCATCCGGGTAATCCCAGTGCTGGATCACTTTCGAGCCACCGATGCCCTGCGCCCCCGCGCGCACGTGTCCCTGGATGCCGGTCGTCTTCACCATCTCGTCAATCATCGCCGGCACGAACATGTGGAAGCTGTGGCCAGTGTAAAAAATCCGCTGCCCCGCCGGCGCCTTCACGTCATCCGCCGCGGCGTTGCGGGCGAATGCGAGCGGCAGGATCAGCCACACGGCGGCTGTTCTGAGAATGCGGCTGAGGACTGATGTAGTGGCGGCGGGTTGCTTGGGATGTGTGTTCACGGGGATCGGATTGAGTCGTTTTCGCTGCTCTCAGCTCACTCGAACTTCAGCCTCACGAAGTCGTTGTTGTCGAGCGGCAGCGAGAGTTCCACCGTCTGCGGCGAGGTTTGTTTGAACGGGATCGCGCCGCGCACGGCGGACTCAGCGCGCACGATGGCGCGCGGGACAGCCACGTTCAGCTTGAGGTCCGCGATGGGTTCCGCCGTGTAGTTTGCGAGCGGGATGAGGATGCCCTTCTCCTGCGGCATGAACACCGCGTCCACAAGCGGCGCGCTGCACGTGATCGGCTTCACGACGCCCGCCCTACGCACGGGCGTAAGGATGAAGTCGCGCACAGCCGCGGGGAACTTCCACGGGTTCGCCGTGCGCTCCATCAGCTCGGCGTCCTTCTGCTCATCGGCCGTGAGCGTGGTGCCGGCGGTGATCTTCTTCTGCACTGCGTCTCGGGCATCGAGCGCGTGCTTGATGTAGGCGAGCGACGGTAGGAAGCCCGCGCAATAGACCGTGCCCTTCCCCGCCGCGCCCTGCAGGACTGCGGGCGATTTGTCCTTGAAGGTCGCCAGCACCTTCGCGCCATCGCGCGCAGTGAGCGGCTGCTTCACCGACAGCACCGCGGCGCTGCCTCCCTCCCAAGTCACCTCGTCCTTCGCAGCCAGCAGCGCAAGGTAGCGGCCCGACGATGCGTGCCTCTGCAAATCCGCCGCATCGCCGCGCGTCGCCGGAAGGATGTCGTCTAGCTCGCGCAGCGGACGGTTGAATTCATCCCGCGCCGCCGCGCCCGCCGTGAGCCACAGCGTTCCGCCGGCCTTCACCCAATCCCCCAGCTTCGCCGCCGCCGCGCGCGAGAGATTCGGCCCGCTGAGGTAGCAGACCGTGTATCCATCCAGCATCCCCTTCTCCGCCTGCCGCTCGCCGACGACATCCACCGGCACCTGCGCGTGCGCGAGCGCGAGCCACGTGTGCATGCGGTCGAAGCCGTAGGCGAGGTTTTCGCCGACCGTCCACGCATCGCTCGACGAGCTGTAAAGCAGCGCCACTTTCGCGGGCGCCGGCATCGCGGTGAGCAGCATGTCCTCGACCGCGCCGATTTCGCGTGTCACCGCCGCGTTCGCCGTCCACGTCTCGGGCTTTCCCTGCCACACGTGCGTGCGCCAGTAGGGGCCGCCCTCGTGCGTCGCCCACGTGGGGCCGTAGCAGAAGTTGTTGAAAATCTTCACGCCCCGCGCAGCCTCGCTGGTCGCCTTCAGCTTGATGTCCCACGCCTTGCGGTTCGCATGCGCCACGAGGTGATGGCCGATGATTTGCCCGCGCTCGCGCGCCGCGGCGCGCATGAGGTCCAGGTTGTAGGACGCGCACTGATAGGTGGACGAACCGTTCGCCCAGTCCTCGCCCCAGATGGCGTTTTGGTCCGGCGAATCGAGCAGCTCGAAGTAGTCCACGCCCTGCCCGCAGAAGTTCGCCACATACACCGCGCCGTCGCTGAAGTTCACGAGCGTCGGCACCGTGCGCCCGTAGGCTTCTTCGAGGAGGTTGCGCTGCACCGCCATGAAATCGCCGAGCGCGCGCGTGCGGAAGCGCTGCGAGAAAAGATACAGCGCGGGAAACTCCGCACGCTGCGCCTCCGTCACGATTTTCACGGCATCCCAGTCCTTCACCAGCAGGTCCGCCGGGAATTTGCCCATCGCCTTCAGCCACGCACGGAAGCGCTCCTGATACGCCGAATCCTGCGCTATGACTTCGAGCGGCTGGCCGCCGGGTTCGTCCATCAGCTCGGAAAAGACGATGTCCTTCGCGTCGCCGCCCGTGCGCTTGAATTCCGCCGCAGCGGCCTCCGCACGAGCCTTCATCTTCTCGATGTCCGGGCGGCAGTAGGAATTGTCCTTCATGAACCACAGCCCCCCGATGCGCCGGTGCTCCTCATCGGTGAATCCGAAATAGCCGAGCGTCTTCCGCTCGCGCGCAGCGAGCCCCGCGTCCCGGGCAAACTGGTTTGAGCCCATCGACGCCGTGACGAAGAACGGGAACTTCTCCGGCCTGCGCCCGTGCGTCGGCCACGCGTGCGCGTCCGCGAGTTTCCCGTTCCCCTCCGCGATTTCGTGCGCCGTCTTCAGCAGCGCGACATTTTCGGGCGTGAGCAGGTTCGGCGGCGTGAAAATCGCGGTGCCGCTCGGACGGAAATCCGCCTCGATTTTCCGCACGACGGACTTCTCGTCCGGCGCCGTCGCAAACTCGAACGTCGCGTGCATCCGCTCCGCCTGCTCCGAGTAGCTGTGCCGCGCGGTGACCGTGAGCATCGCGCCCGAATCCTGGTAAACCATCGGCGTGATATTGCACCACGGCGTGCTCTCGCCGGTCTTCAGGAGGTCCGTCTTCTTCGGCGCGGTCGTCGGCGTCGCGCCCGCGCGCGACAGCGAATAGTGCTGATACCACGGCGCGTGGAAGTGGTCCGCGAAGATGTGGATATAGGCCGGCTTGTCGTGCCCCTCGCCGAACGTGACGCGCACGAAAGTCTGCGCGCCGTAGTTCAGGTGATTCGGCACGAGCTTGTCGTCCATCGTGAGCAGCAGGCAGTCCACCAGCCGCGCGGGGCCGGACGCATTCTTGCTCTCGTGCTTGCCCAGCCGCAGCGTCACCTCGCCCTCGGGCAGTTCGGCCTCGAAGGAACTCCAAATCTCCGTGTCCCGCGCGCTCTTGCCCTCGAAGACGGAATCAAACAGCCCGTCGCCCAGCACACGCTCACCCGCGAGCGCCGTCACATGGAACGGCCCGCGCCATTTCGGATGGCTGCTGTAGCGCACCCAGATGCGGTAATGCCCCGCGTCCTTGATGCTCACCGTCGCCGTCGCCACGCCATCCTTCGCACCGCCGGCGCCATTGAGCATCGCCGTCCCGGAAGCGGTCCGCGCGATACCGCCGGAAATTTTCTCCCAGCCGCCGGATGACTTGAAGTTCTCCGCCTCGATGAAGACCTCGCCCGCTTGCGACGCGACGGTGACGGATGCGACGACGAGGAAGGCGGAGGAAAGGAGGCGTTTCATCGGGGATTCCGGGATGACCCTCCGCCAGCGGTTTTCTTCGTGCGCCCGGATGCGATTTCGATTCCCGGATGCTGTTCCATCGCAGAGCGCGGGCTACTTCTTCTCCACCACCCAGATGTTGCGGAAGACGACCGGGTTGCCGTGGTTCTGAAGCTGAATCGGCCCGGGCCCCAGCCCGTCCTTGCGGCCCGAGGAAGCCGTCGCGCCATCCACTTCCGCGTGTTCGTGGATGAGCACGCCGTTGTGCTTCACCGTCACGATCGCGTTGCGCGTCTTCTTCCCGTCCGAGTCCCACTTCGCCGCCTCAAACTCGATGTCATACGTCTGCCAGCTCAGCGGCGGGAAGCACATGTTCACGCGCGGCTTGTGCTTCGAGTAGATGCCGCCGCACTCGTTGTTCTCGCCCTTGAGGCCGAAGGAATCCAGCACCTGCACCTCGTAGCGGTCCTGCAGATACACGCCGCTGTTGCCGCGCCCCTGCCCGCGCGCCGCGGGCTTGAACGGCGTGCGGAACTCGACGTGCAGCGTGAAGTCGCCGAACTCCTGCTTGCTCACCGTCCCGCACTCGAGGTTGCCGTTCTTGTCCATCTTGCCGTTCTTCCACGCGTCGGCGCTCTTCCCGTCGAAAAGCACCACGGCACCCGCTGGCGGCGTCGCCCCGAGCGTCGGCGACTTGCGCTCCACACGCTTCAGAGTGCGCACCTCGCCGTCCTTGCCGCGGCCCTTCAACTCGCCGCTCGCCACCATCGCCTCCCAGTCCGCGTTTTTGAATTTCACCGCTCCGTTTTCGAGCGCGCCGTCCATCTCCTGGTTCTTCTTCGCGTCGGCCGTCGCACCGGGCAGCCCGCTGTCCCAGCCCACGAGGTGGAATTTGCCATCGCCCAGCGCAATCACCTGCGCCCCGCAGTTCTCGCCAACGTATTCACCCTGGAGCAGGAAATCAGGACCCGCCTCAGCAGGGTCAGTGACGACGACCTCCGCGGCCATGCCGACGCGGGCGGAGACGAGAAGGGAGAACACGGCGATGAGGGAGCGGAGTTTCATGGCGGCGGAGTCTTCCCGTCGCGCCGCGGCAGTCAAACCGGAACACCCGCGCTCCTATTCCTGCGCCGGTTTCAGCCGCGGGTCGTCGAGATCGAGGCGGTAGAGGATTTGGTTGTAGTCGTAGAGCGGCGTGCGCGACTCGCGTCCGGAGAACGTGTGGCTGTAGGTGCCCTCGAAGTAGATCGTGCGCCCGCCGTCATCGTCGAAGAACGCGTGCTGCGACGGATTGTAGAACGAGTATTTGTCGTGCGTGACGACCTTCACCGCACGCCGCCATGGTCCCGTCGGCGACTCGCTCTCCGCATACCAAACTTCGCCGAGGAAGGACGGCTTCCCAAACTGCTGCACGGCGATGAGCACCCAGCGCTTGCGGAACTCGTTCCAGCACACGCTGCCCTCGTGCAGGGTGATCCGCTTCTTCGTCTCCACATCCTCCGGCGACACGCGGCATTCGTCCGGTTTGATCGCGCCGGTCTTCAGCCACTTCGCCTCATCCTGCGACTCGATGGGCCCCTCGTCCTTCCGCCACGCGAAATCAAGCGCGCCATCGGGCTTGCGGCGCGGGACGAGTTTGCCCGCGCACGTCCACGCCTCATAGCTCGCGGGGTCGAGGATGTCCTTCAGCGTCGCGCGCACGCGGACGCACAGGCCGGCGTCGCCGAAGTAGATGTAGTCCGTGCCGCCATCGCGCACGATCGTCGCGCGCCCGCGCGGGAAGCGCCATTTTTCCTCCAGCGGGAGAGTCATCGCGCGCTCGAAGATTTCCTTCTGGTCGTTGAAGACGGCGATGCCGTGCTCGAACACCTTCTCCAGCCCGCCGCGGCGCGCGTAGTGGGCCACGAGCTTCTCCGCGCCCGCATCGTCGCGCACCACGCAGAGTCCGAAGAGCCACACCACGCCCTCCTTTCCGTCCAGCGGGCACATCTGCTTCGCAAAGCCGTCCTTGTCCACGTAGTAGTGCAGGTCCGCGCCCTGCGACGGCGGCAGCCCGCTCCCGCGCGGCGCCGGCAGCTCGCTCCACGCGCACGCCGTGCGGAAATTTCCCAGCGGATACGCCATGCGCATCGTGTCACCCCACAGCCAGAAGATGCGCCCCTTGTAGATTGCCGTCTGCACCGAGTCCTGCCCGACGACTCCGCCATTCGTGAGCGGCTGCGCGAGCGCCGGCTTTTCGCCAAGCAGCACTGTGTCGCGGTAAATTCCCTGCCCCGTGAGCCGCACCACGCGCTCGGCGATTTGCAGGCGCTTCGCCTTCACCACGGCCTTCTCCCCCGCACGCGGCGTGAGGCGCATCCCCGTCATCCCGAATCCATCGAGCGGAAACTCGTAGCCGTGCGAGCGCATCGAAAACCACACCGGCACGCCCATCTGCCCCTGCTCGCTGAAAGCCACGCGCCCCGCGCTGTCCGTCACATAGAGCCGGTTGTCCATCGTCTCCAATTCCACCAGCGGCACCGGCCGGCCCGTGACGGAGTCCACGACGCTGATTTCAAACGGCTTCTCCGCCGCCGCTGTGAATGCGGCGCACAGCAAGAGCGCGAGCGTGACGATGGAATGGACCGGCTTCACGCGCAGATGCATCCTCACGGCTCGCCCACGGTTGGCTTCGTGATTGTTGCCGCGGACGTGAGCGCCGCGCGCGTGAGCACCTGCTTTCCATCGGTGCGCGTCTCGGTCGCCATGCCGCGGTAGCGGAGCGGCTGGTAGCCGAGCGCGAGCAGCGCGTCGAGCGGCGCCTGCTTGAGGCCGGGGCGCCAGTATTCAGGAGCGCCACCGGTCTCGTAGTAATAGACCCACGTGCGATCGGGCCTCGCCCAGCCGGCGCAGAGCAGCACATGGCGGTGCGGGATGTTGAGCAGGTCGCCGGGGCGGAGTTCGCGGGCGTCCGGCAACACGTTGCAGACAGACGGAAGCTGCGTCGTGTCGTGGACACGCGGAAGCTTCAGACAGCGCGAAACGAAGCCCGAGCAGTCCACACCCGCCGCCTGCGAACTCACGGCGGCGTTGTCCGCGCGGCGCTTCGCGGGGCTCGACACATCGCCGGCGGCGAGGCCGTTTGCGACTGCGGCATCAAAAGACGCGACGTCATCGAAGCCGCCCCATTTGTAGGGCACGCCCGTGTTCACCTCTCCGGGCAGCCACCAGCCCGCGCGCTCGGGCGGCTGCTGGAATCCCGCGTCGGGAGTGTTCACCAGCACACCGGCACGGTCCTTGCCATGCAGGATGTTTTTTGAAAATGGACGCCACGAGTGCGACGCAAACTGCCGCGCGATGGCGAGTGCCTCGCTTGGCGTCACCTGCGACGGTGCCGAAGGATCGCCCGGC
The DNA here is from genome assembly GCA_044221035.1 of Chthoniobacteraceae bacterium. Classification (GTDB taxonomy): domain Bacteria; phylum Verrucomicrobiota; class Verrucomicrobiia; order Chthoniobacterales; family Chthoniobacteraceae; genus SXWH01. The sequence continues at coordinate 25,008 of JBGAPU010000058.1, read as the reverse complement.
GTGAGCTTGCCCGTCTGCTCGGTCGCCGTGCAGCCTGCAAGCAGCGCTGCGGTCGCGGGAATGATGGCGCGGAGGAAATTCATGGGTGTTGCGAGCGCGAGGCGGCTTGCAAAGGCCCGCGCGTTCCGGCGTTCTACGCGCCACCCGCCGCCGTGCAAATCCTCAACTGCATCCGCATCCTCACCGTGCTGCCCGTGCTGCTCATCGCCATCGTGGCTCCGGCGGCCCGGGCTGCCGCACCCGCGCGCCCGCGTGTTGCGCTGGTCGTGGGCAACAGCCGCTATGAGGCGTCCGTCGGCGCGCTGCGCAACACGGTGAACGACGCGAAGGCGATGGCGAAGACGCTGCGCGCGCTCGGCTTCAGCGTCATCGAGGAGCACAACGTCACGCGCGACGAACTGCTCGCCGCGATGGTGAAATTCCGCACGAAGCTCCGCGGCGCCGAGGTCGGGCTCTTCTATTTCGCAGGGCACGGCATCTCCGTCGCGGGCGCGAATTACCTGCTGCCGGTCCGCTCCGGCTACAGCGCCGACGCCGCGGACCCCACCGCACGCCGCCTCCTCGCGGAGACGAAGCTCTTCAACGCGGAGCAGGCCGTCGCCGAAATGAGCGGCAGCGGCGTGACTTGCAGCCTCGTCATCCTCGACGCGTGCCGCAACACGCCCGCCGCGCGCAACCCCGAGGTGCGCGACGCCGCAAGACCCGGCGGCCTCACCGAGATGAACCCGCCCGCCGGCTCGCTCATCGCCTTCGCCACCGACGCGGGCCGCACCGCATCCGACGGCGACGGCGCGAACGGCCTCTACACCTCCCAGCTCATCACGCACCTGCGCACCCCGGGCCTCACCATCGAGCAGGTCTTCAAGCGCACGCGCGCCGGCGTGATCGAGCGCAGCGGCGGCAAGCAGGTGCCCGCCGAATACTCGCGCCTCATCGGCGACGACATCTTCCTCGCCGGACCCGCGCCTGCGGCAAAGGCAGACCCGCAGCCCGCGGAGGAGCCGATTCCGAAAGGAACGCCCGTCCGCATCCCGACGCCGGCCGAGATCCACAAGCTCGCCACCGCCGGCGACATCGCGAAGTGCCTCGAAGCCCTCCGCCGCCACACGCGCACCAACGGCCCGGGCGCCGCCGCCGCCGCGCCGCTCGCGACTCTGCTCGACCAGCAGAAGGAACTTCTCCGCGACAAGAAGACGCCTCCCAGCCGCGCGCAGGCCATCGCCGCAAACTGCGACCTCATCCTCGCCGCCCTCACCGACTGCCTTCCGCCTTCGCACAGCCAATCCGCCTCCCTCACGGCTAAGGCCCGCAGCCGCCGCGGCGATGCGCTCCTGCTCGCCGGCCGGACGGATGAAGCCCTCGCCGATTTCACCGCCGCCCTCGCCCTCACGCCCGACGATGCCTACATCCTCTGCAACCGCGGCAGCGCCCTCCTCGCGCTGAACCGGGCGGACGAAGCCCGCGCGGCTTTCACGAAAGCCGCATCCGTTGCCCCGAAGAAATCCGGCGCGCACCGTCTCGCCACCGAGGCGCTTGCGGCGATGAAGTGAGCGCCCGCGGCTCCCGCTCGCCGCAACCTGCTCTTGCGCCAGCGGCGTGCCTGCGCGCATGCTCGCGCAAATGAGCAAACCGACCTGCCCGATGTGCGAGATGGACGACATCCTCGAACACCCCGGACGCTATGAGTGTGTGACCTGCGGCCATGAATGGGACCGCGCGCCCCAGCCCGACGCCGAACCCGCCGATGCGCCGCGCGTGGTGAAGGACGCCCACGGCAACGTGCTCGCGGACGGCGACTGCGTCGTCCTCATCAAGGACCTCAAGCTCGGCGGCTCGCAGGTGCTCAAGGGCGGCTCCAAGTCCCGCCCCATCCGCATCGTGGACGGCGACCACGAGATCGACTGCAAGGTGGACGGCATCGGCGTGAAGCTGAAGGCGTGCTTTGTGAAGAAGGCCTAGCAGCGCGGGCGACCCAGCGTCATCGATCAACGGGCAGGCCGGACCTCAGTTCGGAGCGGCTGCGTTTTTCGCCCGCATCGCCCTCAGCTTCCGGTGGCCGACATACCACTTGGCCACGATCAGCAGGACGACGAAGAGGACCACGAGGACGATGCCGCCCTCCACCTTCTTCACCTTGGCGACCACGCTGTGGAGGACATCGCCGCCCGCGTAGGCGACGTAAACAATCAGCGGCACGCTCATCACCGCCGCCAGCGCATCGAGGAGGAAAAAGCGGCGGAACGAAATGCGCAGCGTCCCCGAGGAGAAATACACCGGCGCCCGCAGGCCCGGCATGAAGCGGGCGGCGAACAGGAAGAAATTCCCCCGCTGGCCCGTCAGCTTCTGGCGCACGAACTCCAGGCGGGGCTCCGGCAGCAGCTTCGCGAAAATCCAGCGCTTCGTGAGCCCCCGTCCGAAGTGGTAGCCGATCCAATACACGCAGACATCGCCGATGAGCACTCCGGAGAGCCCCACCAGAATCATGGGAACCAGCTCGGCGTTGCCTTCGTAAACGAGGTAGCCCCCCGCCAGCAGCGTAATGTCCTCAGGGAATGGGACGCCCAATCCGCAGATCAGCAGGATGGCGAAAACCACGACATAGGGCATCGGCCCTTCAAACTTCAGGAGGTAGTCGATCAGTTGATCCATCTCGGTTCCACAAAAGGTCTCTCACAAACCAAGCGCGGCTGTCACCCTTTGAGTCTTAAAAACTCCGTTCAGCGCGCGCGCGGCTCCTTCGTGGGGTGAAACACCGGCGCACTACGGCTTCCTCCCCTCATCCACCTCGAAGTAGTCCATCATCGTCACGAGATCGTCCCGGTGCGCGATGCCACCCTCCGCCTTCAGCCTCGCCAGCCGCTCGCTCGCGAGGTCGCGCCACCCCACCCGCGTCGCGCACTGGTTCCACACCCAGATGTCCTCCTTGTTCAGCCGCCGCCCGCCCGCCTGGCACCACTCGAATATCTCCTCATCGCTCCCGCCCGCCAGCACGCGCTCGCGCAGCGCCCCGTAGTCCACACGCAGGAAGCTGCAGCACACGCCATCCATGCCCTTGCCGAGGTTCGCGTGGAAATCCGGCCTCAGCTCCCCGCTCGCAAACAGCCGCACCTTGTCCAGCATCCGCGCAAACCAGACCATGCCCCCGACAGTGTCGTAGGCGCTGCGAGGCGGCTTCGTGGTGCTCATGGGCGTTTCATCCGCCATCGCCGCCGCCTTGGCAATTCCTTCCGCGGGCATCCACCGCGGGCGGCCCCCGATTCGCATGGAAGGCCCTCCCCGCCGGCCATGCGCGGACGCCGGGCGGCGCAAGAATGGTGCTGTGTCCGGCAAGCGGGGGGAAGCCGGTCGTCCGCCGGCTGCTCAATTCTGGCGCAGGACTTCCTCTTCGCGATGAATCGCCAGTTGTCGCGAGGCCGGATTCCGAAACAACGAACCCATGCCTTCCAACGCCGGCAGCACGACGAGAACCCACGCCCCGAACGGAACGTGCGGCCCACCCGGGCCGCCGCCACCCGGAGACGGGAGGAGTTCGGCGGGAGCGGCCGCCGTTCGCATCGCCGCGTGCTACGCCCTCTGGAGCGCGCTGTGGATCTTCTGCAGCAGCTGGGTCCTCCACCATCTCGTGCATGACGAGGCGAGGGCGGCATTCTGGGAGAATGTGAAGGGCTGGTTCTTCGTGCTGGTGACGGCGGTGCTCCTCGGCGTCGCGATGCGGCGGGCGTTCCGGAGCCAGGAAGCCGCGGCGGCGCAGCTCCGTGAAAGCGAAGCGCGGCTCCGCATCCTCAGCAACAACCTGCCGGACAGCTACGTGTTCCAATACGTGCAGGATGCCCGCGGGGAGACGCGCTTCACCCACGTGAGCGCGGGCGTGGAGACCGTGCATGGAGTGAAACCGGAGGATGTGCTGCGGAATGCGGAGACACTCCGGATCCTCGTGGCGCCGGAGCAGCGGAAAATGCTGGCGACCGCGGAAGCTGCGAGTGCGAGGAACATGGCGGACTTCGAGCTGGAAGTGTGGTCGGAGCGCGCCGACGGCCACAGGCAGCTCATGCACCTGCATTCGCGGCCGCGGCACGCCGGCGACGGGCGGATTCTCTGGGACGGGATCGCGACGGACATCACGCTCCGCAGGCAGGCGGAGAATGCCGCGCAGGAGAGCTCGCGGCGCTACCAGTCGCTGTTTGAGCGCATGCTCAACGGCTTTGCCCACTGCCGCATGATCTTCGAGGACGGGAAGCCGGTGGACTTCGTGTATCTGGAGGTGAACGCGGCCTTCGAGAGACTCACCGGGCTGAAGGATGTGAAGGGGAAAAGGGCGAGCGAGGTGATGCCCGGCATGCGGGACGCAGACCCGTGGCTGCTTGAAACCTGCGGACGGATCGCGGCGACCGGGGAGCCCGCGCAGTTCGAGAGGCACGTGGAGGCACTCCAGAAGTGGTTCACCGTGACCGCATACTGCCCGGCGAAGGGGGAGTTCGTCGCCGTCTTCGAGGTGGTCACCGAGCGCAAGCTGGCGGAGGCGGCACTGCAAAGGAGCGAGAGCCGGTTCAGGGCGCTGATCGAAAACGCACCCGACGGCATCGTGCTGGTGAGCCCGCAGGGGAAGATCGTCTTCGCGAGCCCGACCGCGCTTCGGATGTTCGGCCTGGAGGGCGTGGACCTGGCCTCCATCAGCCCCAACGAGTCCACGCACCCCGATGACCTGCCGCGGGTTCACGCGCTGCTGGACGAAGTCATGCGCAATCCCTCCGAACCGAAGAGCATCGAATACCGCTTCCGCCACAGGAACGGCGAATGGGTCTGGATTGAGAGCATCTTCACCAACGTGCTCGACCTGCCGGGTCTGGGCGGCATCGTGATCAACTTCCGGAACATCACCGAGCGGAGGCTGGCGGAGGCCGACTTGCGGTGCAGCGAGGAGCAGTTCCGGGCCATGTTCGAGATGGCGTCCATCGGAATGGCGCAGGCGGATCCGGAAACGGGAAGACTCCGGCGCGTCAACCGCCGGCTTTGCCAGATACTCGGCTACACCGAGGATGAACTGCTCAAGCTGGGCGTGCGCGACATCACCCACCCGGACGACATGGAGCGTGACCGCGAGCTGTTTCAGAAGGTCGTGCGCGGAGACCTGCCCGAGTATCACTGGGAGAAGCGCTACTGCAGGAAGGACGGCTCGGAGGTCTGGGGAAATGTCTATATGGCGGTCGTCCGCGACGCCTCGGGCCGGGCCATCCGCACCGTGGCCACCATCGAGGACATCACCGAGCGCAGGCGGCTGGAGGAGCAATACCGCCAGTCCCAGAAGATGGAGGCCATCGGCCTGCTCGCAGGCGGCGTCGCGCACGACTTCAACAACATCCTCTCGGTGATCATGATGCAGTCGCAGCTCATCGGCATCCGGGACGGGCTGCCGCCCGAGGTCGGCGACGGGCTGAGGGAAATCACGACGGCGGCCCAGCGCGCCAGCGCGCTCACGAGGCAGCTCCTCGTCTTCAGCCGGCGCCAGGTGATGCAGCCGCGCGACCTGGACTTGAACGACTCCGTCACCAGCATCGCGAAGATGCTCCAGCGGATCATCGGCGAGGACGTGGGGCTCCGGATGCACCTGCACCCGGCACCGCTGATGACCCATGCGGACCCGAGCATGCTCGACCAGGTGCTGCTGAACCTCGCCGTCAACGCCCGCGACGCCATGCCGGACGGAGGCACGCTGCTCATCGAGACTTCGGCCGTGAATGTGGAGCAGCCCGCCGCCGACGTGGAACCGGGCCCCTATGTCTGTGTGACCGTGACCGACACCGGCGGCGGAATCGCAAAGGAGGTGCTGCCCCGGATTTTCGAGCCGTTCTTCACCACCAAGGAGATCGGCAAGGGCACGGGGCTGGGACTTGCCACCACGTTCGGCATCGTGAAGCAGCACCGGGGCTGCATCACCGTGGCGAGCGAGCCGGGAAAGGGAGCCACTTTCCGCGTCCTCCTGCCCGAGTGCCGCGCGGCGGCCCCGGCGGCCAGCGCCACCCCCGAGCGCCCCGCGTCGGGCAACCGCGAAGTCATCCTGCTGGCGGAGGACGAGGCCGTGGTCCGGATCAGCACGCGGATGCTGCTCAAGCAGTGCGGCTACACCATTCTCGAGGCGCAGGACGGCGTCGAGGCGCTGCAGCTCTGGGAGCAGAACCGCGACCGCGTGGACCTCCTGCTCACCGACCTCGTGATGCCGAATGGCATGACCGGCCGCCAGCTCGGCCGCAAGGTGCGGGCAGACCGCCCCGGCCTGCCGATCATCTACATGAGCGGGTTCAGCCCCGACATCGCCGGCCGGGACCTCGAACTGCAGCCCGGCGAGGCATTCCTCCAGAAGCCATTCATGGCAAACGAACTCCTGCGGGCCATCAGCGCGAGCCTCGGCTCCCGGAGCAGCGCGTGATCGGCGCCCCATCCTCCGCGCACGCGGCGGGGCTCCTCACGCCCTCCCCTTCGGCTTCGCCCCGCGCCCGGGCTTGCCGTAGGTCACGGGCTTCCTCTTCGGCTCGATCTTCGCGAGTCCCGTCCCGGCCTTCAGCTCCGTGATCTGGTCGCGCAGCAGCGCGGCCTTCTCGTATTCGAGGTTTGCCGCGGCGTGCATCATCTCCTCCTCCAGCTCCCGCAGCGTCTCGCTCAGCGAGAAATTGCCCCCGCTCTCGTTCACCACCGACGCCTCGACCTCGCGGCCCTTCAGGATCGTGTGCAGGCTCTCCTGCACCGCGCGCTGCACGCTCCGCGGCGTGATGCCGTGCTTCTCGTTGTATTCCATCTGCCGCGCCCGGCGGTATTCGGTCACGTCCAGCAGCGCCTGCATGCTCTTCGTCACTTCGTCGGCGAAAAGATAGACCTGCCCGTTCACATGGCGCGCCGCGCGTCCGGCGGTCTGGATCAGCGAAGTCTGCGAGCGCAGGTAGCCCTCCTTGTCCGCGTCCAGGATCACCACGAGCGAAACCTCCGGCAGGTCCAGCCCTTCGCGCAGCAGATTGATGCCCACGAGGATGTCGAACTCCGCCGCACGCAGCGCCCGCAGAATCTCCACCCGCTGGATCGTGTCGATGTCGCTGTGCAGGTAGCGCACCTTCAGCCCCACATCCTTCAGGTAATCGCTCAGATCCTCCGCCGTCCGCTTCGTCAGCGTCGTGATCAGCACCCGCTCGCCCGCCTCCACGCGCTGACGGCACAGCTCGATCGTCTCATCGATCTGCCCCTTCAGCGGACGGATCGTGATCCGCGGATCCAGCAGCCCCGTCGGCCGGATGATCTGCTCGACAACGAGTGGCCTGCCGGTTGTGTGAACATCGAACGCATCAACCGGCTCCGTCGAACCGCTCGGCTTCACATCCGTGTTCGCACCCGCAACCGCAGCGGGCATGTCCACCGCGCCGCCAAACTGGGTGCGGCTGACGGGGATGTATTTCGCGTTGCCGACGACGCTGTTGCGGATCTCGAATTCGCCGGGGGTGGCGCTGACGTAGATGGTCTGGCCGGCCATCTCCATGAATTCGGGGAATTTCAGGGGGCGGTTGTCCATGGCGCTGGGGAGGCGGAAGCCGTATTCGACGAGGGTGTTTTTCCGCACGCGGTCGCCCTCATACATGCCGCCGATCTGGGGGATGGTGGCGTGGGATTCGTCGATGACGAGGAGGAAGTCGCGCGGGAAGAAGTCGAGGAGGGTGTAGGGGCGGGAGCCGGGAGGGCGGCCGCTGAGGTGGCGGGAGTAGTTTTCGATGCCGCTGCAGAAGCCCATTTCCTGCATCATCTCGAGGTCGTATTCGGTGCGCTGCTTGATGCGCTGGGCCTCGATGAGCTTGCCGTGTTTCTCGAAGAAGACGACGCGGTCGAGCATCTCGGCCTTGATGGTGCCGAGGGCGGTGCGGAGGCGGTCGCCGGTGGTGACGAACTGCTTGGCGGGGAAGACGGTGATCATCTTCAACTGCTCGTGGGCGTGCCCAGTGAGGGGATCGAAGCGGGTGATGCGGTCCACTTCATCGCCGAAGAACTCGATGCGGATGGCCTCCTCGTCGGCGCTGGCGGGGTGGACTTCGACGACGTCGCCGCGCACGCGGAAGCGGCCGCGGTCGAATGCGATGTCGTTGCGCTCGTAAAGCATGTCCACGAGCTTCCCGAGCACGATTTCGCGCGTGATGTGCTGGCCCACTTTCACCGTGAGGAGCATCTGCAGAAAGTCCTCCGGCGAGGCGAGGCCGTAGATGCAGGACACGCTGGCGACCACGAGGACATCGCGCCGGGAGAGGAGCGACGATGTGGCGGAGAGGCGGAGGCGCTCGATCTCGTCGTTGATGGAGGAGTCCTTCTCGATGTAGGTGTCGGTGCGCGGGATGTAGGCCTCGGGCTGGTAGTAGTCGAAGTAGCTGACGAAGTATTCGACGGCGTTGCCGGGGAAGAAGGCGCGGAACTCCGAGTAGAGCTGCGCGGCGAGGGTCTTGTTGTGGGAGATGACGAGGGTGGGGCGGTTGATCTCGCGGATGACGTTTGCGGCGGTGAAGGTCTTGCCGCTGCCGGTGACGCCGAGGAGGGTCTGGTGGCGGTTGCCGGCGAGGATGGACTTGGTCAGCTTTGCGATGGCCTGGGCCTGGTCGCCCTGGGGCTTGTATTTGGAGGAGAGCTGGAACTCGGACATTCGGAGAAGCCGGAGACATTCACCGGAGCGGGCGCGTTTTCAATGACGATGCCGGGGCCCGGGCCGCGAAGGGGCTCAGGGTGCCGCTGCCGCGCTCTTCGCGGGCGCGCTGAGTCCGGCGGGGAGGATGGAGTCGGGGCGCAGCAGGGCGGTGACGCGCTTCTCGAAGGCCTCGCGCGCGGCCTTCTCGTTGTCGGGGCCGCTGATGGCGACTTCGAGCACCTGCTGGCCGAGCTTGCGCTTGCGCTGGAGCACGGCGCGCCAGCGGCTCGACGGGGTCCATTCCTCCGGCACCGCACCGGACTCGGCGCGATCCTCCCACACGCAGAAGAAGACGAAGGTCTTGCGGTCCTGCACGTCGAAGCGGTAGGTGCGGAAGGCCAGCTCGAAGCCGTCCTTGCGGATGAAGAGCGGGGCGTATTCCGCGACGCGCTTGAAGCCCGCGGCGGTGAGGCAGATGTCGGGGTTGTGCCAGCGGGCGACGATGCGCGAGGTGGCGACGCCGGGCAGCCAGCGGAAGTAAAACATCGTCCACTCGGAGCCGTCGTCCTCGCGCCAGTGTCCCTGCCGGCCGGCGTCGAACTTCATGTCGCGCACCTCCGGAGTGAGGGGGATTTCCCTGAAGCTGCTCCGCTGCTCCGGCCATTCGACGCGCCACCACGCCGTCGTGGCCGCCGGCGCGCTGCGATACCAGATCTCGGTGCCGGCGAACACAGCCACGGTCCAGGCCGCGAGTCCAAGGACAAAGGCGCCGGGCAGCGGGTTCGCAGGCGGGAGATTCTCCGCGGCAGCGAGCGCGCGGCCGAATTTCGGCCTCAGCAAAAGCGCGAGCCCGAAGAGCCCGGCGAAGCAGACGCCGAGGATCGTGAAGCCCGCCGGATCATGCCATTGGTCGATCGCCTTGACGCCGTGCTTTTCGGCGACCAAGCCAAGGAGCAGCGCGCGGCCGACGTTGCAGAGAAAGGCAAATGCCACGCCCGCGCCGACGAGGATGGCGCGCGAACGCAGCGGGAAATTCCAAAGCTGGCCGAGGAACAGAGCGGCCATGAGGGTCGCCTGGAACGAGCGCACGCCGCTGCACGCCTCCTCGACTCCCACGAGCCCGGTGCTGATTTCGATGACGGTGCCGCGCTGAATGGCGGGGACGCCGCAGAGATTCAGCCCGTCGGCCGTCAGCGACGAGACCCACGAGGAGAGCATCCCGATGAAGGGAATCTCCACTTTCACCGGCCACGGCACGGCGACCAGGATGAAAGCGACGGGGAAGGAGAACTGCGCGAGCCAGCTTCGTCCGCCCGCGACATAAAATGCGCCCATCGAGAGCCCAACCACCGCACCGGCAAGCCCCCAGTGTGCAAACCGCCAGTCGGGCGTGGCTTCGAGCAGCAGGCTCACCGGCAGCAGCGAGAGCGCGAGAACCGCAATCGCTGCAAAGACCAGTCCGCGCGCCCGCGGCACCGAGGGCGCCGGGCGTGTAATCCAAGTTTCCCACAGCAGAAAAAGCGACAGGAACGGGACTGTCCAACCATAGGCATACTGGGGATTTATGACCCAAAATGCGCTCAGATTGCGGATCAAGTCGGCCCACAGGATGAGAAATGTCACGATGGAAATCCAGACGGATCCCCGCCAGCACTGGTTCATTGCCGCGAGGTTTCCACAGGAGGACGAAAAGCCAAGCGAAACCTCGGCTTCGGAATGTGAGTATCCTGTTGCTTCGCCCGCATCAACGACCGCAGCCGTTTCTGACTGAACAAAAATCCTCTGCCGCGCTCGGAGAAGACAGACCGGATGCGGGAACAGTCCGCCCAACCAGCGCCTTGGGGGAGCATGAAAATTGCGATAATTATCCTTGCCTCAAATGCCGAAAACGCACTACTCTTCCAGCACTTTTATGCAACTCGCCCCAAGACCAAACCGCTTTGCCGCATTTCTCGTCGCAGCCACGTTCGCGTCCAGCCCAGTGATTTGCTCGTCAGCGTGGGCGAATCTCGTCGTGAATGGAGGCTTTGAAGCTGGAGCCACAAACGTCAGTATCGATCCGACAGGTGGGACGGCGGTTGGGGGCGGAGACACGTATTGGAAAGATGGCAGCCTCGCTGGCTGGGACTTGGGGCCTTCCTCGAACAGCCCCAACGTCATCGCGACGAACCACAACATTTTTTACGCATCCGCAGTGAACGGCGATCCCGGAGCAGCCCAAGGAGGCCCTCACAGCGGGGATCTCGCGGCAGTCTTTCCGAACTTCCCGCTCTACGACGGTTATATTTCCCAAGTCGTCACGGGTCTCACCGTGGGCAACGTCTATACCGTCAGTTTCTGGCTTGCGAACCAGATCGGCGACAATGCCAACAACTACATGAGGGTCAACTGGGGAGGCACCATCGCCTCGCCCGGCGATCCGATCACGGGGGGAACCGACTTCACCGGGGGGACTCCTCCGCTCCCGGGCGCGATTCCGGTTCCCACCGACTGGACCTACTATTCGTTCGACGTCACTGCCACTGCCACGAGCCAGCGGCTCTCCTTCATCGGAGGCAATGATGCCGCGGGCAACCTGATCGACGATGTGGTAGTCGTGCCGGTGCCGGAGACCTCAGCCATCGGGACGCTGACGGGCTTGGGCCTGCTTGCGCTTTGCGCTGTGCTCCGGATCCGCCGCCCGATTCCAGTTCCCGTCGTGGCTTAACAGCCCCACTGCTCAAGACTGGGCGCACTTATTTCAAAGTTGGTGTTCTTCCGCATGAGGCAGGCACCTCCTATTCTGCAAAGCCCCCATGTCTGACCCGTTTCACATCGCTGCACGCGCGTTGCGCCTCGGCCGGCGTGTGTGTGTGGACTGCGGAGCGCGCTACCAGCTTTCCCCGGACGCCACTGGAGAAATCGAGTGCTGCGACCATTGCCGGGCGCGCAGGGCGCGCCTGATCGAGCGGTTGTCGGACAAGTTTCACCTGATCCCAAAGGACATCATCCCCAAGCCGAAGCAGGAGCCGAGCGGTCTCCAGCGATGTTCGGACTGTGGAAAGGAGTTTCAGCCGAGCATCAAGGGACTCCCTTTGGACTCATGCTGCGAGGAATGCCACGGTCGCCGGGTGAACTTGGTCGATCATCTCGCAGATCAATCGTTCAAAGGCTGGCATCCGCAGACGCGAACGAAAAAGAAGCGGCGCTCACGAAAGCTCTGGCTCGTCGCGCCACTTGCAGCGGTGCTTGCCTGCGGGGTCTGGCTCGGAGCGGCGCCTGCAAAGAGTTACTACCACGGCTGGCGCGAGAAGAAGCACTTCGACAGGGCGACCTCCTACTTCGCGAAGGGCGACTACAAGCACGCGATCCTCGACGCGCGCAACACGCTCATCTTCAACCGGGACAACAAAGAGGCCATCCGGATCGTTGCGAAATCCCTCGAGGCGTTCCATTCGCCGCAGGCGATCGAATGGCGGGCGCGCCTCGCCCAGCTTTCACCTGAAGACTTGGAGAACTCGCTCGCATGGGCTTCGGACGCGATTCGCCACAACGACTTTCCAGCCGCGGACCGAATCCTTCGCGCAATCCCATACGCAGATCATGGAGTCGCGCTTTTCCACCACCTTTCGGCGCTGGTCGCAATGAACCGGCGCGATGCGGCAAAGGCGGAATTTCATTGGTCCGAAGCCGCAAACCTCAATCCCGCCGAGGACACGTTCAAACTCAACATCGCCACCGTCCGAATCAAGCTCGGCTCGGCGCTCGAGCGCACCAGCGCCGTCGAGATGCTCGACCAACTGCGCGTCAAATCCTCCGAGCGGATCCCGGCGATGCGTGTCCTGCTGTCTGATTCGCTTCGCCATGGCGAAAGCGCGAAGGCCCGGGAAATCGCCATCGCGCTTGCCGATGCGAAGGATGCGCCGTTTTCCGACAAGCTGCTCCGTCTTTCCACTCTCAAGACCCTGCGGGATGCCGACTTCGAAATCTGGCGCTCCCGGATTGTGGCGGAAGCGGTGGACCGGCCGGACCGCGCCTACGAACTCATCATCTGGATGAACCGCAACGGCTACGCGAAGGATGTCCCGGCCATTCTTCCGAAGATCCGTCCGGAGTTTCTTCTGCGGCCACCCGTCGCGGTCGCGGTCGCGGATGCCTACGCGGTTTCCAAGAACTGGACGGAGCTCCAGCGAACGCTGAAGGGCGCGCAATGGCAGCACATGGACTACATTCGCCTCGCGACTCTCGCGTGGGCGGTCGAAAAGGCCGGCGACCAGGCAAGTTCCGTGGGGATTTGGAAAAATGCGATGGTCGCCGCGGAAGGACGCATGGAACGCCTCGAGACCTTGGCGCGCGCGGCAACCACGTGGGGTTGGGACGCGCGGGCCGAGGAGGCCCTGTGGAGCATCGCCAGCACCAGCCTGCAAAGTCCCACTTGGGTTCTGCAGAGCCTCTGGGTGCGCTTCCTCAAGCAGCGCGACACGGACAAGCTGCGGCAGATCGCGCGCCTGATGCTGAATGCGAATCCGAAAAGTGTCGCCGCGCGGAACAACTACATTTTTCTCTCCCTCCTCAAACGCACCGACGAGGGCTCGCCGCACCAGGCGGCAGAGGCGCTCTACAAGGAAAACCCGGTGAATGCGTCGGTGGTTTCAACGTATTCACTCTCCCTCTTCCAACTGGGTCGTCCCCGCCAAGCGACAGAAATCATGGAGACGCTCTCGCCCTCGCAGCTCCGCGAACCTTCACTCGCCATCTACTACGGCATCTTCCTCGTGGGAGCCAACCGCGCCACGAAAGCCGCCGAATACCTGCAGTTCGGAGAGCGCTGGCCGCTGCTGCCGGAGGAGGAAGCACTCCTGAACCGCGCGTTGCCGAAGAATCCCCGCGGCGAACCGGCGAAGAAGCAGCCGTAGCCTTCGGAAATCCGAAGCGAGGTTCGCAACGATCGGCGCGGCGGAAATCACTCGCGCGGTCTCGTCACCATCACATCGGCCTTGTAGCTGCCGAACACAGCGACGACCAGCACGGCGGAGTTCTCCCCGTCCTTGTGACCGTCGAGGGCGATCGGCGTTGAGTTCGATGGCGCGTCCGTCTTCACCAGCGGCACCTTCACGAGCGGTTGCTCCTTGTCCTTCGCAAAAATCCCGAGTTCCAGCGTGCCCGCATCGCTCTTGGCGACACCGAGGAAATAGACCTCCACCTTCGCCTGCTGATCTCCGTCGCTCACCGTCACCGTGCGAAGTTTCGCAGCATCCGGAGCCGCGCTGTTCACAGCCGGCACGACCTTGCGCATCCAAAGCTGGCCCACTGCGATTCCGGACTTGCCGGCATTCGCGACGGCGTCCGGGGTCAGCTTCCTGTCGGGAATCGCCAGCAACCCGGCGTCACCGCCTCCCTTGATTCCCGCGGATTTTGTGACGTCCGCGTCCACGTTGAATGGCGCATCCGACACGGAGCCCAGCGTTTCGGTGACTCTCCGGGCGATTTTCTCCGCCTGCTCGGCGGGCATCTGCTGGATGCCCTGGGCGGAAGCAAATGAAGCAATGAGAGTGAGGAGAGGAATGAGTTTCAGGGTTTTCATGGTCACGTGCTCAGACTGGCGCCAGCGCCAAATCGTTACGAAAAACTTCCGTCCCCCCGCCCGCCGCATATGGTTCCCGGATGGATGACGCACTTCACGCAGGACTCAAGAAAGCGGCCATCGCGACCGCCGAGCGGCATGTGTTCCTCTGCATGGGGCCGGACTGCTGCGCACCTGCGGAGGCGGAAGCCGTCTGGGAGCACATCAAGCACCGCGTGCGTGAAACCGGCGTGCGCGCGATGCGCACGAAGGCGCAGTGCTTCCGCATCTGCACCGGCGGGCCTTGGCTCGTCGTCTATCCCGAAGGCACTTGGTATGGCGGTGTCACCACCGCGCGTTTCGATCGGATATTGCAGGAGCATCTCATCGGCGGAGTCCCTGTCGCGGAATGGATCACCACCCGCAACTGCCTCGGCCCGCGGAGCGAAACGGCGTAGTCAGCCGCGCTGCACCGCGGAGGCACTCCGGAGCTGGCCTCGCCCGGGAAGGACCGACCTCAGCTCGCCCATCCGCAGTTCCAGCTCCCGCCTGCGCATCCAAGTGGTCCGCACGCCCCACCAAAGTCGGGAAATTCCGCGGCCCACATGCAGCAGGTTCTCGAGCAGCGCGATGACATCACCGCGCCCATAGCCCGCGAGAAACGCCTCGCTCAGCGGCAGCCAGGCATCCCGCGCGCACCGTCCACAAACGTCCTGCAGCAGAATCAGCAAATCATCCGCGTGACGGCGAGCCTCCGGCACGTCGCGACGGTGGCGCATTTCAAAGTCCACCAGCCGCGCTCTGCCGGTCCCCTCTTCGAACAGAAAATTCCCCGAATGCGAGTCGCCGTGGCTCCAGCCACCGCCATAGTGCTGCGAACGAAGCCCGTGCACCCGCCGCAATTCCGCACCCGCGGAAGCGAGCTGCGCAGGCTGCAGGGTGCCGGCGACCAGGTGCCGTGACAGATCCACACCCGGCAAGACTGAGACAATCGGTGTCCCCCGCTCCCCCATGTCCGCCGCAAACTCCGGGCCGTGCAGCAGGCGGAAGCAGTCCACCTCCCACATCCGCCATTCGGCATCACTCACAATCGCCTCCACCGGATTGCGGGCCAGCCGGAAGAACACGTTCGCCACCCGCATCACCAGCCATGCCGCCCGGCGGCGGTGCTTCACCATCATGCCACGCGGGACGCCGCCATCGGGCCCGGCATTTGCCGGCAAGCGGCCGGCTCGCGTGTTTCCATCACAGGACGGGGATCCCATCCCGGAAAAATAGGCGCCTGCGCGCGCCTGAGGCAAACGCAGAACGGCTGCAGCGGCCTATTTCTTCGACGTCTCAGCAGGAGAACTGACCGCGCGCACCTCGGCCCCCTCCACCAGCGAATCCGGCGGATTCACAATGACGCGATCCCTCTCCGTGAGCCCCGAGAGAACCTCCACGCTCGATCCAAAATCTCGGCCGAGCGACACCTTCCTCAGCGCAACCCGGTGATCCGCACCGACCAGTCCAACCATCGTGCCATCGATCCGAAACAGCAGTGCATTCGCCGGAACGGTGAGCACCGCGTCGGGCTTCGCCTCGCTCAGGCGCACCTGCGCAAAGCTCCCGGCCAGCAGCTCCCCCTTCGCGTTGTCCACCTCGAGTTCGGTCAGCAGCGTCCTCGACGACGAGTCGAGAGTTCCCGAAGTTCGCACGACCTTCCCCTCGAAGGTGCGTCCTGGCAGTTCGCTGAAGGACAACGCCGCGGTCTGCCCCGGTGCGACCGCGCGCGCATAATTCTGCGGCACGCGCACAAACACCCGCAGCTTGTCCGCCTGCACGATTCGGAAAAGCTCGCGCCCCGCGCCGGCAGTGACGAGCTGCCCCACGTCGAGAGTCCGCACGGTGACCGTGCCGGCAAACGGCGCCGTGATCTTTGCGAAGTCGAGCATCTGTTCCAGCCGGCGCACCTTCGCCTCGGCGGCGTCCACGACCGCCTTCTTCAAAGTGAGGTCCGCCCGTTTCTCATCCGCCTCCTGCGGGCTCACGGTCTTCGCGGCGAGCATCTCCGTCCAGCGGCGGGCCGTCGTCTCCGCGAGGGCGCGGGCAGCCTCGGCCTGCGCAACCTCCGCACGCGCCTGGGCGAGGTCGCGCTCCACCTCGGGCGTGTCGAGTTCCGCGAGGATCTGATCCTTTTCGACCCGCGTGCCGATGTCCACCAGCCAGCGGCGGACGTAGCCGTTCGCGCGCGCGTAAATGGCCGCCTCCGCGAGCGGCCGGACTTCACCCGACAAAACAAGCGGCGCGCCCGCGGGCGCCGGACCGGGCGAAGTGACATCCACGCTCATCAGCGCGAGCTCGTTCGTCTCCCTCTTCACCGCCTCCCTCTCACGCGCGCGCGGAAAATACCCCAGGGCGAATGCACCCGCCGCAAAGCAGAGCGCCGCGAGGAACAGCCACACCAGCCGCGGACCCTGCGGCTGCGGCTCCTGAACCGGAGCGCCGTCGCGCTGCGGCTTCTGCGGAATTTCCGGTGGCTCAAGCACGCCGGAACCTTGGCGAGGATGACCGGGACCGTCGAGGTATTCGGAGTGTGGGTTCATGGCAGATTAGTGAAGGGCGAGTTCCGCCTCCGTCTCGTCGGCAAGATCCGGCGGGGTTGATTCGAGCTTCGTGTTGCGGTGAAAAATCGCGAACACGACGGGCACGAAGAAAAGCGTCGCGACCGTCGCAAGCATCAGGCCGCCGATGACCGCGCGCCCCACGGGCGCATTCTGCTCGCCGCCCTCGCCGAGCCCGAGGCTCATCGGCAGCATGCCGATGATCATGGCGAGCGCCGTCATCAGCACCGCCCGCAAACGTGTGGCTCCCGCGCCCAGCGCCGCATCCACCGCACCCGCGCCCTCGCGCAGGCTCGTCCGCGCAAAGCTCACAATGAGCACGGAGTTCGCCGTCGCCACACCGAGGCTCATGATGGCACCCATCAGCGCCGGGACACTCAGAGT
The DNA here is from genome assembly GCA_044221035.1 of Chthoniobacteraceae bacterium. Classification (GTDB taxonomy): domain Bacteria; phylum Verrucomicrobiota; class Verrucomicrobiia; order Chthoniobacterales; family Chthoniobacteraceae; genus SXWH01. Next base: position 7,835 of record JBGAPU010000058.1, on the reverse strand, counting down.
CGTGTGCGTCACCCAGAGCGCCCACACCACACCGGCGAGCGCGCCCGGCAGCGCGCTGATGATGATCAGCGGGTCGAGCCAGCTCTGGAAATTCACCACGAGCAGCAGGTAGATGAGCACGATCGCGACCACGAGGCCGATGCCGAGGCCCACATAGCTGCTCCGCATCGTCTCGGCCTGGCCGCGCATGATGATGAAGCTGCCGTGCGGAAGCTCCTTCTTCGCCTCGGTGATCAGCGTCTCGACTTCGCGCACGACGCCACCGAGATCACGCCCGCTCACCCCGCCGAAGACATCGATGACGGGCAGCACGTCGTAGTGCGAGACGACCGGCGGGCTCTGGCCCCGCTCGATGGAGGCGACGTTGGTGAGCAGCTGCGCATCGGTGCCGCCGGGGCCGCCGCTGCTGATCGGAATCGCCTCGAGCGCGCCGATGGAATCCATGACGTGCTCCGGCGCACGGATGTTGATCGTGTATTGGATCCCGAGCTTGGGATTCAGCCAGTAGGCGGGCTGCACCTGGCCGCTGCCGCTGAGGCTCAGCAGAACTGCATTCGCCACCTCCCGCTCGTTGACCCCGATCTCCGCGGCCCGGTCGCGGTCCACATTCACCCTCAGGCGCGGCTGGTCGGCAGGCTGCTGCACCCGCACATCCACCGCCCCATGGATGCGCCGGATTTTCTCCGCGAGCCGTGCGGCGACTGCACGGTTCGCCGTCTGGTCACGACCGTAGATCTGAATGTCGAACGGCGCCGGCAGACCGAGGTTCAGCGTCTGGCTCACGATGTCCGCCGGCAGGAAGTAGAACATCGTTCCGGGAAACTCGCGGTTCAGCCGCGCGCGAAGCAGCCGCACATACTCGTCCGTCGGGCGGTGTTCCCCGGCGAGTGAGACGAGGATGTCGGCGTCCGCCGTGCCGATGACACCGCTGTTGCTGTAACTGAGCGCGATGCCGGAGAAAGGAATGCCGATGTTGTCGAGGATGCCGCCGAGTTCCCCCGCTGGAATCACCTCGCGCATCACATTCTCCACGCGCTCGACGAGCCGCGCTGTCTCCTCGAGCCGGGTGCCGCTTCGAGTGCGCAGGTGCAGTCGGAACTGGCCGCCGTCCACCTGCGGGAAGAAGTCCTGCCCGATCTCCGGCACGAGCGCGAAGGTCCCCGCGCACGCCGCGAGGAACATCGCCGCGAACTTTCCGCGCTGAAGCATCACCGCGCCGAGCAGCCAGCGGTATGCGCTGCGGAAACGCGAGAAGCCGCGCTCGAAGAGCCGCTGAAACATCACGAACGGAGCAGTCCATCCCTTCGGCGGTGCGGCGTTCGGCGCGTCGCCATCGTGGCTGTGATAGGGCGAGTTGCGGTAAAACCACATCACCAGCGTGGGGATGAGCGTCCGCGAGAGGATGTAGCTCGCGAGCATCGCGAACACGACGGCCTCAGCGAGCGGGACGAAGAGAAACCGCGCAACGCCGGTGAGGAAGAACATCGGCACGAACACGATGCAGATGCACAGCGTGCTCACGAAGGCGGGCAGCGCGATCTCCTGCGCGCCGTCGAGGATCGCCTTGATGAGCGGCTTCCCCGTCGCCATCTGGCGGTGGACGTTCTCGATCTCCACCGTCGCATCGTCCACGAGGATGCCGACCGCGAGCGCGAGGCCGCCGAGCGTCATGAGGTTGATCGTCTCGCCCAGCGCGCTCAGCGCGGCGAGCGATGCGATGACGCTGAGCGGGATCGAAAGCGCGATGATCACCGTGCTGCGCCACGACCCGATGAAGAGCAGGATCATCACCGCCGTGAGCGCCGCGGCGATGACACCCTCCTTCGCCACATCGCGGATTGCCGCGCGCACGAAGAGCGACTGGTCCGCGAACTCCTTCACCTCAAGATCCGAAGTCACCGTGCTCAGCACCCTGGGAAGCTGCGCCTTCACGCGCTTCACCACGTCGAGCGTGGAGGCGAAGCCGCTCTTCATGATCGTGATCAGCGCGCCCCGCTGGCCGTTCATGCGCACGATGTTCGTCTGCGGATTGAAGCCGTCGCGCACCTGCGCCACGTCGCGCAGAAAGATCGTCGCGCCGTTCACGACCTTCACCGGCAGGTTGTTCAAATCGTCGAGGACGCGCGGGCTGCTGTTGGTCTCGATGTTGTATTCCGTGTCGCCGATTTTCGCAGTGCCCGCGGGAAGGATGAGGTTCTGCGCGTTCACCGCATCCACCACATCCTGCGGCTTCAGGTGCTTCGCCTTCAGCGCGGTCAGATCGAGGTCCACGACCACGCTGCGGAGGCGTCCGCCGTAGGGCCACGGGATTTGCGCGCCGGGAATGTTCGAGATTCCCACGCGCACCTGGTTCAGCGCGAGGTCGGCGATCGCCTGCTCGCTCAGCTTCTGGCTGGTGAGGCTGTATTGGAGAATCGGGACCGTCGAGGCGTTGTAGCGGATCACCAGCGGCGGCGTCTGTCCCGGCGGCATCTGCCGCAGGATGGTCTGGGCGACCGCGGTGATCTGCGCGACGCCGCCGTCCACATTCGCACCGGGCTGCAGGAACACCTTGATGATGCCCACGCCGTTGTAGCTGTTCGACTCGACATGCTCGATGTCATTCACCGTCGCGGAAAGCGACCGCTCGTGGTTGTAGAGGATGCGCTGCTCGATCTCCTGCGCGTTCAGCCCCGCATACTGCCAGATGACGGAGATGACCGGGATGTTGATGTTCGGGAAGATGTCCGTCGGCGTGCGCAGCAGCACGTAGGGGAGCATCAGCAGCAGCACGAGGGCCGCCACGACGAACGTGTATGGCCTGCGCAGTGCGAGACGGACGATCCACATGGCGCGGAGCGTCGCACACGCGCCTCACCGGGCCTTGGACGCCCTTGCTGCCGGTGAAGGATGCGCTTGCTCAGGAGAAACGCACGCCTCAGAGCGGACACGCGGCGTCCGCGGCCTGCCCGATCAAGGCTTCTTCGGCTTCCACGCCAGGAGCCTCCGCCGTGCCTCCGCGAGTTCCGGCAGGCCGGCGAAGCGGTCGGCCTTCCGCAGCATCTCCTGCAGGTGGGCGACGGCCTCGCGGCGCTTTCCCAGCCGGTCGAAACACTCCGAAGCGCCAAGGTAGGAACGCGCGACCCACGCGGGATACTTCAGCCAGGACACAAATACGCGCTGGTAGTAGGCGATGGCCTCCGGGAGATTCCCGGCCCGCCGCTCGATCTCGCCGAGCGAAAAAACCGCGGCGGCAGTGGCCTCACCCCGGAGCCGGCGGTTCCCGGCGATTTCCCCGAGCTGCGCGCGGACGGCATCCGCGCGCTCGGCAGAAATCTCCGCGGCTGAACTCAGCCTGCCGACCGCGGAGAGCACGTCGCCTTTCGCGAGAAGATCGGCGGCAGCGAGCTCCGCAATCCGCGCCGCCGCATATTTCGCGAGCGCGCTGCCGGGGTCCGCAGACGCCTTCGCCGCCTCGCCATACGACTGGGCCGCCTCGGAAGACTTCGCCTGCGCAGCCTGCGCATCGGCCAGGAGCGCCCACGCCTCCGCCAGCTTCGGGCTGCCCGCCATCAGCGTTTTCGCCTCGGCGAGACTCCGCTCCGCCTCAGCGTTTCGGCCGAGTTTCATCTGCGCCACGCCGAGCGTGAAGAGAAACGCCCCCCGCTGCCCGCCCTGTGCCTCCGCGAGGCGCGGTTCGAGGATGCCTGCCGCTTTTCCGGCGTCCCCCGACTCGAGCGCCGCCTTCGCCGCGCGGTATGCCTCGGGCAGCGGCACTCCCCAGGCCTGCAGGCGGATGCCTCCGCAAAGGAGCATCGCTGCCGCGATTCCGGCGAGTGATGCGATGGCGGCGGTTCGTTTCAAAACGGAGCGAGCGTATCCAGCCGGCATCCGAGCGGCACCCCATTTTTCACCGCTCGCGGCAAAATTTCGCAGCGACAAATCAAGAAATGCTGGCCATCAAATGACAGACCGCACAGATTCCGGCACGCACCACCTCCCAATGAAGCTCCGCTCCATCCGTCCATTCCTCTTCACCGCTTTCGTCTTCACCATCACCCCCGCCATGCTGTTCGCCGAGGAGGCGAAGGGAGCCGAGGCCCACGGCGAGACCACCACCATGTGGCAGGACCTCGTCGCAGGCGGCCCGACGATGGCGATCATCGCGCTCTGCTCGGTCGCCACACTTTATCTCATCGTGGACGGCCTGCTGCGCATCACGAACTTCAAGAAGAGCGTCCCCGAGCAGCACCTGAGCGCGCTCAAGAGCCTCTTCCGCGCCGGCGACTACGTGGGCGCCCACAAGTTCTGCAAATCGAACCCCTCCGCGCTCACGAACGTGTGCCGCGCGGGCCTCTCGATGGCCGGTGAAGGCAAGGCCGCGGCCGAGGAGGCAATCGTCGCCGCCGTCGCCAAGGAGAATGCGCGCATGCAGTATTTCATCAGCTACCTCTCCGTCATCGGCGTCTGCACCCCGATGATCGGGTTGCTCGGCACCGTCTTCGGAATGAAGAGCGCGTTCCGCACGCTGAACGTCTCCGGCATCGGCGACCCCGGCAAGCTCTCCGGCGCCATCGGCGAGGTGCTCATCTGCACCGCGGCGGGGCTGCTCATCGCCATCCCCGCGTTCTTCGCCTTCTACTGGCTGCGCAACCGCGCCGCGAAGCTCATCCACAACGTGCAGGAGGCCGTGAACTCGCTCTACCGCAAGATGCCCTACGACTACCTCGCGGGCGCGCACCTCGGCGACGACGAGCTCTTCGCCGCCGTGCCGAACTGGGTGCAGGGCCAGACCGAGACCGCGCAAGCCTGATGCCCGCCGCATTTCTCCCCATGAACAGGAGGACCCACTGACATGGCTGGCGGCGGAGGCGGAGGCGACGGCGATCCGGAGTTCCAGATCGCGCCGATGATCGACGTGCTGCTCGTGCTGCTCATCTTCTTCATGAGCATCACGTCCACGCAGGTGCAGAAATTCAAGCCCGTGCCGCTCCCCGTCGCGCCGCACGCGCTGAAGCGCGACATGATGCGCAACGAAGCCATCGTGAACGTGAAGTGGGACGCCGTGAAGGAGAAGGCCACCTACGGAATCGAGAACAAGGAATACGGCGAAATCAAGCAGGTGACCGAGCAGCTCACGCTCCTGCGGAAGCAGAGCGCAGCCACGCCGGCGAAGGGGCCGAACCCCGAGTTCCGCGTGGTCATCCGCGGCGACAAGGACGTGAACGCGCTCGCCATCAACCAGGTGCTCAACGCCGCCGGCGAGGCGGGCATCGGCGACGTTTCGTTCGCCGCCTACAACCGCGAGGGGGAATAGCCGTGAAGCAAGTCAACATCGATCCCAACGAGGGCACGCTCGGCTTCCAGATCGCACCGATGATCGACGTCGTCTTCGTCATCATGCTCTTCTTCATGGTCATGGCCGGCGCCGTGAAAGTGGAGCGCGAGCTGAACTGCCAGCTCCCCGGCCAGATCGAGACCGCCAAGGAAGTCCCGTTTGCCGACGAGCAGGTCGTGCAGATCACCGCAACCGGCGAAGTGCTGCTGAACGAGGAGCCGATGGGCGCCCCCGGCGACAAGACGCTGCAAAACCTCCGCAACGTGCTCATGCGCGTGAAGGCGAACTGCGAGGCTGCGAAGACCCCCGCCGTCGTCGTGATCGCCAGCGAGCCGAAGGCCAAGCACGGCCGCGCGATGGACGTGCTCGACGCGCTCTCCGAGGTCGGCATCTCGAACGTCAGCTTCAACGTCACCGAGGAGCCTTAGCAGCGCTGCTCCGCGTTCCCGGGCGGATTCACGGGGTTGAATTGCAGTTTCGGCGACGCCCTTGCCGGTGGGACGATTCGCGCCTTCCCGCCAAGCGGAGCGGCACCTCGCGGGTTGTCACGTCACCCCATGAAGATCCTTCCCTCCGCACTCCTCGCGTTCCTCAGCTCACTCATGCTCCTCGGCAGCGGGGCCGCGGAGCCGCCCCGCGTCTTCCGAGCCGGCGCCGCCACGAGCAACATCACCCCGCCGCTCGGCTCCTCGATCAATGGCGGCTTTCAGGACGGCAAGGCGACCTTCATCCACGACGAGCTTCACGCCCGCTGCCTCGCCCTCGACGACGGATCGACGAAGCTCGTGCTGGTGATCGCGGACAGCTGCGTGATCCAGCGCAGCATTTTCGACGACGCAAAGCGGCAGGTGCACGAGGCGACAGGGCTGCCGATGGAGGCCATGCTGATGTCCGCCACGCACTCGCATTCCTGCGGCACGCTCACCGCCGTGGGGCAGAGCGAGCCGGATCCGGCCTATCAGAAGTTTGTCTCGCAGCGCATCGCCGACGGCGTCCGCCGCGCGCTGAACAACCTCGCGCCGGCGCGCATCGGCTGGGGGCACGGCGATGTGCCGCAGCATGTCTTCAACCGCCGGTGGCTGCTGAAGCCCGGCACCGTTCCCGTGAACCCGCTCGGCAGCGCGGACGACCAGGTGCGCACCAATCCCGGCGTCAACAACCCGAATCTCGCGCAGCCCGCGGGACCGACCGACCCGCAGGTGTGGTTCATTTCCATCCAGCGCCCGGATGGCAAACCCGTCGCCCTGTATGCGAACTACTCGCTGCACTACGTCGGCGGCGTCGGCCCGGGACACATCTCGGCGGACTACTTCGGCGCGTTCGCCGACCGCATCCAGCAGTTGCTCGGCGCGGACCGGCAGGATCCGCCCTTCGTCGGCATGATGACGAACGGCACCAGCGGGGACATCAACAACATCAACTTCCGCTCCGCCCGGCCGAAGCAGCAGCCGTATGAGCAAATCCGCATCGTCGCCGACGACGTGGCGCAGGAGGTAGCGCGCGTGTGCAGGACGCTGCCCCACCACGACTGGGTGCCGCTCGGCGTCGCGCAGAAGGAAATCGAGCTCGGGCTCCGGCTGCCGTCATCGGACGAGATTGCGAAGGCGCGCGACGTGATGAACCAGTCGAAATCTCTGCCCCGCATGGAAACCCTGGAGCAAGTGTATGCGCGGGAGACGGTGCTGCTCGGCGCTTTCCCCGCGAAAGTCGCGGCGCCGCTGCAGGTGCTGAAAATCGGCGACCTCCGCGTCTCGGCGATTCCCGGCGAGGCCTTCGTGCAAATCGGTCTCGAGCTGAAGCGGCGTCACCCGGCGAGCTTCACCGTCTCGCTCGCAAATGCCTACCACGGCTACATCCCCACGCCCGAGCACCATCGCCTCGGCGGCTACGAGACTTGGCGCGCGCGATCCAGTTGCCTCGAAGCGGATGCCTCCACGAAAATCATCGCCGGCTTGGAGGAGCTGTTCGAGCGGCTGAAGTGAACCCGGCCGCCGCACCGCACCGATGACCTGACGCCGATGAAAACGCTCATCCCGCTGCTGTGCCTCATCGCCGCCGCTAGCCGCGCGGAGTCCGCGCCAGCACCGGAACGGCCGCCTGCGGACGCCGCCCGCGAGAAAGCCGCGTCCTCGGAAGTCGCGGCGTTTGTCACCGCATGGGGAAAGGAGGGCGCCGCGCCGGGCGAGTTCGACTTCCCAATCGGCGTCGCGGTCAACTCCGCGGACGAAGTCTTCGTCACCGACCACTACAACAACCGCGTGCAGAAGTTCGACGCCGCAGGCAAGCTCCTCGCCCACTTTCCCGTGCTGCCAAACCCCGGCGGCATCGCCGCGGACGGCGACCGGCTCTACATCAGCCACTTTCCCGTCTCGCGGATGTCGGACAAGCGGACTCCGGACCGAGTCAGTGTGTATTCGGCGAAGGGCGATTTCATCCGCGAGTGGGGCAGCACCGGCACGGGCGACGGGCAGTTCGATTTTCCCGGCGGCGTCGCGGTCAGCAAATCCGGCGAGATCCT
>JBGAPU010000057.1:0-38530 GCA_044221035.1 Chthoniobacteraceae bacterium | reverse complement strand
CACCGCAGTCGCCGCTGACTGCGGCTTCTACGATCAAGCCGCGTTCTGCCGGCAGTTCCGCGCGGCGACCGGACTCACGCCGGGCGAATACCGCCGCGCCTTCCAAACCGCCTGAGGCACCGAACGGCGCGGCGGCGACATGCTGTTAATTTTTTAACAATCGCGTTGACGCGCCCGCGCATGCCGTGTTAAAAATTTAACATGTCATCCAGCACCCACCATCTCAGCCGCAGGGAACGGCAGATTATGGACATCATCTTCGCCCGCGGCGAAGCCACCGCCACCGAAGTCAACGACGCGCTGCCCGACAAGCCCGCGCATTCCACCGTGCGCACGCTGCTTCGCATCCTCGAGGAGAAGGGCCACCTGAGGCACCGCGAGGACGGCCCGCGCTTCGTGTATCTGCCCACGCGCTCGCGCGCCGTGGAGAGCCGCTCGGCGCTGAAGCGCGTTGTGCAGACGTTCTTCGAGGGCTCGTTCGCCGACGCGGTCGCCGCGCTGGTGGACACCGCCGACGGCAAGCTGCCGGCCGAGGAGCTGAAGCGCATCGAGAACATCATTCGCAAGGCAAAGAGCAAATAGCCCCAGACAACCCCAATCCCATGAACCCACAATTCCCACTCCCAGCCCTCCTCGAACTCCTCGCAAAGGGAGCCGCACTCACGCTCGCCGGCCTCGCGCTGCATGCCGCGATGCGCCGCTCCTCCGCGGCAAACCGCCACTCGGTCCTCGCCGCCGTTTTCGCCGCGCTGCTGTTGCTCCCATTCACGAAGCTCGTGACGCCGTGGTGGAGCCTCGAACTCGAGCGCCCCTCGACGAAGCTGACGGTGATGCTGCCCGATATCATCCAACCTCCGGGCACCGGCATCCCGGCCGTTGCGGAACAGGCACCGGAGCCCGCGCCGGTGCGCACTTCGCCGGCAGTGCCATGGGGCCGCGTCGTCGTCCTTGTTTGGCTCACGGGAGCGGCGCTGCTGCTCGCGCGCCGCGCCTTCGTTTCCCTGCGCCTCCGTGCGCTGGTGCGGGGCAGCCGGGAGATTTCCGATTCGTCGCTCGCGGCGAAAGTGCGCGCCCTCAAGGCGGCCTGCCGCGTGCAGGCCGAGGTGCGCCAGAGCGGGAGTTGCCGCGTGCCATTCGTCACAGGGATGCGGAAGCCCGTCGTGCTTCTGCCGGACGACGCGGCGGAGTGGAGCGACAGCCGGCTCGCCCGCGCGCTGCGGCATGAGTTCGGCCACATCGTGCGGCGCGACTGCGCGGCGCGGCTGCTTGCGGACATCGCGTGCGCGCTGCACTGGCCGAATCCATTCGCATGGCTCGCCGCGCGCCGGATGCGGCTCGCGCAGGAGCATGCGTGCGACGATCTCGTGCTGAACGCGGGCGCGTCCGCGGACGAATACGCGCTGCAGCTCGTGGAGGCGGTGCGCGTGCTGCGCGGCGAGGGGTTTGCCGAACGCCACGCCCTCGCGATGGCACAGTCCTCGACGCTCGAATCACGCGTGACGGCCATCGTGGACTCCTCCCGCGACCGCGGCCCGCGCAACTCACGCGGGGCATTCGCCGGAGCCGCACTCGCCGCGGCGGCGCTCGCACTTTCCACTGCCGCGCAACTCAGCGGTGCGGACGCGAAGAAATCGCCGGAGGGCAAAGGCGGAGACGCGCCGACGCAAATCGAAGTCTCGGCGAAGTTCATCGAAGTGCCGGCAAGCGACGCCCGGCTCGCAGGGCTCCTCAATGCACCCGCAGCGGAGCAGGAAGCCGCCGCGCAGGCGCTCCAGAAGCTCGAAGGCGCTGACGTGCTCTCCTCGCCGCGCGTCGTCACCACCTCGGGAAACGAGGCGAAGATCGAGATCGGCCGCGAGATGCGTTACCCGACGAGCTGGGACAAGGACGCAAAGACCGGCGAGTGGAAGCCGAAGGACTTCGCGACGAAGCTCTGCGGCATGTCCTTCACCGTGACACCGGCGATCAATGCCGACGGCTCCATCACGATGCGCATGGCGCCGGAGGTGACGGAACTGGAGCGCTTCGTCGCGTTCGGCACGAACGTCACGGCGAAGGCGGACGATGCGCGCCAGCAGCCCGTCTTCACGACGCGGAAAATGGAGACGACCATCACCGTGAATGCCGGGCACACAGTCGTGCTCCACGGAGGCGGGATGTCCATGAAGGATCCGAGAGCGAAGGCAGACCGGCCTGTCGAGAAGCAGCTCGTGGTGCTCGTCTCCGCGAAGCCCGTCAAACCAACTCCGCAGCAGCCGGGAATTCCCCAGCCGATCGAGGTGCAGTCCGATTCGGCGACGTTCGACAAGAAGACCGGCACGCTCGACGTGAGCGGCGGCGTGAAAATCGAGACTCCCGGCGCCGTCATCCGCACGGAGGCTGCCCAGATTACGCCGAAGCCCGTGGCCGCGGACACCCAGGCCACCGCTGCGGCACCGGCAGCAAAGGCGGATGCGCCGTGGGTTTTGCCGCAGGTGGATTTCCGCGACGCGACGCTGCAGGAGATCGTCGAATACCTCGTCATCCAGAGCAAGAAGCTCGACCCTGCCGGCAAAGGCGTGAACATCGTGCTGAAGGGCGGCGGCCACCTCGCGGCGATGAAGGTCACCCTTTCGCTCAAGGACACCGCTGAAACGAAGTTGCGCTACGTCACGGTTTAAGCCGGCGCGGAAATCAAGCGGGAGCCGTTTGCCTTCGTGGTCTTGCCGAAACAGGAGGCGAGGGCGGCGCCGAGGAACGACGCGCCAAAGGCACCGGTGCCGGCTCAACCCGCGGGTGCGGCGTTGAAAAGGGCGGCAGCGATCATTTTGCCGAAGCTCGACTTCCGCGACGCGACCCTGTCGGAGGCATTGGATTTTCTGCGCGAAAAATCCGCGGCGCTGGACCCCGAAAGGAAGGGCGTGAACCTCGTCCTCATGCCGGCGGCGAAGGGAGGCGCTCCGCAAATCACGCTGAGCCTCAGTGAGGTTCCGCTCTCGGAAGCACTGCGCTACATCGCTGCGCTCGCGGGCTATGAAGTCACTGCCGACGAGCACGCCATCACATTGCGCCCGCCAGCGAAGTGATGTCGGCGCGAATGTTCGCGCTTGAGCGGCGGGTGCAGCAGGCGATGCTCCGCGCACCCTTCCGATGAAGCCCGCCGTGAAACTCCTCCTCTTTGTGGCGGTCGCCGCCGCCGCTTGGGCCGCGGGATTTTTCATGGGCGGCTCGCCGGGCGGTGAAAAGGCGGACGGACATGGGAGCGCGAATTCGGCAGCGGGCACGAGCGGCACCGAGACGCGGCGGCGCGAATGACGCCGGCCTGACCCCGGAAGAGCGACGAGGGCGCATCCTTTCCTCGCTGCTGGCGGCGATGCAGCAGCCGAACGACATGCGGAAATTCCGCTCGGTCTTCTCCGCCGTGGAAAAAATCGGGCCCGAGGACATCCAGGCCGCACTCGAACTCGCGAAGAAAAGGGTCGGCAGCGACTGGGGAGGCATGGTGCCGATGATCGTGGCGCGGTGGGCGGAGTTCGATCCGCAGGCGGCGGCGAAATACGCGCTCGGCATGAAGGGCTCGAGCCGGTGGGAGCGGGATTTTGCGCTCACCTCCGCGGCGAGCGAGTGGGCGCGCAAGGATGGCGCGGCGGCAAAGGCGTGGGCGCTCAGCCTGCCGACGGGCAAGGAGCAGCAGACGGCGATTGCGGGCGTCGCCTCCGGCATGGTGCAGACGGACGCCAGCGCGGCGCTCGCATGGGTGAAGGCGCTGCCGGCGGAGATGCGTTCGCAGGATGTCTATCGTCAGATTTTCCAAGACTGGGGCGGACGGGATCCGCTGCTCGCATCCCAGCAGGCGCTCGCGCTGCCGATGGGAGAGGGCCGGCAGCAGGCGATCACTGCCGTGGCGGGGCGCTGGGCGGAAAAGAATCCGCAGGCCGCGCTCGACTGGCTCCAGCAGGTGCCGGAGATCGGCACGCGCAATCGCGCGATGGCAGTCGTGCTCGGGCGCTGGGCGGAATCGGATCCCGACTCCGCGATGAGCGCGGCGACCAGCATGCCCGCGGGCGAGGCTCGGACGCAGGCGTTTTCAAACATCCTGACCTCAACCGCGCAGAAGGATCAGGAGCAGGCGATGCGGCTGCTCAGCCAGATCCCCGAGGGCCAGAGCCGCACGGAAGCCGTCCAGCAGGTCGCCAACCAGCTCTCGTGGCAGAACCCGAAGGCCGCCGCCGAACTCGCTGCGACGCTCCCCATCGGCGGTGCGCGCGACGATGTGCTGCGCCGGGCGGTGTCTTCATGGGCGCGCGAATCTCCCTCCGAGGCGCTCGCATTCATCGAGAAGAACATCCCGCAGGGCGACGCGCGGCGTCAGGCGACGACCGACGCGGTTTCCAACTGGGTCCTNGGCTACAACAACGTGGACCTCGCGGCCGCGAAGGAAAGCGGCATCCCCGTGGTGCGCGTGCCCGCGTATTCGCCGCACGCGGTCGCCGAGCACACCGTCGCGCTGCTGCTCGCGCTGAACCGGAAGATTCACCGCGCCTACCACCGCGTCCGCGACCAGAATTTTTCACTCAGCGGGCTCGTCGGCTTCGACCTCCACGGCAAGACCGTCGGGATTGTCGGCACCGGGCGCATCGGCAGGATCACCGCGGAGATTTTTGCCGGCTTCGGCACACGGCTGCTCGCCTACGATCCGTTCCCGTCCGCGGAATGGGCGGCGGCGCGCGGCGTGACCTACACGGATTTCCACGGCCTGCTCGCGCACAGCGACGTCGTCTCGCTGCACCTTCCGCTCACGCCGCAGAGCCACTACCTCATCAACGAAAAATCCATCGGCCACATGAAGCCGGGCGCGCACCTCGTGAACACGAGCCGCGGCAAGCTCATCGACACGAGCGCGGTCATCGACGCGCTGAAGTCCGGCCAGCTCGGCGGCGTGGCGCTCGACGTGTATGAGGAGGAGGAAGGCATCTTCTTCGAGGACCTCTCCGGCCTCGTGCTGCAGGACGACGAGCTGTCCCGGCTGCTCACGTTTCCGAATGTGCTCATCACCGCGCACCAGGCATTCCTCACGCATGAGGCACTGACGGAAATCGCGCGCGTGACCTCGGAGAACATCGTGCGCTTCTCCGAGGGAAAGGCGTTCCTTGACGGGACGCAGCTCTAGGCCTTCTTCGCCGTGCTCTGGATGTAAATCTCGCGGAGCTGCTTGAAGTCCACCTCGACGGGCGAATGCGTCATCAGGTCCGCACCGCGGTTGTTCTTCGGGAAGGCGATGACTTCGCGAATGCTGCTGGCGCCGGTGATCAGCATGACGAGGCGATCCAGCCCGAGCGCGATGCCGCCGTGCGGCGGGGCGCCGAAGCTGAACGCCTTCAGCAGATGGCCGAATTTCACCTGCTGCTCCTCGGCATTCACGCCGAGCACCTCGAAGAGCTTCGCCTGGAGATCCTTTTCGTGGATTCGGATCGAGCCGCCGCCGAGTTCGACGCCGTTGAGCACGACGTCATACGCGACTGCGCGGACTTTGCCGTATTCGCCGGCTTCCATCGCGGCCACGTCCTCGGCCTTCGGGCGCGTGAAGGGGTGATGGACGGCGACCCAGTGGTTGTCCTCGGGCGAGAAGGCGAGCAGCGGAAAATCCACGACCCACAGGAAGTTGAGCTGGTCCTTCTTCTCGGCGAGGAGGCCGAGCAGTTCGGCGCAGCGCAGACGCACGCGGCCGAGGATTTCGCAGACGGGCTCGAGCTTTGCATCGGCACCGAAGAAGAGCACGTCGCCCTCGGCAAAGCCCATGCGCTCGGCGAGCGCCTTCTTCTCGGCGTCGCTGAAGAATTTCACGATGGGCGACTCCCACTCACCACCCGCGCTCCACTTGATGTAGGCGAGGCCCTTCGCGCCGAATTCGGTCTTCACCCACTCCTCCCATTTCTTGAGCTGCTCCTTGCTGAGCAGCGCGGCGGCGCCCTTCGCGTTGATCGCCTTGATCGTGCCACCGCTGCTCGCGACGGACGCGAACACCTTGAACGTGGACGCCGTGAAAATATCCGTCAGCTCGACGAGTTCGATCGCAAAACGCGTGTCGGGCTTGTCGCTGCCGTAGCGGTTCATCGCCTCGGAATACGGCATGCGCGGGAACGGCACCGGGATGTCCACGCCGCGTGCTTCCTTGAAAATGCGCACGAGCAGGCCCTCAATGAGCGTCTGGATTTCCACGTCGGTGATGAACGACGCCTCGACGTCGATCTGCGTGAACTCCGGCTGGCGGTCGGCGCGCAGGTCCTCGTCGCGGAAGCAGCGCGCGATTTGGAAATACTTCTCGAGCCCCGCGACCTGAAGGAGCTGCTTGTATTGCTGCGGCGCCTGCGGCAGCGCGTAAAACGTGCCGGGATTCAGCCGCGACGGCACGAGGAAGTCGCGCGCGCCCTCGGGCGTCGGGTTCGAGAGCACGGGCGTCTCGATTTCCAAAAATCCCTGCTCGTCGAGATAGTCGCGCGTCGCCTTCACGACGCGGTGGCGCAGCTTCAGGTTGCGCTGCATGGGCGCGGTGCGCAGGTCAAGGTAGCGATACTGCATGCGCAGGTCCTCGTTTACGCTCGGGTCGTCGAGCGGGAAGGGCGGCACGTCAGCCTTGTTCAGCACGCGCAACTCGCTGGCAATGACCTCGATTTCTCCCGTCGCGAGCTTCGCGTTCTCGGTGCCCGGAAGGCGCGGTGCGACTTTTCCCGTGATGGAAATGACGTCTTCCGCACGCAGCGAATGCGCCTGCTCGGCAACGGCGGCAAACTCTTCCGGGCGGAACACCACCTGCGTCCACCCCTCGCGGTCGCGCAGATCAATGAAGATGACGCCGCCATGATCGCGCCGTGCATTAATCCACCCCGCGAGCGTGACGGTCTGGCCGGTGTGTTCCTTGCGGAGGCTGTTGCAGGATGTGGAGCGATACATAGGACGATGTGGCGAAATAAGGGGCGCGGAGAATACGGACGATGCGCCGCTTTGCCAGTGCGGAGTGCGATGCGGGCGGATGGCTGCTGGAGACCCTCGGAAGCTGTGCGTCGCGTCTGGCGCCTACGGGAAACGGAAAAAGAAGAACACGACCGCGGCCCATTTGCGGTCGATGCCTTTCGCGCTGCCGATGCTGCTCCCAGAGCCGTTCCGCACCGTGCCGTCCTTTTCCACCTTGCCGATGCTGCTGCCGGAGCTGTTCCGCACCGTGCCATCGGCTTCGATTTTGCCAATGCTGCTCCCCGAGCTATTTCGGACCGTTCCGTCGCTCTCAACCTTGCCGATACTGCTCCCCGAGCTGTTGCGGATCGTCCCGTCCGCCTCGATTTTTCCGACGCTGCTGCCGGAACTGTTGCGGATGGTTCCGTTCGCTTCGATTTTGCCATTGCTGCTGCCCGAGCCGTCGCGGAGGTCTTGTCCGGATGCGGCTGCGACGAGGCTCGTGAGGAGAATGGCGGCGAGGGGTGCGAGTTTCATGGTCTGGATGATAGACCGACAGGGCGCGGACTCCAACCGATTAGACGCGGAGAAATGCGGGCGCCTTTCCGCACACAATGCCGCAGGCTACCACTTCACGTCGAAGCAGCAGTATTCCGCGATGTCCATCATGCGGCCCTCGCGCCACCATTTGATCGCGTCGAGGCCGTCGCCCGTCTTGCCCACGCCGAGGCTCGCGCTGGCGATGGCGTCGAGGCCGAGGCGGTGGCCTAGCTTCGATTCGATGTCCGCCATGAGGTCGAGCGTGCGGCACTGGTCCGGCAGGTCGAGGACGGTGTAGCCCATGAGCACCTCGTAGTCGAAATTGATGACGTTGAAGCCGACGACCAAATCGGCGCGGAGGAGCTGCTGCACGAGCTCGTCCACGCGCTTCTCGCTGAAGATTTGGTATTCGCCGAGCCGCGTGCTGTAGGTCACGCCGAGGCTCATGCCCATGTCGCGCTTCTTGTCCCAGCCGCCGACGTCGTTGGCGGTGCGCTGGGTCTCAAGGTCGAAATAGACGATGTCGCGCGGCATGCGCGCGGACGTTGCCGGGGCGGGTGCGCGCGCGTCAAGTGGGCGCTACTTTTGCGAGGGGAAAAGGCGGTCCCGCAGGCGGAGGAACGGCAATTCAACCAGCCACGCGGCGAGAACTCCGATCGCCACCGATGCCGCCACATACAGCATCGCGGCGGCTGTCTGTGGAAAATCGCGCGGCAACAGCGCGGGCAGCAGGATGCGCTCGACCGGAATGTGCCAGAGGTAAATCGAATACGAGTAGAAGCCGATCCACGAAAGCGCGCCGCGGCGTCCCGGATGATGCAGCGCGCAGATCAGCAGCGCCCCCGCCGCGAGATACAGCGCGGCGAAGCCGAAGGTGAAGTGCCACGGCGTCCTCTCCAAATCGAAGATGAACACGGGAGCGGCCAGCACGACGGCCGCCGAGAGCAGCATCCAGCGCCAGCGCCGGACGAAATGACCGAGCGCCTCGCCGTGAAAATGCGCGAGCCACGAGAGCAGCACGCCGAAGAGCAGCGAATCCATCCGCAGATGCGTGGGCGCGAAGCTTGCACGGACAGCAGTCTCCCTCCCCCACGCGCCGTAGATTCGCATCGCGAGACAGGCCAGCGCGACGACTGCAAAGACGCGCGGCAGCGCCGCGAATGGCCGCTCCTTTTTCCCTCGCACGAGCCACAGCAGCAGCGGCAGCAGCAGGTAGAAGTGCTCCTCGACGGCGAGCGACCACGTGTGCGGGAAGAGCGCGGGCGCGTAGTTTTGAACGAACAGCGCCTCGCTCGCCACGTAGGCTGCGCCCGGCCAGAAGCCGCGGCTCGCGCTCCAGAGCAGCACGATTGCGAACATCACGTAGAACGCCGGATAGATTTTGAACCCGCGCCGGATGAGGAATCGCCCCGCGCGCAGTTCGCCGTGCTTGGTCCATTCGCGGAAAAGCAGACCGCTCACGAGGAACCCGCTCAGGACAAAGAAAAGGTCCACGCCGATCCATCCGCCGCGCTGCAGCGCCCCGAGCGGCACCGAGAGAAACGCGGGCAGGCCCGCCGGCACCACCATGTGGCGGAACAGGACGAGCAGCACCGCGACACCGCGCAGGGTGTCGAGCGCCGCCATGCGTTGGGCTGCTGGCTTTTCCACGGAGTCCGGGATAAAAGCCGGAACAATGCCTTACAACGAATCAAACAAGCCGCGGCTCCTGCTGCCGGCCGCGGTCATCTTCTGCGTGGTTGTCCTCGCAGACTCGTGGTTCCGCTGGGCGACCTTCCAATACACGACTTTCGACCTCGCCTTCTACGCGCAGGGCCTGTGGCTCGCTGGCAAGGGCATGTGGCATGTGTCGCTGCTCGATGTGCCGCTGATGGGCAACCACCAGGACCCCATCGTCTTTCTCGCGCTGCCATTCTACAAAATCTGGTCGCATCCGATGCTGCTCGTCATCCTGCAGACGCTGCTGCTGGCGACGATGCCGTTCACCGCGTGGCGCATCGCGCGACACTTGGAGTTTGGGCAAAATGCAGCGACATGGCTCGCGCTTGCGACGCTGCTCGCGCCGGCGACGGGCTTTGTCGCCCTGCACGAATTCCATCCCGAGGCGCTCGCCGCACCGCTGATGCTTCTGATGTTTGAAGCGCGGCTGACGCGGAGGCTCGGGCTGTTCTGGGTCTGGTTCATCCTCACGCTCGCGTGCAAGGAGAGCATGGGCCTCTTCCTCGCGTGGATTTGCGCGGTGCTGTGGTTCCTCGAACGTGACCGCGACCGTGAGTGGCGCATGAGCTGGAACATCGTGCCCGGCTGCGTGGCCTTCGGCTGGTTCCTGCTGTGCATCCTCGTCGTCGGTCCGGCGCTGAACGGCGGGCGCGTGGATTTCCTCGAGCTGTATTCACATCTCGGCAGCTCGGGCGGCGGAATAATCGCGGGATTTTTCACGCACCCGGGCAAGGCCCTCGGGGCACTGTGGCGCGGGCTCACTGGGGGGAACCTCACACTTGGCACGATGCTGCCATTCCTGCTCCTCCCGCTCCTTCGGCCGCGGTGGATCATCATGTCCGCGCCGATTTTCCTCCAGCACCTGCTTTCGCTGCGGTCGTCGGAATGGAGCATCCACTTTCACTACGCCGCACCGATTCTGCCGCTGCTGTGGCTCGGCGCCGCGGAGGCTGCGTCAGCGCTGTTCTGGCGCGACGTGCTCGCGGGCTGGGTCGTGGTCGCGTGCGCGGTCTGCCAAGTGTGGTTTGGCCCCGTCCGGAACGTTTGGAACACAGTGACAACCTCCAGCAGCGCGCAATGGACGCGCGAATGGAAGACTCCAATGCTTTCCGCGGTGAAGCCCGGCGACAGCGTGACCTCCTCCGTCGCATATCTTCCGCACTTCGCCAACCGCGAGCGCCTTTACTCGCTGCATCACGTGTTGAAGGGCCTGGGCACGCTGAGCCGTTCCGACTACAAGCCTCCGACCAAAATCGACGCCGTGATCATGGACACCGCCGATCGCGCCACCTTCGACACATTCGCCGGCTACTTTCATCCGCAGATGCGAATGGCGGACGGCAAAATCGTTCCCGCCTCAGACCTTCTGCTGCACCAGTTCATGAGCCAGGAGCAGTGGCAGACGATTGCACGGAACGAGCTCGCGATTTTCCTCAAGGGTGCCCCACCGCCCTCACAACCACCCGGTGGCGCGGGCCGGAAGCTGGATGATTTCCACACGCTCGTCGCATTCACCGGCATGCCGCCGCTGGCGGGCGACTCGATGCTCTTCCGCTTTTCGTGGGAGCTGAAACCGCAGCGGAAGTCCCTGCTTTCCGCGTCGCTTTATCTCCGCGCGGCCGACGGAACGCTGTATCTCATTGGCAAGGGACCCATCGCACCCGGGGTCGAGTCTGGCACACACACCGAGGCGTGGGCCGTTCGCCCGCCGCCGTCGATTCCGCGGGGGAAATACACGGGCATCCTCCTGATCTTCGACCCGCTCGAGTCGTCGCCCGCGAAGGAACGCCAAAGCTTCCAGCGCGTGACGTTTGACGCGGGCGAGTTTGACTTACGGTAGCTGCTTCCCAGCCTCCGCCGCGAGCATCTCGGCCTTTCGCTTCGCCGCCTGCGCCTCAGCCTCGCGTCCAAACCCGCGGAGCAGCACGGAGAAGAACTCGAGGTAGGCCGCATTCTTCGGCGCGCGTTTCACGGCGGTGGCCTGCGACTCCAATGCCTCGCGCAGCTTTCCGAGGCTCGCCTCGCACTTCGCCGCCTCGTCAAATGCCGCAGCCCCGCGGATGTCGAGGCGCTGCGCCTTGCGCGCCGTTGCGAGGGCGAGCGCGGGGTTTCCAATTTCGCGCTGCAACGATGCCATGCCGAGCTGCGAGGGGAGGTGCCACCAGTGCGCGAGCGCGAATTTCTCCACGACCGCCAGCGACGCGCGCGGCCCCTCGGTCTCTCCGAGCACGTTTGCCTCAAAGCCGACCAGCTCCCATGTGTGCGGATTCGCGGGCATCCATTCGCGCACGAGCGCGAGCGCCTCGGCACTCCTGCCCTCCCTGTGCAGCTGGCCGGCAGCATTGAGCGCGGCGTTCCACGTGCGCGGCAGACCCGGCGCGGCGGCATCCGCGCGGCCGACATCGAGCAGGGCCTTTGCCTCCTCGGCCCGACCGCGCTTCTGCAAGTTGATGCCGAGATTGATCCGGGCCATGACGAAGTCGGGATAAACCTGCAGCATCTTGCGATACACCTGCTCCTGCTCGTCGAGCCGGCCTTTGCGGCCAAGTTCGTTCGCGTAATAAGTAAGCAGCCGCGGGGACGCGCCGCCGTTCGCGATGGTCGCACGGGCAAAGGTCTCTCCATCCGCCCACTCCGCCGCGCGAACTCCCGTGCGCACCGCGAGCGCGCACGCCGCCGCGACGACCAGCGCCGGCACCCACCGCAGCATCCGCGGCGGGAGCATCGCAGCCGCGCCCGCGACGAGCAGCAGGAATCCGATGCTCGCCGTGTAGATCCAGTGCTCCGCGACCTCCGCGTTCAGCGGGATGAGGTTTGAGATGGGGATGAACGCAACGAAGAACCACATCGCGCCAAAGCGCCGGAGCAGGCGGGCTTCCCCGCGCCGCGAGCAGAGCCACAGCGCAGCGCCGAGCGATGCGACTCCGAGCAGCGAGAGATACTCGGGGGAAATGTTGCGCCACCACGATGTGCGGCTCGCATACATTGCCGGTGAACCCAGCGAACGCTCCATCATGAGCGTCACGGGCGCGAACACGAGCCCCGTGTAGTCGCCGAGCGCGCGCAGCGCGAGAATCGCGCGTCCGCCGAGCGGCTCCGGAGTCGATCCCGGCGCGGGTGCCCGGTGCTCCGGCAGGGAGTGGAGCATGGCATAGATGCCGACCACGGCGGCAACCCCCGCAACACCGATGATCCGCGTGCGACGCTCCCGCGTGTGACCGAAAAAAGTCGCGTGAAGCACAAAAATCAGCGCCCACACGAGCGCGATTTCCTTCGAGCAAAGCGCGGTGAGGAACAGAAGCGCGGCACCGCATGCGCCAGCCGCACGAGCGGGACGGCCGCTGAATTTCCGCGAGGAATCCCACAGCAGCCATGCGCCGATTGCAAACAGCGCCGCGAGGCTGTCCGCCCGCCCGGAGATGTAGGCGACAGCGGCGTTGTGGATCGGATGCACGAGCCAGACGAGCGACACGAGCAGCGCGGCCACCCGTGCTGCCGCGGCATTTCCCCACAGCGGAGGCAGCAGCCGCCGGAGCAGCAGAAAAAGAAGCCACGCGGCGAGGGCATGGATGAGGATGTTCGTGCAGTGATACCCTGTCGTGGACTCGCCCCACAGCGCGTAGTCGAGCATGTAGGAGAGGTTTTGGACCGGGCGGTAGTAGGTCGAAAATGACTCCGTGAAGAGATGCCTCCGGAAAACCTCCACTGCAAAAACGGGGCTGCGAAAGAACGGGTTCTCACCAATGAGATAATGGTCGTCCCAGATGCGCTCTCCATTGAGCGACGGCGAATAAGTCGCGAAGGCAGCCGCCAGAAAAACGACGAGGACCAACAACGGATGCATCCACCGGCCGGCAACCGCCGGGCGGGACTCCGGCATCGCCGCCGGCTTTTCGTTTTGGCTGGCATCCATCAGATTTGAGGGCGGCTGGCGAATGGGATCGGGCGGGCAGGGCTCAAGATTCCACACTGCGAACAGGGAGCCGGCTGGGTGGCAAGCATTGATGCCGAAATGGGGCCTCTCAAATCAAACACCCGGCCTCCGTGAGGAAGGCCGGGTGTTGAGAGAGAGGAGCCGCTTGGTGCGGCCTCGGGCCGTGGTCAGCTTAGTTGTAGGGCGACCAGAACGTCGCCGGGGCCACGTCGGACAGCGAGTTGAACGTCGCCGTCGGCACGCGCGGGGCGCTGTCCACCGTGGGCATCGTGAACGAGTTGCCCAGGATGTCCGCACCGTTGCTCGTGTAGAGCCGGGTGCCCTGCTTGACATACTTCTGCACGTCCGCCCACACGACGCTCGAGCCGGCAGTGCGGTTGTTCTCGATGGCATACTGGTCCACCGCGGAGTCGATGATGCGCAGATCCTCGAGGACCTGCGTGGCCTGCGAGCGCTTGCGGCTGCGCAGGAAGTTCGGGACCGCGATCGCGGCCAGCAGTGCGATGATCGCCACGACGATCATGATTTCCACGAGGGTGAAGCCCCCGCGCTTGGTGTTCAGTTTACGGAGCATGGTAATGGATGATTTCTGTTTTTGGTTTAGATGCCGCACCGGGGATTCCAGCGCGGACAAAACCCTTTTAAGCAGCCCCGATGCCAACCCCGCCTGTCAGTTTTTCCCTCCAATCCGGCACGCTGCCGCACAACATCGGATCCCAGTCACAGTCAAGCGCCAGCCAGCACGAACAGGCTCGCGCCACCCCGGAAAAGGCAAACGCCCGGCTCCCACGGGGAAGCCGGGCGTCGTGAGTGACGGCAGAGAATGCTCAGCGGTAGGGCGACCAGAACGCCGCAGGCGCGACGTCGGAAAGCGCGTTGTAGCTGGTGGTGCTCAACCTCGGTGCGCTGTCCACGGTGGGCAGGGTGAAGGCGTTGCCGAGGATGTCGGCGTTGTTGCTCGTGTAGAGACGGGTGCCGGTCTTGATGTATTTCTGCACGTCGGCCCAGACGACCGTGGCGCCGCCGGCCTTGTTGTTCTCGATGGCGTATTGATCCACCGCGGAGTCGATGACCCGCAGATCCTGGAGAATCTGCGTGGCCTGCGAGCGCTTGCGGCTGCGCAGGAAGTTCGGGACCGCGATCGCGGCCAACAGTGCGATGATCGCCACGACGATCATGATTTCCACGAGGGTGAAGCCCCCGCGCTTGGTGTTCAGTTTACGGAGCATGGTAATGGATGATTTTCTGAATGATGATTGCTTCCCCGCAGGAACAGCCCGACGGGACGGCATGTTCCCAGCAGGCTGAATGCCCAACGTGTATGGGAAATGAGACGGCTGTCATTCGCGCCCCTGCGCTCGCCACAACGCAGTTCCGGGAGAGCCACGGTCGCCAGCATTCCATTCTCACCACCCAGACCGAGGGCGATTCGAAAACCATCCACGGATGGAAAATCGAACACCCGGCCTCCGTGAGGAAGGCCGGGTGTTGAGAGAGAGGAGCCGCTTGGTGCGGCCTCGGGCCGTGGTCAGCTTAGTTGTAGGGCGACCAGAACGTCGCCGGGGCCACGTCGGACAGCGAGTTGAACGTCGCCGTCGGCACGCGCGGGGCGCTGTCCACCGTGGGCATCGTGAACGAGTTGCCCAGGATGTCCGCACCGTTGCTCGTGTAGAGCCGGGTGCCCTGCTTGACATACTTCTGCACGTCCGCCCACACGACGCTCGAGCCGGCAGTGCGGTTGTTCTCGATGGCATACTGGTCCACCGCGGAGTCGATGATGCGCAGATCCTCGAGGACCTGCGTGGCCTGCGAGCGCTTGCGGCTGCGCAGGAAGTTCGGGACCGCGATCGCGGCCAGCAGTGCGATGATCGCCACGACGATCATGATTTCCACGAGGGTGAAGCCCCCGCGCTTGGTGTTCAGTTTACGGAGCATGGTAATGGATGATTTCTGTTTTTGGTTTAGATGCCGCACCGGGGATTCCAGCGCGGACAAAACCCTTTTAAGCAGCCCCGATGCCAACCCCGCCTGTCAGTTTTTCCGCCACAAAGGACCCCGCGCTCCGCGGGGCCGTTTTCAGTTTGTTTGTCTTTCAAGTGGGCCGCAGGTAACGGTGCGCCCCACCGCACGATGCGCCGACCACCAAATTCCCGCCACCAGCACGCATGACGTCCCCCGCTCCATCGCCGGCACCCGCGGGAGCGCGGAGCATTTTTGCGAAGCTGCCTCCTGCGCTGCTCGTCTGGCTTGGCGCGTTCCTCGTGCAGTTCCTCGTGCTGAACATGATCGCCGGCTCGCGGCACTTCCTGCCCGACGGCGACGACATGAAATTCTACAACGACTGGGCGCAGCGCATCCTCGGCGGCCAGTTCACGGACGGGAAGGCATTCTACGGCCTCCCGGGCTACGCGTTCGCGCTCGCGGCGATCTACAAGGTCACCGGCGGCTACAACCACGAATACTCGCCCTTCATCGTCGCGCAGATCCAAGCCGTGCTGCATGCGTTCACCGCCACGTGGCTGTTCCTCCTCGGACGGCGCGTGTTCGGAGGCGATTCGCAGAGTGAAACGCGGCGCGGCATCATTGTCGGCGCGCTCGCCGCGGCCGGATGGGCGCTTTTCACACCCGCACAGGTTTTCTCCGCGATCCTCATGCCGACCGCGTGGGTCGTCTGCGCATTCTGGGGCACGACACTCTGGCTCGTGCGCGTGCATCAGAGCGGCGAAACAACCTGGTGGCGCCCGTGGCTCTGGATGGGTCTGCTCGCCGGTGCGGTCGCGATGCTGGTGGCGACGATCCTCATGCTGCTGCCGCTCGTCGCAGTCTGCATCGCGCTCACCGTGGGCCGCGGCGAGCCGCTGAAAAGCCGCATTCTCCCTGCGCTCGGCGCGGTCGCCGTGCTCATGGGCGGCGTCTATGCCGGTTGCGCGCCCGTCTGGTATCACAACTACTTCGTCGCAAAAGACCGCGTGCTCCTCTCCGCGCATGACGGGCTCAATTTCTACCTCGGCAACCACGCCACAGCGAACGGCTACACAAAAATCCCCGCCGGGCTCCGCGCTTCGCAGGACGGCCTGCTGAAGGACTCGCTCACCATCCCGGAAAAGATCGCCGGACACCCGCTGAAGCGCTCCGAGGTATCCGCCTTCTGGAAAAAGAAGGGCTCCGACTTCGTTTCGCAGCACACCTCCGCATGGCTGAGGCTCATCGGCCTCAAATTTGCGAACTTCTGGAACGCCTTCCAATACGACGACCTCAGCATCCTGAAGCTCGTCCGCGACGAGGACGCCGCGCCGCCCGGCCTGCGGTTCGGATTCGTCGCCGCGCTCGGCCTACCGGGGCTGCTTCTTTGCTGGCTGCGCTGGCCGCGGAGCCGCTGGGTCGCCGGAGCCACGCTGCTGCACATGGCTGCGCTGATGCCCGTGTTCATCACCGAACGCTACCGCCTCGCCGCCGTGCCGGGGCTGCTGCTTCTCGGCGCGGGCGGGCTGTGGATGCTCTGGGAAAATCTCTCGTCGCGCTCGTGGGTCATGGCCGGCCTGCAGTTCACCCTCACCGCCGGCAGCACGTGGTTCGTCTCGAATCCGCAGAAGGACATCGGCCTTTGGTCGCTCGATTTCTACAAGGCCGGCATCCGCGCCACCGAAGGCCGCATCGAGGCGCTCGCGCAAAACAAACCGAAGCTCGCAACCGCCTACCTCGCCCATGCGCGCCGCAGCCTCGAGACTGCGTATGCCTACGTGCCGGACAGCGCGGAGACGTGCTTCGCCCTCGGCAACGTGTGGTATTACGGCCACGACAACCCACGCGCACAGCTCTGCTACGAACGCGCCATCCAGCTCAGCACGCTCGGAGGGCGCCCACACGACGGCGCGCTGAACAACCTCGGAGTCATCGCCCTCACCGAAAGGCGCCCGAAGGACGCCGAGGTGCTCTTCCAGCGCTCGATCAAAGCCGAACCCGATGACGCGAAGACGTGGCGCCTGCTGGCTGAAGCCTGCCGCGACCAAGGTGACATCGCTCATGCCGAGGTCGCCATCGCGCAGGCCATCAAGCTCAACGACCGCGATCCCGACTTAAAGAAATTCCGGGACGAGCTGAAGAAGCCCGCGCCTCCGAAGCCCTGATAACCCCGGCGATGCACTCCCCAGTCAGCCTCCAAAACGGTGCGCCAACGCAGGCGAATTGCGACGGACTGCCGACAATTCTTTTACAAACTCCGCACCGCATCCTGACACCGGCGCACCCCTGTCGCCTAGGATGGAGCGACCAATGAAGAAAAGCATCTGGATATTCCTCCTGGCGGTGCTGCTGCCGAGCGCGGTGCTCGGCTGGCTCGCGCTGCGCAGTGCGGAGGAGCAGCAGATCATCTTCGAGCGCAGGACGGCGGAGCTTTACCAAAAGGAGACCGAGGCGCTCGCATCCACGGTGCGCGAAGCCGTGGAGGCCGAGCGGCGCGTTTTCAGCGAGACGGTGCGGCGGCTCATCGCGCGGAGCGATGCCGATGCGCTCGCCCGCGACTTCACGAACACGCTCACCGACGCATGGCCGGTGAAGGCCGTGGGCTTTGCCATCGGCCCCGAGGGCAAGCTGCTGTCGCCAAACATGGCGATGGCCGCGAAGCAGCCGGAACTGCAGCGTTTCCTCGTGGGCAACAGCTCCTTCCTCACGAGCAACGAACCGGCGATTGTTTACAACTGGGCGGGGGACAACAATGCGCGCGGCAAGTTCGACTTCAGCCGAGCAAAGCAGCTCGCCAACAACGGCGCCTTCGTCGGGGGGAGGGAGGGGAATGTCCTCTTCGTCTCGCCCACCGCGAATGACAGGGACGCCGGCGCCCAAGTTCAAAAAAAAGCCGAGTTGCGCGGTGTCGCGGACCAGCAGCCTGCGGCGCCGACGACGGAACTCGCCCGGAAGGAAATGTCGCCCCCCGCGGAACTCGAAACATCCGCATCGGCTCCAAAAACCGCGCCGGCCAAGCCGCAGGCCGCACCCCCTCCCTCGGCCGCGGGCATCTCCCTGGCCAGAACAACCGCAGGACCGCCCGTCGATTTGCAGGCGAAAAGCGAGCGCCTCCTCGAACCGATGCCCGCGGCGGCGCCCCGGCCGACCAGCAAGCCGTCGCTTGCAGTCGCGGAGGAAAAGCCGCTGGAACTTTCGGATCGCGGCCACTCGAAGGCAAACGCCCTCACCCCTCAGTCACCATCTCCCGGTGCGACGCTCACCACCGGAGAATCCGCGGATGGAATCGCGGGAAAATCGATGGGCAGCACAAGATTGGATGACGAGGCCCGGACCCGGCGCTCAATGGGCGAGGCGAAGAAAGCCGCGGATTATGTGGACGAAAAGCTCAAGCGCGCTCCCGAGTCACCACCTCCGGCACCTGCGGCGGCAGCACCGCTGGTCACAGCCGCGCAATCGAAGTCCACAACCATGGACAAGGCCGACGGCCTTCGCGCCAGGACATCCGGCGGCGGGATGACCGCTGAACCCGATCCACTCGCAGGGAGCGGGCCGCTCGGCAACGTGTCCAATGCCTCCTTCGCGCTGAACAACACACAGAACCGGATGGTCGAGCCGCAGCAGTTGCTCGGTCAGCAGGGCGCGGCGGTGTCCACGCTCGTGCCGGAGACAGCGGAATTCCGCAGCCTCACCGAGGGTGCAGACGACGGGCTCATCGCGCGCTTTGTGCAGGACAAGCTGAACCTCATCTTCTGGCTGCGGCCGCCCGAGGCGCCGGAGACGATCTTCGGCTGCCTCATCGAAGCGGGGCACTTTCCCAACTCGTGGAAGAGCATCCTCGAGCGGCACCGCGCCTCGCTCCGAAGCAGCTACAGCGCGCTGGAGTCCAAGCCGGAGTTTGTGCTCGCGCTCCTCGACGACCGCGGAAAGCCGGTGGCGGTGGAGCCGGAGGAGGCGTTCGCGCGGGACTGGAAGCATCCCTTCGTCGCGAGCGAAATCGGCGAGATGCTGCCGCATTGGGAGGCGGTGCTCTACCTCGCCAGCCCCACGGCGCTCGCGGACAGCGCGCGCGGCCTGTGGCGCACGCTCGCCTTCACCATCGTGGGCGCCGTGGCGCTCATCGCGCTCGGCGGCTGGCTCGTCGTGGCGGACGCGCGCCGGCAGCTCGCCCTCGCGCAGCAGAAGACAGACTTCGTCTCCAACGTGTCGCATGAGCTGAAGACGCCGCTCACGAGCATCCGGATGTTTGCGGAGCTGATGCACGACCGGCCGCAGCCGGCGGAAAAGCAGGGGCAGTATCTGCGCATCATCACTGTGGAGGCCGAGCGGCTCACTCGGCTGATCAACAACGTGCTCGATTTCGCGAAGATGGGCCGGAAGCAGAAGCGCTTCGACATGAAGCCCATCGACCTGCACGCCGTCGTCGCGCGCGCTTGGGAGGGGCAGGAGATGCATCTGCGCGATGCGGGCTTCGCCACGCGGTGGGAATCTGCGCCGGGGCCGTATCCCGTGCTCGGCGACGACGACGCGCTCGCGCAGGTGCTCGTGAATCTGCTCTCCAACGCCGAGAAATACTCGAACGGACAGAAGGAGGTGGAGCTTCACACATGGCTCGACGACGGCCACGTGAACATCTCCGTGCTCGACCGCGGCATGGGCGTGCCGGACGGCGACGAGAAGAAAATCTTCGAGGCGTTCTACCGCGCGCACGATTCGCTCGCGAGCGGCATCCAGGGCAGCGGCCTCGGCCTCACGCTGGCGCAGCGCATCGCGCGCGAACACGGCGGCGAGATCAAATTTGAGCGTCGCGAAGGCGGCGGCAGCCGCTTCACGCTGCGGCTGCCAATCATAAGGGGCGGGAACGCAGGGCTCATGACATGAGCTCGAACGCACGCTGGCTCTGGCTTTCGTGTGTCCTAGCCGCCGCGTGGGCAATTTACGCGGTCACGCTCCTGAAGCAGGTCCGTCTTCTGACAACGGTTGATCCGATCGTCGACACCGGTGTTGCGTTTGGCTATGAGTTCCTTGTTCGCATCTGCGGCCCTGCCCTGCTGATCCTGACCCTTGCGGCGATCGTCGCAGTAACAGTTTTCAATGCACGTCTCCGGCCAAGTCGCCCTCAGGAAACCGAACAAATCCAATCTTCACGATGAAAAAGCACATCCAGATCGTCGAGGACGACGCGCACATCCGGCTCGGGCTCTGCGAGGCGCTGCGCGCCGAGGGCTACGAGGTCACCGACTGCTGCACGGGCAGCGAGGCACTCCCCATCTTCAAGCAGCGCAAGCCCGACCTCGTCGTGCTCGACATCATGCTGCCCGGCAAGAGCGGCTACGATCTCTGCCGCGAAATCCGCGCAACGAAGAGCCGCGTGCCCATCCTCATGCTCAGCGCGAAGGGGCAGGAGGTGGACAAAGTCGTCGGCCTCGAGCTTGGCGCGGACGACTATGTGACGAAGCCCTTCTCCCTGCGCGAACTCCTCGCCCGCGTGCAGGCGCTGCTGCGCCGCTCGGATTTCGCCACCGAGTCCACGGGCGACCTGCCGGTGGAGATTAAGTTCGGCAAGGTGCGCGTGGACACGAAGGCGCTGCGCGGATCGCGCGGAAAGGAGAAGTTCGAGCTCACACCGCGCGAGCTCAGCGTGCTCGCGCTGCTGCACCGCGAACTCGGCAACGCCGTCTCGCGCGAGCGCATCCTGAACGAAGTCTGGGGCATCGAATACTACGGCACCACGCGGACGCTCGATCAGCTCATCGTGAAGCTGCGGCAGAAAATCGAGGACGAGCCCGGCGAACCGGCGCACCTGCTCACGGTGCATGGGCTGGGATATCGGCTGGACGGGTGACGAGGGGCGCGGGGCTCAAAGTGGCCAACCGGCAGCCGCCGCGCATTCATCCTTGGCGGAGCAGCCGCAGACTGAGACACAGGCGGGCATGAGAACGCTCCTCTCCTTCCTGCTGTCCCTCGCCCTCTCGTTCGCACTGCGCGCGGAGGAACGCGCGCTGGCCGCGGCGCGGCTGCTGCCACCCGAAACGTTCGTCTTTGCCGAACTGCACGACGTGCAGCGTTCGCTCGAAAGGCTCAGGCAATCGTCGTGGGGTGAACTCGCGCGCGAGCCGGAGGTGAGGGAGCTTCTCGGGAAGCTGGTTGGCGCGGCGAAACAGGACATGCCCGGCGAGGTGCGCACGGTGCTCAGCGAGATCAAGCAGGCCGGGGTCTCCGGCGGCTTCTTCGCGATGACAGAGATGCCGGATCTGCCGCCCGCCGCGCGCTCCATCCCAAAGATGCTCATCGGCGTCTCGTATCGCGGCGAGCCGCAGCGGATGGAAGCCCTGCTCCAAAGGATGCGCGGCGCCGCCCTCGCCGATGGCCGCGTAAAGCAGTCCAAGGAGACCGTCGGCGACACACAGGTCGAGACACTGGGCGACAGCGGCTTCTCCGTGTCGTTCGCGCACGCGGACAGGCAGGTGCTCCTCTCGACCGACAAGCAGACGCTGCTCGACGCGCTCGCGCGACGCGCCGGCAACGGTCCGCGCTCGCTCGCGGACACCGACGAATGGAAGCAGGCGGAGAAGGAGTCGCTGCAAGCGGCGGATCTCACCGGATTCTTTTCCTACGATGCATTCATCAGGAAGCTGGCCGCCCTTGGCGGTCAGGAAGGGGCGGCGCTCTCAGCGATGCGGGAGATCATGCCCGCCTTCTTCTCAGTCTCGACGAAGCTCGACGGGCTGCTCATGCGCGAACGCGCCTACATGCAGTCGCGCATCGTGCTGCCGCGCGTGGAGTCCAAGCACCATTCGCTCGCGTTCACGGGCACGGACACTTTCGCCTACTTGGAGACGACGCTGGCCAGCGCCGGCGTCCCGTTTGAAAAGCTCGCCGAGATTGATCCGACTTGGAAAATGATCGCCGGCGAGCTGCAGAAGGAGGGCCTCACAGTCGCGGACATCACGCAGACATTCGGCGCTGAGATTGCGGTCGTCTCCGACTGGGAGTCCGGCGCGCTCGCGATCCCGACGCTCTTCATCGCCGCCGAGGTGCGCGACGAGGAGAAGGCGCGCAAGTTTGCCACGCTCATCACGAGGGCGATGGAGTCCGAGGGCCGCTTGATCGAGAAGGAGCACCGCGGCGTGAGGCTGTGGACCATGAAGGGCGATCTCCCGCTCGTGCAGCCCACGCTCGCGCTGAGCGGCACGCACCTCATGTTCGGGCTGAACCCGGCATCCGTCACCGCTGCGCTCGACCACGCGGCATCGGGAAAATCCGCGCTCGCCGAGACCGCCGCGTTCACCGGCGCGCTCAGCACCGTGGGCGACACAAATGCCGGCCTCGCGTATGCGGACACCGCGCGGCTCACAGAGCGGCTCTATGACCGCGTGCGCCCCTTCATCGCCAACGCCATCGCCGGCAGCCCGCAGCTCTCGCGGATCCTCGACGCCTCGATGCTGCCGAAAGTGGAGACGCTCGCGCGGCACATGCCTCCGTTCATCGCGGGCTTCCACAGCGGCGAGCGCGGCTTCGTGATCGAGAGCACCGGGCCGGTCAGCTACGTCACGGGCGTCGGCGGCGTGGGAATGCTCGCGGGCCTCGCGGTTCCGTTTTTCTGGCTCCGCGCCGAAGCCCCGCCGGTGCCAAGGCCGGCGCCGAGGCCGAAGCGCACCGATCCGATCTAGCCTGATGGCCAGCTGAACGTGGCGCCCGCATCCGCGGATGACTTTCGCATTGCCTCGCAAATGCGCGCCGGTAGCCTCCGCGCCCTCTCAATCCAACTTCCACCATGAGCAACTCCCTTCCCAAACTTCACAACGCAATGTGGCCCGGACTCGTCGGCAAAGGCACCGGCGAAGGACAGGAGCCGCCCATCAGCCTCGAGCGCATGCTCGACCTCACTGCGGCGGCCAATGTGAACGGCCAGAAGTTCGAGGGCATCGACTACTTCCTCTTCCTCCCGCACACGAACCCCGAGGCGAGCGACGACGAGCTGAAGAAAATCGCCGACCTCATCGCGGGCAAGGGCTTCAACGTCGGCTCGCTCGTGGCGCCCGTGTGGGGCGGCACGGTCGGCGACAGCGCGATGGGCGACGCGGCGCAGCGCGAGAAATTCCTCAGCGCGGTGAAGATGGCCTGCCGTATCGCGGGCATCTTCAACAAGCACGGCGTCCGCAAGTATGGCGTCATCCGCATCGACTCCGCCGAGTTCGGTGTGAACAAGTGGCGCGAGAACCCGACGGCGAACACCGCGAAGATCGCGGAGACTTTCCGCGAAGCGGGCAAAATCGCCGAAGCGCACGGCGAGCGCCTCGCCGCCGAGGGTGAAATCTGCTGGGCCGGCATGCACTCGTGGAAAGACATGCTCGATCTGCTCGAAGCCGTCGGCATGCCGAAGACCGTCGGCTTCCAGGCGGACCTCGCGCACACCTACCTCTACCTCCTCGGCTACAATGCGCCTGAGCACGCGCTCGTGAAGGAAGGCTATAGCGCCGCCGAATTTTACGCCGCCTACGAGAAGATGACCGACAAGCTTCGCCCGTGGACGATCGATTTCCATGTCGCGCAGAACGACGGCCACGTCCACGGCGCCGGCTCGCACGACAAGACCGGCAAGCACTGCCCCGCCGACGATCCGAACGGCAAACTCGATATCGTGAAATGCGCAGGCTACTGGCTGAAGGACGCCGCCGCCCGCGGCATCCAGCACATCTGCTGGGACGGCTGCATGTTCCCGAACGCGAAGCTCGAGCAGGCGCAGACGTGGAACGCGATCCTCGACGTGATGATCAAAGTCCGCGCCGCGCACGGCTGGAGCTGAGCCCGCCGCAACGCGCGCCCTTGCGACGCAGCGGATGCCCGCTAAGCTGCCGCCATGAGCATCGAAGCCGTCGAGCAGGAAATCGCCAAGTGGGACGATGTCCAGTTGCGCCGGCTGATCGCCTTTGCCGTGGTCCTTCAGGATCGGAAAAGCGGACGCCTTCCAATTAACGCCGCGTCGCACGCTGACTCAGCCGGCCGCTGGGTGCCCCTCGATGAACTGGACCGCCGCCTCGGCTTCACCGCCGAGGAGCTGGCGGAATGAGCTACCGGCTCCTGCTCGACATCGACGTTGTTGAGTTCATCGCAGGCCTTCCCCGAGCGGAGCAGGTTCAACTGCGGCGGCGGCTCGGCGAAATCCAAGCGGCTCCCGCACGTTTCGCAGACTTCACCGAGCGCGAGTCCGATGGACGCGCGCTTGACGTGCATATCCATCGCGGGTTCGCGATTTACTATTGGGATGATTTTGCCGACCGGCACGTGAAGGTATTCCGGATTCGCCGTGCAGACACTTGAGCGCAGCGCGCTCCATCCAACCTACGGCTTCGCGCCGGCACCGATGCGGTAGAGCGCCGAGTCGGTGCGGATGAAAAGCGCGCCGTCCACCGCGGCGGGCGTGGCCATGATTTTACCGGGGAGCTGGTTCTTGCCGAGCACCTCGAATTTTTTCCCCGGCTTGAAGACGGTGACGAGCCCCGTGCGGCTGCCGATGTAGATTTTTCCATCGGCAAAAATCGGGGACGAGCTGTAGTCGCCGCCGAGTCGTTCACGATAATTCTCCGCGCCCGTCTTCGCATCGAGGCACGTGAGGAATCCGCCATCACTCACGAAGTAGAGCTCGTCGCCCACCAGCAGCGGCGAAGGCATGTTCGGCGCGCCCTTCGCATACCGCCACGCGATGTCGGGCGTGGCCGCGCCGTCGTGGCGGACAGCGATGATTTCGGGCTTCATGAATGCCGTGCTCATGAAAATCATCCCGTGCCCGACGACCGGCCGCGGGCTGATGGAGAAGCCGAGTTTGCCGTAGGGCACCTTCCAGAGTTCGCGACCGCTGCCGGGATCGTAGGCATAGAGCCAGTCGGCGGCGGGCGAAATCAGCTCCGTCTTTCCGCGCGTCTCCACGATGAGCGGCGTGCCGTAGGATTTCTTGAGCTGCGGGTTGTCGTTCATCTTGCCCGAACGGTCCGTCTTCCAGACGAGCTTGCCGGTCGCCTTGTCGAGCGCCACGAGATACTGCACGTCGCTGCCGTCGAGGTGGAAGATGAGCAGGTTCCTCCACAGCACCGGCGAGCTGCCGGGGCCGTTTTCGTGCATGATGTGAAGGGTCGTGTTTTTCCACAGCACCTCGCCCTTCGCGGTGTCCACGCATGCGGTGCCAAAGGTGCCGAAGTGGCAGTAGAGCCGCCCGTCCTCGATGACAGGCGAGGGCGACGCGTAGCTGTTCAGCTCGTGGACCCACTGCGGCTCGCCCTCGGTGAAGAGGAGCACGTCATGCACGATGCTGCCGGTGTCGCGGTCCACGCACACTGCGCGCAGATCCACCTTTTCGAGAAGTGTGAGCGGCTGGTTGCCGGTGTTGGCCTTCAGCCGGCGCGCGGCATCGTCGGGCTTCGCGGGGGTCTCGACGGCCGTCGTAAGCCAGATTTGCTTGCCGTCAATCACTGGCGAAGACCATGCGCGCCCGGCGAGGTTCGCCTTCCATGCGACGCCGCTCGTCTCGCTCCAAACCGCTGGCAGTCCCTTCGCCGGAGCGTGTCCCTGTCCACCCGGCCCGCGCCACTCCGGCCATTCGGCGGCGAACGCAGGCAGCGAGATGATTCCAGCGAGGATGAGCGGAGCAATGCGGTGTGTCATGGGAACGCGGAGTGGAGTGAATCGAAGACCCCGGAACGTGGGTGTTCGTGGGGAAATTTGCGAGCGGAACGATTGTCCTCCCGACGCCCGCCAGGCTCTCGTCAAAGAACCGGTCCGCCTGTCGCCGCCGCTATTCCGCGTTCCGCTGCTTCACCATCTCCAGGACTTGGCGCGTGCGGTCGATCGGCGCGCGGATCGAATACCCGGACGACGAGGCAGGCTGCTGCGCCTGCGGAACCGCCGGCTGCACCGCAGCGGCTTCGCGCTGCGCGGCGGCAATGCGGAACTGCGGGGATTGCTTCTCGCCGTTCCTCCCATAGACGAGATAGACGATGGTGACGACGATGATGAGCGCGACGATTCTCATGCCCGCAGACAAAGCAGTGCCCGCGCCATGAAGATCGCCCTCGTGCATTACACCGCCGCGCCGGTCGTCGGCGGCGTCGAGCGCGTGATGGATGAACACGCGCGGCTCTTCGTGGAGAACGGCCACGACGTCACCGTGCTCAGCCAGCGCGGCGGCGGTCCGGACGCCGTGCGGCTTCCACAGAATCAATCCGTCCGCGAACACGAAGCGGCGCTGCACCATGCGCTCGGAGAATGCGATCTCGTCTTCGTCCACAATGTGCTGACGATGCCCTTTCACTCCGGGCTCACCGAGGCCCTCTCGAAGACGATCGACTGCCTGCCGCGCACACGCTTCGTCGCCTGGGTGCACGATGTTGCCGCTTGCAATCCCGACTACGCGCCCGTCTCCGCACTCTTCACCAAGGCGCATCCGCGCTGCGAATACATCGCTGTGTCGGACTTGCGGGCACGGCAGTTTGCCAAGGCCACCGGCGTGCAGTGCCGTGCGGTGATACCGAACGGAATCGATCCCGCCCGTGTGCTCGGCCTGCCGGCGAATGTCGCCGCATTCGCGCAGCGGCACCGCCTCCTCGACGGGCGGCTGATTCTGCTGCACCCGACACGGCTCGTGCTGAGGAAGAACGTGGGACTGAGCATCGCTGTCGCGCGTGAGTTCAGCGACCGCGGCACTCCGGCCACGGTGATCGTGACCGCAGCGGACGACCCGCACAACGCTTCCGCCAACACGCTCGCGGCGAAGCTCCGCAGCGAATGCGCCTTGTTGAATAACGTGATCTTCGCAGGCGACCATCTCTCCGTCGGAGACTCGGAGCTCGCCGGACTTTACCAATTGGCGGATGCACTGTTGTTTCCCAGCCGGAGCGAGGGCTTCGGTCTCCCGCTGCTCGAGGCAGCGCTGCACCGGCTGCCTGCTTTCTGCAGCGACATCGAGCCTCTGCGCGGACTGCTACGCGAAACGGCATCCCATTTCTCGCCGGATGAGGAGCCCGCATCGCTCGCGACGCGGATTGAGGACACGCTGTCCGCCTGCCCGGCATTCCGAGAGAAGAAAAGGGTGCTGCGCGAATTCAGCTGGGCCGCAATCTACCGGAAGCACCTCGCGCCACTGCTGGCGGGAACGTTGTCTTGATGCCACGCGGAGCGCGTGTGAGGATTCGTCCAGCCCATGAAACCCGATGACGTCAATCAGGAGCGGAACCTCTTCCACTTCCTGATGGAGAACATCCCGGATCGGATCTACTTCAAGGACCGCGACAGCCGCTTTATCTGCGTGAACGCAGCCATGGCGCGGCTGTTTCACCTGAAAGGCCCGGCGGAGGCGGTCGGCAAAAGCGATCAGGATTTCTTCCCGCACGCCGACGCGCAACGGATGCTCGAGGATGAACTGCGAGTCTTGCAGAGCGGCGAGGCGATCTTCGGGAAAGTGGAGAAGAAGATCCTGCCCGACGGCAACACCGGCTGGACGCTGACGACGAAGCTCCCGCTCCGCGCGCCCGACGGCAAAATCATCGGCACGTGCGGCATGTCCCGCGACATCACCGCGCTGATGGTCGCGGAGTCCACCTTGGAGCAGGAGCGTAACCGGCTGAAAGAGGCGAACTCCGACCTCGCACGCAGCCAGGCGCTGCTGGAGCGCAAGCTTGCCGAGCTCGAGAAGACTCACGCGGAACTGAAGGCGGCGCAGCAGCGGCTCATCGAAGCGGAAAAGGCGCAATCGGTCGCACGCCTGGCGCTCGGCGTGGCGCACGAAGTGAAGAACCCGCTCGCGATTCTGCGGATGGGCGTCGATTTTTTCTCCAGCCAGCCGAGCAGCGATGAAAGCGCGGCGATCGTGCTGAAGGAAATGAGCGATGCGGTGAGGCGCGCGGACAACATCATCAACGAGATGATGGTCTTTTCCGAATCCGGCGACCTGAAGCTCGCGCCTGTGCAGGTGGCTTCGGTGCTCGATGCGGCGCTCCAGCCCTTCGAGTCCTCGCTCGCCGCGGCGAAAATCCGCGTGGAGAAGCGCTACGCGAACGGAATGCCCGCGGCGCGCATCGACGAGGTGAAAATCCAGCGCGTCTTCTCGTGTCTCATCGAAAACGCGATGGACGCGATGCCGGGCGGCGGCACGCTTTCGATCCGGCTCGGGCTCACGCACATCCCGGCACCCGGCTCGGGGACCGACCGCGGCAACCGCTCGCTCGCGCACTCGGGGGTGCGTCGCATCGGCGTGCTGGTGGAAATCGACGATTCCGGCGCCGGCATCCCGCAGGAGAAGCTCGGCAGCGTCTTCGATCCATTTTTCACGACGAAGCCGACCGGCAAGGGCACGGGTCTCGGGCTCACCGTCAGCCGGAAAGTCGTGGAGCTTCACGGCGGCACTCTCGATATCACCAACCGCAGCGAGGGCGGCGTTTCGGCGAAAGTGCTGCTGAAGGTGTGATCGAACTCGCGTGGCGCCGCGCTTGCGCGCGCGGCGGCACCTGAATACGAAGGCGTTGTGAAAGCTCCGTCCAAAAACGCGATCGAAGCCCTCGCACGCGCCGATCATGGCGACCCGTTTGCGATTCTCGGAATGCATGATGGAGAAGGCGGCCTCGTCGTGCGTGCATTTCAACCTGCGGCCGCAGCCATCGAGGTGCGCGAATTGGGCGGCTCGGGCCGTTCGTGGCAGGCGGCAAAAACGCAGCAGGCCGGCTTTTTCGAGGCGAAGCTCGCGGGCGCGCAGGCGCGCTTCGCCTACATGCTGCGCTTCACCGGGCACGACGGGAGCACGTGGGAGCAGCGTGATCCGTATTCGTTCGATGTGCTGATGGGCGAGGTGGACCTGCACCTTTTCGGCGAAGGGCAGCACTGGGAGCTGTGGAAGAAACTCGGCGCGCACATCGAGGAGCACGGAGGCGTGAACGGCACGGTCTTCCGCGTCTGGGCGCCGAATGCGAAGCGCGTCTCGGTCGTCGGCGACTGGAACACGTGGGACGGCCGCGTGCATCCAATGCGCAAGCTGATCCCAAGCGGCGTGTGGGAGCTGTTCGTGCCGGGCGTCGGCGAGCAGGCGCACTACAAGTTCGAGATTTTCGATCCGCAGGGCTTCCTGCACACGAAAACGGATCCCTTCGCGTTCTTCGCGCAGCACGGCACGCAGACCGCGGCGCTCGTGTGGACGCTCGACAGATATCCGTGGGCCGACAGCTCCTGGATGGAAAAGCGCGCACATCGGGAGTGGCACCGCGAGGCCGTTTCGATTTACGAAGTTCACCCGGGATCATGGCGGCGGAAGGACGGAAGCGGCTTCCTCACGTGGGCCGAACTCGCGGACCAGCTCGTGGATTACGTCGTCGAGATGGGCTACACCCACATCGAACTGATGGGCGTGGCGGAGCATCCGTTCGAGGGCTCC
The DNA here is from genome assembly GCA_044221035.1 of Chthoniobacteraceae bacterium. Taxonomy (GTDB): domain Bacteria; phylum Verrucomicrobiota; class Verrucomicrobiia; order Chthoniobacterales; family Chthoniobacteraceae; genus SXWH01. The sequence goes on along the minus strand of JBGAPU010000057.1, from coordinate 9,029 downwards.
TGGGGCTATCAAGTCACCGGATACTTCGCGCCGACGAGCCGCTACGGAAGCCCCGACGAATTCCGCAATTTCGTGGACCGCTGCCACCAGCGCGGCATCGGCGTGATTCTCGACTGGGTGCCCGGACATTTTCCAAAGGACGCACACGGCCTCGCGCGCTTCGACGGCACCGCGCTCTACGAGCACGCGGACCCGCGGCAGGGAGAGCATCAGGACTGGGGCACGCTCATCTTCAACTACGGGCGCAACGAAGTGCGGAACTTCCTCATCGCCAATGCGCTCTTCTGGTTCGCCGAGTATCACATCGACGGCCTGCGCGTGGACGCTGTCGCCTCGATGCTCTACCTCGACTACTCGCGCAAGGCGGGCGAATGGGTGCCGAACGCTTACGGTGGCCGCGAGAACCTCGACGCAATCCACTTCATCAAGCAGTGCAACGAAGTCTGCCACGGGCGGCATCCCGGCGTGATGACCATCGCCGAGGAAAGCACAGCATGGCCCGCGGTGTCGCGCCCCACATTCCTCGGCGGCCTCGGCTTCAGCTTCAAATGGAACATGGGCTGGATGAACGACACGCTCGCCTACATGGCGCTCGACCCGGTGTATCGCCGCTTCCACCACGGCAACGCCACGTTCTCCCTCGTGTATGCATTCCACGAGCACTTCATCCTCGTGCTCAGCCACGACGAGGTCGTGCACGGGAAAGGCGCCATCGTGAACAAGATGCCCGGCGACGAGTGGCAGCAGTTTGCCAACACACGCCTGCTCTACGCGTGGATGTGGGCGCATCCGGGCAAGAAGCTCCTTTTCATGGGCAGCGAATGGGGCCAGCGCGCCGAGTGGAGCCACGAGCGCAGCCTCGACTGGTGGGTGCTCGAATTCCCTCTCCACCGCGGCCTGCGCGAACTCGTCCGGCAGCTCAACTACCTCTACAGGAACGAGCCCTCACTTTTCGACCAGGACGACACGTGGGACAGCTTCGAGTGGATCGAGCTGCACGACGCCGACAACTGCGTGCTCTCCTTCCTGCGCCGAGCGAGGCACGGCACCACGATCGTCTTCGTGCTGAATGCGACGCCAATCGTGCGCCACGGCTACCGCATCGGCCTTCCCGCGCCGGGCTGGTGGCAGGAAATCCTGAACACCGACAGCGAGATCTATGGCGGCAGCAATGTCGGCAACGGCGGCGGCGTGCATTCCGAACCGACGCCGTGGGGCGGGCGTCAGCAGTCCGCCGCGCTCACATTGCCACCGCTCGCGGTCCTCGCGTTCAAGCAGCAGTAGCCGCGCGCGCCAAATGCGCGGCTGCGGAAGCTCACTTTTTCGCGCGGCGCCTTTTGGTCTCTGTGCCCTTCTCCGCTTTCGCGCCGCTTATCACGGAAATCACCGTTCCGTCCCGAAGGCGCGTCTGCAGTTCCTCGCCCGGCTTCGCTGCGGCAGCGGAACGCAGGACGCTTCCATCGGCACCCGTCGTGATTGTGTAACCACGCGCGAGCGTCTGCTCCGGTGAAAGCAGGCGCAGCATGTCGCTGGCGCGCGTGAGACGGTCGCGCTCACGGCGAAGGCGCTGCTGGAAGCGCTCGGAAAGCATCGCCGCAATCCGCGCGATGCGCTCGCCATGCAGCGCGAGGATTTGATCCGGACGATGCTGCCGCACTCGCGCGCCGAGGGCTTCGAGCCGCTGATGCAGACCGGTGAACTGTGATTCGAGCGAGCGGTGCAGCGACTGCTCGGAAAGGTCGAGCCGCTGCGCGGCTTCCTCCAGGCGGCGTGCGGGTTCGCGGAAGAGCGCGCTGCGCAGCAGGCCGGCAAGATGCACTCGGGCCGTGTCGATGGCGGCAGTGATGCGGCGGTTTAGAAATGCGGTGCGCTCGTCGAGCATGCGCAGCAGCTCGGCGGTGTCCCGGACGATGAGTTCCGCCGCCGCGCTCGGCGTGGGCGCACGGAGGTCGGCGACGAAGTCGGCGATGGTGAAATCGATTTCGTGTCCGACGGCGGAAACGACGGGCAGCGGCGATGCGGCGATGGCGCGGGCGAGCGACTCGTCGTTGAACTCCCACAAGTCCTCGATGCTCCCGCCGCCGCGCGCGAGGACGATCACGTCCACCGGCGCAATGCCGCGCTCGGCGATGCGGTTCAGCTCATCGAGCGCACTCGCGATTTCCGCCGCGGCGCCGTCGCCCTGCACGCGCGCGGGGCTCACGATCACGCGCAGCCACGGCGCGCGGCGCGCGAGCACGTTCAGCATGTCGCGCAGCGCGGCGCCGGTCGGCGAGGTCACGATGCCCACGGCCCGCGGAAACTCCGGCAGTGCGCGTTTGCGCTCCGCCTCGAACAATCCCTCTGCGGCGAGCTTGCGCTTCAGCGCGTCGAACTTCGCCTGCAGCAGCCCCGCGCCTGCAGCCTGCACGAGGCTGACGACGAGCTGATACTGCCCTCGCGCCTCGTAAACGGTGAGCCGGCCCTTCGCCTGCACGAGCATGCCGTCCTGAAGAGCGACCGTCTTGCGCCACGCGCTGCCGCGCGCAAACAGAACGCACGAGAGCTGCGCGCCTGCGTCCTTGAGCGTGAAATACTGGTGCCCGCTCGCCTGCTGCCGGAAGTTCGACACCTCGCCCTCGATCCACACTTCGTCGAACGCGCTCTCGATCACCCCGCGCACCGCCTTCGTCACCTCGCTCACGCTGAAGACGCGCGGCTTCTGCGGTCCGGGCTCCGGGTTTCCGAATAGATCGACGTCGCTGGCGGGCATCGAACGAAGCCTACGACCCGCGATATGCGCGCGCGAGCAGCGTGATGGGGTGGACGATCTCGATGTCGTCGCCCTTCGCGCGGACGCCCGCCTCGAGCTGCACGCTGCAGCCGGGGTTGCCGTTTGCGACGCACTTCGCGCCGGTCTTCGCGATGTTTGCCATTTTGCGGTCGAGCAGCTTCGCGGACATCTCGGGCTGCGTGATGTTGTAAATGCCCGCGCTGCCGCAGCACCACGACGACTCGGGCAGCTCGACGAGCTTCAGGCCGGGGATGAGCTTCAGCAATTCGCGCGGCTGCCTCGTGATTTTCTGCCCGTGGCAAAGGTGGCAGCTCTCGTGATACGTGACCTCAAATGACGGATGTCGGATGTCGGATGACGAAGGCGGAGGCACGGGGCCGATGGCGACGAGGAACTCATGAACGTCCTTCACCTTCGCGGTCCACTTCCGCGCGCGCGCGGCGTAGAGCGGGTCGTCGTGCAGCAGATGGTCGTAGTGCTTGAGGTGCGAGCCACAGCCGCCGGCGTTCGAGATGATCGCGTCGAGGTCGTCGAGCGAGCCGGCGCTGCGTTCCATCGCGTCGATGTTGCGCCGCGCCATGTCGCGCGCGGTGTCCACCTCGCCGTTGTGCCCGTGGAGCGAGCCGCAGCAGTGCTGCATGCGCGGCGTCACGACCTCGCAGCCGTTCGCGAGCAGCACATCCACGGTGTCTCGGTTCACGCGCGAATACGTGAGGTCCTGCACGCATCCCGTGAGCATGCCCACGCGCTTGCGCGCAGCGCCCGCGGGCGTCTCGATTTCCGCGATGAGCGTGTCGGAGAAATCGCGCTCCACGCGCGGCGTGAGCGGCTCGAGTTCGCGGAGCTTTTTCGGCATGAGGCGCAACAGGCCCAGCCTGCGCACGAGGGCCTCCATTCCGCTCGCCTGATAGATGCGCAGCAGGCAGCCGATGAGCCGCAGGAGCCACGGGCGCGTGAAGACTCCCCGCAGCATCACGCTGCGAATCCAGTTGCGGCTCTCGTGGTTCAGGATGCCCGCGCGCTCGATGTCCGCGCGCGCCTCCTCAAACATGCGGGTGTAATCCACGCCCGCCGGGCACGCCGTCTCGCACGCGAGGCAGCCGAGGCAGAAATACATCTCGTCGCCAAACGCCTCCGTGAGGTCGAGCCGGCCCTCGGCGACATTGCGCATGAGCTGGATGCGCCCGCGCGGGCTGTGGCGTTCGAGCTTCGTCGCGTCGTAGGTCGGGCAGGTCGGCAGGCACATGCCGCAGTGGATGCACTGCGCGAGCACGCCGAAATCGAGATCCTTCAAATACAGCGGCTTCGCGCCGGGCGACGGCGGGAGCGGGGTTTCGACGGCGTGCGGATGCATGTGCGGGCGGACGGTGCGGAAAGAAGCGCGCAGGCGGCAAGCGCGAACGTTGCTCAATCCACCCCGATTTGTGGCCCGAGTGCTGCTTTCGCCATTCTGCGATGCGCATCCTGTTCAAACTCCTCATGAAGCTGGCCATGTTCGTGGCGATCATCATGCTCAGTGGCGGCGGGCTGAAGAAGGGCATCGGTTTCTTCTCTGGTGGCAATGGAGCGGCCGGGGTGCTGGGCGCGGACGGTGCGCCTGTGACGAAGGAGGAATCCGACCTGACGGGAACCGTCTTTTCCAGCGCACTGAAGCTGGTCACCGGCAAGGCGAGCCGGACCGAACTCGCCAATGAACTGAGCGAGAAACTTTACGGCCAGCGCGGGGACCCCAGCGAGATGGCCGAACTCGGCATCGACCTCACGAAACCCAAGTCCGACCCGACGAATCCCCTCTTGAACGGAAAAATGGACGGCCTCCTGAAAGGCCTGACTCCCGACGGCAAGCCAGCGGCCCAGAGCGGCGCGCAGGCCAGCACCCAGGCGGGCGCCCAAGCCGGCGTCCAGCCAGGAACACAAGGCAAAGCACAGCCAGGAGCCAAACCGGGTGACAAGACGGCGGCGGGCACGACCGGCGCGCAGGCGGGGACCACCCCCGGCGCAAACCCAATCGCAGACGCAGCCAAGGGGCTCGCAATCCCGGACATCGTCACTGGCAAGAGCAAAGCCGCGCTTTCCCAAATCTGGGGGCGGCTGAAACCCTACAGCGTCGAGCTCAGCCTCGTGCCGGTGGTCTTCATGTTCATGGTCTGGAAGGCGCGCAGGCGGCGGAGGCGCGAGGCGTCGTTCGTGCCGGAATACATGGCCGTGCTGCCGGAGGGCGACTCCGACGACTACGAGATGAAGCACGCGGTGCATGATCTCAACGAGGAGGACTTCGAGCTCGTGGCCGCCATGATCTATCAGCGGCAAGGCTACCGCGTCTCCATTCCCGCGGCGCTCGGCGGCGGACGCACGGGCAATTTCAAACTCGCACGCAAGGCGGAGCGCCTGATCGTCGTGTGCCACAATGCGGATGTTTCGCAGAGGGTGCAGGTGGACCAAGTGCGCGCGCTCCACGAGGCGATGGCCGATGGAAGCATCACGGGCGGCATCTTCATCGCATCGTGCGGCTACACGTGGGATGCGCGGCATTTCGCCAAGACGCGGAAGATCAAGCTCATCAACGCGAAGACGCTCGATGCCCTGCTGGACGAGGCGCGCACTTCGCCAGACGAGGAGATTCTCGCGATCAAGCCGTGGATCGCGAAGTTCATGACAAAGGCGGAGATGACCGCTCCGCACTGCCCCGAATGCGAGGCCGAAATGGATCAGGTGAAGGCGGGCGAAGGCTCGGTGTGGCTCTGCAACCAGCGCCCGGAGTGCGGCGGGAAGCGCGCCCCGCGCAAATTCCGCAAGGCGCTCCGTGCCGCGACGGGGGACGGCGCATCCGGCGAGGTCGCGGTCTTTCTGGATCCCGGTGCGGAATACGTCGTGCCGATGGAGGGCCAGCCCGTCCAGAAAGCCTCGGCGGTCGGAATCGTAAAAAGGGCGGAGAAGGAAGCGGCCCCGCAGGAAGTCTCAGCGGGGAGCGCCGAGCCCGCTCCAGCGCCCTCGAAGAAGAAGAAGGAGTCGAAAGCCAAAGCCAAAGCCAAGGCGAAGGCCGAGGCCGCAAAGGACGATGGAAAAAGCGCGGCCGCAAACCTCGCCCGCTCGATCGTCCCGATGCTCCAGCGCATCTTCATGCCGGGCTCGATCACCTCAAAGAAGTCTGATTCCCCGGAAGGCGAACGCTCGAGGCGGGGCGCAATCGCGGGGATCACCCCGGCACCGGCACCCGTGCTGCGGGGCACGAACCCGCAGAGCGGCGAACCCTCGGCGCCGAAGCCGGCCACCGCAGCCGCCGCCAACGACACGACACCGAAGAACGCCATCGCGCCGCCCAGCCAGACCCCAACTCCCACTCCGCAAACCCTTCGGATGCCGACTGCGACTGCTCCGGCCACCCCAGCCGAACCGCCCAAACCGGCCCCGGACGGCACCCGGACCGATGGCTCGAAGCGGAACGGCGGCCTGCTCGACACCGCCCTCGCCGAATTCAAGCGCCGTGGTTTCCGTCTTGAGCAAAAGCCTTTGGCCAAGCCCTCGATGCCGCCTGTGTCCGAGCGCGGCGGCGCGACGGCCAGCACCCAGCAGGCGCCGCCGAACCCGTTGAACCTCCGGCTGGAGACCACGAAGCCCGCGCCGCAGAAGCCCGAATCCAACGCCGCCTAGCTTCGCACGCGGGTCGGACAGTTCACCGGCGCTCAGTCGAAAATCTTCCCCGGATTCAGGATGCCGAGCGGGTCGAGCGCCTGCTTGAGCTGCTTCATCAGCGAGAGGCTGGCGTTGCCGATGGCGCGGGGGAGGAAGGGCTTCTTCGCGATGCCGACGCCGTGCTCGCCGGTGATCGTTCCGCCGAGGCCGACGGCGAAATCGAAAATCTCCTGCATCGCGAGTTCGACCCGCGTCATCTCAGCGGTATTTTTCTCATCGGTGAGGAAAGTCGGGTGCAGGTTGCCGTCACCCATGTGGCCGAAGGTGCCGATCTTCAAATTGTGCCGGGCGCCGACTTCCTGGATGTAGCGGATCATCTTCGACAGCTCGCTGCGCGGGACCGTCGCATCTTCCAAAATCGTCGTCGGCGACATGCGGGCGAGCGCGCTGAAGGCGGTGCGCCGGGCGCTCGCGAGGCGCACGGATTCCTCGGCGTTCTGCGCCACCTGCACGTTGGTCGCGCCGCAGCGCTTCGCGATTTCCACCATCTGCGCGGCCTGGTCGTCCACGGCGGCGGGATGGCCGTCGGTCTCCATGAGCAGAATCGCCTCGGCGTCGAGCGGGAGGCCGATCTTCGCGTAGTCCTCGACGCACTTGATCGTGATCTTGTCGAGGAACTCGAGCGTGCACGGGATGATCTTCGCCGCGATGATCGCCGACACGGTGTCGCTCGCGGCGTCCATGCGCGAATAGGTCGCGAGCATCGTCTTCTTCGCCGCGGGCTTGGGCACGAGCTTCAGCAGCACCTTCGTGATGATGCCGAGCGTGCCCTCGCTGCCGATGAAGATGTCCTTCATCGAATACCCCGCGACGTCCTTCACGCACTTGTTGCCGAGCCACACCACGCCGCCGTCGGCGAGCACGACCTCCATGCCCATCACGTAGTCGCGCGTGATGCCATATTTCAGGCCGCGCAGACCGCCGCTGTTCTCGGCAACATTGCCGCCGATGGTGGAAATTTTCATCGAGCCCGGGTCGGGCGGGTAGAGAAGGCCGACGCTGTCCGCGAGGTCGCTCACCTTCTGCGTGATGCAGCCGGCCTCGACGAGCACGGTGAGGTTCTTCTCGTCGAGCTCGATCACCTTGTCCATCTGCGCCGTGCAGAGGATCACGCAGCCGACGGACGGCACGCTCCCTCCACTGAGCCCCGTGCCGCTGCCGCGACCGACGATGGGGACGCGGTTCGCCGCCGCGTATTTCACGACGGAGACGATCTCCTCCGTCGTGCGCACCATCACCACCGCCGCGCCCGCACCGCTCACCGCCGCGGTGCCGTCGTAGCCATAGGCGAGCAGGTCCTCGCGCGAGTGCAGGACGCGCGCGGGTTCGAGCAGGGCGGAGAGGTCGGCGACGAGGTTCGGCATGGCGCAACGTTGGTAATCTGCTTCGTTGCGCGAGCGCAAACCGTAACCGCCTTCCACTTCGCGACGATGAAACCACACAAGCTCCTCGCCCTTGGCCTCTCCATCCTCGGCGCCTTTGCATTCACTGGCTGCGACTCCACGCGCGCGAAATACGAGAGCGCGCCCTACGCCTCCGTGGAGAAGAACGGCGCCTTTGAAATCCGCGACTACCCCGAGCTCACCGTCGTAAAGACCACCGGCAAGGGCGGCGACGCCGACGGCGCATTCATGCTGCTCTTCCGCTACATCAGCGGCAACAATGCAAGCCGCTCGAAAATTGCGATGACCACGCCGGTCTTCATGGACGGCTCCGAGAAGGGCGCGAAGGACACCGACATGAGCTTCGTGCTGCCGAAATCCGTCGCAGCAGCAGGTGCTCCGGCACCGGGCGCCGCGGCGGTGTCGCTGGACAAGCGCCCCGGCGGTAAATTCGCAGTGATGCGCTTCAGCGGCTACCGCTCCGCGAAGGCCGAGGCGGCCGCGCTCGCGAAGCTCCAAGCGTGGATGAAGGCGAAGGGCCTCACGGAGGCCGGCAAACCGTCGTTCGCGTATTTCGACCCACCGTGGACGCTCGGGCCGTTCCGGCGCAACGAAGTGCTCATCCGCATCGGGGGAAAGTAGGCGGCGCGACGCTTGCGCGGCGCGCGCAATTCCGGCATCGAAGCGCGCATGAGCGAAAGCCGCCGCATTGAAGTAAACCTCGGGCCGCGCAGCTATCCGGTCGTCATCGGCACGGGGCTGCTCGGCGGGCTCGGCACATCGCTGCGCGCGGAGGGGCTGCGGCAGACGGGCGCATTCGTCATCACGGAGCCGAATGTCGGCTCGCGTTATTTTGACAATGTGAGCGCGTCACTCGCAGCCGCGGGCTTCGCAAAGATCGTCCGGCACGACATCACCGCCGGCGAGGCGGGGAAAAACTGGGATGAGTTCACCAAGACCTGCGCGGCGCTGCTCGAAGCATTCCCCGACGCGGCCACCGCGCCGCTCGTGCTGCTGCTCGGCGGCGGCGTCGTCGGCGACCTCGGCGGATTCGCGGCGGCGGTGTTCCGGCGCGGCGTGCCGTTCGTGCAGATTCCCACCACGCTCCTCTCCGCGGTGGACTCCAGCGTCGGCGGCAAGGTCGCGGTCAATTTCGGCGGCGTGAAGAACATCATGGGCGC
>JBGAPU010000056.1:0-38216 GCA_044221035.1 Chthoniobacteraceae bacterium | reverse complement strand
CGCCGCGCCGCCCGCGGCGACCGGGATCCAGTGCAGCGGGTCGCCGAGCATGGACTGGCCCTGCCCGAGCAGCGGCAGGCCGCAGTAGCTGTAGCGGTTCCAAAGCGGCAGCTCCCCGTCCCGGAACACCGACCGGTGCTCGATGACCGAGTAGGGCAGGTGAGCCCACGCGGTCGCACCCACATCCGCTCCACGCTTGTCCTCGATCATCTCGTGCGGAGCCTGAGGGACTGTCGGAAAATCGTCGTAGAGATTCGTCACCCCGTTGTTTGGCGAGACGAGGCTCTTCCCAAAGAAGAGAACCGGATGGCAGCTCAGCGCCGTCGCAAACGCGGCCGCGCCGAAGATGGCCGCACGCGGATGCGCAGCCAGCGTCTCGCACCATCTCCCCATCACTCCCGCGAGCCGCGCACGCGCGTGACCTGAACCGCGAGCAAGCAGCAGCAAAAGCAGGGTCGCCGCCGATGCCCCCGCGAACTGGAGCACCGCCGGCACCGGCGCGATTGCCATCGTTCGTCGCTTCAGCTCAAGCGGCTGCTCGAAGACGTGATAAAGGCCGTCGCTTCCCATCGTCGCGAAGGTGACCGTCGTGGCATCGCGCCCGATCACCGCTTCCCCGTTCCCCGGCAGAATCTTCGAGGCGGGAACCGTCGCCACCGTCTCGCCACCGGGACCGACAAACCGCATCTCGCCCAGGACAACACGCCCGGCACGGTCGAGCGGGGTGATGCTGAAGCCCTGGAGCCAGTCCCTCGGATTTCCGCCCTTTCGGCCGAACGCGACGAGCGCGGTGTCCGGCAGGTAAAATGTGAGCACCTGCTCCCCTCTGGAAACTTGGGCCGTGTCCGAGTAGCGGAACACCTCGTTCCGCACGGTGGTCCACCTCAGCAGCGCGCGGCCCTCCGCATCCGACCGCATCGGAACCTCCAGACGAAAGGGTGCCGCGGGTGAAAAGGGACGGATCTGGAGGAGGAAAACCGCGAGCAATCCAGCGAGAAGACACAGCGGAATGCGATTCAGGATTTCGCGCGGAAGGCTTTTCAAACAGCGAGTGTCAGCGGGGGATTTTGCGCTTGTCTAGCAAACAAACCGGGAGGCGCCGGCGTCATCCGCCAACACCCGCCCACTGCAGCGCCCGGTCGGGGAAATCGAAGGACTGCTGCGAGAAATGATACCGCTCCAGGAAAAGCCGGCGGTTCTTCCCCGACCATTCCGCACCGCATTGCATCACCCGCATTGCATCAGACAGGGCGGCCTCGATGGACGCGGCGAGATTCGCACCGGGCGGGTGGCAGATGCCTTCAAACGTCGCGCCCAGCACATCGCGGTTGCCACGCCAGTCTGTCGCGATGATCGGCAGGCCCCACATCATCGCCTCGATCATCACGAGGCCGAAGGACTCATAGGGAGCGACGCTTGGAAAAACGAAAAGGTCGGCGCGACCGAAGGCCTCCAGTTTCGCACGGCCGGTCAGGACGCCCGGCAACTCCACACGCCCCTCGATGCCGAGTTCCCGGATCAGCCCGCGGAGCTTGTCCCCGGAGAAAGGCGGCAGGCATTCACCGACGAGTTCCAGCACAGCGGACGGTTCGCGGACTGCGATGCCCTTGAACGCGCGGAGCAAATCCGGAGTGCCCTTGTCCGCGCAGAGGTGGCCGACGTAGAGCAGCCGGACTCGGGACGGATCCTTGCGAACAAGCGTGGCGTCGAATTCATCCGGCAGGCGGTGCGGGATTACTTCAATCCGCCGCATGCCGCAGGATTCCGGATCGCGGCGGTTGAACTCCGTCATCACAACAGCCGCATGGCAGCGGCGGTAAAGCGGCGTGAGCAGCGCGCGCAGGATGCCGCCACCCTGCGCAAAGCGATCCGCAATGCCCGCAGCGTGGAACTGCAGCACCACCCTGCGCGAAAGCAGCAGCACCCAGGGAAGCAGCAGGATGTCCCGCACGATCGGGACCGTCTGCGGGCCGCCCGCGGGGAAGATGAGCACGGCAATCGGCCCGCGCATCCGCAGCGCCAGCAGGCGGAATGTGACTCTCACCAGCTCGAACACCTTTCGAACGCGGCCGCGCCGCACGTCCTTGAAATCCGGAGTGAAGTGAAACGCGAGGTGTTCACAGTCGAAGCGCCCGTCAGCGCGGAATGCCTCGAGCATCCGCGCGATCATCACATTCTGCCCGCCCATGGGCGGAGGCACCTGCCCGGCGATGACGATGCGGGGCTTACGGATTGCCGGCATGGTCTGGGTGTTTCACGGTTGTCTCGGCGGGCACGACGCGCTTTTTCCTCCCTCATCGCAACATGAAAATCCTGATCACCGGCGCGTCCGGCTTCATCGGCACGAATGCAGTCGAGCTTTTCACCTCGGCCGGCGACACGATCCGCAACGTGGACGCCCAGCCGCCGCTGAATCCCTCGCACAACGCGTTCTGGAAAAAGGCGGACATCCTCGATCCGGCAGCGCTCGCCTCCGCGTTCGCGGAGTTTTCACCCGAGGCAGTCATCCACATGGCGGCGCGGACGGACTGCGACGAAAACACGACTGTCGAGCAGGGCTACCGCATGAACACCGAGGGCACGCGCAACGTTCTCGACGCGATCAAGGCCACGCCCTCGGTGCGGCGCGCAGTGATCACGTCCAGCCAGTTTGTGTGCGGTCCCGGCTACCTGCCGGCGCACGACGAGGATTTTCATCCCGTCACGGTCTATGGACAGAGCAAGGTCGTCACCGAGCAGCTCACGCGCGCTGCGGCGCTCCCCTGCACCTGGACTCTCGTTCGCCCGACGAACATCTGGGGCCCGTGGCATGAACGCTACAGGCGCGAGTTCTGGCGCGTCGTCGAAAAAGGCTGGTATGTCCATCCAGGCGGCGCGCCGGTGGTGCGCTGCTACGGATACGTGGGCAATGTCATCCGGCAGATGCGCCGCATCCTCGACCTCGCACCGGAAACGGTGAACGCCCAGGCCCTCTATCTCGGCGATCCTCCCGGCGACATCGCGCAGTGGGTCGATGCATTCTCCCTCGCGCTGCGCAGGAAGAAGGCACGCAGGGTTCCGCGCCCGATCCTCGCGGCGGCAGGCATCGCGGGTGACATCATCGGCTTCATCACGCGACGGCCGTTTTATATCACGAGTTCGCGTTTCCGGAGCATGACCAGCAACTACCCCGTCGAAATGGAGAGGACCTACAAAGTCCTCGGCCCGCCCCCGGTCAGCCTGGAACAGGGCGTCGCCGAGACCGTCGCGTGGCTCCGGCAAAACCGTTGATCTCGCCGCGTGCCGCTGCGAGAACTCCCGCCATGAACAAGCTGAAGAGGTTCGTCCGCGATCTCGGGCTCTGGATATTTCGCGCCTGCGGCTCCACGATCATCGATGCCGAGACCGGCAGGAAGCTCGGACGCGCCTTCCTTTTTCCATGGCGCGGAAAGATCATCGTCATCGGCCTCGACGTGCCCGTGCGGCCAGTTTTCCGGCCGCAGACGCGCCTGACTTATTGGAAGCAGGATCTCGGCTTCACCGTGCATCCTCCGCCGGACTTCCCCCGCTGTGGCCAAGGTTCTTAACGTCCTCCTCACGCATCAGCCGCAACCGTGCGTCGCCGCCATGCTTGCCTGGTGGGACAAACACGTGGACCCCGGGCACGTGCTTGTCGCCGGAGGCGGAAGCCGCGTCGGCTTCGATGGAATCGCGCACACGCAGAAGATCTTCATCGAGGATCCGCGCCTGCGAACCGGGGATCACCAGAGGGAATTCCAGAGCTACACGGGCGCCTTCCGCAGCATCTCCGCGTGGTTGGCCGGGCGCGACTACACCCACATCTCCTTCTGTGAATACGACCACCTGCCGCTCGTCGCCGACTTCAACGAACGGCAAGTCGCCAGAATCACCTCCGAAAACGCGGACGTCCTCGGCTGCCATGTGCAGCGCGTGGATGGCACCAACCACCCACATTACCTTTACCACGCCAGCAATCCCGGGTTCCGCAGGCACTGGGCGGGACTCACCCGCCGCGACCAACCGGAGGTGGTGCTCAGCATGTTCGGCAGCGGTTCATTCTGGACGCGCGAGGCGTTCGACGCAGTCGCCGCATGCGAGGAGCCGTTCCGCATCTACCTCGAGATTTACCTGCCGACGCTGGCGCATCATCTCGGCTTCCGCGTTCGCGACCTGCCGGAGCAGAATCCATTCGTGCATGTCACTCCCGACCTCGAATCGAAACTCGACGAGGCGCGGGGTGCGGGCGCGTGGGCGGTGCATCCAGTGAAGCGCCGATGGCTGCGCGAAGGTGCTCACTGACGGCGGAACGCCTCGAAGCCCTCGCCGCCGGCCACGGGAACAAAACCCCGCTCGCGCAGCCACTCCGTGCCCTCTTTTGCGGGAACGGGAATTCCGCGCAGTCTGCGAATCGCCCCCGCGATTCGGCTCTCCGGCGGAGGCACCGTGACAACCGCATACCGCGCACGTTCCAGAGCCATGCCGCGGTAAGGCTCGGGCAAACTGCTCGTCCAGATGAAAGCCGGTCGCTCCGCATAAAATGGGAACACCGCGTTCGGCGTGTATTCCACCATGTCCGGCCGGTGAGCCGCGCGCAGCAGAATCACAGACCCGGGTTCCGTGTGATCGCGCGCCCACCGCGCGGCGCCGAGAAGCACGCGGTCCGGCGTGAAAAGGTAAATCCACACCGGGACCGCACAGCCAAGCGTGAGGACAACGGCTGAAACGGCAGCCGCAGTTCGCCATCGCTGCACACGGGGCGATGCGAGAAGCGCGCTCATTCCAAGCCCGAACAGCGCCGCAATCGGCGCGAGTGCGGGGAGATTGTAGTAGCTCTGGCGCGATGGTCCGTTTCCGAGCCAGGCGAGATAAAACACCGCGAGCGAGACGAGCCACGCCGCGAGGACGCGCGTGCAGCCGTGCTTCACAACGGAGAAACCACCGCGCAGCACCACCAGCAGCGCCGGACCGGGCACCACGAATACTGCGGTGTAGAGTGCGATCATCAGCCAGATGCGCGGATCGACGCGCAGCTTCAGCGGCCCGATGAATCCGAGCAGATTCTCTCCAGCCCCGCCGAACGAGAGCGCGCTTTGGTTGATCGAGCCCAGACACGCGCTCCACGCGATGATGCAGGCGGCTGTCGCAATCGCCGCGATGATGTGGCGCGGCCAGAACAGGCTCCTCCAGCCGTTGCGTGCGGCCATGAGGAAAATGAAGATCACATACAGGTGCGCGGTTTCCGGCGCCTTGATCACCAGCGCAGCCAGACCCACGGCGGCCACCGCAATCCACCGCGTGTGCAGCGGATTCTCGTCGTAGCGAATGACCAGCAGAACGAACGCAAATGCGAGCGCCTGCACGAGCATCTCGGGCATGAATGCCTGCCCGTAAAACACTCCGAGAGGCGACACCGTGAACAGCAGGTTCGCCCAAGCCGCCGCCGATGGATTCAGCACACGCAGCCAGATCCGCTGCAGCAGCCAGAATGAGAGCGCCCACAGCGCAATGCTCACCAGCTTGCCGGCGACCGCCAAGTCCCCCGACACTGCGCCCGCTGCGATGACGAGATAGTTGTAGGCGGGAAACTCAAGCGCGTAACGCTCCTCCAGATCGCCAGCCCACGGGATGCGCGCGCCGATGCCTGGACGGGCTTGGAGACTCTGCGTCGCAGCCGCCGTCTGGCACTGCCGGAGCAGATGCGCGTCCACGAGCGGCTGAAAGAGCGCGACGCACCGGAGGAGGACACCGCAGGCCAGAAAGACCCAGAACACCGCGCGTGGTCTCGTGCAGCTGTCTGTCTCGGTTTGCATGGCAGAAGCTCGGCACGCTCGCGATGCTCCCTTGGCTTGTCACGCTGGAACTGTCTTCCGCCGGGAGAAGTCCGCTCTCAATCAGGTCCGCCGGAGGGGCGTGCAAACCCCGCCCAATGCTCCAGCCACTCACGGCACCGCAACTCCACCTCGTCCACCGACCAGCGCGCCATGCATGCCAGCGGAGCCGATTCATTCCGGCACGACTCGACGGGGCGCAGCAGACCGTCGCATGGCAGGCAGGGAAGCGCAGCGTCGCGGAGAATCAAGACGCGCTCCGAAAACCAAACGGGGTCCCAGACCGGATTCGACGGGCCGCTGAATATCACCGACGGACAGCCAAGGGCGGAGGCGATGTTCATCGGCCCGGAGTTGTTGCCGATGAAAAGGCTTCCAGCGCGGATGGCGCCTACCAGATCGGCGAGGGATTTCGTCGCGGCGCGACGCACGGCCGCCGACAATCCTTCACCCACGATGTCCGGCTGCTCGATCCAGAGAACCTCAAAATTCTCCGCCAGCCTGTTCGCGAGCATCTGGAAACGATCCGGAAACCAACGCTTGTAGGCGAGGCTCGCTCCGGCGTGGATCACAATCCGCCCCGGCACCGGCCGGGCATCCCCGACGAGGTGGCCCAAGTCCGGCGCAGGAGGCTTCTCCGCCCAGCCAGTCCCGCCAAGGCGCTGCACCAGGGTGCGCGCGATCTCCCAGTTCGCCTGAGCGATGGGGAGGTCGGGCGGGAGCGCGACGACATCGGTCAAGCCTCCGGGCACCTTGATGAAGGGCGGTCGGATGCCGACCCGGGTTCGGCCACCCGCTAGCAACGCCAACAGATGCCCGACGTTTCCCTGGTCGTTCCCTAGCAGCGATGCATCAACGCCCTCGCGGCGGAGCCGGGACACGAGCCGAAGAAGCGTGAGAGGATGCTTCCACGCACCGTTAAACTCACGCGTGCCCATCGCCAGCATGCGGGATTTCGGGATGTCGGCAGCGAACAAATCCGCGGCGACCGGGCTCGTGATCATCAGCAGCTCCCACTCCGGAAGCCGCTTTCGCAGCTCCTGAACCACCGGCAGGAAGATGACGTTGTCCCCGAGCTGGTTGACTTTGAAAATCGCGAGTTTCACTGGCGCTGAGGCTCGACGGCTACACGCGGGACCAAAACCGGAGTTCCGCTTTCTGCGACGACACCCACTCCGGCTGTTCCGTCCTGAACCCACACTCCGCCAGCCTGCGATAGAGCGCCGCCGCCGATTCACCGGCCGGCTCGGGGTGAAGCTCCACGACGATGTTTCGAAAGCGCCGCAGGCAGCCCGAGGCGGCCCCGGCGACGATCCCATACTCGGAGCCTTCGCAGTCCAGCTTCAGCAAATCGAACTCCGCATCTCCCAAACCGCCGGCAGAGAGGGCTTCATCCAGTGTCATGAGGGGCACCGTCACCCCGCATCGAGCCGGCCCGGCAGCGGCAAACAGGCTGTCACCCAGGGAGCACTCGGACTGCTGGAATTGAAAGCTCCCCGATGAGCGTGAAACCCCCGCGTTCAGGAGGCGAATCTGATGAAGGCCGTTGGCCTCGATGTTGAATTTCAGCCGGACGAACGTCCTCGGGTTCAATTCGACGCTGAGGCCATGCGGGACCCGTGCAGCCTCCGCCGCCACCGCCAGATCAAAAGCGCCCACGTTTGCACCCACATTCACATACGACAGGCTGCCTTCGCGGATGCTCCGCTGGATCCATGGGCGGTAGCAGCCGTTCGCCAGCACCTCCTTCGCCGCCTGCGTGTCCTGAAGCCGCGCATCGCAGAGGAGCCACCATCTCTTCCGCCAACAGTAGGCGACCAGAGGGTCCGATGGCCGGAACAGGCGCTGCAAAACAATGATCCAGCGGTTTGAAAACGCCAATGTCCCCGCAAGCCCGGAGAACTTGTTCCTGATCGTGGTGAAAAGAGACATGGCTAGGACGCTGAAAGCCCCGGCGGGCCGAGGTAAAGATTGCCATCCTGGGAACGGGCATTGTCGAGGTCGTAGCCGAGAGATTTCAGAAACATCTTCGTGCCTTCGACGCTGGCACCGAACGCGCGGAGATGCTCCTCGATCACCTCGATGACCATGGACGGCCGGTGTTCCCGGAGCATCCGCTCCATTCCCCGGAGCGCATTCAACTCGCAACCCTCGACATCGATTTTGATGGCTGAGATTCGAGTCGGCGGAGGATTCGCGTCCAGCCACTCATCGAGCATGACAACCTCCACCGCTTCCGACGCTCCCGTCTCTCCCGGTGACGCAAGGTGCGAATGACCGGTATTCTCGGCATCGACGACAAAATCGAGCCTCCCCGGGCGATCTGAAACAGCGAGCTGCTCGGTTCGGATCATTTCCGCGCCGCGTGACGCCCGAGCACCGGCTTTCAGAAGTTGGAAAATGGGCGGATTTGGCTCGAATGCGACGATGTGGCAGCGGCTTGCGCATTCATGCGCCACAAGGAGGGAAAAATATCCCACATTCGCTCCGACATCGAGAAACGTGCCCCCGCGGGAAAGCACCTCCAGCAGGAACCGCTCGGTGGTCCGCTCATGCTCGCCCCAGAGGGAGATCCAGTCTGAAGTGGTGTCGCTCGGGTTGCAGAAAACGGGGAAGCCCCGGCGGGTGACGCGGGGGTTGGGCAGCGCTGCAAGCCTCTTCTGGAGCGCGCGACGATTCACAAAGTTCCGAAAGAAGAAATCCCGCCCACGCGTCAACGGATACCGCCGCGTTAACATCAAGAGCAGGCGGAGCAGGATCATCTTTGTTGCGGGGATAAAAGCGGTCTGTGCTGCGTGCCGCATGCCTCGGCGCCCTGCAAGCGCAGAACACGAAATGCTTGCCGCCGCGCGCGCCTCTGAACATGACGGCTCCGTGTCCAACGGCCACCAACGGGAGAAGACGATCCTCTGGATCGATCCGTTCATCACCCACAGCGACCCATCGACGCGGCATCTCCTCCATGCCTTGCCGCGCCTGCAGGCAGCGGGCTGGTCGGTTTCCGTCTGGTGCCTGCGTTCGGACGCGCCGCGCGACACCGTCCGGCACACTTTCATCCCCGCGCCACCGCTGCCGGGGTCATTGCTGATGATCTATTTTGCCGCGGTGATGACGCTTTGCGCCTTATGGCGCTGGATCCGCCGCATGCCACCGCCGGCGGATGTGGTCCAATCCACCTGCGGCATGTATTGGGGCGCGCCGGTGGCGATGGTGCAGTTCGTGAACTGCGTGTGGCTGCGCCGGCAGCTCGCGCTCGGGTTTTCGAGTGCGCGGGAGTTCCTGCAATTCTGGCTGCACGTCTGCGGCGCGTTTTTCGAGCGTCTCCACTGGCGCGGCCCGGCGCTTCGCGTCGCGCTGCCAGTATCCGATTCGATCGGCGAGGAAGTGCGGCGCAGGACGCGGGCATCCGTCCAGATCGAGACGCTGCCGAACAGTTACGACGAAACGCGCTTCAATCCCGCAGTGCGCGGCCAGTGGCGGGCGGTGATGCGCGGCGAACTCGGCTTCGCCGACAGTGACGTTGTGTTCGCATTTGCGAGCCTGGGGCATCACAAGCGGAAGGGATTCTGGCTCGCGGTGGAGGCACTCGCGCAACTGCGCTCGGATCCGAAGATGCGGCACGCGAAGTTTCTCGTCATCGGGGGAAGGCCGGAGACGCTCGCGGCCCTGCAGCGAAAACTCGACAAGTGCGCTCCGGACTGGAGGGAGTGGATTGTCCTCACCGGGCACCAGACCGGCGTCGAGAAGCACCTGTCGGCGGCGGACGCATTCCTTTACCCATCCTATTTCGAGGCGTTCTGTCTCGCGGAGATCGAGGCCGCCGCGCTGGGCGTCCCGCTGCTGCTCACCCGGCACCATGGATCGGAGATGATCCTCGAGGACGGCGTGAACGGGCTATGGCTGGAATTCGATGCCTCCGCGATCACGGAAACGCTGCGGCATTTCATGGCGATGCCGCCGGGCACGTTCCGCCGCTCGGTCGGCCGCGCCCTAGACCGCACGCAATACAGCGAGCACCTGCTCGGAATCTACGAGCGCATCCACAGACACAGCGCGCCGGCATCCGCCGGCAAAATCTCCTGACCAACCATGCCCGGACGTCCCCGATTCATCTCACGGCTTTGTTCCCACACCTTTGTTTCCGCCTTGCTGGACCGTGGCTCGGTCGTCGTGGACCTCGGATTGAATCAGGGCGAATTTGCGCGCGGCATCCACGCCAAATTCGGCTGCGCTGTTTACGGTGCCGAACCGGTGCCGGAGCTATTCGAGGCACTCCGTGGTCAGGCCGGATTGGCCGCAGAGAATTGCGCCATCGCCGCAAAAGCAGGCAGCCAGATGATCCATCTTGCCGCAGGCCGCTGCGCCAGCCTTTCCGGCCAGCCTTCCGGCGTGCAGAGCCAGACCATCGAGGTTCGCACCGTCCCGCTGGCGGAATTCCTTTCCAGTCACCGCATCACGGGCGTGGACCTGCTGAAGGTGGACATCGAGGGCGCAGAGCTGGAGGTCTTCGCGAATTTGCCCGCCGATGTTCTCGCGGAGTTCCGGCAGATTACCATCGAGTTTCATGACTTCATGCACCCCGAGACCGCGCCAGAGGTGCAAAGGACGATCGACAACCTTCGCGCCGCGGGATTCCGCTGTGTGCGATTCTCCAAGGACAACATCGACCTGCTGTTCATCAATTCACGCCGGGTCCGCCACGCCTTCCTCATCCACCTGCTGGCCAGCCTTTGGTTCCGCCCGTGGCTTGCGTTGACGCGAAAAATCCGGCGCCTGCTCGGGAATCAGAACCCGGATCACTTTTGAGCATACCTGCCCGTGCGTCCGCGATTCCAGCTTTCGCGCCGGAGGAGCACCGGCTGCGGGCGAGTCCCTGATAATGCCGCCGCCGCCAGCTCCGCTGATCCCCCTCGGTTGGCAGGAGCTCTTTTCGTCGAAATGACCAGGTGCCCGAGCATCCCCAGCAACAGCCAAAACAACGCGTTCAGCGGAAACGTGGTGATCACGGCCTTGACCAAAACCTCTGCGATCAGCCACCCCACAAGCACCGAGATGACCAATGTGGCCAGCACTCTCTCGCGTCCCTTCGGCATCGCGAGAAGGCGGCGGTGAATCCAGAAAATCGTCGTCAGCGCCAAGACGATCGCCCCGACCAAACCCACCACCCCATAGCGCATGAGGATGGTGGATATGGGATCATGGCTGAAATTTGCCTCGTTCATCAGCCGGCTCTGATCGAGGCCGAACAAGCTGTAAATCTCAGGCTTGGTGGTCAGGTTCACGAAGCTCTTAAGCCGATCACTATACGTCTGAATGGTCAGAACGGCAGCGGCGTAATCCGACTTGCCGTAACGCCCGGGGTCCAGATCTTCCAGATGATCGAGGAGAAACTGGGCGGAAAAAATTAGGAGGATCAGGGAGCCGAGACCCGACACGTAGAAGAAGATGGTGCCGCGCCTCGAGCGAAAGCAGAACAAACAGACAAACGCGACGACCCACACGATGTGCGACGACCGCACAAGCGACCCGATGGCTCCGGCCAGAAATACCAGCGCCACAAGGGGCGAGCCGATTTTCTCGCGCGCAAGATAAGGGCGATAGCGCGCCGCAAGGAGCGGATAGAGCGCCAGCACCGCAAATCCCGCGCAGAGCGTCCCATAGACGCCGGCCGAGTTCAGCGTCGAAAACGGGCGCGGGCGGATGTCGTAAAGCTGCTTGGCCTCGATCGTCAGGCCGGAACGGAGATATTCGATTTCGAAATCCGCGAATCCGAAGGCGAGTTGCACGAGGCCGTAAACAGCGACTGGAAAAAACACGATCATTGCCTTCCGCAAGAATCCCTCCGCTTCGTCCATCGTTCCGAAAAAGCGGAGCCCGATCAGCGTCGCCGCCGGATAGAGTCCGTGGTTCACCGCATCCTTCGCCGATTCGAGGAATGTTCCGCCAGCGCGTTTTGTGAGAAGAAAGCTCGCCAGGGCCAGCGCGAGGGAAATCGCGACGATGAAGAGATCAACTCGACGAAACTTCACCTGATGGAATGCGCGGCGGGTAACGATCGCCATCAGCAGCCCAACAACCACGGCGGGCGCAGCCATGAGCACGTTCGAAACCTGCTCGAAATTCAGCGACCCGAACAGGACGAGCATCCGCTTGATCAAGTCCGAGAATGCGCACAGGCACAGCAGCAAGACCAGTCCTGCCCGCGGCGAGACAATCGCGGTCATGACCATGATCACAGTCGCCAGGATGCAGAATGCACCAAGAGGGTTGACCCCCTCCATCAGCCAGATCGTCGCCCCTGTCGCAAAAATCGCCCCGAGAATTGGGACGATGAACCGGATGCCGAGGCTGTTCAGGGTTGTGGGACTCACGGGCGCTATGGGAGCAGGCTTGTGGACGTATCACACCCCACCACTGAAATCAATCGGGGCGGTCCCTTTCGACCCAACCAGCCACGAGCCGTCGACCGTCTGAAAAGAGCGGTGCTTGCGGGGCCGTGTCATCGTCACTAAATTTCCCATCCGTGAAATGAGAATTGGCATCTACCGAAGTTGCGGCATCGGCGACGCGGTCCAGCTCACGCCCTTGTTCCAACAAATCCGAGCCGATTTTCCAGGGGCGCACCTTTCCTTCTTCACAAGCGGCAACGTCCTCGAGGTTCTCTCCGGCTGCCCGTGGATCAATGAAACGATGCTCCTTGAAACTCGGGTCGTCGCGGGTGCCATGGCGAGATGGGGAGGCCTGCCCGTCTGGCGCAGGATCGCGCGACGGGGAATCTGGGACGTGTTTCTGAATCTGGATCCGCAGTGGCGGCGCTCCCTCTTCTTCCCGCTCGTCAAAGCCGCACGCAAAGGCGGCCTTCAGGGACCCGGATGGAAGCCGCTGCGCTTGTTCGATGCCTTCCTTGAACAACATCCGCAGGGTCTCGATCGGGGCCATGCCTCCGAGCGCTACCTCGAACTCTGGCACAAGCTGACCGGTCATCGGGACCGCGGATTCGGCTACAGTCTCGGGCACATTCTTGAGCCCGCTTGTGTGCTGCCCGCACTGCCCGCCCGCTTCGTGTGCCTCGCTCCGGGTGCGGGCAACGCGATTATCCCCGGTGAAATCAAGCGGTGGCCCCTCGAAAACTGGCACCGCCTCGCTGATCAACTTATCCGCGCCGGCTTGGACCCCGTCTGGCTCGGCTCGCAGGACGACGCACGGCACTTTCCCATCGGCGGTGCCGGCCAGAACCTCATGGGACACCTGAACCTCCGCGAGACGTGCCAGCTCATCGCCCGAAGCTCCGGGCTCGTCGGCAATGACTCCGGCCTCTATCACGTCGCCTTGGGGATGAACATCCCGGCCGCCGGCCTTTTCGGCCCGACGAATCCCCAGCGCACCGGCCCCTTCCGCACGCGGAACTCGCTCGTTCTGAAAGCAGGCCTCGGGAAAGTCGCGCCTGAACAATTGACGGACCACTCACCCGGCGCCATCCGCGATGCGCTGGATGCAGTCGTCCCGATGGAGCAACTCGGATTCGATGCAGCCGCGGGCGAGATCCTGCGATTCCTGACGTCCCGCCTCAGCGCCTGAACACCCGCTCACCAATTCCCGAGATAATCCCCCTCAAACTTCGTCAGCCAGCGACCGGTCTTCTTCACGAGCTTTTCCAGCGAGTGCTTCCCTGGAAAATCAAACATCGAGCGCCGCCCCTCACGCCGGATGCAGCACCGGATCGCAGCCGCATCGCCCTCCGCAAGTCTTCCCTTGCCCTCCGCCACCGCGACGAACTCCATCGCGAGGTCGTAGTAGGCATACTGGATCAGCACCACGACGGAGCGCACCAGCTTGTCCCTTTCAAAGAACTGGCTGTCCGCAGGCAGCGATGCAGGGTCGCGGAAGTAGAGCGCGTCACCCGCCACGAGCTGCCCCTTCGGACCGCCGAGCGCGGCACCCTCCTTGCGCTTGAAAAAGCAGTTGCTCCGGGCGAGGTCGAGGAGGGTGAATCCGGCCGAGCTGACAAATTCATCCACTTCGCGGAATACCGGGGCACCGGTGAACACCGGGTTGAACCAAACCTCCAATTCCAGCGCAAACACGTCCCGCAGCATGCCGGGCGCGCCCTTCAGAATCTCCAGTTCGCAACCCTCCGTGTCGATCTTCATGAAGTCCACATCCGACACACCTTCCTTTTCCAGCGCCACATCGAGCGACTGGGTGGACAACGCAACCTCCCTCTCCAGCCGATAGCCGGGCTGGACAACCGTGCGGCTGATAAAAGCCTCGTTCGGCGGGTGAAGCGAGCTGCTTGCCGCGCTCGCGAGGAGGTGCAACACACGGGTCTCGGCTTTTGACGAAAGCGCATAAGGCAGGAAGCGCACTCCCGCAGCCGCGCGACTGTTCAAGGCGGCGCACTCCACCTTGTCGGCCTCGAAACCAATCACCTCCAACGGGAAACTCCCGCCCAGTGCCCGCCAGCGCGGATGGATGCCTGCGCGGGCGCCGACATCGACAATTCGGAGCGGGCGTGAAGCCAGAGCCTTAAGTTCTCGCATGGCAATCAGGAGGGGCGGCGGCCGACGGCGATCAGATTCGGCCCTTTGAAAAGCAATGATGGAAGCCAGCGGTAGGCACGGATCCGGTGGAGCCCCTTGATTTCCGGCAAGTCGCAGTTCGAGCAAAACACGCTCTCAAAGCCACCGAGCCTCACGATTTTCTCCAGCGACAGCTTGATGAATGGCTGGAGATGCGTCGGGTCGTGCCAGAATTGCCAGCCGATGCGCCGCAAATCCGGAGTCCGCAAAATCACGTAGCCCCCCGGCTTCACCAGCCGATGCAGGTCGCAGGCAAACCGGTGGACATCCGGCATGTGCTCGATGACATGCGAGCACCAAACGATGTCGAAGCTCGCATCGGGATACGGCACGGGGGCCGTCCTCAGGTCGGCCACCTCAAACTTGCAACCCAGCTCCACAAATTCCGGCCTCAACTTCGGATCGATGTCCACGCAATCCACTTGGAAACCGCGGCCGCGAAAGTAGCGGACATAGAGGCCATTGCCCGGCCCGATGTCGAGCAGGCGCCCCTTTTCGGGCAGCGCGCACTTTTTCCAGAGCTGGTCGAGCAGCGCGTGCTGACACTCCGTGATCAGCGGATGTTCCGAGAAGGGAGCGATTTTCAAATAATCCATCCTAGTGGCCTTGTCAGGCAGCGGAGGGCTGTCCATTTCGAGAAGTTGCGTTCAAATTTGATCCGGGAGGCGTGAAGGCCGGAGGCACCCGTTTAGTAGGCACATGGCGGGGTTTTTCAACCTGCATGTGATTCAGGTTCAGGATGCAGATGCAAACTTCGACGGCTTGCGGGGATCAGATTGCCCTGCGGCGTCGATTGTTGAATGCGAGGATGGCGCCAATGGCAGCTTCGAGCGCGTAGGCGAAGACAAGGCCCGCGGCCGCCGCAATTTCAGGCGCGGACAGAAAAAGAAAAACCGTGCCTAGGCACGCGGCGGTGCTGGCAGTGCGCGAGACGACGTAGGCGGCCTCCAAGCGCTTCGCGATCAAAGTCGCGCCGACCAAACAGGCCGCTCCATAAACCACCGGGAAAGCACCGAGGATGAGGAGGAGCGGGATGTTCAGCGGAGTCTGGTGCCCCAGGAACACGACGAAAAATGCTCCCACGGTCACCGAGCCCAGCGTGCCCGCGAGGCCCGCTCCGAGCACGAGCTTGATTCCCCGCCTGACAATGGGTCCCAGCGCTCCACCCCGGCTGAACGCCTGGACGAGTGATGGCTGCAATGACTGGACGGCGAGCGTGGCCGCCAGTGTGAATGGGAAGAGATACTTGTGGTAAACCGAGAAGCGACCGACCGCTCCGAGCAGGTGATGAGAGCCGAGGATGAGGATGGGGATAGTGGAAATGCAGCTGCCCGCGACTTCCAGATAAAAGAGGCTCGGGGAGATGACGCCGCTCCAGCGAAAGCCCGTGCGCCAGCCCACTCTCAAAATGCGGCGCCACTGCCAGAGCAATGAGGCAAGGATCAGAAACGCTCCGACGCCGTAGGCGAGTGCGATGCCCCGGGCATCCGGAAAGCAGGGGACGATGATCAGCACGAGTGCCAGGACGAGGAGGGAGCGGCCGTTTGTCGTCCAAAAATCCGCCCATGCCAGATACCTCGCCCGATGCCACGAGGTGCCGAGGCGAAGGAAGGACTCCGACACGGCAGTCGCGGCCACCGCGAAGAACAGGCTCCTTGAAAGATGGAGCCAGCCGGCGCCCACCAGCAGCCAGAGGACCGCGAGACACACAAGGATTCCGGTCAGCCGAATCAGCAGGATTCGTGGCAGAGCGCCGCACGCATGCCGCAGCGGCAGGCTGAATTCCCGGAAGGAGACTGCGTCGGTCCCGAGGTGCCCAACGAGCAGAGTGGTCCCGATCACGCCCAATGCATACTGGTAGAGGCCAAACTTCTCGTCCCCGAGAAAACGGATAATCACCGAAACGGTGATGAGGCTCAACGCCTGCGAGAGAAGAACCGTCTTGCCGTAAATCAGCACACGGACAATGTCCGGGCTCAGCCACGCTCGAAAGGCGGCGGTGAGGCGACCGAGAAATGTCACCCCTATATCCCGTTCATGGCCGGACGTCGTCCCGCTGACCGGCCACCCTCGAGAGCGCCAGACGTCTCCGCGCGATTCCTTCCCGGATCAGCGTTCGGGCTGCGATCGCGATCGTCCGGCACTCTTGGAGCGCTGTTCACGGCTTGGGATCCGCAGCCCGGGTCCCGATCGCGCGGAGCGCCGGAGCGCCAGCGGGGTAGGTTGTCTTCGGGTTGAAGTGATCGATCATCAGCTTGCTGCCGGAGAGGGTCAGCCGCTCGATCTTGCTCCCACCATCGACTTCCACGATGAAATCCGTTCCCTTGAGTGTGATTTTTGCGGATTTCGGCGCTATCTTCGCCCCGTTCTCCGCGATCTCCGTCAGGGTTCCGTCCGCAGTGATGGAATAGGTTCGGGTGGCCCCATTTGCATACTTGATACTCCAGTTGCCGGCAAACTTCTCCATTCCACCGCCGATTCCCTTCACGCGCTCCATCTCTTCCTGAACTGCAAGGGCTGCGCGTGCATCGCCCTTGCTGCCGAGGGCTCGCTTCAACGAATCAAGCCGCGAGAGATACCGGTCGCGAATCGGACGTGTCGCAAATTCCACATCCCGCTCATACACCGCGCGGGCTTGCGAGAGTTCCGCCGGTTCCTCCTGGGCGATCAAGCTGATCATGGAGATGACCAAGGCGACCAGTATCGCGCTGAATGCGGGTAGGACGCAGCGGCGTGCAGGGAATCGGGGCGTTGAGGTCATTTGTCAGGATTGTTCGATTGCCCGTGAACCGGGGTTTGAGCCCCAAGGTCTCGGCAGAATGATGCATTCGGTCAAGACCCTCCATTGCGATCACGATCCACGCCGCCACTCACCGGGCATTCCACCTTTTCGCGACGGGCGATCATGCGTTCACCCTCATCGCCGGGGATTCGAGACGATTCCTCCAAATCGCAAAATGGGTTCCTTCGACATGGCGCACATCACCGCGCACATGGGCGAATTCGCTGACGTATCGAAAAACATCGGTCCAGCTCGAGACATCCGGATAAAAGTCGTGCCAGAGTAGGACGCCATTCGGTGCGAGCAGCTTGATGGCATTCTCGGTGTCCCTCCTCACGAACTCGTATTTGTGGCATGCATCCACGAGGACGAAATCGCAGCCGTGGAGAGTAGTTCCGCCGGCCTCGGGATCAAATTTCAACGAGTCCGCGAAAATTTGCGTCACTTTGCCGGAGATGCCCGCCTCCTGCCGGTAATGCCAGCCCACGTGCTCCTGCTTCAGCACCATTTGCAGTTCGGGGTCCGCATTCAGGGCCTCCTCGCTGAACATTTCGCGACAGACATCGAGGGTCCTTATTCGGGAAGATGGAGGCGTGTTCAACGCGATCAGCGCCGAAGACACCCCCCAGTTTGTCCCAAACTCAAAGACATCCTTCGGGGACACCGCAGCGACAAAGGACGCGAAAAACTCCGCGTCTTCCGGAGGCATCGGCCCCGCAGCGACTGGAATCGGAGGACGAAATTCCGAGGCGGACACAAAGCGGCCGCGTTCCGCACCGCAAATCTCAAACGCCTCCCGCTGCGGGATCGTTTTCACCGGAGGAACGATCGAACGCGAGTAGACGCGGGCCTTCAGTCCAATTCGCTGGTAGATGCGGGAGAACGGCCTCCAATACGCGGAGTTTTTGAATTTGCGCAACAGGGACACAGCGAAAAACTTTCGGCTACATCGAGTCAACAGAGTGCCTTCTTGTCATTCAAGAGCTTCGTGCTGGCAGCCAGCGAAACGTTCAGCGCGCGGGCTGCCTCCTCAATAATTCGACCTCCGCCAGCGTCATCTCGCGGATGAGCGTGGAGAAGCTGATCTCCGGCTTCCAGTTCAGCAGGCGCCCGGCCTTGGCGGCGTTCCCGACGAGGTGAAAGGACTCGACGGGGCGCATGAATTTTTTGTCCTGCCGCACGTGGCTGCGCCAGTCCATGCCGAGGGCGCCAAAGGCTTCCGTCACGACATCCTGCACGGAGTGGAGGACGCCGGTGGCGAAGACAAAATCCTCGCCCCGCTCGTGCTGGAGCGCGAGCCACATGCCGCGCACGAAGTCGCGCGCGTCGCCCCAGTCGCGCTGCGCGGAGAGGTCGCCGAGCACCAGTTCGCGCTCGAGACCGGCGTGGATCTGCGCGGCGGCACGGCAGATTTTGCGCGTCACGAAGTTTTCGCCGCGCCGCGGCGACTCGTGGTTGTAGCTGATGCCGTTGCTCGCGAAGAGGCCGTAGGACTCGCGGTAAACGCGCACCATCTGCGTGGCGAAAGCCTTCGCGCAGCCGTAGGGATTGATCGGAGCGAAGGGCGTGGACTCGTCCTGCGGCATCTGCTCCGGCCTTCCAAAGATTTCGCTCGACGAGGCGTGGAAAAGGCGCGGCGCCTTGGGCAAGTCGCGGATCATTTCGAGCAGGCGCACCGTCGCCATCGCGGTCATCTCGCAGGTGGATTCCGGAATCTCGAAGCTCAGGCCGACGTGGCTCTGCCCGGCGAGGTGGTAGATTTCATCCGGCGCGACGCGCGACAGCACACGGCGCAGCGTGGTCGGGTCGTCGAGGTCGGCGTAGTGGAGGAAGAGCCGCTGGTTGTAGATCGCGGGATCGGCGTAGAGGTGCTGCAGCCGCGAACGCGAAAGGGTGCTCGTGCGCCGCACGGCACCGTGGACGAGGTAATCGCGCGCAAGCAGGAACTCCGCGAGGTAGGAGCCGTCCTGCCCCGTGATTCCGGTGATGAATGCGATTTTGGCCATGCTCTTTGAATCCGCTCCCGGAGCGCGAATGCTAGCCGGAAATTTCCAGCCACTCCGGGTGATTCGCCGCGTGAACGGCGATCTCGTCGAGTATCTCCGCGAGGGAGATTTCGGGACGCCAGCCCCACTGCCGCGCCGCGAGCGCGGAATCGAGCACCATCCACGGAATGTCGAACGGCCGCGGCGTTTGATCGGCGGCGACTGTGTGCGGACCGAATCGCTCGCCGCACCATTCGCTGAGCTGGCGGAGCGACATCGCATGATCCGCACCGCCGGCCACATTCTGCACGCGGTTCACCGCGCGGCGCGGATCGTGGAGCTGGGCGAGGACGAGCCGCGCGAGGTCGCGGGGATGCAGGCAGTCGCGCGTCTGGTGCCCGGTGCCGCCAAAGCCGATGTATTTCAGCGGACGGCGGCGCGCCCATGAATGAATCCAGAAGCTGAAGATGCCCTGATCCGCGCGGCCAAACTGCCCCGCACCAGCGAGCACGCCGCAGCGGTTGATCCATACAGGCAGGCCGAATGCCTCGCCGTATTCCAGCGCGAGCTGCTCGGAGCAGAGCTTCGTAGTCCCGTAGAGCGAGACCGGCGGCTGCGTGGAGAAATCCTCCGAGACGCCTGCAACCGCGACGCCCGCCGGCAGGGCGCGCGCGGCGTCGGGCACAAACGCCTCGTTCTCGACGGCCACCGGCAGCGACGCGAGCGGCGGGATCGAATACACCCGGCTCGTGCTCAGCAGGACGAATCCCGCGCGGTGGCTGCGGCAGTATTCGAGCATCTGCACGGTGCCACCGAGATTGTGCTCGATGATCTGCCGGCTGCTCGTGCGCCCGTCCACGCCCGCGAGGACGCTGGCGTTTGCAGCGGCGTCGATGACCCAGTCCGCCGCCGGCAGCGCGTCCACATCGCTCTGCGAGCGGAGGTCGGCGTGCGTGACCTTCACGCCGAGCGACTGCAGCGCGCGGCGGTTCGTCTCGCTGCCCGCGCGGATGAAGCTGTCGAAACCAAACACCTCGATGCCCGCACCCTGCTCGATGAAATAGCGCGCCAGCGAGCTGCCCACAAAACCGCAGATGCCCGAAATGAGGATCTTCATGATGCCCGCCGGACTCCGGCTCGGTGTTCGCTGTGCATGGCGTGGAAATTCACGGCGCGACTGTTAGCAATGCCCCGCAGGGCCGCGCGACATTGAAATGCTACTTCCTCTGCGCATTCACCCAACGCAGCGCCGCAACCTCGCTCTCCTCTCTCACACGGCGCAACCATTCCGCGACGAGCTGCTCATCCTGGGACTTCATGATCCACTCCGCATTCTTTGCCACGTCCTTCACGAGCTCCCTTTCCTTCTCGATCTCCGCCAGCCTCTGCGTGCGGTCCACCGAGAGCCACGCAGGCTGCGAATCCGCAGGCAACGCCTCCAGCGCGCGCTTCTCCATCGAGATCCCGACAAGCTGCCCGATGAGCAGCCGCGACGCCTCGGGTGTCGCAAACGTGCGGCCAAGCTGGTAGGTGAGCCTCAGCGCGTCGTCCGAAGATGCCGCGTCACCCGACTCCGATGCGGTTTTCTGCCACTCCATAAGCCCGCGCGAAGCCTGCTGCGCTGCGGACATGTGCGGAAGCGTGAGGCCAAACATCGCCATCGCGCTCGCCTCGGTTTCGCCAATCCCGAGGCTCTCATAGAGGCGCTGTGCCGCAGCCATTCGCTCGTTGGCGTAAATGTAAAAACCAGGGCGCTCGAGTGAGGCACGGATCTCGGCAATGCCTTCAGCGGTCTGCTTCGCCTTGAAAAGTTCCTGTGCCGCCAGAATCCACGGCACTGGATTCTTCGGATCGGCAGCCTTGAAGCGGTCGATCAGCGCGAGCTTCTCCGGATTGGCCTGATAGGTCTCGCCTTCCTTGAGTGACGACTTCGACGCGACTGCATCGATCGCCTTCATGAGCACGAGCGGGCTGTTCGGAAAAAGCTCCAGCGCACGGTCGAGCCAGCGTCGATCACCCGTGCTCTCGAATGCCGCCACGAGATTCGCCGGCGTCTCGCCATGCTTTGCGAGAAAGCGGAGGATTTCCGCCTCCGTCGGGGCCGGCCGCGCATTGTTTGTGTCGAGCGTGGTCAGCATTTCCCAATTAACCTTGCCCTTGGTCTTGCCGGATTTGCCGTCGGCTGCCGCCGCTCTTGCGGAACCGTTCGCAGCCTCCGACGGTCGCGACGACGCGCCGGCGCCCTGCTGCCCGCCACTCTCCGCGGCGGCCGGCAGCGTCGGATCATTCACGCTGCGCCCCATGAAAAAATATGCGCACACGGCTGCAACAGCGCAGGCGGCTACAACGACGAGGACGCGGGGGTTCATCGGTGGAACCTGCTAGCGCGGAAGCCGCGCGAAGTCCCGTGAATTGTCAGCGAGACTCAGTTCGCTCCCGCGGCGGCCGGCGCTGGGATTTCATTCCACAGCACACGAGCCGCAAAGTCGCCGAAACGCTCGCTGCCGATGCGCTCGGCTTTCCAGCGGGCGAAGAGCGGCTGCAGCTCGGTGATGATGTCGGGGTCCTTTACGAGGTCGCGCCAGACTTTGTTCAAGCGCGTGCAGTCACCGTTGCCGCCGAGCCAGAGCTG
Source organism: Chthoniobacteraceae bacterium (assembly GCA_044221035.1). Lineage (GTDB taxonomy): Bacteria > Verrucomicrobiota > Verrucomicrobiia > Chthoniobacterales > Chthoniobacteraceae > SXWH01. The sequence goes on along the minus strand of JBGAPU010000056.1, from coordinate 16,410 downwards.
GTAGCGGCCGGGGCCTTTGCCGACGAAGCCGATCTCGGCCATGTAAGGGCGCGCGCAGCCATTCGGGCAGCCGGTCATGCGGATGATGATTTCCTCGTCGGCGAGGCCGAGCGTCGCGAGCGATTCCTCGATGCGCGTGAGCAGCGCGGGCAAATAGCGCTCGCTCTCGGCGAGGCCGAGGCCGCAGGTGGGCATCGAAGGGCAGGCCATGCTGGCGCGCCGGATGGCGTTGGCCTGATTCGCGACGGGGATGCCGTGCTCGGCGAGCAACGCGGTGATCGCGTCTTTGTCCGCGGGCTTGATGTTCGCGAGGATCAGGTTCTGCGAAGGCGTGAGGCGCACTTCGGTCTGGAATTTTTCCACGATGGCGCGCAGCGCGGACTTCAGCCGGTAGCCGTCCTTGTCCTTGATGCGGCCGGTCTCGACGTAAAGGCCGAGGAACAGCGAGCCGTCGAGCGCCTGCCCCCAGTCGAACGTGTCGCCCTGCCGCTCGAACTTGAACGGCTTCGCGTCGGCGAGCTTGTAGCCGAGGCGCGATTCGAGTTCGTCGCGGAACCACTTCGCGCCCTTTTCTTCGAGCACGTATTTGAGGCGTGCGTGCTTGCGGTCAGTGCGGTCGCCGAAATCACGGTGCACGGTGAGCACGCCGCGCGAGACTTCGACGAGCTGCTCGGGCTTCACAAAGCCGATGACGTCCGCGAGGCGCGGATACGTCTCGGCGTTTCCGTGCGCACGGCCCTGTCCGCCGCCGACGGTGAGATTGTAGCCAACAATTTTTCCGCCCTCCTCGATGGCGATGTAGCCGAGGCAATTTGTGAGCACGTCCACGTCATTCACGGGCTGGAGCGCGAAGGCGGATTTGAATTTCCGCGGCAGATACGTCTTCCCGTAGAGCGGATCGACGAAGTCCTTGTTCGCCGGATCCTCGAGGTTGAGCTGCACGCCCTCGACCCAGATGGAATGATACGCCTTCGTCTTCGGCAGCAGCGCCTCGGAGACGCGCGTGGCGTCGGCGAGGAGCTGCGCGTGCTGCGCGCTCGCGACCGGCGCAGGCGGCGACATCACGTTGCGGTTCACGTCGCCGCATGCGGCGAGCGTGTCCATCATCGCCTCGTTGATCGTCTTCATGAGCGGCCCGAGGCCGGACTTCACGACACCGTGAAACTGGAAGCTCTGCCGCGAAGTGATGCGCAGCGTGTTGTTGCCGTAGCGTGTCGCGAGGTCGTCATAGACGATGTAGCCCTTCGGCGAGAGCACTCCGCCGGGGATGCGACCACGCACCATGAAGATGAATTTTTTCCCGGTCTTCCGCAGGTCGCGATCGTCCTGCTGGTAGATGCCGTGGAATTTCATGAACTGCTGGTCGTCGTCGCAGAAGCGGTCGGCATTCGGGTCCGCGAGCGTCGCGGCGAGCGTGCCGGCGAGCGTGGGGATCGCGTCCTTGATCACCTCGTTGTGCGTGGGCTTCTTTTCCTTCGGTGCGCCAGGCGCGTTGCCGCCAACTGTCTCGCTCATGGTCTTGCGTTCGTGTTCGTGATGTTTGGAGATGCGGATCGTTCTGAAATCCGGGACTCGCACTGTGAAGCACATGCGCCCTCTGCGCTAGGGGAATTACAACTCGCCCGCCCGGCGCCCCGCTGCTCCACTGGCGGCGTGAAAATTCCACACGTCTCCGCTCTCGTCGGTGCCTGCATCTGCGCCGCATCTCTCGCGGAGCCGCCGCTCCCGAAGCCGCTCGCGCCGCTCGTTCAGCACGTCGCTTCGCATGCGGAAGGAAAGGCGCCGTCGTCCGTGGACATGCGTGCACTCGAAGGCGACCGCTCGCAGCTTCCCGTCGGCGTGTTCGATTCCGGCATCGGCGGACTCACCGTGATGGAGGCGATCCTGTCGCTCGACACTTTCAACAACCGCACCCTCGCGCCCGGCGCGGACGGCGTGCCGGATTTCGCCGGCGAGCGCTTCATCTATTTCGGTGATCAGGCCAACATGCCCTACGGCAACTACCCGCAGCAGGGCCGCGAGGATTTCCTGCGCGAGCTGATTGTGAAAGACGCGGTGTTCCTGCTCGGGCGGCGCTACCACCGCGGCGGCGCGGTGAACTTCGACAAGCCGCCGGTGAAGGCCATCGTCATCGCATGCAACACGGCGACGGCTTACGGCATCGAGGACATCCGCGACGCGCTGCGTGAGTGGAAGCTCGACGTGCCCGTCATCGGTGTCGTCGAAGCCGGAGCGCGTGCGGTGAATGAAACGCTGCCCGCGACAGGGCGCGGCGGCACCATCGCCGTGCTCGCGACCGTCGGCACATGCAGCAGCGGCGCGTATCCGCGCGCCATCGGGCGGGCAGGGGGCCTCGCGGGGAAATCCATTCCGTCCATCGTGCAGCAGGGGAGCGTGGGGCTCGCCGGGGCGCTGGAGGGGAATCCGGCGTTTGTCTCGGCGGCGCTGAAGGGAAGTCAACGCAACTCCAGTTACCTCGGCCCCGCAGTCGGCAGCGACCTCGCGCCAATCGATCCCGCGCTGCTGCCTGCCTACGGATTTGAAATGAGCGGCGTGCTCGGCGACGCGGCCAAGCCCGCGACCTGGCAGCTCAACTCCGCTGCGAATTACGCGCGCTACGACGTGACCACGCTCGTGGAAAGATACCGCCGGAGCGGCGGCGGCGCGCCCATCTCCACACTGGTGCTCGGATGCACGCACTACCCGATTGCCCGCGCGGACATCGCCGCCGCATTTGCGCACCTGCGGAATTTCAAATCGCCGGACGGCGCGCAGCCGTATCGCGACCTCATCGGCGAAAAAATCGAGTTCGTGAACCCCGCCGAGTTTACCGCGCGCGAACTCTTCCGGGAACTCGCCCGACGCAAACTCCGCGCGAACCGCGACAGCACCGCGGCTCCGGCGCTCGAACGCGCTTTCGTCTCTGTGCCGAATCCAGCGTGGCCCGGCGCGAAGCTGAATGCGGACGGCGCGCTCGACGCCGCCTACAAATACGGTCGGTCGCCGGGCATTCCCGCGGCGGAGGACACACTCTGCGTCCCGCTCACCGAAGCGCGCGCGGTGCTCGACTCGCTGTCCGGGCTCGCGCCCGCCCTGCCGCAGGTGTGGATGAACTTGAACCGGAAGTGACACGCGGCAACCGCCCTTCTTCCCGCGCCACGCCAAACGCCACGATGATCAATCCCTTCCGCGAAGTGAACTGGAGGCCCGGCCTCGCAGAGCGGCGTTCATTCGCGAAGAGCATCGCCATCGGTCTGCCACTGCTCGCAGCCGCGCTCGGCACCATCGGCTGGCTGCGCAGCCACGCATGGCCGGCGTGGACTTGGTGGCTCGCGGCAATTGGCGCGGGCACGGGTGCGGTGCTGTGGCTTCTCCCGCAAATCGCGCGTCCGTTTTACACCGTGTGGATGGCGCTCGGATGCAGCCTCGGCATCATCGTTAGCAACACAGCGGTGACGGCGGTCTATCTTCTCATCGTCACGCCCATCGGCCTGCTGCTGCGGGCCTGCGGACGCGATCCGCTGCGGCGGCGCCTTGAGCGGGACAGGGAAAGCTACTGGGAGGACGCGCAAAAACCGGGCGACGGGGAGAGCTACTTCCGCCAGCATTGACGCATGAGCGACGGGCCCGGTGATTTTGAAAAAGCAGCGCGCGCGAAGCCGCCGGGACTTTGGCGCGAGCTGTTCGATCTGCTGCGGGAGAACAAGAAATGGTGGCTGCTGCCGATCGTCGTCGCGCTGCTGATTTTCGGCGTGCTCATCGCCATCGCGATGGTGGCGCCGGGCGCCGCGCCCTTCATTTACTCGCTCTTTTAGTCTGCGGACGCGGTGCTCCGCGGAGAAAGATTCTTTTGACTAAACGCCGGGGACTTTCGTCAATGGCGGGGAAATCCGGCGGCAAACCCGCCGGGGAACTTCAAAGACAAAACCAACTCAGAAACCTCAGATGAAACTCAAACACCTGTTCACGCTGCTCGCAGCACTCGCCATCACGGTCCCCGCAATCGCCGACGAAGACACGCCGCTTGCCAAGGAGATGGAGAAAATCGGCAAGGCCCTGAAGGGCATCAACCGCGACGTGGCCGACGCCTCGAAGAAGGCCGACAACCTCAAGAAGGTCGCCGACGCGAAGGAAGCCTGCGCGGCCTCGCTCAAGTATGAGCCCGCGAAGACGAAGGAAATCGGCGCCGGCGAGAAGGCGAAGTTTGTGGAGGGCTACAAGGCCTCCATGCAGGAAGTCGGCAAGCAGCTCGACGCCCTGAAGGCCGCGATCGAAGGCGGCAAGGCAGACGACGCAAAGGCGGTCCTCGACAAGCTCAACGGCGCGAAGAAGGACGGCCACAAGAAATACAAGGCCGACTAGTTTCAGCCCAAAGGCTGAACGCCAGAACGGTTCACGCAGAGGGGCGGTGCGCTGGTCGCGCCGCCCCTCTTGCACGTCCCGGCACTCCACGCACATTCCCCGCATGACCCGCAACGAAGTCCTCGACCTCTACTTCATGGATGCGCGCGCAAAGCTGATCGACATCGCCGCATTCCTCGACCGCGTGGACCGCGGCAGCGGCGATGCGGATTTCCGGCTCGCGGCATTTCGCGAGGCGATGAAGGAAATCACCGGCGGCGAACCGACTCGGGCGCGCGACGTCCTGCTCTCTTTCAGCGATCCGACGACGGAGCCCATTGCAAAGTCGCCGGGCAAGGGAGCGATTGGCGCGTGGAAGAAATCCGATTGAGCGCCCCTGTCCCCACACTCCCGCTCCTCCGATGAGTCCGCTTCGTCATCCGTCATCCGTCATTCGTCCTTCCTGAAATGCGCTACATCGAACCACACGGGCACATGGTCTCGCGGACCACGGATGACTACCAGGCGATGGTCACCGCGGGCTGCAAGGCGGTCTGCGAGCCGGCGTTCTGGGCGGGCTTCGACCGGAGCGGCGTGCAGGGATTTTACGACTACTTCTGCCAGCTCACGGACTACGAGCCGAAGCGCGCGGCGAAATTCGGCCTGCCGCACTACACGTGGCTGTGCATCAACCCGAAGGAGAGCGAGGACGTGAAACTCGCGGAGGAGGTGCTCTCGATCATCCCGGAATTTCTCCCGCGCCCAAATGTGCTCGGCATCGGCGAAATCGGGCTGAACAAGAACACGCGCAACGAGCTGAAAATCCTCGAGCGCCATGTGGACCTCGCGGCGAAGCACGGGCAGATGATTCTCGTCCACACGCCGCACCTCGAGGACAAGCTGAAGGGCACGCGGCTCATCCTCGATGTGATCAAAGGCGACAAGCGCATCGCGCCGGAGCGCGTCATCATCGACCACGTCGAGGAGCACACCGTGGAGATGGTGCTCGATACCGGCATGTGGGCGGGCATGACGCTCTACCCGGAGTCAAAGTGCACGCCCGCGCGGGCGATCGACATTTTGGAAAACTACGGCAGCGAGCGCATCTGGATGAACAGCGCGTGCGACTGGGGCATCAGCGTCCCGCTCGCCGTGCCGCGGACGGCGCTGGAGATGCGCAAGCGCGGCTGGACCGAGGAGCGGGCGGACGCGGTCGTGTTTGGAAATCCGCTGAAGTTCATGTCGCAGAATCCGCGATTCCGAATCTGATGGGCGCTGATCTTCCGCTTGGCAGCAAAGGTCGCGCAGGTAGCTTGGCCGCAGTGATTCGCCGACCTCTTCCTCTGGTTCTCTGTGCGTGCATCTCCGCGGTGCTCGTCCGCGCGCAGGAGGCGCCGCCGCGCCCAGTCGTCGTCGCTTATCCAAATTCGACCGCGCCCGGCGGTTCCGGCGCACGCGGCAACATCATCGGCTCGGGAGCGACTCCCGCGCCCGCCATCCCTCCCGCAGCCCCGGCGCAACCGGCCCCTCCGCCCGCCGTCACCGCCCAGCCGGATCCCGGACTCCAGCCGAGCTGGGAGACCCAGAAGCTCGCCCGCAATTACATCTTCGCGATTCCCGCGCCGCGCGGACAGATCACGGACCGCAACGGCGTGCCCTTTGCGCAGATGCGTGTGGCGCACAATCTCGCGATCAATTTCCCCGTGCCCCCGCAGTTCACCGACGACGAGGCCTCGCGCTTCATCGCCGACCAGGTGCGCCGCGCCCAGGAGATCACCGGGCGCACCATCACGCTCGATCCAGCCAGGGCTCTGAAGCAATACAAGGAGCGGGGAGTGATGCCGATGGTCATCGCGCAGGATCTGAAACCGACGGAACTCGAGCGGATCAAGCGCGCGCAGGCACCGGGGCTCATCACCATTCCCATCTACCTGCGCATTTACCCGCAGGGTCCGGTCGCGGCGCACATCATTGGATTCGTCGGCAAGCAGGGCGGCTTCCAGACGGGGCCGATTGAAAACAATGAGCTGCTCTGGCCGGAGAGCGAAGGGCGTGACGGACTCGAGAAGGCATTCAATTCCCAGCTCACCGGGAAGCTCGGGACGATGCAGGTGTCGTTCGACGCGAAGGGACAGAAGGCGTCTGAAAAAATCACTGTGCCGCCGCGCCCCGGCCAGAACGTGGTGACGACGATTGACTTGAAGATCCAGCAGATCGTCGAGAAGGCGCTCATCGCCCGGAAGCGCCCGTGCGCGATGGTGGTGATGGACCCAAACACCGGCGAGATTCTCGCGATGGCGTCGGAACCGTCCTTCGATCCGAACATGTATGTGCCAAACGTGGACGCGCAGGTTTACGAGAAGCTGACGAAGGATCCGTTCAACCCGCTTTTCCCGCGCGCCTTCCGCGCAGCATACCCCCCCGGCTCGATTTTCAAAATCATCACCGGGCTTGCCGCGATGAACGACGGCTACGTGGATCCGGAGGACCGGTTCGGCGGCGAGGCATCGGTGAAGATTGGCGGAATCACGTTCCGCAACTGGAAGCGGAGCGATGTGGGCCCGCTCGATTTCGTCGAGGCGCTGACTCAGTCGTGCAACACCTACTTTTACAAGATGGGCCTCAAGTGCGGGCACCGTCCGATCCTCGATTATGCGAGCCGCCTCGGCCTCGGCGCAAAAACCGGCATCCCCATCGGCTCCGAGGAACCCGGGAACCTGATGACCACCGACTACATGATGACGCGTTACCACCGGCGCCTCATGCCGGGCGACATCGCGAACATGAGCATCGGGCAGGGTGACACGCTCGTGACCCCCGTGCAGATGGCCTCCGCGATGTGCGCCATCGCCAACGGCGGCACGGTGCTCCAACCGCGGCTCGTGCAGCAGGTGCAGGATCTCGATGGTCGCATCACCTTCGGCTACGACGTCCGCGCAAAGGACCAGATCGACATTCACCGAAGCACGATGAAGGCGCTGCGCGCGGGGATGACGAATGTCGTCAACAGCGGTGGCGGCACCGCCGGACGCGCCGCCGTTCCCGGGTTCAAGGTCGTCGGCAAGACCGGCACCGCCCAGTGGGGCGCCGGGAAGAACGAGAAGGTCGCTGCGTGGTTCGTCGGCTTCGCGCCGCTCGACAAGCCGCAGTATGCATTCGCGGTGCTCTACGAGGGAAAGGCGCGCGACAACGACGTTCACGGCGGCACCAACGCCGCGCCGATCGCGGGCCAGGTGCTCAGGCAAATCCTCAAGGCCGAGCCGAAGGACACGAAGAAGACCAGCACGAGGAAAAAGCGCACGGAGGATGACGAGGAGATGGACAGCGACGCGCCACGCCGGCGCCGCCACGTGGATCCGGACGACAACTGAGGAATTTCAACCGCTTGCTGCGGACTGTTTCCGGGACGAAGCGCAGCGCTTGTGCCGCTGCTCCAATCTGGCAGAAGGTGCAGGAATGACACGCGAAGTGACCATCCATCGCATGGCCGCCGGTGCCGTGCCCGAGGTCCGGCGCGACGAGGTCGCCGTGGAGGAGCCGCTCGAAATCCGCATCGAAGGCTCCCCTGTCGCAATCGCGATGCGCACACCGGGGCAGGATGAGGAGCTCGCCGCCGGCTGGTTGCTGAGCGAGGGCATCGTGAAACATCGGGATGAAATTGCGCAGATCGTCCCGCGCCCCGGGGATGAGCATCAGCGCGCCGCGATGGTGGATGTGCTCCTCCGGGATCCATCGAGCTTCGACGCCGCGCGGCACCGGCGAAGCCTGCTGACGAACGCGAGCTGCGGCCTCTGCGGCGCCGCGACCGTGGGCCAGGTGCTGCGGGATTTTTCACCGGTGAAGTCCTCCTTTCGCATCGATGCGAATCTCCTGCTCGAAATGCCCGCACAGTTGGCGCAGGGGCAGAGCGCATTTCGACGGACCGGCGGCGTCCATGCATGCGGATTGTTCGACAAAAGCGGAAAACTGCTCGAGCTGCGCGAGGACGTCGGCCGTCACAACGCCCTCGACAAGCTCCTCGGCCGCGCGCTGCTCGACGACCGTCTGCCACTGTCGGAGCACATCGTTCTCCTCAGCGGCCGCGTGTCGCTGGAGATGATGCAGAAATCCCTCGCCGCCGGGGTTCCCGTGGTCGCCGCGATTGGCGCGCCGTCCTCGCTCGCGATCGACCTCGCTGCAAAGGGCGGCCAAGCGCTCGCGGCGTTCATCCGCGACGCCTCCATGAACATCTACGCCGGGGTCGAAAAACTTCGCGGGGCGGGCAGGCAATAGTAGCCCAACCAAGCCCACCCGCCCCGCTGGGAAAGTCAGTTCATCGGAATCTGTTCCTCGGAGAGCTTCACCACCCGGCCCTCGGGATCGCGGAAATTCGTGAAGCGCCCGACGGTCGTGACGATGATTCCGCGGCGGCGCAGCTCGGCGAGGAGCGAGTCCTGCCGCTTCAGCACGAGGTGCAGGTGGAAGAAGCTCACCATGTCGCTGTGCTCGGCCGCGCGGAGGCACACCGGCACGCCCGCGAGATCCATCGTGCAGAAGTGCCCGAATTTTTCCTGCACGATGCGCGCATTGAGCAGGTTCACATAGAAGTCGCGGACCTCGCCGTATTGCTGCGTGAAAATCGTGATGCCGTAGCACTTCGGCTGCGCGACCACCGCGCTGGCCGCCGCCGTGTCGCGGTCGGCTTCCATTTCCGCAGTGGTGTGGGAGAGACTTATCATGGCCGACACAATAGCCAGCGTTGTGCCAACTTTATAATTTCTATAATTACACGGCGGAAGGATTCGCCGCTGCTGCCCCGGATAAATGCCCCCGCCCGCGCTGGCATTCCGCACTACGGGTTCGATGCGCGCTTCCGCTGAAGATATTCCGGATACTTGCTGCGGAGTTGGTTCTCGATGCGCTTCGCCTCGGTCGCATTGCCGAGCTTGGTGTGAATTTCCAGCGCTCGCTCCAAAGCCCGCGGGCTCACCTCGTCGTCGTCGATCGTGATGGGGATCGCCTCGAAAATTTTCAGCGCCTGCGCCGTGCTGCCACGGCCCGCCTCGATGTCTCCCGCGCGAAGCCGAAGCTCACCGTTGTAGCGGCCCTCCGTCGCGAGGTTCAGGCCGTCCTTCACCGTCTTGTCCGCACCGTTCCAATCCTTGAGGCCGATCTGCGCATCCGCCTTTTCGATCATTCCCGCGACGCGCGGCACCGGATCCTTCACCGACGACAGGTAGTTGTCGAAGCTGTCCACCGCGGCCTTGAATTTCCCCATCTTCACGCGGCTGCGCGCGAGCAGCAGGTAGTCGTCGCCGACGGCCTCCTTGCGCAGCACGAGCTCGGGCAGGAATTTCTCCGCGCGCTCATACTGGCCGCGCTCGTAGCTCTTCTGGCCGAGCCAGCGTATCACGTCGCTCGGCGTCGCCGCCTTGCCGCCGTTCGTCTTGTAAAACTCGATCTCCTTCTCCGTCGCGTCCACGTCCTCCATGTTGTAGAGGCACGCCATCAGCGCGAGCGAGCTGCGCTCGAAAAACTGCGCCTTGTCCATCTTGCGCGCCTGCTCGAGGTGCGGCGCGGCCTTCCTGTAGTCCTTCGTCTCAAAGGCCGTGCGCCCGATCCAGTAGTGCGCCTTCGCCTTCGCGGCCGTCTCGGGAAACTCCTTCAGCAGCGTCTCGAACGTCTCCGACATGTGGGCCTGGTCGCCGAGCTGGCCGTAGATGAGCGCGAGGTTTTCGAGGCCAAACTCCCGCTCTTTCGCCTTCGGAAAATTCGCCGTGAGCGCCGCGAAGTCCTTCTGCGCGGCGGGATACTGCCGGAGCTGCATGAGCGCCGAGCCCCGCTGCGCGAGCGCGCTGGGCGCCTTCGGGTGCCGCGGGAACTCACCGAGGAACGCGTTGAACGTCTCCACCGCCTTGTCGTAGTGCGCGAGCTGCATCCAGCACCATCCGAGCTTGAACGTCGCCTCGCCCTTGTAGTTGTCCGGCAGGCCCTTCGTCTTTCCGACCACGATCTGGTAGAGCGGCGCCGCGTGCTCGAAGTCGCCGGCCTTGAACATCGCCTCGGCCTTCATGAGCTGCACCCGCTCGACCTGCGGCGCAGTCGGGTTGTCGCCGAGGAATGAATTCACCTCGCCGAGGAGCCGCTCGTCGCCGGTGTCGTAAAGCATCACCAGCCGCGCGTAGCCCGCGTCGCGCGCCTGCTGCGTCGCCGGGAAATCCTTCGCGATCTGCGCGTAGGTTGCGAGCGCCTCGTCGCGCATCCCCAGCTCGCGCTGCGCGTCGGCCACCGTCACGAGCACGTTCAGCTTGCTCTCGATTTTCAGGCCGCTGCCGGCGCCGGTCGTCTTGTATCGCTCGAGCACGCCCTTGTAGTCCTTCTTGTCGTAAAGGAGGCGGAAGCCCGCGACGAAGAGCGTGTCCTTCCACGCCGCGATCTCCGGCAGCGCCAGGGCCGCGTCGAAGGTCTTCGCGGCCGCGTCCGGCTGGCCCAGCTCCATCTGCAGAAGCCCCGTCCGCGCGAGCGCCTCGGCCTTGATCTGCCCGTTCGTCGTCTCGGCGGCGAGCGGCTGGAGCCACTTCATCGCCAGCTCGCGCTGGCCGGCATCGGCGAGCAGGCGGCCCGACGAGAGCCGGCTCGCGTCGCGGAACGGGTTGTTGTCCGCGATCCTCGCCAGCTCCTCGTATTGCTGGAGCGCCTCGTTTTTCTGCGCGGTCGCCTCGAGGCAGCGCCCGACGAAGAAGCGCGACGCATAAATCAGCACCGGCTGCGTGAGCCGCACCGAGGCGCGCCGGTAGGACTGCAGCGCGTCGCGGTAGTTCTTCTCGTCATACTGGATCGACGCCAGCCGGTAGGCCGCATAGCCGAGGAAGTCGCCGCCTGAAAAATTCGCCAGGAGCGTCTCGTAGTTCGCCTTCGCGTTGTTGAGCGCGCCCGTCTGCCGGTAGCATTCGCCCAGGCGGTAATACACCGCCTGCCGGTCGAGCGCAGGCGCGCGCTGGAACTGGTCGAGGTAGCGCTCGTATTCCGCGGCGGCGTCGCGCCACATCTTCTTGGCGTAAAAGCCGTCCGCATACTGGAGCTGCACCTGATCCGCGGTCGTCGGCGGAGCGCTGCGGCCCACGACGATGTCCCCGGGCTCCGGCATCTCCGCGGGCATCGGGCGCGACTGCGGAGCCTTCGGCGGCGCCGGAGCGGTCGGCACCGTGGGAACGGCGGGCGCATCCGCACCCGGCGTCGGCTTTCTCACGGGAACAGCCTTCGGAATCTCCGGCTCATCCTGCGGCGGCGGCGCCTCGCCCGGGCGGAACGGCTTCAGCGGGACCGCCTTTGGAATTTCCGGCTCCGGCGCAGCGGGGCCGCCGGGCGTTCCGGGACGGAAAGGCTTCAGCACCTCATTCTGCGCGAAACCCGAAACGGCGAGCGCAGCCAGCATCGCCACCGGCAGCGCAAATGGGATCCGGCGTCTCATTTCGTATCCGGCTGGTTCACCGGCAGCGCGACATTCCAGATTCCCGCCCCGTTGCAGACGCCGAGGATGCGCGCGATGAACTTGTAGGGCACGTTCTCGTCGCCGCGCAGGATGATCGCGTAGTCGGGATTGATCTCCGCCAGCGCGGACATCTTCGCGGCAAGCTCGTCGTAGCTGATCGGTTTCGTGTTCATCACCATCGAGCCGTCGGCGTTCACGTTCAGCACCGTCTGGTTCACGTCGAGCGAGGGCTCCTTCGCGTTCTCAGCCGTGGGCACCTTCACGGAGAGCTCCATCTCCTTGCGCGCAAAATTCCACGTGAGGATGAAAAAGCACAGCAGCACGAGGAGAACGTCCACCATCGGGGCGATCTGGAATCCCATCACCTGCGGCTCGGCGCGCCTGCGGAACTTCATCGGCGTGGCAGGCTAAAACTCCTCGTCCATCGCCGCGCGGGACGGCTCGCGCTTCTTGAAGTTCAGCGCGATGAGCCCGACCACGTGCGAGGAGGCGACCTCGAGATCCGAGATCAGCCGCTGCACCTTGTTCCGGAAAATCGCGTAAAACACGAATGCAGTGACGCCGATCACGAGCCCCACGCCCGTGGCCACGAGCGCCTCGGAAACGCCGCTCGCCAGCGCCCAGTCGCGGTTCTGCCCGACGAGCCCCTTGCCGAGGCCGCCGAAGCTTTTCACGATGCCGATCACCGTGCCGAGCAGGCCAACCATCGGCGAGAGCGTGCCGATGTCCGCAAGATACGTCACGCGGTGCTGGAGCGAAGCCGCCTGCGCGCTGCCCTCGCTCTCCGCGATGCCCTTCACCACGTCAAAGCTCGCGCCGGGGTTCTTCGTCGCGAAATCCAGCGTGCGCTGCACCACCCGCGCCACCGCCTCGCCGTGCCGGCTGGAAATCGCCAGCAGGCCGAGGTAGTCGCGCTTCTTCAGCAGCACGTCCGCGGTGTTCATGTAGTGCGTCGTGAGGATCGCCGAGCGCCGCAGCGTCGCGAGGAAGACGAGCACGAGCATCACCGTGAGCACGCTCATCACGCCGAGCGGGATCATCGCCCAGCCGCCGGACTCGATGAGCTTCAGCAGCGTCATGTCGTCCTTCGGCTGCGCGGGCGGGACATAGGCGCTGCCGGGCTTCGGTGCCTTGGCGGCTTCGTTCGCCGGGAGGCGCGTGACATTTCCCCCGGCGGCAGGCGCGGATGCCGGTGGGCGCTGGCCACCGGCAGGCGGCTGAGCGTCCAGTTGCGAGAGCCCCAGGCCGATGACCGCCAGCACAGAAAGGAGTGATTTCATGGAAAACTGAGCGCGGAGTGTAGCCTCCCCGCCGACGGATGCAACAAGCGACACACGGTCGCCACAGTCCCTCCGGATGGCCGCGCCGTAAAACTTGCACACCGCCCCGCCCGGGGGCAGACGATGCCCATGCACTTCATCGCTATCGAAATCGGCGGCACAAAGCTCCAAGTCTGCGCGGGAAATGCGGACGGCGCCATCCTCGAACGCTCGCGCTTCGCCGTGGAGCGCGGCGCGGGCGGGCAGGGAATCCGCGCGCAGATCGCCGGCGCGCTGCCGGGTCTCATCGCAAAGTGGAACCCCGCGGCCATCGGCGTCGGCTACGGCGGGCCGGTGGACTGGCGCACCGGGAAAATCGTCTGCTCGCACCACGTCGAGGGCTGGAATGACTTCCCGCTCGGCGAGTGGCTGCGCGAGCAGACCAGCCTCCCGGTGTTCGTCGAAAACGACGCCAACGCCGCCGCCCTCGGCGAGGCGCTGCACGGCGCGGGCCGCGGCGCAAACCCGGTCCTCTGGGTCAACAGCGGCAGCGGCGTCGGCGGCGGGCTCGTCGTGGACGGCCGCCTCTACCACGGCGCAGTTCCCGGCGAAGTCGAAATCGGCCATCTGCGCCTTGAGCGCGATGGCACCATCGTCGAGGACCGGTGCTCCGGCTGGGCGGTGGACCGCGTCATCGCCGATGAGGTGAATGAACATCCGCAGAGCGTGCTCGCGCAGCTCGCCGCGAAATCGAACCCCGACGCGCGCATCCTCGCTCCCGCCATCGCCGCAGGCTGCCCGATTGCGGACAACATCCTCACGGTGACCGCCAAGGATTTCGCCTTCGCCCTCAGCCACGCCGTCCACCTCCTGCACCCCGAGGTGATCGTCATCGGCGGAGGACTCAGCCTCGTCGGCGAACCGCTCCGCGCGCGCATCGCCGCGGCGCTTCCGCAGTGGCTCATGAAGGCATTCGCCCCCGGCCCGCGCATCGCGCTCGCCGCACTCGCCGAGGACGCCGTGCCCGCCGGCGCGCTCGCGCTCTGCCGTGTCATGCATTCGTAGCGCGCCGGAATTCATCGGGTGCTAGACAGCACAGGCGCTTTCGCCGAAGAAAGCCCCGCCATGATCGACTGGATCGAAAACTACATCGCCGCACAGAAGAAAGCCCTCGACACGATTTCGCCCGCGTCCATCGCGCCGCTCATCGCCACGCTCCGCGAGGCGCACCGCGCCGGAAAGCGCATCTACGTCTGCGGCAACGGCGGCAGCGCCGCGAACGCCTCGCATTTCACCACCGACCTCGGCAAGAACTCCAGCGAGGCGATGCCGTCGCCCTTCAAGGTGCTCTCGCTCACGGACAACACGCCGTGGATCACCGCCATCGGCAACGACTACGACTTCGCCGACTCCTTCCTCCGCCAGCTCCAGAACTACGGCGAGGCGGGCGACGTCCTCCTCGTCATCAGCGTCAGCGGCAACTCGCCGAACCTCGTGAAAGTCCTCGAATGGGCCAAGCCGCGCGGCCTGAAAACCATCGCGCTCGTCGGCGCCAAGCGCGGGCGCTGCGCCGAGCTGGCTGACCAGGTCATCGTCGTCGGCGACACGCACTACGGCCGCGTCGAGGACGTGCAGATGAACATCCTGCACATGCTCTGCTACTCGTTTGTCGAGCGCGAGGACGCGCGGAAGTGAGGCAGAGTGCCCAGTGCTCAGTCCTCAGTGCTCAGAATAGACGCATTGAGCGGAAACTGATGACTCGGCACTGAGCACCGAGAACTGAGCACTGGGCGCGTCCATTTTCCCCTCGCCCCACGCGCCGCGTTCGCCACACTCCCCGCGCATGAAATCTCTCCTCGCACTCGCCAGCCTCGCCCTTTTCACCATGAGCAGCATCGCCGCAGACGGCCCCGTCATCCACGTCGTCCACTTCAAGTTCAAGTCCAGCGCGACCCCCGAGCAGATCGCGCAGGTCGAGAAGGGATTCGCCGCGCTGAAGGGAAAAATCTCCGAGGTGCAGAGCATCCAGTGGGGCACCGACATCTCGCCGGAGAAGCTCGGCGACGGCTTCACGCACTGCTGGATCGTCACCTTCAAAAACGAAAAGGACCGCGACGCGTATCTCGTGCATCCCGACCACAAGGCCTTCGTGGACATCCTCAAGCCCGTGCTTGAGAAGCCGCTCGTCGTGGACTTCATCCCGAAGAAGTAACGCGCGCTCCAGTGCTCAGTCCTCGGTGCTCAGTGCCCAGAAAAGGGCGCTGCCCGAGGGAACCGAGCACTGACAACCGAGCACTGAGCACTGAGCACTGACGCCCGCATGAAAGTCCTCTTCACCCACCCCGACTTCACCCGCGTCGGCCACTGCCAGGCGATCCTCGAGGAGGCGGGCATCGCGTGCTTCATCCGCAACGAGAGCACGCAGAACCTCCTCGCCGGCCTGCCCGACACCGCGTGCCAGCCCGTCCTCTGCATCACCGACGACGCCGACGAGCCACGCGCGAGGGAGCTGCTCCGCGAGTTCATCACCACCGAGCACCAGATCGAGGCGGAGGAAAGCGCCCCCGAATGGCGATGCCCGAACTGCGACGAGATGGTGCCGGGAAATTTCGGCTCCTGCTGGAAGTGCGACACGCTGCGGCCCGTAGTCTAGCCGCCGCAGGCTTGCCCGGGGGCGGCTGAAGCCCTAACAAGAGGCTCCAATGCCACCCCCGCCAGCACCGAAGCCGAAGACCTACTTCATCCAGAAGGACGGCGCCGAGACCGGACCGTTCACGCTCGTCGCACTGAACCAGATGCGGGCGCGCGGCGAAATCTCCGGAAATGACCTCGCCCGCAACGCCGATTCCCCCGCCCTAAAACCGCTCGCGAGCATTTTTCCCCACATGGGCGACTTCGTCCGCAAGTCCCCGGAAGAGCAGAAGAAGTTCGCGCGGGTAATTGAGGGTAATTTCCAAGCACGCGTGTCGCTCGCGTGTGCCGCCGGCTCGTTCGTGATCGCGGCTCCCGTGCTGTCCGCTTTTGCCATCGTCTATGGCATCCGTTCCGCGATGCGGGTCACAAATTATATGGCCCTTGCCGGCGTGGCCCTCGGCTCTCTTTCCTTTGTAATCGCCGTATTCCGCATCATCCGACCTTATCTCCATTTGGAGTAACGTGGCGCCATAGAGTGATTGAGAATGAAGCCGGCCCGCTTCCATGTTTTCGGTCATTCTAGCCGGAAAAAGGCAGGTATTTCTCAAAACTACCGAGGTCGTTTGAGAAACTACCGGGGTCGCCGCCGGGACGACTCGGGTCGTTTTGCAGCCTACCAAGGTCGTCTGCCAGACGCCCTTGCCC
>JBGAPU010000055.1:0-38641 GCA_044221035.1 Chthoniobacteraceae bacterium | reverse complement strand
CGTCATCACGGGCATCAGCGGCAGCGGCAAGAGCACGCTCATGCGCGGCGTGCTGAAGCCCGCCGTCGAGCAGGCGCTGAAGAAGAAGGCGGCGAAAGATTCCAAGGGTGTGAAACTGCTCGGCGTCGAGCACATCGGCGCGGTGCACGAGGTGGACCAGTCGCCCATCGGCAAGACTTCGCGCTCCACGCCCGCAACGTATCTCGGCGTGCTCGACGAGATCCGCGCGCTCTTTGCGCAGCTCCCGACGGCGCGCATGCGCGGCTACACGGCGTCGCGCTTTTCGTTCAACACGGAAGGCGGGCGCTGCGAGACGTGCAGCGGCCAGGGCGCGGTGCGGATGGAGATGGCGTTTCTGCCGACGAGCTTCCAGCCGTGCACCGACTGCCACGGGAAACGCTTCAATCCCGCGACGCTCGAAGTGCTCTACAATGAACGCAGCATCGGCGACGTGATGCAGATGAGCATGGCGGAGGCCGCGGAGTTTTTCGTCGCCGTCCCGAAAATTCACCGCCCGCTCGCGCTGTTGTGCGACACCGGTCTCGGCTACATCCACCTCGGCCAGCCAAGCCCGACGCTGAGCGGTGGGGAGGCGCAGCGGCTGAAACTCGTCACGGAACTCGTGCAGGGTGTCTCACGCGACGCGAATGACCGCATCCGCCGCCAGCGCGAGCCGAAGAGCACGCTCTACCTGCTCGAGGAGCCAACCATCGGTCTGCACATGGCGGATGTCGCGGAGTTGTTGAAGGTGCTGCACCGCCTCGTGGACGACGGCGCCACAGTGGTCGTCATCGAGCACAACCTCTCGCTCGTCGCTGACGCGGACTACGTCGTGGACATCGGCCCCGAGGCGGGCGCGGCTGGCGGCGAGGTCGTCGCATGCGGCACGCCGGAGGAAGTCGCGAGGCACAAGACGAGCCGGACCGCGCCCTTCCTGCGCGAGGTGCTGAAGGCGTAACGCCATTCCCGCTTGCCGCGCCGTTCGGCGTCCGCTGTCCTTCGCGGCCCATCACCATGAGCACCCTGAATTTCGCAATCGTCGGCACTGGCGGCATCACCCTGCAGAATCATCTCCCCGGACTCGCGATGTGCGGTGATGTGCGCGTCACCGCGCTTTGCGACGCGAATCCCGCGACGCTGGAGGCGGCGCGGCAGCAGACGGGCGTGCAGACCTGCTCCACGAACTACGAGGAAATCGTGAGGCGCGACGACGTGCATGCGGTCATCATCGCGACGCCGAATTTCACGCACGCGCCCATCGCGCATGCGGCCATCGCAGCGGGCAAGCACGTGCTCTGCGAAAAGCCCATCGCGATGAATTACGGCGAGGCTTGCGAGATGGCAGCGGCGGCGGAGCGCGCGGACGTGCGGCACATGACGGCGTTCACGTATCGCTTCGTGCCGGCGATGCGCTACCTCGGGCATCTCGTCGAGCGCGGCGACCTCGGGCAGCCGTATCATTTCCGCTCGTGCCGGCTGCAGGACTGGGGCACGCGTCCGCTCGGCTGGCGCATGGTGAAGAAGCTCGCGGGCACCGGCGAACTCGGCGACATGCTCAGCCACCGCATCAATTTCGCGCAGTTCCTCGTCGGCCCGATGACGCGGCTCGTGGCAAACGTGAAAAATCTCACGCCCGTGCGCGGTGGCCTGCCAAACGACACTGAGGACTGGGTGGCTATTCTCGCGGACTTTCAAAACGGCGCGACCGGCGTGCTCGAAAGCTCGAAGCTCGCGAGCGGACGCAACGAGTCGTGGCGCTCGCTCGACTACGTGGAACTGAATGGCAGCGAGGGGACGTTCGAGTTCACGACGGGAAAATGGAACGAGCTCATCTTCGGCAAAGTCGGCGGCCCCGGCCTCGCGCCGCTGCCTGTGCCGCGCGAATTCTGGACATGGCCCGGCTCGCCTCGCGATCCCGGCGTCGGCGACCCGCTTATCACGTTCCGCTACGACCAGGCGTTCGAGTTCGTGGACGCGATCCGCTCGCAGCGCCCGTGCGTGCCGAGCTTCGTCGAGGGCGCGAATGTGATCCGCGTGATGGACGCGGCGATTGAATCGGCGGAGAGCGGGAAGTGGATTGACCTCGTCTAAACAATCAGCGCGAGAGAGAAACGTCGTATGAAAACAGCAGTCATCACTGGCGCCGGCAGCGGCGTGGGCAGGGCAACGGCGGTCGCGCTTGCGGCGCAGGGCTGGAGCGTCGCGCTTCTCGGCCGACGCGAGAATGTGCTTCTCGAGACGGCGGGGCTCGCGGGTGAGCACGGGGGCAAGGTGCTTGTGCATGCGTGCGACATCGGTGACTCGGCGGCGGTCGAGGCGATGGGCAAGCGCGTGCTCGCGGAGTTTGGCGGAGTCGAGGTGCTCGTGAATGCCGCAGGCACGAATGCGCCGAAGCGGGCGCTCGAGGTGCTCTCGCTCGCCGACTACCACGACATGATGAATGCGAACCTCAACGGCGCATATTACTGCGTGCAGGCGTTCCTGGCGGACATGCGGCAGCGCGGCAGCGGCACGATCGTGAACGTTTGCTCTGAGGCGGGAAAGGCGGCGTCACCGAAAGCGGGCCCGGCGTATGTGATGTCGAAGTTTGGCCTCGCTGGGCTCACGCAAAGCATCAATGCCGAGGAGCGCGGGCGCGGAGTCCGCGCAAGCTGCCTCTTTCCCGGCGACATTGACACGCCGCTGCTGAAGAAGCGCCCGGTCGTCCCCGATGCCGAGGCGCTTGCGAAAATGATGCGCCCCGAAGACGTCGCGGACTGCGTCCTGTTCTGCATCAACCTGCCGAAGCACGTGATCATCGAGGAGATGATCGTGCGGCCGAGGTAGCGGCGGAGGCTGGGGTGGCGAATTTTCCGCTAACACCGCCCGGGGGATGCGGTAGCTTTCAAAGCATGGCCCCTCTTTTCAAAACAGGTTTCTTCGCGCTCGCCACGGCTGCGGCTGCGACAGGTGCGGAAGTGAGTTTTCAGCGCGACATCCAGCCGTTCTTCGCGGAGCACTGCTACGAATGTCACGGGCCGGATGAGCAGAAGGGCGGGCTCGACCTCACGAAGCGCGAGGGCGCGGTGAAGGTGCTGGAAAGTGGAGTCGCTGCTGTCGTCGCGGGGCATCCGGAGAAAAGCGAGGCGCTCTCGCGGCTGTTGACGAAGGACGATGACGACGTGATGCCGCCGAAGAAAAAGGCGAAGCGCCCGAGCGGGGAGCAGATCGAGAAATTCAGAACGTGGATCGCGAGCGGGGCGGAGTGGACGCAGCACTGGGCCTACAAGCCGATCGTGCGTGCGGAGTCTCCTCAGGTGAAGGACACGGCGTGGCCGCGCAATGATGTGGATCGGTTTATCCTCGCGCGGCTCGAGCGCGAAGGCATCAAGCCCTCGCCGGCGGCGGATGCGTTCACGCTGTGCCGCCGACTTTACCTCGACCTCACGGGGCTGCCGCCGACGCCGGAAGAGGCGGATGAATTTGCCAAGGCCGCCGCGCAGGATCGCCAGAAGGCGGTCGTCGCGCTCGCGGACAAGTTGCTGGCGTCGCCGCATTTTGGCGAACGCTGGGGGCGGCACTGGCTGGACAAGGCGCGCTTTGCCGACAGCGACGGCTACGAGAAGGACAAGCCGCGTCCGGATGCATGGCGTTATCGCGACTGGGTGATCGCGGCGGTGAATGCAGACATGCCGTTCGATCAGTTCACCATCGAGCAGCTCGCGGGCGACCTGCTGCCGAACGCGACGCCGGAGCAGAAACTCGCGACCGCCTTTCACCGGCAGACGCTCACGAACACCGAGGGCGGTGTGGATCAGGAGCAGTTCCGCAACGAGGCATGCTTCGACCGCACGGAGACGACCGGCATGGTGTGGCTCGCGCTCACCGTCGGCTGCGCGCGCTGCCACACGCACAAATACGATCAGATTTCTCAGCGCGAATACTACCAGCTCTTCGCGTTCTTCAACAACGCGGACGAGACGCAGACGAAGGTGGGCTCATCGGCGACGGCGCTCGCGGACTATGAGAAGAAGAACGCGGCACATGCGGCAAAGCTGCGCACGTTGCGCGACAAGCTGGCGAAGGCGCGTGGGCCGCTCCATGACAGGCTGCTCGACTGGGAAAAGGAAACCAACGCGCGTCTTGCGGCCGTGGGTGGCAACAAGCCGGAACCCGAGGCTCTGGTGTTGTCATCGGTGACGAGCGACGGCGGAACGAAATTCATGGAGCGCGAGGATCACTCGTGGACGGCGACGAGCCCGGCGAAGGACAAAGAGGTTTACACACTCGTCGCGGAATTGCCTGCGGCCACGATCAGCGGGCTGCGCATCGAGGCGGTGGCGGACACGTCGCTACCGGGGGAGGGACCGGGCCGCAGCAAGACGGGGAATTTCGTGCTTTCGGAGATCGCCGTGTGGACGGACGCGGGCACCGTCGAGCTTCATTCGCCGACAGCGGACTTCAGCCAGAAGGGCTTTCTTGTCGCCGCAGCGATGGATGGGAAGAACGACACGGGCTGGGGCATCGGCGGCGAGGTTGGCAAGTCGCACGATGCGACGTTCCGCTTCGTGCGGCCGATTGACGGCGCGAAGACGAAGCGCCTCACTGTCATGCTCTCGCAGCAATACGGGAAGGAGCACGTCATCGGGCGCTTCCGGCTCGTCGGCATCGAAGGCGAGACCGCGGAGAGCATCGTGCCCGTGGAATTGAAGCGTCTTCTCGCCATTGGCTCGGAGAAATGGACGAATGAATCACGGGAGCAAATCGTGGATTGGCTGGTGAAATTTGATCCCGCTGCATCTGCCATCGCTGATGAACTCGAGGCCGCCGAGGAAAGCGGGCCGAAGCCGCCGCTGATGGATGTGCGTGTCATTTCGCAGCGCGCGGCCCCGCGCGACACGCGCATCTTGCACCGCGGTGAATTTCTTTCGCCGACGGACCCGGTGAAGCCCGGCGGGCTCGCGATTTTGCCGCTGCTGCGCTCGCGGAATACCGAAAGCAAGCTGGCGGACCGTCTGGATTTTGCGCGGTGGCTCGTGAGCCGCGAAAATCCGCTCACCGCGCGCGTGATCGTGAATGAGATGTGGGCGCAGCTCTTCGGTGCGGGCATCGTGCGGACGGAGACAGATTTCGGCGTGCGCGGCGAGGTGCCGTCGCACCCGGAACTGCTCGACTGGCTCGCGGACGAATTTGTTGCGAAGGGATGGAGCCGGAAGCAATTCGTCCGCATGCTTGTGACGAGCGCGGCGTATCAGCAGGGCGCGATGCTGCGGCCGGAATTGCGCGACGTGGACCCGCTGAACCGGCTGCTGGCGCGGCAGGCGCGCATCCGCGTGGAGGGCGAACTTGTGCGTGACCTCCACCTCGCCGTGAGCGGACTGCTCTCGCCGAAAATCGGCGGTCCCAGTGTGTTTCCGCCTATGCCGCCGGAAATCGCGGCGCTCAGCTATGCGGGCAATTTCAAGTGGACGGAGAGCAGCGGGGAGGACCGCTACCGTCGCGGCATGTATACGTTCTTCAAGCGCACCGCGCCGCACCCGGAGCTGATGACGTTCGACTGCCCCGACGCAAACATCGCGTGCGTCGCGCGCAACGTCTCCGACACGCCGCTGCAGGCGCTGACCACGCTGAACGCGCAGGTGTTTGCCGAATCCGCGCGTGCGCTTGCGTCGCGCGTGTTGCGAGAGGTGAGCGGCGAGGACGCGCCGCGCGTCGAGCGTGCCTTCCGGCTCTGCCTTGCCCGTCCTCCGACTGCGGCGGAAAGTTCGCGCCTGATGTCGCTCCTGAGTCAGGCCCGAGCATTTTACGCCGCCAACCCCGCGGAGGCGAAGAAACTCGCCGGCAATGCGAAGGATGCCAAACCCGAGGAACTCGCCGCATGGAGCGCGATGACGCGCATCGTGATGAACACGGATGAATTCATAACCCGAAACTGATCATGCACCCTCTCGACAAAGCCATCCATCTCACGCGGCGCGAATTTTTCACGAGCACGGCTAGCGGGCTGGGGCTGCTCGCGCTTTCCTCGATGCTGCAGGGCGACGGGCTGCTCGCGGCTTCAGCGCCGGCGGATCCGCTCGCGCCGAAGGCACCGCATTTTGCGCCGAAGGCGAAGAACTGCATCTTCATGTTCATGGAGGGAGCGCCGTCGCAGCTCGACCTGTTCGACCCGAAGCCGAAGCTGAACGAGCTGAACGGCCAGCCGCTTCCGGAATCCATGACGAAGAACGTGCGGTTTGCGTTCATCAAGAAGGAGACCGCGCGGCTGATGGGTTCGCCGCGAAAATTTGCGAAGCACGGAAAGAGCGGCATGGAGTTCAGCGACCTGCTGCCGCATCTCGCGACATGCGCGGACGACCTGCTGATGGTGCGCTCGATGCACACGGATCAATTCAACCATCACCCGGCGCAACTGCTGATGCACTGCGGGCGCGCGCAGTTCGGCCTACCGACGATGGGCGCGTGGCTAAACTACGGGCTCGGCTCGGAGTCGCGCAATCTGCCGGGCTACGTTGTGCTCTCGGCGGGGCGGGGGACCAGCGGGGGGACGTCGCTTTGGCAGAGCGGTTTTTTGCCGTCGGTATATGCGGGCGTGCTCTTCCGCAACCAGGGTTCGCCGGTGCTGAATCTCGAAAATCCCGCGGGCCTGCCGCCGGAGCTTCAGCGCGCGGGGCTCGACGCGCTCGCGGGACTGAATGAGGCGCGCTTTGCGCAGACGCAGGATCCGGAAATCCAGAGCCGCATCGCCGCATACGAACTCGCCTACCGCATGCAGAGCGCCGCGCCGGAACTGATCGATCTTTCCAAGGAAAAGCCGGAGACGCTCGATGCGTATGGCGTGAACCGCGAGGACCTGAAGGTGAACGCGTCGCGCGGTGGTGGGCCGGGGCAATACAGGAGCTTCGCGACGAACTGCCTGCTGGCCAGGCGGCTGGTCGAGCGCGGTGTGCGCTTTGTGAACATCGTGCATGCGTCATGGGATCATCACTCGAACCTGGACAACGAACTCCGCTTCTGTTCCGGCATGAGTGACCAGCCAATCGCGGCGTTGATCAAGGATTTGAAGACGCGCGGGCTGCTCGACGAGACGCTGATCGTTTGGTGTGGCGAGTTCGGACGGACGCCGCTTGGCGAGAACCGCGGCGGCAGCAAGAACGTGACCGGCCGTGATCATCATCCCTACGCCTTCACGGTGCTGATGGCCGGCGGTGGATTGAAGGGCGGGATGACCTATGGCGAAACTGACGAGATCGGCTGGTCGGTGGTTCGCGATCCTGTCCACATCAACGACCTCCACGCGACGATCCTGCACCTTTTCGGAATCGATCACATGCGCCTCACGCACCGCTTCCAAGGGCGCGACTTCCGCCTCACGGATGTCGCTGGCAAGGTCGTGAAGCCGTGGCTCGTATAGCGCCCGCATTTGGAATGCGTGTGAAGCGACGGGCCGGCCCCGTGCTTAGTTTCCGCTTGCGGCTTCCGCATGCAGGGCTGAAGTCTGCGCACCGTTCCGCCGGGGTGGCGAAATTGGCAGACGCGCCAGACTTAGGATCTGGTGGAGCAATCCATAGGGGTTCGAGTCCCCTCCCCGGCACTTTGTGAACGGACCGGTCGAGTCAGCGGCGAGAGGGTTGACGCAGACCGCCCCCGATTTCCGGCGCGGCGGTCGTCGCATTGAGCTGCCGGAATGGACGGAGTTCAGTGTCATCCTGCTGCACCGGTGCGGAGACCGCGACGGCGACGGGAACGGTGGCAGAGGGTGCGGGTGCGGGTGCGCTTGGGCCGGAGGCGACGACTTTCTGAAGATCCTTCACCATGCGCTGCACATGCGCGTATTTGGATCGCTTGCGCAGGACGTCGAGGGCTTCCCGGTCATCGCCCCAGTTGAGGATTTCGATGTTCACCGTGCGGGTGCCCCAGGCATTCATCGCACCGCGCGAGGGCTTGTAGAGGTCGATCGTGTTGCGGCCGGAAAGCGCCCAGCCGATGTCATCCACGCGGCAGACTTCGCCAGTGTCGAGGATTCGGAATGTCGTTCCTAGAGGCCAGCGCGACCAGTCCGCGGCCGCGCTGTGAATCGCGTCGTAGCGCAGCGTGGTGCCGATGCACGTCTTGCTGCCATGCTGAAGGTGATCGCTTTCCGTGTGGGTGTAGGCCGTGGTGCGGACGCGCTGAAACTGCGTCCGGGCGATGGGCTTTTCGTAAGTGGGAAGCTGGCGCGCGCAGCCCGCGAGAACCATGACGGCGGCGGCCAGAGGAAGGTGGCGGAGCGACATGGAGCTTCCACATAGCACAAATCGGCTCTGCGCCAACCGCCCTCTTGGAATTTATGAATTTATTCCACGAGCAGATTTCCGAGGGCGGGCTCCACTTTGCGCAACTCCTCGGCGATGACCTTCGCCATGATCTCCGCACCTTTCGGGGAAAGATGCGTGTGGTCCGGCTTGCCTTCCTTTGTCACGGGATCAAAGACGGCGGCCGCTTCCGGGCCCATTGTTTCAAGCATCGCGACGCTGCGTGCGAAAAGGTCCACGAGCGGCACCTTCTTTTCAGCGGCAACTTTCTTCGCCGCATCCGCCCATGGCGCGAGTTCGCCGCGGATTTTGCCTTTGTCGAAAGTGCGGCGAGCCATCGATGTGACGATGATCGGCCTAGTCCCGATAGCGCGTGCCTCCTCGACGAAGCGCGCGAGGTTTTCGGGATAGGTCGTCGCAGGGTCGGTCTCGCGATTCGGCCCTTTTCCGGGCATGTCGTTGTGGCCGAATTGAATCAGGACGTAATCGGGCTTCGACTCGATCACTTTCGCCCAGTTGCCCGAATCCCGGAAGCTCTTCGAGCTCTGCCCACCGCGCGCCAGCTGGATGCATTCGCCGCGCGGGCCGAGCAGCTTTTCAAAGGCCGCGCCCCAGCCGGCAGTCGTCGTGACCGTCGAGTCGCCAGCAAGTGCAACGCGCGGTTTCTTCGCGGGTGCGGAGTCTGCCGCGGATGCGGGTGCGATGAGGAGGAGCGACGACGAGAGCGCCGTCAGCGTGAGCGTTGTAAAAATGCGTCGTGAAAGGAGGGCAGGCATGTCGGAAACGAGTGTCTCACATCCTACTTCCGAAACGCAATCTTCCCGCCCTGCGCATCCGCCGTGATCGTGTCGCCCTCACGGAAGTTGCCGGAGAGGATTTCGAGCGAGAGCGGGTCGAGCAGTTCGCGCTGCACGGCGCGCTTCAGCGGGCGCGCGCCATACACGGGATCGTAGCCCTCGGCAGCGAGCAAACCCTTCGCCTCGTCGGTCACGTTGAGGGTGAGCTTCTGGTCCGCGAGCCGTTTCTCGAGGCGCGCGAGCTGAATGCCGACGATCTGGGCGAGATCCTTGTCACCGAGCCGGTCGAAGATGATCGTCTCGTCCACGCGGTTGAGGAACTCCGGGCGGAAGTGCGCACGCAGCGCCTCCATCACACGCGCCTCCCGCTGCTCGGCGTTTGCGTCGTCGAGGATGAACTGCGAGCCGATGTTCGACGTCATGATGATGACGGTGTTCTTGAAATCCACCGTGCGGCCCTGACCATCGGTGATGCGTCCGTCGTCGAGCACCTGCAGCAGCACGTTGAAGACATCGTGGTGCGCCTTTTCGATCTCATCGAAAAGCACGACCGAATACGGCTTGCGGCGCACGGTCTCGGTGAGCTGGCCGCCCTCCTCGAAGCCGACATATCCCGGAGGCGCGCCGATGAGCCGCGCGACGCTGTGCTTTTCCATGTATTCGCTCATGTCGATGCGAGCCATCGAGTTCTCGTCATCGAAGAGGAACTCCGCGAGTGCGCGGGCGAGCTCCGTTTTTCCGACGCCCGTCGGGCCGAGGAAAATGAACGAGCCGATGGGCCGATTCGGATCCTGCAGTCCGCTGCGCGCGCGGCGCACGGCGTTGCTCACGGCGATGATGGCCTGCTTCTGGCCGATCACGCGCTTTCCGAGCCGCTCCTCCATCTTGATCAGCTTCTCGCGCTCGCCCTCGCGCAGATTGGAGACAGGGATGCCTGTCCACGCAGCAACGACCTTGGCGATTTCCTCATCGGTCACTTCGTCGTGCAGCAGCGTCGTCTTCTGCTCCGCGCCGGGCGCGCTCTGTGCGGCGAGGAGCCGTTCGAGATCGGGGATGCGCCCGTATTGAATCTCGCTCGCCTTCGCGAGATCGCCGCGCCGCTGCGCCTGCTCCAATTCCGTGCGTGCGGCCTCGAGCTGCTCCTTCGCCTTGCGCGAGCCGCCGAGGATTTCCTTTTCCTTCTGCCACTGCGCCTTCAGCGCGGAACTCTTCTCCCTCAAATCAGCGAGCTCCTTTTCAAGCTTGGCGAGGCGTTCTTTCGATGCGGCGTCCTTCTCCTTCTTCAATGCCTGCCGCTCCATCTCGCCCTGCATGATGGCGCGCTCGACCTGGTCGATCTCCGTGGGCATCGAATCGATCTCCATCTTCAAACGCGACGCCGCCTCGTCCACGAGGTCCACCGCTTTGTCCGGCAGGAAGCGGTCGCTGATGTAGCGATCGGAAAGCATCGCCGCGGCGACGATCGCGGTGTCCTGAATGCGCACACCATGATGCACCTCGTAGCGCTCCTTCAGGCCGCGCAAGATCGCGATGGTGTCCTCCACGCTCGGCTCGTCCACTTTCACCGGCTGGAAGCGCCTCTCAAGCGCGGGGTCTTTCTCGATGTATTTGCGATACTCATCGAGCGTCGTCGCGCCGATGGTGCGCAGTTCGCCGCGCGCGAGCGCGGGCTTGAGCATGTTGCCCGCATCCATCGAGCCCTCGGCCTTGCCAGCGCCGACGATGGTGTGCAGTTCGTCGATGAAGAGGATGATCTCGCCGTTGCTGCCCGTGACTTCCTTCAGAAAGGCCTTCAGCCGGTCCTCGAATTCCCCGCGGAACTTCGCGCCCGCGACCATTGCGGAAATATCCATTGCGATCAGCCGCTTGTTCTTCAGGGACTCCGGCACGTCGCCCGCGATGATGCGGCGTGCGAGCCCCTCGACAATCGCCGTCTTGCCCACGCCCGGCTCGCCAATGAGCACCGGGTTGTTCTTCGTGCGGCGCGAAAGCACCTGCATCGTGCGGCGGATTTCGTCGTCGCGGCCGATGACCGGATCGATTTTCCCTTGGCGCGCAGCCTCCGTGAGATCACGGCCGTATTTCTGCAGCGTCTGGTATTTGTCCTCGGGATTCTGATCCGTCACGCGCTGCGAACCGCGCACCTGCTGTAGCGCCTGCATGAGCTTCGCATGCGTCACACCGAGCGACTTCAGCAGCTTGCCTGCGGACACTCCGCTGTCTGCCAGCGCGAGGAGGTAGTGTTCCGCGCTCAGATATTCGTCCTTCAGCTTCGCCATCTCCTTCTCCGCCTGGCGCAAAATCGCGAGCAACTCCGCTGCCGGATTCGTCTGCGCCGTCATGCCGTGCGCCTGCGCGCGTTTGGAGATCGCCGCCTCGAGCTGCTGCTGCAGGCTCCCTGCGCTGAGGCCGAGTTTTTGAAAGAGTGGTCGCGTCACGCCCTCCGGCTGGTCGAGCAGCGCGAGCAGGAAATGCTCGTTGTCGAATTCGGTGTGGCTGCGATTTGCCGCGAGGGACTGTGCGGATTGCAGCGCCTCCTGCATGCGTTGGGTGAATCGGTCAACTCTCATGGGTCAATTGTGGCCATCCCTCTGGCAGAAAGCATTCCCGGAGTTGTCCAGAGGAGCGCCCCTTTTGCTGAGCCTTGATGTCGCGCCCCCGCGGGCAGATGGCACACGCGTGGCGGCGCAATGGCGCTTGATGAGGGGCTGCGTGCGAAGGCGTTTAGCCGTCAAAATCAGTCCCCGACAGATAGGCCGCACCTGACTTTCCTCTCATATTTCCGCGGCTTTTGAACGTGAGGGGGAGCCGTTTGTCGAATGGGGGGACAAGGCTATGAAGACCCGAAAATCCCCGAAAAAGCCGGCCCATTCCAAGCGCCCGACGAAGTGGAATGAATGGCTGAAACTGGTCGAATCGCTTGATGAGATGATGGCGGAGCGCGCCTCGCCTGACCGTCCGAAGAGCAAGGACACCGTCCTGGACTCCGAGACGGTCGCCGCGCTGAACCTCGCGTATTCCGCCACGCTCCGTTACTACAAATTCGTCCTCGACAGCGGGCGGCGCGACGAGGGTGTGCAGAGGCAGATCTCCCGGCTCTGGCAGAAAGCCGGCACCAAGATGCGCCGTTACGACCCCGTGCTCGGCCCCCAATTCCGGGCTGACAGCCGGTTCTGGAAAAGCGAGGCGACTTGGCAGAATGAGACCATTCAGAAGGTGTGGCCGCACCTCAACTCCATCCGCACCAGCGCCAACATGATGGCGCCGCCTCCCGGCTCGATCTATCACAAGGCGCTCTTCTCCGACTCGTAGGCCGTAACAGCTCCCCGTTGCCACTCGCGCCGGGAGGCTGCCACGCCGATGCCGGCTGCGGCCCGCGCACCGTCCTCGCAGGTTTCGGATTGCAGCGCGCGCATTCGCTCCCTAGCGTCGCGCGATTGTGAAACCTGCCCTTGGAAAAGGCCTTAGTGCCCTCATCAATCCGCGCGTCGCGTCGCCCACTCCGCGCGTCGAGGAAGGCGAGCGCATTCAGACGATTCCCCTGGAGCAGATCATCCCGTCGCCGTGGCAGCCGCGCACGGAATTCCGCGACGAGAACATCCAGGAACTCGCGGAGAGCATCCGCGAAAAGGGAGTCATCCAGCCGCTCATCGTGCGGAGAGTGGGGGATAAATTCGAGCTGGTGGCGGGTGAGCGCCGCTGGCGTGCGGCGCAGCGCGTCGAGCTGAAGACCGCGCCGGTCATTGTCCGCGAGGCGAGCGATCAAGATGTCCTTGAACTCGCGCTCATCGAGAATCTCCAGCGCGAGGACCTGAACCCCATTGAAGAGGCGCGCGCCTTCCAGCGCCTCGCGATCGATTTCAAGCTCAAGCAGGAGGAGATCGCGCAGAAGGTCGGCAAGAGCCGCGCGGCGGTGGCGAATTCGATGCGCCTGCTTGACCTGCATCCGCAGGTGCAGACGTGGGTCGTCCAGGAGCGGCTGAGCGTCGGCCATGCGAAGGTGCTGCTCAGCGCGAAGGGCCACGAGGAGCAGCTCGCGCTCGCGGAGGAATCGCTGCGCCGAGGTCTGACAGTGCGCGGTGCCGAGCGCCTCGTCGCGGATCACTTTGCGGGAAACGGCTCGCGCAAGCCGAAGCGCGGCGCAGCGAGCAGCCCGCAGATCGAGCCCGCCATCGCGCATCTTCAAAATCGCCTCCGCCAGCACCTCGGCACGCAGGTCGCGATGCACCACGGCGAGAAGAAGGGCCGCATCGAGATCGAGTATTACGGCAACGACGACCTTCACCGCCTGCTCCGGCTCATCGGTCTGCCGGAGGAGACTCAATAGCGGCGGTGGCAGTGCGGCGTCCCTTTCACCGGCGCTGGCGTGTGCTGGGCGCGCTTCTCGCCATCCTGCTTTGCGCCTGCACCGGCTGCTCGCCGGAAAAAAAAGCTGACGCGGTCGCGGACGGAGGCCCGGTTGAAATTCCCGACAAGCTTTGGGAGCGCTTTTCCGGTGAGAACGCGATGAGGGAAGTCCGCCGGCAGGTGGAGTTTGGCCCGCGCCCGACCGGTTCCACCGCGATCACGCAGGCCCGCGAGCATATCGCCGCGACGTTGAAGTCCCACGGCTGGGAGGTGGAGAAGCAAGAGTTCGACCTGGAGCCGGTGCAGGGAAAGGGGAGCCTTCACTTCATCAACATCATCGCGCGCTTTCCCAAAAAGGGAGCCGCCGCAGCAGCGCGCGACACTCAGCGCGTGATCCTCGGCTCGCACTACGACACGAAGAGGATGAGCGGCATCCGCTTTGTCGGCGCCAATGACGGAGGCTCATCAACTGGCGCGCTGCTGGAGATGGCGCGCGTGCTCGCGACCGTCCCGGACCTCGCCGCACGCATTGAGCTGGTGTTTTTCGACGGCGAGGAGGCCGTGGAAAATTTCGGCCCCGCTGAGACCGGACCCGACGGCCTCGTCGGCAGCCGCCATTACGCACGGTCGCTGCGCGAAAGCGGGCGCGCGAAGCAGTTCCGCTTCGCCATCGTGTGGGACATGATCGGCGATGCAAACCTAACCATCACGCTCCCGCGCGACACGCCGAAGGAACTCTACAACGGAATCTTCGCGGCCGCCGACACGCTCGGCCTGCGCCGCCACTTCGGCTTCTCCGCCGGCGACATCGTGGACGACCACACGCCGCTGCGCATCATCGCGCGCATCCCCGCGATGGACATCATCGATTTCGACTATCCGCCGTGGCACACGTCGGGCGACACGCTCGACAAGCTCAGCGCCGCGAGCATCGAGGCCATCGGCCGCACGACGCTTCTCCTTCTCACTCGCGAGCTGGCGAAATGACGCCGATCACTTCCGGGCGCGGAGAAAGTCCACCACTGCAAGGCCGAGCTGGCGGCCCACGGTGATGTAGCCCTCCGTCGTGCTGTGCGGCGTGTTCCAGGAAGTCTCCAGGCACGCGGCCATCGTCTGCGGATTGCCGTGGCTGTTCACCCACTGGCCGCTGATCTGCCGCCAGAGAGGGTGATACTTCGGCCCCGTCTCCCGCGGCTCATCCGCGAGCAGCAGCGGGCCGCTGATGCGCGCCCTCGCGGCGGCCATGAAGCTGTCGCGGTTCGCGCGGCCCTTCTCGCCGAGCAGATCGCGCGGGCCGACGAAGAAGAACGGACGCAAGTCGCCGGCCGCCGGATTGTGCAGGTCGAGGAAGACATCCATCCGCTCCTCGGCGGCGAATGCGAGCAGCCGGCGCTGAGCCGCGGCGACCTCGGGATAAATCGGCGCGTCATCCCAGTCGCGGTTGTGGTCCCGCGGGTTCGCCTCCTTCCCGCCGTTGCCAGTCGCCACGTTGTCCACATCCATCACCGGCACGAAGAATATCTCCGCATGCTCGCGCAGCCAGCGGGCGCCTTCGTCGCCGCTCACGAGCCATTCGGCAAATCCGCGCGCGACCCAGCTCCCGCCGCTCTCCCAAGCGTGCTGCCGCGCCTGCACCCAGACACCGCGGGGCTTCGGATCGCTGGCGACATTCACATGCAGCCCGCGCACCGGTCGTCCGGCACGCGTCTTTGCCAGTTCGAACACCTTTGCCTCCGGCAGCGCCTTCACGCATGCCGCGAGAAGTTCGTCCGTGTCGCGTGGCGTGAAGGGCGGCCCCCACGCGATCCATAGCGGCCCGCCCGCGCCCGTCACCTCGTAGGAAATGCGGCCGCCTTCGCGCCGGCCCGGCTCCGTGTGGCGCCAGGACTTTCCGTCCGTCGAAAACGCCGCGCGCACCGGCATCGCCCAGCGTGGGTCGAGCGGCTTGCCCGTATTCACGCCGTTGTTGCGGGAGGGGAGATCGCTTCCCGCGAGATCCACCGTCAGCTTCTCACCCGCCCCCACGCCGTCCACGCGGAGCTGCCACCAGCACGGCCAGCCGCGCTCCGGATCGCCCCCCGGCATGCACTTGATCACACGCGCCGCGGAATCGACCGACTCGACGCGCGCGGAGCCGCCCTCGAAATCCGCGCTCACGCGCAGTTCCGCCGTCCACGCCGCTCGCCCCAGCAGTGCTACGGCGCAAATCATCGGGAGCATCGCGAGTCGGGGAGGCGTGCGGAGAATCATGCCCGAGATTCATGCACGGGCACACGCGGAGCAAAAGGAGCAATTCCTCCATTTGGCTCTTGGATTCTGTTGAACGACGAAGGCACGAAAATGCGAAGGCAGGAAGAGGAGTGAGCCCGGAGGCACAGCATCCCAATTTGGCGAATCATCTCCGCAGCCTTCGTCCCTACGCGGTGAATCCCGATGCTCCCGCCGCGCCGAAATCCGCAGTTGATCCCCGCGCAATCTCGTCTTTAACCACCCGCCGAATTCCATGCCCGTGATCCCGCGCCTCTCCTTCCTGCTTCCAGTCCTCGCGTCCATGTTCGGCGCCGCCGCCGCACATGCCGACCGCGCAGTGTCCTCGGCACCCGCCTCCGGTCCCACTGTCCCCGGCGACCGCGCGGCTGTCCGTGGTGGCATCGCTTACGCGCCCTCAGCCGCGCCTCTGGCCTTGAAGCGCGCCATATGGGCCACCAACCGCGTCTGCCGCAAGCCTTACGTCTGGGGCGGCGGCCACGCCGACTTCACCGCGCGGGGTTACGACTGCTCAGGCACCATCTCCTATTTCCTCCACCACGCCGGCAAGCTCGACCGTCCCGTCGCGTCGCGCGAATTCACCGGCTACGGAAACGGCGGCAAGGGGCGATGGGTCACCATTTATGCGAGGTCCGGCCATGTATTTGCCGTCGTCGCCGGCATCCGGCTCGACACCACCGGCGCCCACCGCGAGGAAGGCCCCCGCTGGCGCCCCGACACCCGGAACCCCCGCGGCTTCGTCGCCCGCCACCCCGAGGGTCTGTAATTTCTCCGTCGCCCGGCCCTGGCCTGCAGCGCACCTCGAAGTGGGGCCGGCGCATTCGCCTGGTGAACAAAGGTCATGCGCCCGCAGGATGAGGCCGCGAGCTGCTGCCGGCGTCAGGACAAGCGAACCATTTTTCTGCTCGCGGACTCACTCTGCCGGGCTTAGCACGTCTGCCTCTCGACCCATGAACACGCGCACCATTCTCACTGCGCTGCTCGCCGCTGGGGCGGCGGGCGCAGACCTCACCGCCCAGGCTCCCTCCACGGCTGCACCGCAGACTGAGATGCAGAAATGGATCGCGACCACCGACGCGCAGTGGCAGGAGGCCTTCAAGAAGGGCGTGACCGAGGTGCACGAGGCGGAGCTGAACAAGGTGAAGCTCCAGTATCTGAACCTGCTCGAGGGTGCGATCGACAAGGCGAGCAAGGCGAATGATCTCAAGGGTGCGGTGGCGCTGCGCGACGAGCAGAAGCGCTTCGGCGACACGCAGCATTTCCCCGAGCAGGACGATGCGGCCGACGCCGCTGCCGTGAAGCAGGTGCGCGCCGCCATCCGCGCCCAGCTCGCAAAGGCGAACGCCGACCGCGACGCGCGCGCGAAGGCGCTGCACGCCAAATACGATCAGTTCCTCGCGCAGACGCAGACACAGCTCACGCAGGCCAAGCGGCTGGATGATGCGCTCGCGGTGCAGGCGAAGCGGGATGAGGTGAAGGGGGCGTGGACGGGCGCGATGCCCGCTATTCCTACGCAAAAGCCGAACCCGATTACACCGCCTCCCGTCGCGAGTTCCAAAGGGTCGGCGGTAACCCCAGCCGAGCGCGAACTGAAAGCGGCAATTCCCGCAAATTCCCCCAACGGCTTCTCGCTCGGGGCGGTGCGGAAGGGAACGAAGATTTCCCTCCAGTATGTTTCCGGAAAATGGAAGGCGTGGGGCACATTCGCATCATATACTCCCGATCAGGAGACGCGCATGGAGCGCGGCGACATTAGTCGTTTGGCGATTGCGCTGCCAGCCAGCGGAACAAAGGGCGGCCATGTGCTTGCAGTAGTGCCGGCGAACACTGTCCAGCGCCCTTTTGTCTTCGAGGTAACGAGCGATTACCCCGAACTTGTTCTTCGGATCAATGACAGGGAGAACTCTTTCAGCGAGAACCCCGGCACCGTGGAATACAGCGTGAGGATTACGTCGGGGCGGTGAGCGGTCCGGTCCTCAAGCGACGACTGCGGCGAAGGCGAGGATGAGGCCGTCGAAGAGTTTCTGGGAGACGTGGTGGAGGAGCCAGCGGCCGAGGAAGAGGCCGGCGAGGATGGCGGGGGCGAGGAGGAGATTGAAGAGGAGCGTGTCGGTGCGGATGAGGCCGAGGCCGAGGCTGAAGGGGACCTTGTAGAGATTGATGAGGAGGAAGAACCACGCGCTGGTGCCGGTGAACTGGAGCTTCGGCAGGCCGACGGCGAGAAGGTAGAGTGCCATGACGGGGCCGGCGGCATTGGCCATCATGGTGGTGATGCCGGCGAGCATGCCCATGGTGGCGGCGAAGGGCCACGAGTGGGGGACGTGCTCGAACATGCCGGGCCGCCACATGCGCCAGAGCTGGACGAGGACGAGCACGAGGACGGTCCAGCCGATGATGGGCTTGTAGGCGGTGGCGGGGATGCGCGTCATGAGCCACGTGCCGACGGCGACGCCGATGCAGGCGACCGGCAGCGTGCGGGCGACGTGCCGCCAGACGGCGTGCCTTTTGAAGATGAAGACGGCGCCGATGTCGCCGATGACGAGCATGGGGAGGACGACGCCGGTGCTGGCCTTGTCCCCGAAGATCTGCGCCATGACGAGGACGTGGATGAGGGAGATGCCCGCGAAGCCGCTCTTCGCGATGCCGACGCCGAGGGCGGCGAAGATGCAGAGGAGCCATTGGGTGAGCGTGAGCGCGGGCATGAAGGGCGGGGACGTTGGCGGATGGGGCGGCGCGGCTGCAAGCTGCATCAAAGACTTCCCACACTCGCGGCTTTCCGTCACTCCACACGCCGCACTTTTCCCAATCATGCTCCGAAAACTCGCTCCCTCGCTCGTCTTCCTCCTCGCGTCTGCACTTGCCCATGCGGAGACGAAGCCGCTCCGTGCTCTCATCATCGCGGGCGGTTGCTGCCATGATTACGAGCATCAGCCGAAGATTCTGAGCGAGGGCATCCAGGCGCGCGCGAATGTGCAGGTGGATGTGGTGTGGACGGATGACAAGGGCACGGCGCCGCGTTTCCCGCTCTATGAGAAAGCGGATTGGGCAAAGGGCTACGACATCATCATCCACGACGAGTGCGCGGCGAGCGTGAAGGATATCGAACTCGTGAAGCGAATCCTGAAAGCACACGAGACGGTGCCGGCGGTGAACCTCCACTGCGCGATGCACAGCTACCGGACGGGGACGGATGACTGGTTCAAGTTTCTCGGGCTGCAGTCGAGTTCGCACAACTGGCAGAAGCCGATTGCGATTCATTTCACGGACTCCGCGCATCCGATCACGAAGGGGCTGGCGGATTGGACGACGATCAATGAGGAGCTCTACAACAACGTGGCCATCCTCGGTGGCAAGACGCTCGCGACCGGCACGCAGCCGCAAAAGGCGAAGGACGGCAGCGAGGCGCCCGTGACCTACACGGTTGCGTGGACGAACGAATACGGCCCGAACAAGACGCGCATCTTCAGCACGACGATCGGCCACAACAACGCGACGGTGGCCGACGAACGCTACCTCGACCTCGTGACGCGCGGCCTTCTGTGGTCGTGCGACAAGCTGAACGCGGATTACCTGAAGCCGTTCAAAGGCAAGAGCGAGGTGACTTTCATCAAGGCAGCGCCGCAGCCGGAGAAGGCCGCGGCCACACCGCCGACACCGGCGAAGGGCGCGACGCTGGTGACGGTGACGGCATCGAGCGAGGAGAGCGGCAAAGGCAACTACACGTGGAAGGCGGTGGACGGCGACGCGAACAGCCGCTGGTGCGCGAGCGGACCGGCGAAGCCGCAATGGCTGCAGCTGGAGTTTGAAAAGGCGCAGACGATCAGCGGCGTGAAGATCGTGTGGGAGGGCGGCAACACGACTTACAAGCATGTCGTGGAGGGCAGCGCCGATGGCAAAGCGTGGACGGTGCTCGCCGATGCGAAGGACGGCCAGGGCAAGGGCGTGAATGAGCACAGCTTTGCGGCGCAGCCGTCGAAGTTCATCAAGGTGACGTGCCTCGGCTCGAATGGTGGCTGGGCGAGCATCAAGGAATTCACGGTGAAGGGCGACGGCATCAAGTCGCTCGCCCCCAAGATGAGCGACGAGCAGAAGAAGCAGACCAAGGCCTACATTGGCACGAACGATCCGCTGGCGAACGGAGGGAACATCACGCCGACGATCGTGAAGCTCACGCCGGAGCAGGAGGCGGATATTTTGAAGGACGCGAAACCGGCGGAGGGTTTCGACATCACGCTCTTCGCGACTTCGCAGGCGGCGAACTACCCGGTGTTCCTCTCCGCCGCGCCGGACGGCACGCTCTACGTCTCCAGCGATGGCAACGGCTCGGTGCAGCGCAATCCGCACCGCGGCCGCATCCTCCGACTGCGCGACACGGATGGCGACGGGCGTGCGGACGAGGTGAAGGAATTTGTGAAGGACCTGGATTCACCGCGCGGCCTCGTGGTGGACGGGAACACGGTGTATTGCCTCCACCCGCCGCACCTGAGCGCGTTCATTGACAAGGACGGCGACGGCATCAGCGACGAGGAGAAGGTGCTCGTGAAAAACATCGCGTTCACTTTCAAGGACCGCCCTGCCGACCACACGACGAACGGCATGGAACTGGGCATCGACGGCTGGCTCTACATCGCGGGCGGCGACTTCGGCTTCATGGAGGCCGAGGGCACGGACGGTCGTAAACTCCAGCTCCGCGGCGGCGGCATCATCCGCGTGCGGCCCGACGGCACGAATCTCCAGCTCTACTCGCGCGGCACGCGCAACATCCTGGAGGCGGCCGTCTCGCCGCTGTGCGATCTTTTCTCCCGCGACAACACGAACGACGGCGGCGGCTGGGATGTGCGTTTCCATCATTTCACCGGCTTCGAGGACCACGGCTATCCGCGGCTCTACAAGAATTTCGCCGACGAACTCATCACGCCGCTCGCCGACTACGGCGGCGGCTCCGGCACGGGCGCGTGCTGGATTGACGAGCCCGGCTGGCCTGCCGCCTGGAACAACCTGCCCTACACGAGCGACTGGGGCCGCGGCCCCATCTTCCGCCACACGGTGCGTGCGAAGGGCGCGACCTTCGAGGAGACGGCGGAGCCCGAGCCGCTCGTGAAGATGACGCGCTCGACGGACATTGACGTGGACGCGCGCGGCTACGCCTACGTGTCGAGCTGGAAAGGCCCCGCGACGTTCGGTTGGGCCGGCCCGGACAACGGCTACATCGTGCGCCTCGCGCCGAAAGGCCACGTCGCGCCGAAGGTGCCGGACTTCACGAAGGCGACGGACGCGGAGCTGGTGAAGCTGCTGGAGTCGCCGAGTCACCGCACGCGGCTGGAGGCGCAGCGGACGCTGGTGCGTCGGCAGTCAGCGACCCCGGGCGCGGGTGCCGCTGCACTCGACACGCTCGTCGCGGACGCCTCGAAGCCGCTCGCATCGCGCATCGCAGCTCTCTACGCGCGCATTCTCCCCGGCGGTGAAGCGGCTGCCTCCGGCGCGGTTGCAGCGGCGCTTGGCGACAGCCGGCTCATGGCTTGGAGTCTTCGCGCGGCGGGCGACGCAGTCGCAGGCAAGCCGCCGCTTTCCTCCACCGTCGCGCACATTGTCACGGCGCTGCGCAGCGACGACGCCCGTGTGCGAAAGGAAGCGGTGATCACACTCGGACGGCTGCACGGACTCTCGGGCGTGTGGGCTGACGGCGGCACGCCGCAGCCGCAAAAGCTTCAGACCGAGAAGCTCGACGCTCACGCCGCAGCCATCGCTCCTCTCCTCGGCGACAGCGATGCGGTCGTCGCGCACACGGCGATGCAGGTGCTCCGCCAGCTCGGCGCGAGTAATGTGTGCTTTGCCATTCTCGACGATCCGAATTCCGCCACGCCGCTCCGCAGCGGCGCACTGATGGTCCTGCGCGGCATCCACGACGCGAAGACCGTGGACGGCCTCATCGCGCGCCTGGCCTCGGCGAAGGACACCACACAACGTCAGGGGCTGCTCTCCGTGCTGTGCCGCCTGCATTTCACCGAGGGCGAGTGGAAGGGCGACTCGTGGGGCACGCGCCCCGACACGCGCGGGCCGTATTACCAGCCGGAGGAGTGGAGTGAGACGAAGAAGATCGCCACGGCGCTCAAGGCCGCGCTCGCGAAGGCGCAGGCCGAGGAGGCCGCGTTCCTCGTCGGCGAGCTGACCCGCCACCGCATCCAGTTCAACGACGCGCTCCAGCGCATCCTCACGCTCGCGAAGACCGACGAGCGGCTCATCCCCGACGCCGTCGCGCAACTCGCCAGCGCCGACACCATCCCGGGCGACGCCGTGCCGCTTCTCGTGAAGGCCGCGCTCTCGAAGTCCGACGACGAGCGCGCCGCACCCACGGTGTCCTCCGCCATCGCAGCGCTTGCAAAAGTGGACAGCGCCGACGGCAGCCGCGCGTCGCTCGCCGGCCTCGTGCGGCTCGGCGAGCTGGTGGCGTTGCGTGCAAAGGCCCTGGCCGCGACGAAGGACATCGCCGACCCCGTCCTCGCGAAGAAGCAGAAGAAGGACGCCAACACCCTGCTCGCCGCCGCGCGCACCGCATCGGAGAAGGCCGTCTCGGCGTTCCTCGGCGCGCCGAAGCTGGAGAACCACCACCAGCTCATCGAGGACATCGCCGCGAAAATGGACGGCGAGATTTCGCTGTGGGCCGACGCCGCGCTGCTCACGCTCAGCGCGCGCAAGACGGGAGCGCCCGAGTCGCGCGAGCTTTCCGGGAAGGCGCTCGACGCCGGATGGCAGAACCCGAAGCGCCGCGTGCAAATCCTCAGGGCCGCTGGCGAAATCAAGCACGGCGCGTATGCCGAAAGGATCCTCGCGTCACTCGACGACGCGGACAAGTCCGTTGCCGCGGAGGCAAAGAGCGCCGCATCGAAGATGAAGCTGGAGAAGAAGACGAAGGACACCAGCCCCTTGATCGGCACGATGAAAATCCCGGACGTCGTCGCACAGGTCGTGAAGACCAAGGGCGACGTCGCGCTCGGCGAGCAGATCTTCACGCGCCAGACGTGCGTCGCGTGCCACACCACCGCGCAGGATCAGGCGCAGAAGGGCCCGTATCTCGGCAACATCGCGGAAACCTACAAGCGCCCCGAGCTTGCCGAGAACATCCTCGATCCCGGCAAGACCATCGCGCAGGGCTTTGCGACGAACGTCTTCACCTTGAAGGACGGCACGGTGAACGTCGGCTTCGTCACGCGGGAGGCCGCGGACAAGATCACGATGCGCAACGTCGCCTCGCAGGAATTCACCTACGCCGTGAAGGACATTGCGAAGCGCGAGACGCTGCCTACATCCGTGATGCCGCCCGGCCTCGTGAACACACTCACCGTGCGCGAATTCGCAAGCCTGCTCGACTACCTCGAGGCGCTGGCCGCGAAGAAGTAGGGCTGCCGCGACATTCCGAATGCTCGCATCCGTCCGCAGAGCGGGGGTTGCGGCGTGCACCGTTCCCGCCTATTGCTCGCCGCGATGAAATCCTTCCCGCTGCTTTCCGTCATTCTCCTCGGCGCCCTGCATGCCGCCGTCGCTG
Organism: Chthoniobacteraceae bacterium; assembly: GCA_044221035.1. Lineage (GTDB taxonomy): Bacteria > Verrucomicrobiota > Verrucomicrobiia > Chthoniobacterales > Chthoniobacteraceae > SXWH01. The sequence continues at coordinate 15,413 of JBGAPU010000055.1, read as the reverse complement.
CGGATCCCGCCCCGCCGGACGGCATGGTGCTCGTGAAAGGCGGCACCTTTTCCATGGGCAGCAACGAGGGCGAGACGGACGAGAAGCCCGTGCATGAAGTCACCGTGAAGCCGTTCTTCATGGATCGCACGCTGGTGACGAATGGGCAGTTTGAGGCGTTCACGAAGGCAACGGGCTACGTGACGACTGCCGAGAAGGTGCTCACGTCGAAGGATATTCCCGGGCTGCTGCCGGAGTTCGAGGGCAAGACGCTCGGCATCTGCTTCCGCGTGCCGCCGGGCGAGGTGGAACTCCGCGGGGGCGGGGGCGATTGGTGGCGGCCGATCGTCGGGGCGAACTGGCGGCATCCCGATGGGCCGCAGTCGGATCTCAAGGGCAAGGAGAAGCATCCGGTCGTGCATGTGTCGTGGGACGATGCGGCCGCGTATTGCAAGTGGGCGGGCAAGCGGCTGCCGACGGAGGCGGAGTGGGAGTTTGCCGCACGCGGGGGGCTCGCCGGCGCGCGCTACGTGTGGGGCAATGAATTCAATCCCGGCGGCAAGTGGATGGCCAACACCTGGCAGGGGAGATTCCCGCAGACGAACACGGGCGAGGATGGCTACAAGGCCACGTCGCCGGTCGGCACGTATCAGCCGAACGGCTACGGGCTTTTCGACATGGCGGGAAACGTCTGGCAATGGTGCGCCGATTTGTATTTGCCGGACTACTACGCGAAGTCGCCGAAGGAAAATCCCCCGGGGCCCGACACGAGCTACGATCCAAATGAGCCCGGCGTGCCAAAGCGCGTGACGCGCGGCGGTTCCTGGCTTTGCGCGGACAATTACCTCCGTGGCTACCGCCCCTCGGCCCGCATGAAGACGGCGCCGGACACGGGTCTGCAAGACACGGGATTCCGGTGCGTGAAGGACGTGCCGTGAGCGAGTCCGTGGACACAGCCCGCGCCGCTCGGAGGACGGGTTTCATTTTCGCCGGAGTGATCGTGGCTGCGACTGCGATGACGCTCGCATGGGTGCTGCCCGAGATGAAGCGCATCGCGCGCAACAACGAGACGCGGCAGCGGGAGGCGCGGGCGGGCAGCGACATGGTGCGCGTGCCCGGCGGCGCGTTCACGATGGGATCGAATGACGGCGCGCCCGACGAGCAGCCGATCCATGATGTGCGCGTGAATGAGTTCTGGATGGATCGCACGGAGGTGACGAATGCGGAGTTCGGGAAGTTCGTGAAGGAAACCGGCTACCTCACGACCGCGGAACTCGCGCAGCCGCAGCCGGGCTCATGGTGCTTTCAACCTGGAGCGGATGCGAGTGCGGAGAAGCGCGAGACGTGGAGTGCATTCGTCGCCGGTGCGAACTGGCGGAGGCCGCGCGGCCCGGCAAGCAGCATCGAGGGCAAGGACAGATTCCCGGTGGTGCACGTCAGCCACGACGATGCGCTAGCGTATTGCAAATGGGCGCGGAAACGCCTGCCGACGGAGGCGGAGTGGGAGTTTGCCGCGCGCGGTGGCGTCATCCTCACGCGCTACCCGTGGGGCAACGATGCAACGCCGGAGAGCGTGCTGCGCTACGCGAACTTCCGGCGTGGAGACTTCTCCGCAAATTGCGAGGGCGCGCCTGCCCCCGCGCCGGCCGGAAAATTCCCGGCGAATGCCTTCGGGCTGCATGATCTCGCGGGCAATGCCGCAGAGTGGTGCTCGGACTGGTATCAGCACGATTTTTACGCGCAGCTGCGTCCAGATCCGGACCGCGCGGCACACCGCAATCCGAGGGGGCCGGAGATCAGCACCGATCCCGCCGAGCCGAGGGTCTGGAAGCGCGTGGTCCGCGGTGGTTCGTGGCTCAGTGTGCTCGGGCAGTGCCGCGTCTCGGCGCGCGGAAGGGAGGCGCCGTCTTTCTCGGCGGAATGGATCGGCTTCCGCTGTGTGAAGGACGTGCAGTGAGCATGAGCGAGCAGGGGAAGCACATGCTGAAGAAGTGCGGGGGCTGGCTCCTCCTGGCGCTGCTGCTTGCGCTGACGTTCGCCGCGCGCTGCCACAACCGGCAGCAGATATTCCACGACAACGGCGTGTTCTTCATCGACGGCGACTGCTACTCGCGGATGACGCGCGCGAAGATGATCACCGAGGGCCGGTGGATCATCCGTCACCATGATTTCGAGAACTGGCCCGAGGGCGTCACCCCGCACACGACGGCGCCGCTCGACTGGATGATCGTGGCGCTGAAGCCCGTGATTGGCGCCTACATGGAGATGGGCGGCCCCGGATTCGCGCCGATGTATCGCAGGCAGGCGCTCGATGTCGCCGGTGCGCTGATTTCGCCGCTGCTCGGGCTGCTCACGGCGGCTTGGCTGTGGTGGTGGGCGGGGCGGATGAAGCTGCCGTTCCGCAGTGCGATGGTGCTGCTGTTTGCGATCAGCCCGATCGCGGTCCACGGCACCGTCCTCGGGCGGCCGGATCATCAGTCACTCCTCATCCTCCTGCTCGCGGTGGCGCTCGGTTGCGAGCTGCGGCTCATGCACACGGAGGGAGACACCAAACGGGAGCGCCGCACATGGATTGCGACGGCGGTTCTCGCGTGGGGGCTGGCCCTGTGGGTGTCGCTTTACGAACCGCTGATGCTGCTGATTCCGGTGAGCCTCACGCATCTGGTGCTGGATCGGAAAAGGCTCCTCGCCTCGCGTCGCTCGAAGAAGCTGCTCGTCGTCATCGCGCTGCTGGCAGTCGTCTTCCTCGTGGAGGGCTGGCGCATCGGCATGCCGGGGCGCCCGATGCGTGAAGGGTTCGTTCATTGGTCCGAGGGCGTGGGGGAACTGCGCCATCTGAACCCCGCCGATCCACTGTTGTGGCAGTGGGTCGGGCTGCTCATTGTCGCCGCGCCGGTGCTGCTGTGCATGGCCGGAATCAGGGATCGCCGCGCCTTTGCCGTGCTCGCGGGAGTCATGTTCCTCCTCGGGCTCACGGTCTGGCAGTTGCGCTGGGGATACTTTCTCCTCCTCACCTATGCGATGGCTCTGCCGTGGATGCTGCCTGTATTCCGGGCAAACTGGATGGCGTGGACGGCGTATGCGATCGGGCTCCTGCCGGTCGTGAAGTCATGGGGGCCGGAAGTGAGGGACTTGCTGCGCGGCGGCGCGGAGTCGCTGGTGTATGACCGCGCGAAGGAGGATCAAAAGTGGAAGCAGATGTCGCAGGTGCGGCTGCGGACCATCGCGATGAAGATGCGGGAGGGGCCGCGGACCGGGTTCATCGCGCCGTGGTGGGTGTCGCCGCAGATTGCCTATTGGTCGGGGCAGCCGGGAGTCGCGGGCACAAGCCATGAGAGCCTGCCGGGGACGATCGAGACGGCGCGGTTCTACCTCTCGACTGATCCCTCCGCTGCCGAGGAGATCGTGCGCCGCCGGAATGTCGGGTGGGTGATCGCGGACAACGCATCCTACGACGTGCGCCAGCGCGACCGGCTGCTCGCCGTCACGAATTCGGAGACAGTGCTCGGAGTGGCGGCAGCCGAGGAGCCGATGGCGCTCATCCTCGCGGATTACCCGAAGCAGGCGCCGAAATTCCTCCGCGAGATCACACCGGAGGAACTCGGCCTCGTGCTGCAGCTCGCACCAGCCGATCCCGCCGCAAAGACGCCGGGAATGAAAATCTACGCAACGCAGATGCACCGCCTCTACCGTGTGGAGGAATCCAAACCATGAACTTCGACTTTCTCATCATCGGCGGCGGAAGCGCAGGCTACGCGGCCGCCCGCACCGCCGCATCCCTCGGCCTCCGAACCTGCGTGGTCGATGGCGCGGAGGAGCTCGGCGGCCTGTGCATCCTGCGCGGCTGCATGCCGAGCAAGACGCTGCTCGAGTCGGCGTCGCGCTTCTCCACGATGCGTCGCGCGGAGGAGTTCGGGCTGCGGGCGCGCGGGCTCGAGGTGCGTGGCGCGGAGATTCTGGCCAGGAAGCGGCGGCTCATCGGCGAGTTCGCGTCGTATCGGCAGCAGCAGCTTCATGGCGGGAAGTTCGAGCTGGTGCGCGGGCATGCGCGGTTTCTCGATGCGAACACCGTCGAGGTGCGCTTGCGGGACGGCGGCACCCGGCAAATCACTTCGCGGAGCTTCCTGCTCGCGACCGGGTCGGTCACGAGCGAGGCGCCGCTGCGGGAGTTGCGCGGCATCGGCTCGTGGAGCACAGACGACGCGCTCGACAGCGAGGAGGTTCCGGAATCGATCATCATCCTCGGAGGCGGCGCGACCGCGGTGGAGTTTGCGACCTACTATGCGGGGCTCGGACGCGCTGTGACGCTTGTGCAGCGGGGCAGGCAGCTCCTGCGCGGCACGGATGCCGATGTCGCCGAAGCACTCGCGCAGGGTCTGCGTCACCGGGGCGTGCAGATTTTCGCGGGCACCCGGCTCACCGGCGCGGAGATGGTGGCTGGCAGGAAGAGCATCGCGTTCGAGCACGACGGCCGGGCGATGCGCGTTGAGGCTGCGCAGGTGCTGCAGGCGCTGGGTCGTTCGCCGAATGTCGCCGGGCTTGCGCTCGAAAAGGCCGGGCTCGCGCTAGAAAGCGGGCGCCCGAGCACGCGGCCGACGCAGCAGACGAGCGTGCCGCACATTTTTGCGGCGGGCGATGTCGCCGGGCCGTATGAAATCGTCCACATCGCGATTCAGCAGGGGGAGATCGCGGCGCGGAATGCGGCGAAGCTCCTCGGCGGCGGGGGCGCGATGGAGGAAAGCGATTACCGGCTGAAGCTCTTCGCGGTGTTCTCCGATCCGGAGGTCGCGGTGGTCGGGCGCAGCGAGGCGGAGCTGCGCGCGGGCGGCGTGCCATTCCGCGCGGCGGCCTATCCGTTCAACGACCACGGCAAGTCGCTGTGCATGGGCGAGACCGACGGCTTTGTGAAACTGATCGCCGCGGTGGACGGCGGCGAGATCCTCGGTGGCGCGTGCGTGGGGCCGCATGCGGCGGAACTGATCCACGAGATCGTGGTGGCCATGCGGTTCCGCGCAACCGCCGCGCAGCTCGCGGCGACGCCGCATTACCACCCGACACTGAGCGAGATTTGGACGTATCCCGCGGAGGAGCTTGCGGGGTGATTGACACGCTTTCGCCGCACCCCATACTCGCTGCCCGGTTTCGGACGAAATCCTGAATTTCCGCCTGACAGCCGGCCGTGGCGGGATGCCGTCGCGGCGGACCAATTCAAACCACAAACTCCACACACGATCATGGCAGACATCACCAGCACCCCGAAGAACATCCTCAGCAACGACGTTGAGATCAAAGGCTCCATCAAGTTCCAGAACGACCTCACGGTGGACGGCCGCATTGAGGGCGAGATCACCTCGAGCGGAACGCTCACCGTCGGCGAGAACGCGGAGATCAAGGGCGAGATCAAGACGAAGTCCGTGATCATCCTCGGCAAGGTGCATGGGAACGTGACGGTGGAGGACCGCTGCGAGCTGAAGTCCCGCGCGACGCTGCTCGGCGACCTCAAGGCGACCCGCCTCGCGATCGAGGACGGTGCCACCTTCGTCGGCAAATCCGAGGTCACGCCGAACAAGGTTGCGATGAAGCAGCCGGAGATCGTCCGCGGCGGCGAGACCCGCCGCGCCTAAGGCTTCATCTGTCGAAACGCCGGGAGCTTTCCGGCGCGCCGCGGCGCGGTGATCCGCCGTGTCCGCGGCGCGCGCTTCCTCCCGGCTCACGCCGTGGCGAAGAACGTCCGCAAGAACACCGACAAGATGTCCGCCGTGTGCCCGCACTGCGGGTTCACGCAGGAGGAGTCTGTCGCGGCCAAGAGCACCTTCTGCCGGAAGTGCCAGGAGCACTACTCGCTGGAGCGCGCGCTCGCCGGGGAGAAGAGCATCGTCAAGGCGCCGTCGCTTTTCTCGAAGCTTTCGCGGATGGTCTTCGGCGAGAAGGAGCGCGAGGTGTGCTGCTTCGGGTGCGGGCACAAGCAGGTCCTCAGCACCGCCGCGCAGAGCACGATGTGCCCGGGCTGCGGCGCCTACATCGACCTGCGCGACTTCAAAATCACGAGCCCGTTCGGGCGCAGCGTGCAGACTGCGGGCGAGGTCCACATCGCGCCGCGCGGCGATGTGACAAGCACGCGGCTGATGTGCGGCTCCGCGTTCATCGAGGGGAGCCTGCGCGGGTGCATCGTGTGCACGGGAAAGGCGCGCATCAGAATCAAGGGCCGCCTCACGGGCCTGCTCGACGCGCACCATCTCTGCGTGGAGAAGGGCGGCGACGTGGAGTTCGCGCGGCTCATGCGCGCGAAGGTCTTCGAGGTGAACGGCAAGGCCCGCGCGCGCGTGGTGGCCGACAAGGTGATCATCGGCAAGACCGGCTGGCTCGAGGGCACCGTGTATGCGAAGGCGATCTCCGTGGAGAAGGGCGGCGTGTTCAGCGGCGACCTGAACATCGGCCAGGAGGAGTTTGAAGTGGACGAGGAGCCGATGGAGGCGGATCGGCAGATCGCGCGCTTCGACGACGACGGCGTCCCCTTCGAGCAGCAGTAAATCCGCGCGCTACTTCGCCGGCGCCGGTGCCGGAGCAGGAGCAGGCGCGGGTGAATTGGTGGGCGCCGGGGGCGCTGGCGGCGTTGCTGGTGTGGAAGGTGCGGGCGCTGTCGGTTTCGGCGCGGCAGGTGCAGCCGGGGTGGCAGGCTTGTCGGAAGTGGCGGGAGCCGTCGGAGCGGGTGGTGCGGGTGCGGTTGCAGGCTTCGATGCGGGCGCCTCGGGAGCAGCAGGTGGCTGCGGGCTCGGAGCAGGCTCCTTTTTCTCCGTGGGCGGAACTGGAACCGGAGCGGGCGCAGGTGCCGGAACTGCGGATGGCTGCGGCATTGGAGTGGTGCCCTGGAGGTTCAGCCCCGGTGCGGGCGGAGTGGGCTGGAGGTTGATTGCGGGCCCGGGCTTCGCCGGCGTGGGCGCCGGGGTCGGCGGAGGCGTCGGGCGCGGCGAACCGCCGGTCTTCCGCCCGGCAGCGTTCTTGATCTCATCGAGGAGCGCGCGCGCGTCCTCCGTGAATGAGCTTTCCGGATACTTCTGCTCCGCCGATTCGAGCGCCGCCTTCGCTTCATCCGTGCGGTTCAAGGCGATGAGCACGCGCGCCTGGCCGGTGTATCCTGCGGGCGCGAACTGGCTGCGGCTGTGCGAGGTGACGAACTGCTTGTAGGCCGCGAGCGCATCCTCGTTCTTGCCCGCGACCTCCAGCGAGATGGCGAGTTCGAGCGCGGCATTCACGCGGAGCGGGTGCACGGGATACTTCGCGAGAAAGTCGCGCAGTGTCTGCGCCGCCTCCTCGGCCTTGCCCGCCTTGCGCAGACTCTCCGCGAGGCGCACGGCGGCGGTTCCGGCGGCAGGCGTGCCGGACCAGTCGGCGATCGTCCTGCGGAAATCATCGGCACCCTGCGCCTTCGCGAGCGCCTCCTCCGAGCCGGCGCGGCGGCGGTAGTCCATGAAAAGCATCACGCCCCACACCGCCACGCCGATCACCGCCAGCGTGATGATCTTGGTGATGAGCTTCCGATACTTGATCCAGATCACGAGCAGGTCGAACTCCTCCGGCGGCGGGGCGGCGGCGGTCGCGGGTTTTGGCTCGTTGGAACCGGGGACGTTTTGGGACATAGGGGCGGGAAACTTTCAGACCATCCGCGAAAGTGCAAGCGCTCCCTTGCCCCTCGGAGCGCGGTGGTTCCGCTTGCAAAATCCCGCCCGCGCCGACGACTGTGCGCGCGCCTTTCCCGCCGCACGATGCACGACCAATCCAGCGCCAAGCCCCGCTCGGAATTCCGCGAGCTCCTCTCGTGGGGAAGGGAGCGCCGCGCGGCCTTCTGGCTCGGCGTGTGCGCGCAGGTGTTCTCGATGGGCTTCGGCCTCATGTTCCCGTGGCTCATGGGGCATCTCGTGGACGCCTCGGTGCCGAGCGTGAAGCTGCCCCCGCCCGGCACGTGGCGGCCCAGCGTGGACACCGTCGCCCTCACGCTCCTCGGCACGCTCGCCGTGCAGGCGGCGCTCACGTTCTACTACTCCGCCGCATTCCAGACCGCGGGCCTCCGCACTGTCGTGGCGCTGCGGAAGCGCCTCTACGCGCGCCTCGTTGCGATGCCCATGCAGTTCTTCGGCGAGCGCCGCGTGGGCGAGCTCGCGAGCAGGCTCAGCAGCGACATGATGCAGCTTGAGGACTTCTTCTGCGGCGCGATGCCGCAGGCCATCCGCCAGGGGATGCTCCTCTTCGGCGGCCTCATCGCGATCTTCCTCACGTCTCCGCGCCTCGCGGGGCTCATGCTCCTCTCGTTCCCCGTCTTCATCGCGCTCGCCGTCGTCTTCGGGCGCAGCGTGCGGAAAATCTCCCGCCTCGCGCAGGACAAGCTCGCCGACTCGGCCACCGTGGCAACGAATCCTTCGAGCAGGCCCGTCACGGCGCGGCGGTGGATTCCTTCCTCGCCACCGTCCTCCGCGGCGCGCGGCGGCGCGCGGCGCTCATCGCCTTCATCATCCTCGGCATCTTCGGCGCCATCGTGCTCGTGCTCTGGTATGGCGCGCGGCTCATGCAGGCCGGCGAACTCACCCACGGGGAGCTCACCAAGTTCACCCTCTACATGCTCTTCATCGGCGGCGGCGTCTCCTCCATCGCCGAGGTGATCAGCTCCGTCCAGAAGAGCATCGGCGCCTCCCATCGCGTGCGGGAGCTCCTGGCGGAGCCGGTCGAATGTCGAACGTCGAGGGTCGAAGGCAATGCCGCTCCCGCACTTTCGACCCTCGACCTTCGACCCTCGACCTCCGCCGGCGTCGCCTTCGACGACGTCCACTTCCGCTACCCCTCGCGCGCCGACATGCCCGTGCTGCGTGGCGTCACGCTTGCCGCTCGTCCCGGCGAACGCATCGCGCTCGTCGGCCCGAGCGGCGCGGGAAAGAGCACCGTCTTCTCGCTGCTCCTCCGCTTCTACGATCCCGACAGCGGCCGCATCACCATCGGCGGCGACGACCTCCGCGCGCTCGACCTCGCCGCACTCCGCGCCCGCACGGCCATCGTCCCGCAGGAGGTCCTCCTCTTCGGCGGCACCATCCGCGAGAACATCGCCTACGGACGCCCCGGCGCCACCGACGCCGAGATCCGCGACGCCGCCGCACGCGCGAACTGCGCCGACTTCATCGCCCAGTTCCCGCAGGGCTACGACACCCTCGTCGGCGAGCGCGGCGTGAAGCTCTCCGGCGGCCAGCGCCAGCGCATCGCCATCGCACGCGCCTTCATCCGCAATCCCGACATCCTCCTCCTCGACGAGGCCACCAGCTCCCTCGACAGCGAGAGCGAGCGCCTCATCCAGGACGCCCTCGACGCCCTCCTCGCCGGCCGCACCGCCCTCATCATCGCGCACCGCCTCGCCACCGTGCGGAAGTGCGACCGCATCTTCGTGCTCGACGCCGGCAGCGTCACCGAGAGCGGCACCCACGACGAACTCATCACCCGCGAAGGCGGCACCTACCGCCGCCTCGCCGAGATGCAGTTCACCAGCTAGCGCCCCGGCTGCTCATCTCCGCCTCCCGCCGCGGCTACTTCGCGAACTGCTTCCAGACGCGGTTGGCCTCCTCGAGGTTCTCCTTGCTGCCCACGTCGAACCACGTGCCGGGGACGCTCCATGCGTGGACGGGGGTGCGCGGGTAGAGCCACTGCACGAAGCGGCCGGGCTGGTCGGGGTTGTTGCCGTCGGCGAGGTATTGGCGGATGAGGGGGACGACGCTCCTCGGGTAGTAGTAGAGGGCGATGCCGATGAGCGTGCTCGGGGGCTGCGCGGGCTTCTCGACAAACTGCGAGATGACGCCCTGCGCGTCCACGGCGACGACGCCGTATTTCTTCGCCTCGTCGAGCGACTTCACGTCATAGACGCCGAGGACGGGCGTGCCCTTTTCCCGCGCATGCGCGCCGAAGCCCTCGAGGCTCTGGCTGAAGAGGTTGTCGCCGGCGACGACGAGGAGGTCCTCGCCCTCGATGCCGAACTTCTGCACCACGTGGTTGATGTCGCCGATGGCGCCGAGCTTGTCGGCGTCGCTGGTGGAGCCGTCGTTCACGATGGTGAAGGGGAGCCTGGCGTGGGAGGCGTTGTAGGCGTCGGCCCAGGCCTGGAAGTCGGCGGCGAACTTGCTGTTGGTGACGACGAACACCTTCGAGATGCCGGGGATCGGCGCGAGGTTGTCGATGACCCACTCCATCATCGGCTTGCCGGCGACATCGAGGAGCGGCTTGGCCTTGGTGAGGGTGAGCGGATACAGGCGCGTCGCGTAGCCCGCGGCGAGGATGAGGATGTTCATGCGGGGCGGAAGTTAGGGGGCGGCGGGGAGGATTGTCCAGAGCGGGCGGTGCTCAGTTCCCAGTGCTCAGTTCTCAGTGCTCAGTGCTCAGTTCTCAGTGCTCGGAGTCCAATCCTTCCCGGCCACTCGGACGACGAGGTCTGAGGACTGAGCACTGAGCACTGACCACCGGACCCCGTCATTCGTCATTCGACATTCCCCCCGCCCCCCGCTTCGCTCCGCGCACGATGAAGCTCCTCCTCGTTGACGGACCCTACTACGTTTACCGCTCGTTCTTCGCCATCCGGAACCTCACCAATACCCGCGGCGAGCCGGTGAATGCCATCTACGGCTTCGTGAAGACCCTGCGCAAGATGCTCAAGGACGTGAAGCCCGACATCGCCGCGGTGCTCTGGGACATGGGCCTGCCGAAGCGCCGCACCGAGCTGCAGCCCGACTACAAGGCCACCCGCGCCGAGATGCCGGAGGACATGCGCCCGCAGTGGGACATCATCCGCGGCATCGTCCCGCTCATGGGCATCGCCAGCATCGGCGTGCCGGACACCGAGGCGGACGACCTCATGGCCACCTACACCGTCGCAGCACAGAAGCGAGGCGACGACGTGGTGCTCGCGACGAACGACAAGGACCTCCTCCAACTCGTGAACGGCACTTGCCTCGTCTATTCCACCATCAAGTCCGACTTCGCCGCGCCGGGCGACGAGTTCGCGCTGCTCGGCGGGGACAAGGTGCGCGAGAAATGGGGCGTGGAGCCCGGGCGGGTGGGGGACGTGCTCGCGCTCATCGGCGACACGGTGGACAACATCCCCGGCATCGACGGCATCGGGCCGAAGACCGCCGCCGCCCTCATCAACGAGCACGGCAGCCTCGACGCACTGCTCGCGAATCTCGACGCCATCAAGAGCGAGCGCACCCGCGCGAAGCTCCGCGAGGGCGCCGCGCGCGTGCGCGAAAACCGCGAGATGGTGCGGCTCGACGACGACCTCCCGCTGCCCGTCCCGCTCGGCGACCTGCAAATCCAGCCGCGCTGGGTGGAACTCGTCGCCGCGCTGGAGCGCTGCGACTTCAAGGGCCTCACCGCCGAAGTCCGCGCCGACGCCGTCGCCGCGGGAGTGCAGGTCGCCGCCGCGGCACCCGCGCCGAAGGCGCCGCCTGCAGCGAAGGCGCCACCCGCAGAGAAGCCCGCGCCGCCGCCGCCCGCGCAGGGCGAGCTGTTCTAGTCTGGCAAGGAGCCGGGGCGCCCCCGCCCCGTGTCCGGACCATGCCTATCCGGTTTGTTGCCAAAGGCCGGACCGGAACTGGTTCTGAGAATAGCCCAGCACTTCAGTGCTGGGTGATCCGATGGGAGACGGGCAAAGTCCCTTCAGGGACGGCAGAACGGTTCTTTCGTCCCTTCGGGACTTTGTTCTCATAATGCGCCCCGGTTCCCAGCGCTGAAGCGCTGGGCTATTGTCAGGCCATCCTTTCTCCGGCCTCGCTTTTGTCAGGCACCCGGATCAGCACGGTCCGGACACGGGGCGGGGGCGCCCCGCCTCCCTGCGCAACACAGTCCTTGGCGCGCGCCGCCTCCTGCGCCATTGGTGCGCCATGCCCGGCACCACGGACCAGCCAGCCATCCAGAGCCTCGACCTCGCCGAGATCGAGGCCGTGCTCGCCGCGCACGGGCAGCCCGGCTACCGCGCGCAGCAGATCCTCCGCTGGCTTTACGCGAAGCGCGTCGGCTCCTTCGCCGAAATGAGCGACCTCCCCGCGGCCCTCCGCGGCCAGCTCGCCGCCGCGTTCACCTTCATCCGCCTCGAGACCGTCCGCGTCCTCGGCAGCAGGGACACCACCCGCAAGTTCCTCTTCCGCCTCCCGCCCACGGAGAAGGAAATCGCCGCCGCCGCGCGCAGCGCCGCCCCTCCCTCAACTCTCAACCCTCCACCCTCAACCACACCACCCGGCTCCCTCATCGAGAGCGTCCTCATCCCCGCGTCCCCCGCGCTCTACGGCGAGCGCAGCGACCGCCTCACCCTCTGCGTCAGCACCCAGGTCGGCTGCGCGTATGGGTGCAGGTTCTGCGCGAGCGGGCTCGACGGCTTCTCGCGCAACCTCTCCCCCGCCGAAATCGTCGGCCAGCTCATCGAGGCCGAGCGCCCCGCGCGCGGCGACGGCGCGGGCGCCGGAAAGGCCGCCGAGCGCGTGAGCAACCTCGTCTTCATGGGCATGGGCGAGCCCCTCGCGAACTTCGCCAGCCTCATGCGCGCCATCGACATCATCAATTCCCCCTGGGGCATCGGCCTCGGCGCACGCCACATCACCATCTCCACCAGCGGCCTCGCCCCCCAGATCCGCCAGCTCGCCGACCAGCCCCGCCAGATCCGCCTCGCCGTCTCCCTCCACGGCGCCACCGACGACGTCCGCTCCCAGATCATGCCCGTGAACCGCAAGTTCCCCCTCGCCGAGCTCCTCGACGCCTGCGCCTACCATGCCTCGAGGAAGAAGCAGCACATCACCTTCGAATACATCCTCATCGACGGCATCAACGACTCCCCGGCCAACGCCGCCGACCTCGCCCGCGTCGCCCGGCAGGTCCGCGCCAAGGTCAACTGCATCCCCTACAACACCGTCGAGGGCCTCGAATGGCGCCGCCCCAGCGAAGCCCGGCAGGACGCCTTCATGGCCGTCCTCGACCGCGCCCGCATCCCCGCCACCATCCGCCGCGAGAAAGGCCACGACATCGCCGCCGCCTGCGGCCAGCTCCGCCGCCAGCAGACCGCCCCAGCCTCCCCGGCGTAGCGCCCCGGGCACGCGCCGCCTATTCCTTCCCCGGCAGGGAAAAGCCCGCCCACAGCAGCTTGCCGAGCTTCACGATGGGGGTTGCAATGGTCTCCGCGATGTTCCCCGCGAAGTCCTTCACGAACTTCGACGCCTCCAGCAGCCCATCGGCGGAGACGGAATACCACGGGCGATTCGGCTTCGGACTGGTCGCCGCCTTCACCAGCAGCTCCAAGTTGTCTGCCGCCTCTTCCTGCTTCTCGGCGGGCAGGTTCGCAATCAGCGCACGCGCCTCCCGCTCCACCTCCTGCAGCAGCTCGCGTCTTTCCGCGTTGGTCTGCTGGTTGATGATGCTCGTGCAGTTCTCCATCTTGGCCGCGACCGGCCCGGTGAATGTCCCGCCGTGGAAGTGCTGGGTGATCTTGTCTCCGCTCATGGTCTTCTTCAGTTCCTTCAGTTCATCCACGGTATAGGTCTTCACCCTCGGCTCAATCTCCGACTTCTTCCTTCCCCGCACCCCGCGCAGCACCTCCCGGGCGTCCACCTCGATCGTCTCTCCCGGCTTCGGGCCCTTCACTCGCGTGATGAACGTCTCCTCAAACTCCAAGTCGCACATCAGCCGGTAGTCGAGCATCGGCGCCTCCGGGTGCCCCGGCACCGGAACCAGCTCCTCGACCACCAGTCCCTGCACGGCGGCGTGGATCTCCTCGAATGTCACCCGCACCGTGTCCAGCGCATCCCGTGCTGCCAGCGGCGCGCCCGACACCGAGATCGTCACCAGCTTCGCCTCCTTGTCGCCGATGATGCGCGCCCGCGCTCCGCCGGGGAAATCCAGCACGCACCCGTTGCGCCACGGTCCTGGCTGGCGCGACAGCTTCGCGTGCTGGCGGGCGATGAAGCCCGGCACGAGGCCCGCGGGCAGCACGGGATAGCGATACACAAAGCCCAGCGTCCCTTCCGCGGGCCACTCGTGCTCCGGCTCGCGCTCGGGCAGGAGCTGCGGCACGAGCATCATGTGCTGCGGCCTGTGGTTCGGCGTGTCGTAGAGCAGGTCGAACCGCCGCATCACCTGCTCGATCATCCGGTGGCGCGCCTGCGGATACCCGCCCGCCATCAGGATGCGCCGGAAGTCCTGCTCGGTCGCCAGCCCGCCCGCGCCGCGCACACCCTCGTCGTCCAGCACCGCATACACCGCCTTCGTCACCCACTCCGGGTTCAGGATCGCGCAGTCGCGCATCTCGGGCGGATCGTCCGGACGCTGGGGGAAATACCGCACCGTTCCGAGCTGGTTCCACAGTTCCAGCAGCCGGTCCGGCATCCCCGCCTCCTTCTCCCTCATCCGCTCGCACAGCGCACGGTAGTCCTCCATCGAGATCACGTCCGCCTTCATCGCCTCCAGTTCACGCTTGATGCCCAGCCAGACCAGGTTCATCTCGCGCCGCACCCCCTCGAGTGCCAGCGCCTCGGCCACCAGCTTCTCCTTCAGCGCGGCGATGTTCTCACCCGTCCAGCAGCTTGTCCGCAGGAAGCCGCGGATGTTCGGGAACTTCCGCCTCAGCGCATGCTCATCCGGCCCCGCGCCGTGCTCGTCGCACTTGTTCACGGCCACCCACACCGCCGGCGTGTCGCCAAAGCTCGCGGCCATCTGCAGCCAGTATTCCAGGTTGTTCTGCCGGTCGTTCGCCCGCGCATCCGCCACCAGCAGATACACCGCGCGGTGCGTGAGGAAGAACGTGTGCGTGGAGTGATACACCTCCTGCCCGCCGAAGTCCCATAGGTTCAGCCGCAGCGTCTCCTCGCCCCTCGTGCCCTGCGGCGCAGGTCGTCCGCCCCGCAGCGGCACCTCCCACGCCTTCTGCACGATGCCGTGCGTTTTGCCCAGCGGCTGCCGCAGCTTTCCCTCTGTGAGCGCGAGGATGAGCGACGACTTCCCCACCGCTGCCTCACCGAGCACCACCACCTTCGCCTCGTTCAGCGGTTGAGCCCCGTGCGCCGCCGCCCGCGCTTGGTTCCCGAAATACCATTCGAGGATCGCCTTGGGCTCTGCAGGTTCCCTTCGGTTGCTCACGACCTCATCCAATGTCGGGCCCAGCACTTCGGCAGGAATGCCGAGGGCGGGATTGCCGTGGAGGTAAAGCCGCGTCAGCGCCGTGAGCTTGCCGATCTCCGCGGGCAGCGCCGTGAGCTGGTTCCTGCTGAGGTCAAGCTCCGTCAGCGCCGTGAGCTTGCCGATCACCGCGGGCAGCGCCGTGAGCTGGTTGTTGTCGAGGTCAAGCAGCGCCAGCACCGTGAGCTTGCCGATCTCCGCGGGCAGCGCCGTGAGCTGGTTGTTGTAGAGGTTAAGCTCCGTCAGCGCCG
>JBGAPU010000054.1:0-38568 GCA_044221035.1 Chthoniobacteraceae bacterium | reverse complement strand
ATGCGCGGGCCGTCCACGCCCCAGATTTTCGGCATCCACGCGAGGTAGTCTTCGCGCTTCTGCCAGCGCCAGTTTTCCGGCTTCGTGTAGAAGCGATAGATGCGCTGGTAAAACTCGCGCGAGAGGCCGCCGATGGTCTCGGTCGAGCCATTGTCCGTCATGCCGAGCCCGCCGCTCGTCATGCCGCCGAGGCGCCGCGTGGACTCGATAAGCACTGTCTTCTTTCCCAGCCGCGCCGCCTCCACTGCCGCGATGACGCCACCGGAGGTGCCGCCATAGACGACGACATGTGCATTCGTGATTTCCGCCGCCTGCGCAGCGAATGCTGCCGTCAGCGAAAGCAGCGCGAGCCATCGGGGGAAACGGCGGAAGCTCATGCGCTAGATGATGACCTGCCCCGAGCCTGCGGCGGGCGAAGCAGTGATGCCGCGCAGGCGCTTCACCTCGGCGATTTCGGCGCGGAGATGCGTGCCGAAGATGGAGATGTCCGTGCTGTGGATGAGCAGGTTCGCGCCGAGCGAGTGAAAGCGCGCGAGTTCCGTGGCGCTGCCGGAGAAATGAATGCCCGCGCCGACGCCAGCGGCGCGCGCTTTGCGGAAGATCGTCTCGCACGCGGCGAGGAATTCCGGGCGGTCGTATTCCTCGGGCATGCCGAGGCTGCATGAGAGGTCGTGCGGGCCGATGAGGACGGCGTCGAGGTCGGGCACGGCGAGGATTTCATCGAGCGCGCGCATGGCGGGCGTGCTCTCGATGTTGATGATGAGCGGCTGCGTGTTGCGCTGGCGCAGGTAGCTCTCCAGCGCGGGCTCGAATGGCGTGCCGTTCAGCCGCTGCGTCAGGCGCTCGCCTTTCACCGGACGGAATTTCACCGCGCCGCGCATCGCCTGCACCTGCGCGGCCGACTCGATGTAGGGCGCGATGATTCCCTCCGCGCCGCCGTCGAGCGCCATGCACGCGGCGAACGGATCGGGTGACGGCACGCGCACCACGGGCGGCAGGCCCATGCGCGAATACGTCTGGCACATCCACGAGAGCTGCGCGCGGTCGAGCGCGACGTGCTCGGTGTCGAGGAAGACGAAGTCGAGGCCGGCATTGGCGAGGGCGCGCGGCCATTTCGGCGAAGTGGAGACGATGCAGGTGCCGAAGATGTTGTCGCCGGCGCGGAGCCGGTCGCGGAGCTGTGCGGAGGTCATGACTTATTTCGCGGAGTCCTTTCCGTCGGTGAGCCACTCGAGATTGAAGCGCGCGAGCGTGAGCGCGTCGCCTGCGAAGCCGGGCTTTGTGCCGCGGCCGTAGAAGCAGAGGATCGTGCCGGCCTTCGTCACGGCGATGTCGCTATACATGCTCGCGCCGGGTTCGATGGTTTTGTTCACGGGCCACGTCTGCGCCTCGTCGTAGCTGAGCTTCACGGAGACGTTCCTGCGGTCGCGGTTCTTGCCGGGCACGGGCTCGCCCTTTGCGGTTTCGAGGTTGTGCGGATTGGAAAAGAGGATGCGGTTTTTCCCGCCATCCTTCGCGAGCGAGTAGCGGATGATGCCCGCCATGCAGATGGGCTCGAGCAGTGCGTCGTCAAATTTCGGCGTGCTCCATTTCGTCGCGCCATCGGGGCTTGTGGTGACGAGCCGGCGGTGCGCCTTCGACTCGCTGCGGACATTCAGCATCACGCGGCCGTCGGCGAGCTCGATGGCGACGGTCTCGTTCGGGTTGATCCATTCCTCGGTGCAGGGGACGGCGATATCGCCGGCATTCCAGGTCTTGCCTTTGTCGTCGCTGTAAATCGTCGAAGTCACCGAGGGGCGGTGTGCATTTCCGCCGGTGCCGGTGGAAAGCCACACGGGCACGACCAGCCGGCCCGTGCGCAGCTCGATGGCGTGGTCGGGGCCGGTGGCGAGGACTTTCCAGTCATACTCCTGCAGCCGTCGCCGCGCGGCGGATGAGCCATCGGCGGTGTCGGCGCCCTCGTCGGAGCGGTGGTGGAACTGCTCGAAGGTCTTCGTGATTTCCACGGGCGCGCTCCAGCTCACGCCGTCGTCGTCGCTGCGCTGGTAGAAGCAGCGCATGTATTCGAGGCAGAAAAGCATGTGCACCGTGCCGTCGCGCCCGGCGATGAGGACGGGGTTGTTGTAGGTCACGTGCGTGGGATCCACGTTCTTCATCCGCAGCGAAAACGGGTTCTTCGGCTTCGGCCCCGGCACGTCGGCGATGCTCTTGGGCGCGCTCCAGGATTTGCCGTCGTCGGTCGAGCGGCGCAGCAGGATGCGGATGTCCGACCAGTCGCCGCCTCCTTTGCGCGCCTCGCACCACGCGAGCACGGTGCCCTTCGCCGTCACGACGATGCCGGGGATGTGGTAGATGTTGAACGCAGGATCATCGCCGACTTTGAAAAGGTCCTGCTTTTCGATGAAGGGCTCGGCAGCGCGGGTCGTGAAGGTGAGTGCGAGCAGGAGGAGAAATGTTTTCATGGATGGGCGGTGGATTGGAATTTTAAGTTTTGAATTTTGAATGCTGAATTTCGAGGAAAAGGCGGCGTGAAGGCGGTGGGTGAATTCTGAATTCAAAATCCAAAATTCAGAATCCGCGCACCGCGCGCCGTCACCACTCGCCGTCGCGCTTGAACTTCGCCTTCACGTTGTAGCCGAACTGCGCGATCGCCGCGTCGAGGTTCGCGAGGATTTCCTCCTTGCTGCGGCCCGCCGTGTCGCGAGCCGCGGGGATCACGGTGTTGCACTCGTTGGCATCCATGAAGCGCGCCGCCTCGAGCAGCGAGGGTGCCTCCTCCGGCGCGATGACCATGAAGCCGTGCTTGTCCGCGTGGATCAAATCGCCGGGCTCCACCTTGCGGCCGAATGCCTCCACCTCGCAGTTCCACCGCACCGGATGCACCGCCGCGTGCCCGACGCAGAGCCGACGCGCGAGCGCCTTGAAGCCGGCATTCGTCATCTCATCGAGGTCGCGGATGCCGCCATCGGTGATCGTGCCCACGCAGCCGAGCGCGCGGTGCATGTTGCTGTTCACCTCGCCCCAGAACGCGCCGATGGTGCGCGGCTTGTCGAGGTCCTGCACCACGACGATTTTCGGCCCCGGCACGCTCGCGACATACTGCCGGTATTCCGCCCACGCCTTCGGATTTTTCGCGCGGTGCTTCGGGTTGCTCGGCTCAATGACCACCGTGACCGCGAAGCCGACCATCGGCCCCATCTGCGGCATGAAGTCGCGGGTCTCCTCGAGGTTGAACGCATCCGCGCAGAAATCCCGCCGCGTGATTTGCTCCCAGCCGTTGTAGATCGTCGGCGTATTCCAGCGCTTGAGCTGGAGGAGGTCGGCGTGGGAGATGCGGGCGCGCGGTTCGTTGCTCATGGGGCGCATTCGTCCGACTTTCCGCCGGGGCGCACAAGCGGAAGGTGCGCGGGAATCGGCGTCTGGGGCTCCGATCAGGAAAAGCCGCATGCTGGGCACAATAATCGCTTTTAGGTGGCCATGCTCTCACGAAATCAGATCATCCTCATTTCCTCCGTGGCGGCGATCGCCGTGGGCGCCGGCGTTTACATGGCGGTCTCCAACAAACCAGCGCCACGGCCCGAATCGGTGCAGGCGGTGATGCCGGTCGAACTGACGCGTGCCATCGCGGAGGCGAAGACGAAGCCGGGCAAGAATCCCGCTGCGATGCTCGCCAGCGCCAGCGCGTCCCAGACGGAGATGAATTTCGAGCGCGGCGGCATCAACACCCTCAAGCTCCGGGTCACGAACTCGACGAAACAGCCGTTCTCCGTGAGCCTCGGGGCGGGCACGATTTTCCAGAACGACCGGTCTGAGCTTCTGCTGCTGAAGCCCTTCGAGTCGCAGGTGCAGCCGGGGGCGACGCTGCAGCAGGATCTCTCGGTGGTGGCGCTCAGTTCGAGAGGCCAGAGCGAACATGGCACCTTCACGAGTTCGACCAAGACGCAGCCGAAGCTCGCGGGCCTCATCCAGCATCTCGAGTCGCATTCGAGCGTGCCGGTCACCGTGGCCCAGACGGCGGCGCTGGCGATTCTCGAGGATGCGCCGGCGGGCCTTTTCGCGAAGTTTCCGCGGCCGCTTGCCGACGATGTCTCCGAGACGGAGACGTTCCGCGTGGAGACCAGCGACATGGTCGCCGCCGCGCAGCTCCTGCGGGAGATCGGCGTCGATTCCGCGAAGTTTGCGCAGGATGCGCAGCTCAAGGTCGAGGCTATGGTGGACCTGAAGGCCCACGACCTCGCGATGCAGTATTACGGGATCAGCCACGAAAACGAGTGGGCCTACTGGAAGGGTCTTCTCACCGAGGGCGACCCGACCATGCGGCATTACGGCCTCTACGGCATTGCGCGGTATTATCCCGACGTGGCGGTGCAGATGATGCCCAAGTGGGCGCTGGAAGTCCGCACCGCGCCGCATTACCGCAAGGCCGCCATCGGCGCGCTCGCGCTCACGCAGAAGTCCGAGGCGAAGCCCCTGCTGGAGGCCCTCGAACGCGATCTCTCCAAGGAAACTGAACTCGCGCAGCGCGTGGATCCCGCTCTGCGTTATCTCGAACAACACCTCCCCAATGCGCTATAAACTGCCATCACTCCATCCGGGCCGGAAGGGCTTCACGCTCATCGAGACGATGCTCGTCACGGCAATCATCGGGCTCATCGCCTCCATCGCCATCCCAGCCTGGCAGCGCGCGCGCAAGCGGGCACAGGCCGACGTGCTGATGAACGAACTCCGCGTCACGGCGGATGCGTTCCAGACTTACGTGGCTGAAAAGGGCGGCCTGCCGCCGACCGCATCGGGCTTCAGCGCGGTGCCGACCGGGATGCTGAATTACCTTCCCCGCAAGAGCACGTGGACCTCGGTCGCCCCGACGGGCGGCTACTGGTATTGGTGGAATTTCTCCAGCTCCGAGGTGTGGGGATTCACCGGACTCATCGGCGTGTATAATCCGAACTTCGACGCCGACCAGCAGCTTGCGATCGACTCGACGATGGACGACGGCGACGGCAATGCCGGCGGGGTCCACACGCAGTCGGGCTGGGTTTTCCTCGGCGTGAAGTAAGCGCGCCGGACCAAGAAAAAACGCGCCTCGCAGGAGGCGCGTTTTTCTTTGCGGAAATGACGGGTGCGGCGCTCAGGCGTGCTTGCACTTGACCCACTTGCCGCTCTTCGCGGAGGCGAGCACGGCGTCGCAGACATACTGCGTCTCGAGCGCGTCGCGGAAGGTCGGGTGGCAGGG
Source organism: Chthoniobacteraceae bacterium (assembly GCA_044221035.1). Taxonomy (GTDB): domain Bacteria; phylum Verrucomicrobiota; class Verrucomicrobiia; order Chthoniobacterales; family Chthoniobacteraceae; genus SXWH01. The sequence goes on along the minus strand of JBGAPU010000054.1, from coordinate 33,335 downwards.
CTTGCCCTCGCCGACGGCACGGATGAAGTCGGCGACCTGGTGCGTGAAGGTCTCGGCGTAGCCGATCTGCAGGCCGGGGACCCACCAGTTCTTCATGTAGGGCTGGTCGCCATCGGTGACGTGGACGCTGCGCCACCCGCGCACGATGCCCTCGTCGCTGTGATCGAAGTATTGCAGGCGGTGCAGGTCGTGGAGGTCCCAGCGGATGCTGGCCTTCTCGCCGTTGATTTCGAGCGTGTAGAGCGCCTTGTGGCCGCGCGCGTAGCGGGTGCTCTCGAAGAGCGCGAGCGAGCCGTTCGCGAAGTGGCCCATGAACGTGCAGGCGTCGTCGATCTTCACCTCCTGCACCTTGCCGGTGAGCGTGTGCTTGCGCTTCTTGATGAAGGTCTCGGTCATCGCGGTCACGTCGGTGAGCGGGCCGTTCAGCCACAGCGCGGTGTCGATGCAGTGCGCGAGCAGGTCGCCGGTCACGCCGCTGCCGGCGGCCGCCGCGTCGAGGCGCCAGAGGCCCGCGCCGCCCTGCGGGAGGTCTGCGGAGATGGTCCAGTCCTGGAGGAAGTTCGCGCGGTAGTGGAAGATTTTCCCGAGCTTGCCGGAGTCAATGATCTGCTTGGCGAGCGTGACGGCGGGGACGCGGCGGTAGTTATACCACACGGTGTTCGGCACCTTCGTCTTCTCGATCACCTTCACCATCTCCGCGCCCTGCTTGCCGGTGAGCGCGAGCGGCTTCTCGCAGAGCACCATCTTGCCGGCCTTTGCTGCCGCGATGGCGATTTCGGCGTGCGAGTCGTTCGGCGTCACGATGTCGATGGCATCGATCTCCTTGTTCGCGACGATCTTCTTCCAGTCCGTCTCCACGATGGTCGCGCCCCAGTTGTCCGCGAAGGCCTTTGCCTTTGCGCCATCGCGGCCGCAGACCGCCTTCAGCACGGGCGTGAGCGGGAGGTCGAAGAACTGCGCGGCGTTGTGATAGGCGTGCGCGTGCGTGCGGCCCATGAAGCCGTATCCGATGAGACCGATGTTGAGAGCTTTCTTTGCCATAGTGGGAGTGAGGTTTTTGGGTTTGAGAGGGGCGGGATGACAGCAAAGGCCCGCGTGCCTTGCAACCGCCGCGTGAAGGAAAAAGAGCCGCCTCTCGGCGCTTGCCCCTCAGCCGCGGCTCTGACGTCATCGGCGCATGCGTCCCCTTGTCCTTCTCGCCGCACTTCTCCTCGCATTCCATGCTCGCCTCACCGCCGCGGAGGTCGGCGACTTCGGCGCGATCGGCGATGGCGTCGCGGATGACACGAATGCGATCCAGGCGGCCGTCGAGGCCGGATGGGGGAGCGTGCGATTTGAAAAGGGCACCTACCGCATCACACGCACGATCACGGTGACGCTCGACGAGGACGGGCCGTTTTCCATCGTCGGCGACGGCACGGCTCGCGTCGTGATGGCGGGGAAGGGGCCCGCGTTCCGCATCGTCGGCACGCACGGCGGCACGGCGGATCCCGCGAGCGTGAAGCACGAGGTCTTCGACCACCAGCGCATGCCGCTCGTGGACGGCCTTGAGATCGTTGGCGCCAATCCCGAGGCCGACGGAATCGAAGTGAGGGGCACGATGCAGTTCACGGTCACGCGCGTGAACATCCGCGACTGCCGCCACGCGATTCACCTCGTGGATCGGAACCGCAACGTCATCATCTCCAACTGCCATCTCTACAAGAACCGCGGCATCGGCGTCTTCTACGACGCGGTGAACCTCCACCAGTCGAACATCACCGGCTGCCACATCAGCTACAATGCCGCAGGCGGAGTCGTCTCCCGCGGCGGCAACGTCCGCAACCTGCACATCGCCGGCTGCGACATCGAGTCGAACATGGACGCCGCGGCAAAGGAGCCCGCGCCCTCCGCGAATGTGGAACTCGACAGCCGGGGTGGCAGCATCGCGGAGGTCGCCATCACCGGCTGCACGCTCCAGCACACGGGCAAGGCCGCGGGCAGCTCGAACATCCACATCATCGGTCCCGGCGACGACAAGCGCGTGAACAGCGAGTCCGGCGCGGGGAAGACGCGCGAGGGCAACATCACCATCTCGGCAAACGTGCTCAGCGACGTGCGCATCAATGTCCACATCGAGCACGCGCGCAGTGTCGCGGTCCTTGGCAACACGTTCTGGGAGGGCTTCGAGCACGATCTCCTCGTGGAGAACAGCAGCGACATCGCCGTCACGGGCAACGTCTTCGACCGCAATCCGCGCTATGCCTTCTGGAAGACGGACGCGCCGAAGCAGGGTCTCGCGTTCCGCGGCTGCGCCGACTGCACGCTGAGCGGCATCCACATCAACGGCGTCCGCGAGCATGCCGCCGCGCTCCACGTGAAGGACTCGCGCCGCTTCCTCATCACCGGCTGCAGCATCCTCGACAGCGACGGGGCCGGCATCCTTTTGGAGAACGTGAGGAGTTCCCGAGTGGGGATGAACCTCATCGCGGATGACCGGCGCAAAGATGGATTCAAGGCGGTGGAGGCGCGCGGCGGCGAGGGCAACTCGGTCGAGGAGCGGTGACACATTTTCCAACGCCGGCGTTGCGTCGCGGCCCGCGATGTGGGACGCCTTTGCCGCAATGCCAGCCAGCATTCCGCAATCATCCTCCACGCGCGTGGCCGGTGCTTTGAAGGCGCTTTTCAGGTTCGTCTGCGCCGTCGCCGTGACCGCGGTGTCCGCGTGCGCGCAGACGAGCGGCGACTCCGCACCGTCGGGCCCGAAGCGCGTCGTGGTGGACAAGACGAAGCAGGAACTCACCGCCTATGAGGGCGAGCGCGTGGTGATCCAAAGCCGGGTGAGCACGGGCAGGCAGGGCCGCCGCACGCCGTCGGGCAACTTTGTCGCGGGAGTGAAGCACCGCATGCACTACTCGCGCCTTTTCGACAATGCGCCGATGCCGTTCAGCGTGCAGATCAACGGCAACTACTTCATCCACGGCTTCTCCTCGGTGCCGGACTACCCTGCCTCGCACGGCTGCGTCCGGCTCCCGCTCACCGGGGACAATCCGGCGAAGCGCTTCTTTGAATGGGTGGAGACTGGGACGCCGATCGAAATCACCGGCGAATGGGTGCCGCCCGCCCCCGCGCCGAAGCGCAGGCGCTGAGCGTCCTACTTCTGCGGCACGGTGTTGCCGAGCAGGTAGAGCTTCGCGAAGTCCGCAAGGCCGTCGGCGACCTTTTCGGCGGCGGCCTTGAGCTTGTCCTTGTCGCGGAAGTCCGCGCCAAACTCGAACTGCACGGCGCCGATGTCGGCCTGCTTTCCGTGCGTCACCACGATATTGCCGCCTGTGAAGCCGTTCGTCTCGGGACTCGTGTCCGTGGGCTTCATGTTGATGCCGCGTGCGACGAGCAGGCCGGCGAGGCTCTTCGGGCCGGCGTGGATTTTGTCCCCGAAGCGCATGGAGAGGTTCATGTCGGTGGTGCCGTTTTGCGTTCCGCGGAATACGGTGTCGCGCGCGCTGCCCTGGCCGTGGACATCCACGAGCAGCCCCGCGCCGAAGCGCCTGCCCACGTCGTCGCAGAACTTCGTGAGCGTGCCCCGGTAGGCGTCGTAAACTTCGCGCGCGCGCGGGTGCTCGACCGCGATCTCCACGGGCCGGTTCGGGTCCACATACTTGCGGTGCGCTTTCGAGATGACGAAATAGGGCTTCTTGCCGAGGCGCTTCTCAAGTGCGGTGGCGATCGCCGCGGTGAGCAGTTCGGTGTTGACGTCGCGCCCGGCGAAGAAGCCGGACGGCCCCTTTTTCATGCCCTCGCCCTTGCGCTCCGGCACGCCGGGAATCTCGAGCAGGCCGCCATGCGGTGCGGAGAGAATGATCGGGAGGTCGCCCTTCTGCACGCTGATGAAGTCCGCCGGCACGAATGGGGGCTCGGCGCACAAATCGGCGGCGCGACCGAGGAATGCGGCGGCGGCAAGCGAGGTCCCGGTGGCGCGGAGGAAATCGCGGCGTTTCACGAGCCGGTGGAGTCGGGGGCGGTTCATGGCGAACGGGATAGCCGCTCGGGGCGGGGGAGTGAAAGCTTTTCCGCGCAGGCTATGCAGCCGGCCCGGAGGGGATCGTGAGCGACAGTTGCGCGGCTTCCGCGCCGGATGCGAGCGCTGGATCGAGCACCGGTTCCGTCTTGAAACCGGCGGCCTTCAGCGCGAGGTAGGTCTTCGCGGCGTCACGTGCGACGGGAAGCTCGGGCACCGCGAGAGTGAGGGTGTTCACTGCGGTGGCGGCTGGAATCTTCTCCGGCCCGACCACGGTCCAGCCCGCGAGCTCGAACGCTCTCTTGAACCACTCCGCGCGTGTCTTTGCCAAGGCGCTCTCCATGCAGCCGCGGATGGTGATGTGTTGTCCGCGGATCGCGCGCAGGTTGTGGACGAGCACCTTTTCCTGTTCGGCGGAGTAGTCAGGCCCGCGGTCCTGCGCAGCGCCGAACCATTCGAGCTTGCCCGCCTGCTGCGTGTCCTCCGCCCCCGCCTTGCAGTCCAAGGCTGCCTCGAGTGCAGCAACCCGCGCCTCCAGCGCGTCGAGCCGTGCGGGATCGGCTGCGGGCCTCGACGCCGCCTCCGGCTCGGGCCGGTTTTCCAGCACCACGACCTCGCGGCAATGCGGGCACTGGATGCGCCGCGCGCGTGCCGTCGGGGCCGCCTTGAAGACGCCGCCGCAGGAGGGGCAGGTCACTTCGCGGTTTTCTGGCGGAATGTAATTCTTGACCATGGCGCTATCCCGCCGCCGCGGGGCTCACGGGTGTTGCGTCGCTGAGGAAGGCAATCTCCTCCGTGCTGAGGGTTGCGGCTGCCAGCAGATCATCCCCTCCGTTTCTCCGCGTCACGGCGGCGGCGCCGGACTCCTGCGACCAATTCGGCACCTGGCTGATTTCCGTGCACACGGGACAGAAGATGTTCCGACCCTCCCATCGCGCATCGGCGCGCAGGGGGCTGCGGCACGATTTGCAGGCAAATTTCACCTCCAAGGCGAGGATGCCCGGTGGCAGGACATGCGGCCACTCTGCTGAAGCGCGCTGCAGGTTCAGCGTCGTCGGCACGGGGACTTGGTGCCGGCACGCGGGGCATTGCATCACATTGTCGCGCGCGACGGGTTTCCCCGACAAATCCGCGCCGCAGATGACGCAGTAAAATCGGGTGGTGGGCATGGCGTTAGAACTCGGCTTGGACAAAGGAAAAGCCGCATCGGGCTTGACTGGCGGAAGCTGTCAGCCCATTACTTGCGGTCAAGGTGAAACTCTCACCACCACATCCTGTGGTTGCCGTTGGTCAGGCCAGTTCCGCAGCCGCGGCACTTCGGGAGCCACACCCCCTTTTCCATGAGCAAACCTGCGCCTCCGAACATTGAGCCGGCACAAGTCCAGTTCATCGAAAAGACCTTCGGCGATTTCCTCGGCGAGGCGCAAGCCGGCGGCGACGCCCGCGAGACGCGCCGCGGCGAATGGATCCGGTGGATTCACCACCGCATTTTTGTGGACCGCGCGCCGCTTTCCGTCATCCGCGGGGAATTGAACGGCACGCGCCGGAATACCCGCATCCTTGCGGTGACCAGCGGCAAAGGCGGCGTGGGCAAGACGACTTTTTCGGTGAACCTCGCGGTCGCCTGCGCGCAGCTCGGGCGCCGGGTGCTGCTCTTCGATGCCGATTTCGGAATGGCGAACGCGCACATCTTCGCCGGCGTGAATCCGACGGCGACGCTGCTCGACGTGGTGGATGGCCGAGCGACCATGGACAACGTGATCGTGCCCGGCCCGGGTGGCGTGCAGATCATCTGCGGCGCCTCGGGAATCAGCCGCCTCGCGGATCTCGGCGAACCGATGTTCGACGCCCTCGGGCGTGAACTGCTGCGAGTCGCGGCGCAGTTTGACGTGCTCATCATCGACACCGGTGCGGGCATCGCGCAGGGCGTCACGCATTTCCTCGGCCTCGCGCAGGATGCCATCGTGCTCGCGACGCCGAACCTCGCATCGACGCTCGACGCGTATGGCGTGATCAAGGTCGCCCACGAGGGGCGACTCGCCGCGCGGATGCATGTGCTCATCAATCAGGCCGAAAACGAAGCGCAGGCCGCGCGCGTCCTCGAGCGCATCGCCGGCTGCGCAAGCCGCTTCCTCAACACCTCGCTCGACACGCTTGGCTTTCTCGGCCGCGACACGATGGTCGAGCAGTCGAATCAAGGCCGCCGGCCGCTCGTGCTTTCCGACCCCGCGAATGTGAACGCCCAGCGCATCGCCGCGATCGCCGCGCGGCTCGTGGGTGCCGGCGCCGCATCTTCAAACCCGCGCCCACAGCAGCACGCAGCCGCGTGAGACGATTTTTTCTCCGCAACTTCACGACCCAGCCATGACGCCGCAACCCCAGCCCATCGACACCCAGCCCGCCGCACATTTTCAGCCGCACGATGCGGGAGCCGGCGGGGAATTTCATCACGCACTTCGGGCTGAAGGAAAACCCGTTCGCCGACTGCGTGCATCCGGCGTTCTTCTTCCGCACCGACGGCCACGCGGACGCATTCCGCAGCATGACGCGCGCGGTCGATTTCCGCGCGTCGCTCGGCATGGTCAGCGGCGAGAGCGGGACGGGCAAGACGCTCGTGAGCCAGCTCCTGCTCCAGCATTTCGACGAGCCTCAGAACAAGGTCGTGCTCGTGCTCGTCACGCCCGGCCTCAGCAAGACCGGCCTGCTGCGTGAAATCCTCTCCGAGCTGAACCTCGCGCTCCCTGTCGGCATCGCCCGCGTGCAGGACCTCGTGAAGCTCCTCAGCAACCACATCATCGAGCTTCACGAGCAGGGGCGCCGGCTCGTCATCATCGTGGATGAATGCCACCTGCTCTCCGCGGATTGCCTGCACGTCATCCGCACGATCAGCAACATCGAGACTACGCAGGAGAAGCTCGTCACCTGCCTGCTCTTCGGCGAATCGCGCCTCGCGCAGCGTCTCGCGCACCCGAGCTATGCGTCGCTCAGCAACCGCATCTACATGCGCAGCGAGCTGCACCCGCTCACGCCCGCCGAGGTCGCGCAGTATGTGAAGTTCCGCCTCCTCACTGCCGGGCGCCTCAACGAGCTCTTCACCGAGTCCGCGCTCGCCGCGCTGCGCGAATGCTCGGGCGGCATCTGCCGCAGTATCAACAAGCTCGCCATGCTCAGCCTCATCGAGGCGGCGGACCGGTGCGCCGCAATCGTGGATGAGCCCATCGTGCGCGCCGCCGCGCAGCGCATGTGACCGTGCCGTCTCGCCGCACTCCCGCTCCCGGGAAATCAAAGACCGCCCTGCGCCGGGGTGAGTTCACGCACGGCCACCGCGCTGCGGAGAAAAAGCCAGCACCGCGGACGAACACCGCGACCACGCATCACGAGCAGTCGCTGCTTTTCGGCGAGGATTCGGAGCCGCCGCGCGACGGCCCAGCTTCCGCGAACGAACGTCACTGACCCTCGCCCGCCGGCCGGATGAGAAAGCGGATCGGATACGGTTTCGCGATGCTTCGCTGCAGAGTGTCGAGCTGATCCATGTTCCGCTGCATCTCCGCACGCAGGCTTTCGATCGCAGGATGCTCCGCGCCGAAGTGCTCCATGTGCCACTGCGTCGTCACGATGTCGAAGCGCGCATCGGTCACGCGCATCAGCGCCGCAGCCTGCGCGTCCCACGGGCCGCCGGGCTCCCACGCGTTGGCGGTGGCAAAGGCGATGTTCACGCCGGCGGCGAGCTGCTTGTCGGAGAACTTCCCAAGCTTCCGGCCGCCCGCGAGGACCTCATATTTTCCGGCGTCGAGTCCAGTCACGCCGAGCATGTAGCGGCCGACTTCGGCAGGGTAGGGCACGTAGAGAAAATTGAGCGCGCCAAACGTGCCGAAATTGATTGGCCATCCGTCGTCGAGACGGTCGAACTCGATCTCCTTTCCGCAGCGCAGGTTTGTGACGGTGCATCCCTCCGCAGCCGCGACCTTCGCCGCCTTCGCGTCCACCTTCACCGACGACACCTCCGCCGGCGCACCGAGGCCCTTCAGGATCGCGAGCGCCATCGCCATGTGGCCGAGTTCGACGAGATGCACGCCATCCGCTGCGTGGAGCTTCGTGTGCTTCGATGCGTCCTTGATCGTCTTGTTGTGGGCAAGCACGCGCCGCTGCACCTCGCGCATCGGCCGCTGGATGTCGATGGTCTCGGCGCCGAGTGACCGCGCGAGCGCGAGCCCTTCGTCGCACATCTTCTGAAGGTATCCCTTCTCCGCCTTGTCGGGGTCTTCGTTCGTGATCGGCTCGGAGCAGAAGAAGATCCGCACGTTCCGCTTCCTGCACGCCTCCACGATGCCGCGGACGCCATCGAGATACTTCTTCCGGTGCTCGTCGTCCGCGAGCGCGCCCCATCCGATGTCATTCGTGCCGAAGGCCACAATCGCGACCGTCGCGTGTCTCGCGAACACCTCGTCCTCCATGCGCGCGAGGCCGCCGAGCGCTGTGTCACCGCCTTTGCCCGCGTTGTAAAAATGCACGCGCCGCTTGGGAAAGCGGAGCAGCGTGTAGTTCTCGATGATGCGGTCGTAGCGTCGTGCGGCGGTGATGCTGTCGCCGAGGAACACCACACGATCGCCGTCGCGCAGTGCGAACGGCTCGGGAGGTGGCGGTTCGAACAGGCTGACGAGAATGGCGGAGAGCGTGGCGAGGAGCGTGTTCATCGGAGGGCGGATTGCGCCGCGATTCTCACGCCTCCGGGCGGGAGTGCAATCCGCCGTTCGCCGCTAATCCGCCGTGTTCTCGATCACGAGGTCGTCGAGCCAGGCCTTCGCCGCATCCTTCCCGGGGCTGCTGAAACCGACCCAGTCGAGCTTCGTGCAGAGCTTGCTGACAAACGGCAGCTTCTCGAACCGCTGCGGTTTCGCGCCGGGGAGCGCGAGCGTGAGGTCGAAGGTGTTGTCGCGGCTCTCACCGACTTTCGCGCGCAGATCCAAGTGCGCCCACGTGTTTGGCGGAATGTCGGCGATCTTCTTTCCCTGCGAGACGAGCGTGCCCTTGCGGAACTCCAGCATCGGCCCGGTCTGATACGCCTTGCCGTTTTGCGGCGTGTTCTCGCGCCACTCGTGCACGAGGTGGTAGTCGGGCTCCAGCTTCACGTCGAAGGCCACGCGCGAAATACCGGCCTCGTGGCTCGGCAGGTAATAGAAATGTGGCTCGAACGCCGGCTGGATGTCGGGCCCGTCTGCGAGTTGCAGGCAGCGCGCGCCGTGCGACGAACCCTCGCCGACCACGAGCACCATCTTTGGATCCTTCTTGTAGAGGCCCTGCGCCTGCATCGGCTTGCCGCCGACCGGCGTGCTCTCAAAGCCCTCCGTGAGCTTCATCGCAGGCGCCTTCGGCTTGATGCCGTATTTCATCGGTGGGAATTCGCGCGCGGCCATCTTCCTCCACGCGTCATCACCGGTCACACCCGCCGTGCGCCAGTCGAACGGATTGAAGCCCATCTTCAGCGCGGGCGACTCGGGCCGCAGCGTGAAGTCACCCTTTTCCGGCGCGACGAACATCGGATCCGCAATCACGCTCTCCGCGTCGTGGCCCAAGAAGCGCCACTCGTCCCACGTCTTGCCCGCGAGGTCGAAGGCCGCGCCCATCTTCCAATACACATTCCGGTTCACGGCGACGCGCCCGTCGAACCAGTTCTTGTCCACGTGGCCGAAGAGCCGCCCCTCGCGCCACAGCACGATGTTGTTTTCAAAGGTGAACGCCAGGAACTCCTCCGGCTTGCTGCGCCGCACCTGGACCTCCTTTTGAAACGCGAGGATGTTGTTCCGGATGATGTTCCCGCGGCCGTAGTGCTGGTGGTAGCCGCCGTCCTGCGTGTCGTGCACGAGGTTGTTCTCCCACACGATGCCCGTGCTGCCCTCGTCGTTATACATGCCCCAGCCGCCGTAGCTCGCGCAGCCGATGTCGTGCATGTGGCAGCCGCGGATCACGGTGCCCGGCTGTGGCCCGAGCGTGTAAACGGCGCCCATGTCGCTCAGCTCCGCCCAGCCGAGATGATGCAGGTGGCAAAATTCGACGGTGTTGCGCGCGCACGGCGTCGGCTTGTAGCCCCACGTCCAGCCGATGCTCACGGCGCTGTAGAAAAAATCGCCGATGTCGCAGTGCCGCAGCGTGCAGTCGCTCGCGTGGAAAATGAGCGCGCCGATGCCTGCGGGGAAAAACCGGCCGCCGCTTTGGATGATGCAGTTTTCCACGAGCACATGGTGTGTGTGATCCGGCCCGTCCTTTGAAACGGTGGGCTCGCCGATTTTCACACCACCCGCGCCGAGGTCATGGATGTTGCACTTGCGCAATGTGATGTCGCTGCAGCCGCGGCGGAACCACGCGGCATTCGTCATCGTGTGCGCGAACTCGCAGTCCTCAAACGTGATGCCCTTTGCGCCGTCCGCCTCGATCGCCGCGCCGAGCTTCGACTCCGCCTGGCCGAACATCGAGCCGCCCTCCGGCGTGATCCACGCCTGATGCTCGAAGCGCAGCCCGCGGAAAGTGATGCCGCCCACGAGCTCGTTCTTCGCCATGTCGCCGCGCAGCGCGATCCACTGCGGCGCGACCGGCGCCTGCACGTCGCGCACCGTCTCGCCCTTGCGCGGGATGTAGCTCAGCGTGCCCGCGCGATCGAGGAACCACTCGCCCGGCGCGTCCAGCGCGGCGCGGAAATTCTCAAGCCGCATGTTGTGAAACGGCGCGAGCGAGAAGAACGCCCGCTGCAGCGGCCCGGTGAACTGCAGTGTGCCGTCGTAGTCCGCATCCGCGAGACGGTGCCGCTGCACGTCCCAGGAAAAATACACCAGCACGTTCACGTCGCGCTTCTCCCCGGGCGAAAGCCCCGCGAGTTCTTTCGCCTGCTGCGGCTCGATGTTGAGCAGCGTCTTCCCCGCGTCGCCCGTGGGCTGCGCGTCATGCGGCGGCTTCTGCGGCTGACCCATCGCCTGGATGAATCCCTCGTTTGGCGTCCGGGCCCGCGTCGCGCGCCCGCCGTTCACCCACAGCCCCTCGAAGCGCCAAGCCGGGTCCACCTTTGCCACCCACTTCCCGTCCTTCATCGCGCCCTCGATCTTCCTGCCGCCCGTGATGACCACCTTCGCGCCCGGCTCCGCCTCGTAGCTCACCCTGCTGTCGCGCGGCTCAAATACCACCGCCTCCGAAATCGCATACGTCCCCGCGGCGAACACCACGCGCGCGTCACTCGCGTCGCCCGCCTCCCGCGCGCGCCGCACCGCATCGCGCGCCCCGGCGAATGTCGCCTGCGCGCCGTCGCCGCCGTCCTTCCCATCCGGCGCCACGCGCACCGTGAGCGCGTGAGCTGCGTGCAATTGAAACGCGAGGAGTGACGGCAGGATGCGGCGGAAAATTTTCACGCTGCGATCTACATGGCGCCTGTGCCGCGCGGCAAAACCGCAGTGGTGACATTTCCACCCTGCGTTGGCTTTTTCAGAGCGTTGCGCGAGGCGTCGTCTGCATGCAGCGGCACTTCGAAATGCGGACAGCCGTGCATGGCCGCGCCGGTGCGCCATTTTCGGAAAAGGTGGCGGAGAGAGAGGGATTCGAACCCTCGATACGGTTTAACCCGTATGACGCTTTAGCAAAGCGTTGCTTTCGACCACTCAGCCATCTCTCCGGTTGCGGTGGTCCGCGGAGTAAAGCGGCGCACTTTCCGTGCGTCAAAGGGTTTTCCTTTCCACCTGCGATTCACATCCGCGACGCAGTTTGAGTTGCGCCTCGAACGCCCGCGGCTCCGCTATTTCTTCACCCGCGACGTGCCGGTCACGCGCCCCTGCGCGTCGCGATACGTGATCGTGTCGCCGGAGATCGTGCTCGTCCCCGTGACGCGCCCGCTCGCATCGCGATAGGTCGTGGTGCCGCTGGCCGACTCTTTGGCCGTGCCGGTCATCCTTCCGCTCGCGTCGCGGAAAGTCGTGCCGTCCCCGGATTTTGACGCCGTGCCAGTCATGCGTCCGCTGCCATCGCGGAAAGTCGTGCCATTGCCCGACTCGGTCGCCGTGCCGGTGGTGCGCCCGGAGCCGTCGCGGAACGTCGTGCTTTTTCCGGATGTCGTCGTGCTGCCCGTCAAGCGTCCCGAGCCGTCGCGCGTGGCGGTCTCCCTGCCAGTGGCCGCCCGTTCCTTCGCCTTCTGTTCTGCCAGCGCTTTTTCCTTCACAGCCTTCTCCTTCGCTGCTCGCTCCCTGGCCGCTTTCTCCTCAGCCGCCTTCTCCCGCGCCGCCTGCTCCTGCTTTTCCTTATCCTTGTCCTTCTTCGTTTCGGCAAAGGTGACGGTGGTGAGGGCGAGGAGGAGGGCGAGCAGAGTTTTCATGCGCCACAAATGACGCGGCAACCGGGCGCTGTGTTCAAACCAATTTTGTCGCCGGCGGCGCATCCGCCTGCCCGGAGATTGCGTCTTGTCCGCGACTCGCGGGAGAACCGAGGCTCGGGGCAGGACGCGCCGCGGGCTTGTGCGGCGCGGGCAGTCTGGCAACATCCGCGCTGTGTCGCCCGTCGCATTCTCACCATGAGCCCTCCGATCCGAACCACGCTGTTTTCCTCCGCTCCGAGTCACGCCGGGAAATTGCACTGGCGGGGCGCCGAGGTGTGCACCGCATTTCATCCGATGCAGGAGAGGAGTGCGGCGTGTCGGAACTGATCGTCAGCGACCGATGGTATGCGCTCATCATCGCGGGACCGAGCGGGTCTGGAAAAAGCGTGGTCGCCGAGCAAATCGGTCGGGAACTCAGCCTGCCGGTGATCGATGCCGATGACTACCACAGCCGAGCGGCGGTGGCGGACATGAAGGACGGCAGGCCGGTCACAGATGATTACCGCGAGAGCTGGGCGGAGCGAATCATCGGCGGGATGATCGCGTGGCGCCGGCGCGGGGAGAGTGTGGTGATTGCCTGCTCATGCCTGCGCCGCCACACGCGGGACCGCTTCCGCACCTATGTTCATGAGGCGCGCATCGTGGGGGGCCAGGTGTGCATCGCCTGGCTGGATGTGCCCTCGTCGGTGCTCCAGCGCCGCCTCGTGAAGCGCGAGCAGGAGCACACGCATTTCTTTCCCGCCTCGCTGCTCGGTTCGCAGCTCGATGCCTCCGAGCCGCCGGATGATCGGGAGCCGTTTGTGATCCGGGTGGCGGTGGGGGATGATTCGCCGGAGGAGGTCGCCCGCAGGGTGTGGCGCGCGGTGCCTTCGCTGCATCCCTTCGTGAACCGGATGTGAGGGGCGGCGGATCGGGGTCCGCCGCTTCCGCGTCTGGGCGCGGCTACTCTTTCAGCCGGTAACGGCCTGGTCCCGCTTTGACGATGTTTGGGAAGTTCCTTCCGGTGGTCGAGAACCACACGAAGAGGTTGCTGGTGGGAACGTCGAATTTTTGGGCCATGTCCGCGACCGTGGCACCCTCGCTGCCTGCGGCTTTCAGCGTCTCGTGGATTGCGGCGGTGAGCTGGCCGCGCCGGTGTCCATGAGACTTCTTCGGCGCTGCGGCCTTTCCCTTCTTCGTTGCAGCAGGGGCGGGAGCCGGCAAGGAGACGGCGCCGGTCGCCGCTTTGCTGAGCGCAGCCGGCACAGCCGAGCCGCCAGAGCGGACCTGCCCTGTGATTTGCTCGATTCGGGCCTGAAGGGCGGCGCGCTGCTGTTCGAGTTCAACGGCTTCCTTTAGCAGGGCGATGCGGTCGAGGGATGAGGGCATAGGGATAAGAGTGATAGGCAGGTGTCTGACAGGCTCAGCTTCAATCTGTCTTCGGGGATGGTGTTAGGCGTTCCATCAGGCGCGCTCACTTCAGATTGATCGCGATGCTCCTTTAGCTGTGCCCAGCGGGGCTATTGTGGCGGTGCCCATCGGCAGGGCTCCCGTCAGATGGAAAAGCTCCGGCATGGAGCGCAGCCGGGCCCTGCGTGGAGCCGCTGATCATGAATTCTTTGCCAATTTGCATCCGCCTTGCTATGGTCTCCGCCGCTCTATGGATTCACGAAACCTCAGCACCCTTTTTTCCGCGGCGATGGCGATCGGCCTGATGGCGGGCTGCGCCACTAAGCCGACTCCCCCCCCTGCGCCCCCGCAGCCTCCGAAGGCACCGCCGCCATATACTTGGAACGACAACGGAGCCACGGGACCGGCCAAGATCGTCGTGGATCTCAGCGCCCAGCGCGCATATTTCTACCGGGGAGATACGGTCGTGGGTGAAACCAAATGCAGCACGGGCAAACGCGGGTTTGCCACAGCACAGGGCAATTTTGCGGTGATCCAGAAGGATGCGAACCATTACTCCAATCTCTACGGCAGCTTTGTCGGCCAGGGGGGCGATGTGGTGCGGCGCGATGTGGACATGAGCAAGATGACCGTGCCGGAAGGCTGCTCCTTCAAGGGCGCAAAAATGCCATTTTACCTCCGCTTCACCGGCGGGTATGGCCTGCACGCCGGTTACGTGCCCAACTATCCCGCATCGCATGGCTGTGTGCGTCTCCCGCGCGTGATGGCAGAGCGTTTCTATCACAATGTCCAGCTTGGCACGCCGGTGATTGTTCACGACTAAGGCCGCTGGTGACCACAAACCGGGCAGTTAGCTCAGCGGTAGAGCGTCTCGTTTACACCGAGTTGGCCGGGGGTTCGAATCCCTCACTGCCCAGTGAGGTTGTCCTTGGATGATTGAGCGTTTCGGTCGCCTCTCTGCGCAATGGCGTTAGCCCTGCGGCTGTGTGTGGGGCTCAGATTTTCCCCAAGACCTCCGCCACGACGTCGGCGGTGCGCGCAATGTCCTCGGGGGTGTGTGCGAGGGAGAGGAAGCCGGCTTCAAACTGCGACGGGGCGAAATAGACGCCGCGCTCCAGGCAGCCGTGGAAGAATTTTGCGAACGTGGCTTTGTCGCTCACCATTGCTTCTTCGAGGCTGCGCACAGGGTTTGAGGCGCTAGTGAAGTAGAGGCAGAACATCGAGCCGATGCGGCGGAAATTGTAGTCTCGGCCCGCGCGTCTGAGGCCGGCCCGCGTGCGGTCCTCGAATTCGGCGCCGAGCGTTTCGAGCTTTGCCCAGCCGTCGAGGCGTTCGAGTTCGCGGAGCTGTGCAAGGCCGGCGGCGAGTGCGAGCGGATTTCCGCTGAGCGTGCCGGCCTGATAGACGGGGCCGTCGGGCGAGAGCTGGTCCATGATCTCGCGGCGCCCGCCGAACGCGCCGACGGGAAGGCCGCCGCCGATCACCTTGCCGAGTGCGGTGAGGTCGGGCTTCAAGCCGCAGAGCTGCTGGTAGCCGCCGCGAGCGAGGCGGAAGCCGGTCATGACCTCGTCGAAAATCACAAGCGACTCGTGCTCGCGGCAGAGCTTGGTGAGGAGTTCGTAGAAGCCGGGTTCGGGGAAGTAGAGGCCGGCATTTGCAGGGACGGACTCGACGATCACGGCGGCGATTTCCTTTCCATGCTGCGCGAAGGCGGCACTCAGTCCTTCGCGATCGTTGTAGCGCAGCGTGATGGTGAGCGCGGCGAGTTCGGCGGGCACGCCCGCGCTGTCCGGCGCGCCGTGTGTGAGGGCGCCGCTGCCAGCCTTGACGAGCAGCGAGTCCACGTGGCCGTGATAGCAGCCGGTGAATTTGATGATTTTTCCGCGGCCCGTGAAGCCACGCGCGAGTCTCACGCAGGACATGGTCGCCTCGGTGCCGCTGTTGACCATGCGCACTTTTTCGATGGATGGAATCCATTCGCAAATCGTGCGCGCCATCTCCACCTCCATGGCGTGAGGGATGCCGAAGCTCACGCCCCGCCCGGCCGCCGCTGCGATCGAATCGAGGACTGCACGCGGTGCATGGCCGAGAATCGCGGGACCCCAGGTCCCCACGTAGTCAATCAGCTCCCGGCCATCTTCATCCCAGATGTGCGCACCGCTCGCGCGCTCGACAAAAAACGGCTCGCCGCCGACACCCCGGAATGCGCGCACAGGCGAATTGACGCCGCCGGGGATCCACTTGCGGGCTTCTGCGAGGAGCGATGACGAGCGGGTGGGTGCCATGCCGAAGCGTGATGCCGCAAGCCTTTGCGGCGTGCAACGATGAAGCCGCACACAGGCTCCCGGGGCGCCGGCGGGCCGCGAGTCTTCGATTGAATAAATCGCCTTTCCTGCGCGCAAAATGGGCCTACCCTATCCGGCGTGAAAGCCACGTTCCTCGCCCTCGGCCTCGCGGTCATCTCCATGCACGCATTCGCAGCCGGTGCCGCGCCACACGCAGCCAGCGCTCTCCCGCGGGAGCCCGGTGCCGTTTATCTGGAGGATCTCTCGATCAAGCCCGTGAAGCTGACCGTGATCGGTGAAGCCGCCGTTTACAGCCAGATCACAAACGGTCGGTTTCTTGGCGTCCTCCGCAAGGGATCGGTCGCCGAGGTGGTCGCGATTTCCGACACTGCGGTGCGCGTGCGCGGCACCGCGCAGCAGGGTGGTGTCGCCGGATGGGTGCCCGCCGCCGGTCTCACGCCGATGAAGCCCGAATTCATCGACAGCGTGAAGAAGAACGCGCAGCGCAAGACGGAGGTGGACGCTCTCGTCGCGAAGGGCGAAGCCGCGCTGAACATGACGCCTGACGAAGTCTCCGCCGCGCTCGGCAAGCCGCAGAAAAAGACATCGAGGCTCGATGCAAATGGCCGGCAGGAGATTTGGGAGTTCATCCGCTACACGCGTGTTCCCCAGGAAGCGCCCGGTCTCGATCCTGCGACCGGCCGCGCCATCGTCACGACGGTCTATGTGAAGGTGCCGTCTGGAAAACTGGCCGTGACGTTTGAAAAGAACCTCGTCACCTCGCTCGAACAGACCGAGGGTGCCGATGTCAACGCGCCCGTCCGGCTTGTGTCGCCTCCAGTCGTCGTCGTGAATTGAACCACGGATTGCCTGTTGACGGCTGGGCAGTTTTCCGTAAAGGAACGCGCTCCAACACGGCGGGGTAGCCAAGTGGTAAGGCCGGGGTCTGCAAAACCCCTATCCGCGGGTTCGATTCCCGCCCCCGCCTCCAGTTTTTCACCGGTTGGGACGTGCCGATTGGTTGGCGAGAAATTCGTCACTTTCCGCATCATAGCGCTTGCGTGCTGTTGGAATTCGGGTAGCCATCCCGCCCTCTATGGAACTCCTCGTTGCAACCCTCGCTGACACTGCTGTCGAAAACCAAGGCAAACTGAACGTGCTGGGCGCGTTTGACGCCGTGATTGCGCAAAACTTCCCCGCGAACTTTGCCTACACGCTCGTCCTCCGCTTCTCGTTCACCGCCGAGGACCACGGCACGCACACCTTCTCGATTCGCCTCACGGACGACGCCGGCAATGCCGGTGACCAGCCGCCGAACGAGGCGCAGTTGCAGGTGAACATGCCTCCCGGCACGGTCGGCTTCTCCACGCAGAACATGATCCTCCCGCTTCAGGGCAGCGTTCAGAAGTCCGGCAACTACCACTTCGCCGTTCATTTCGACGGCAAAGTCCTTGCCCGGATTCCGTTCCGCGTCGTGAGCCAGGCCGACCTCGCGCAGCCTGCCGCCTAAACAACTCCAACCCCGTTTAAACAACTTCAAGCCTGCCCGGCACCATGCCGCGGCAGGCTTGTTCTTTTCCGGTTCACAGGATGCGTTGAGGGCCGGTTTCAACCCGGCATACGGATCGCGGACTGAGGCGCGCTCGACGGCTCACTTCTCATTGTCTGCGCTGCGAACGGCAAATCCACCATCGTCGCTTTCGCCGGTGACTCGTCGGAGCGATGCGGGCGTGGTCTTCATGGCGGTGTAGAAGTGCCCGCGGACGGCGGCGATTGTGCGCCGGAGGTCCACGCTGCCGGATGCGACGACTTTCACCACCCATGCGTTCTCCGTGAGTCGGCTTGCTCCAACCCAAACACATTGGCTGCTGAGCGAGTCCGCGATGTCCGGAAAATCGCCCGCCGCGGTGTCGAGGAGGGGGCTGGCGCCAATCAGGCTCGCATAATAGGGAGTGGCAAACCGACGCCTCAGCGCTTCACACATCGCATCGCCACGAATGAGCGAATAGCGCTCGCGTGCCGCATGGTGCGCGCCGAGGTGGAGGTCGGTTCCGATGTGCAGTTCATCAAACGCAAGAACCTCCCCCGCAGCGACACGGCCCGGCGCGACGGATTCCGACCAGAGAAGCGAGCCGCCTGATGCAACGCGCAGGACGCTGCGCTGACGGTAGCGCGACCCTGCCTGCGGAATGAGATACTCCGGCCACCAGTCCAGCATGGCGCCAGCCGCGACGAAAAATTCCTGATTCACCTCAGCGCGTCCGGCCTTCATCGCGTGGATTCGACTTGCGCTTGGCGTCGTGAGCAGCAGTCGCGCCCCAGTTTCGATTTCCACCCGCATGTCCAGCCGGTCGCCCGCGAGCAGGCCGGGCGTCGGGCTGGCGAGGTTCACCACGAGCCAGCCGGTGTCGTGGTGCGGCTTTGAGATGTGGATTGGCTCGGAGAACGACTGCCGCCGGAGAAACGTGCGGCCATCATCGGCACTGGCCAGTAAGTCGAGATGACCGCGCAGACCGCTCACGTGAAGAGCACCTCGCGGCGAATCCATGCGAGCAGTTCATCCCTTCCTTTGCCGATGCGCAGGTCGGCGAAGATGAACGGTCGCACCCCGCGCTGTGCCTTCGCATCGCGAGCCATCACGTCGAGGTCGGCACCGACATGCGGCGCGAGTTCGGTTTTGTTGATGAGCAGGAGGTCGCTGTTGCGGATGGCCGGGCCGCCTTTGCGCGGGATCTTGTCCCCCTCCGCTACATCGATGACGTAGATGAACGCATCCACCAGTTCCGGCGAAAATGTGGCCGAGAGATTGTCGCCGCCGCTTTCGACGAGGATGAGCTTCGTGTCCGGGTGCCGGCGCTCCAGTTCCTCGATGGCGGCGACATTCATCGAGGTGTCGTCGCGGATCGCCGTGTGAGGGCAGCCGCCAGTCTCCACACCAATGATGCGGTCGGCGGCGAGCGCCTCGTTGCGCGTGAGAAACTCGGCGTCCTCGCGCGTGTAGATGTCGTTTGTGACGACCGCGATCGAAAGCTCGTCGCGCAGCCACTGGCAGAGACGGAGGACGGTCATCGTCTTTCCGGAGCCGACAGGGCCGCCGATGCCGATGCGTGCAGGTCGTGTTTTCATCAGTCAGGAAATGAAGAGGCGCTCGTTCGCAAACTCATGGCGCATCGAGGCGATCTCGATCAGCGGGTCAAACACACCCGCCTCGTCGCGCTCGACGGCGAGGGATGCGGCGATGGTCGTTTCCGCGTGCATGAGCGCATGGCGCAGGACGCGCTGGCAGCCATCCTGCCCGATGCGGATGAGCTTCAGCGCCGCCGAGCAGAGTCCCGCGATGCTATGGTAAAAATAGGCGGCCAATGCAGCTGGCAGCGGGAAGCCCTCGGCCCGCGCCTGCACTGCGCAAACGGTGAGATGATGCCCGCGCGCTTCGCCGCGCGCGATGGCGTCGGCAAATTCCGCGTAAAGAGGCGCGTCGTTCACCACGCGGAGCGCGGCGAGCCGCCGCCGGCCGATGCTCGTGCTCGCTTCGCGCGCCTCCCGCGCGAGCTTCCATGCCGAAATCTCGCGATCCACTTCCCATAGCGCGGCAAGATTTTCCACCGCGTCGAAGGCAAAGCGCAGATACGGCAGTTCCAATTCATGGAGCGCGGGAATGAGATGCAGTTCGGCAAAGCCCCGCAGCCCGGCCTCGTCACGGACATTGGCGAGCCGGGCAAATTCCTCGAAGCCGAGCGAGTGCGCGTAGGCGCCCGTGGGAAAGAGCGCATCGCTCGTCTGCAGCAATGCGGGCAGCCAGCCGAAGTTCACGTCACTTGGCTTCATGGCTGTGGCTGTTGGCAAACGGCACAAAGACGCTCTCGGCCGCAGTGAAGGGAATCTTCTCCCGCTCGAACAACTGACGCAGCGCGGAATCGTCGGGCACCCGGATCACTTCATCGGTGACCTGAATCGGGAAGTGCAGATTGCCAATCGTCCACCCGAGCCGAGCCACGGGCGCGGGCCGCGGGATGAGCGCAACTTCCAACACCGGTTCGGATTTCTGCTCGATGCAATACACCGCGGTATCGCTGGCGAAAAATGATGCGCCGTTGACGAGAGGCGCCGCGAGATCGAATCCGAAATCAGCTCCGTCGTCCGCGATGCCACGCCAGCGCCGCTTCGCAAGCGTGAGCCGCTCCACACGGAGGCTGATCACTCGCAGTTTTGGGATGTCAAAAAGCGCTTCATGAATCAGATGCATCTGCCCTCGGAGTCTTTTGTCCGCCGCGGCGATGGTCGAGCGATTTCCGACAAACCATGCTGCTGCTAACCCGCTAAAGCTGCACCAATCTGATCTCAATGATTGACGCAGCAGCACGTTTGCGGAGGGTATGGGCCCAGCCATCCGCCGGGGCGATGGCGGTTCGCGCGCAGTGCGCGGGCCGTAGCCCCAGACGCGTGGCCTTTTTTCATGCCGGGAGATGGCGCGCGGCACAGCGAACACCGGCGCGCAAACACGCATGAAAGCTGAAACCCAGGCCGGCCCCGTGTCGGCCTTCATCGAACGGCATTACCGCCACTTCAACGCCGCCGCACTCAAAGGTGCCGCGCATGGCTATCGCGCTCACCTCGATGGCGGCGGCGTGATGCTCCTCACTCTCGCAGGCGCGATGAGCACGGCGGAACTCGGCGTGTCGCTCGCGGAGATGATCCGCGCGGGAAAAGTCCACGCCATCTGCTGCACGGGCGCGAATCTCGAGGAGGATCTCTTCAACCTCGTCGCGCACGACCACTATGAGCGCGTGCCGCGTTACCGGGAACTGAGCGCCGCCGACGAGCAGGCGCTGCTGGACCGCCACCTCAACCGTGTGACCGACACGTGCATCCCTGAAATGGAGGCGATGCGCCGGATCGAGAAGGCGATCCTCGCTGAGTGGATGGATTGCGATGCACGCGGAGAGCGGCTCTTTCCGCACGAATTCTTGTGGCGTCTGTTGCTCGGCGGAAAGCTGCGCGAAAGCTACCAGATCGATCCGCGCGACTCGTGGCTGCTCGCCGCGGCGGAAAAAGAACTGCCAATGTTCGTGCCCGGCTGGGAGGACGCGACGCTCGGCAACATGTATGCGGCGGCGGTCCTCCGCGGCGATGTGAGGAACGTCCACACGGTCCGCACCGGCATCGAATATATGACCACGCTCGCCGGGTGGTATTCCGGGACGGCGAAGCCGCTCGCCAATGGCGAAGGCAGCATCGGCTTTTTCCAGATCGGGGGCGGCATCGCGGGCGATTTTCCCATCTGCGTCGTGCCGATGCTTCACCAGGATTTGCAGCGCGAAGGCGTGCCGCTGTGGGGCTACTTCTGCCAGATCAGCGACTCGACCACGAGCTACGGCAGCTACTCCGGCGCGGTGCCGAATGAGAAAATCACCTGGGGCAAACTCGCCGCGAGCACGCCCAAGCACGTCATCGAAAGCGACGCCAGCATCGTCGCGCCGCTCATCTTCGCCCATGTCCTCGGCTGGTAGCTTCCGACATCCCGCTCCTCGCTTAACTGCCTCGCGCGATGTTTCCGAGCCCATGTCCGTCGGCAAAACTGCTGGCGGCCCAGCTTTGGCAAAAACATTGTGGACCTCACCGCTAAACGCGAAATGACCCATCTCGAAAACCCCGACATCGTCCTCATCGGCAGCGGCATCATGTCCGCAAATCTCGGCGTGATGCTGAAGAAACTGGAGCCGCACCTTTCCATCCAGGTCTTCGAAGTCACCGACGGCCTCGCGCAGGAAAGCTCCGACGGCTGGAACAACGCGGGCACGGGCCACGCGGGCATCTGCGAGCTAAGCTACACGCCTAAGCGCGAGGCTGACGGCTCGGTGAACCCCGCGAAGGTCATCGAGATTTTCGAGCAGTTCGAGCATTCGAAGCAGTTCTGGGGACACGCCGTCGCCACCGGGATGATCGAGCGCCCGGCGGATTTCATCCGTGCCGTGCCCCACATCAGTTTCGTCCATGGGCAGGATCAGGTGGATTTCCTGAGAGCGAGGCACGCCGCGATGTCCGCGCACCATTTTTTCGCCGGGATGGAATACACGACCGACCGCGCGACGATCGCGGGCTGGGCGCCGCTGCTGCTGGAGGGGCGCGACGCGCGCACGCCCATCGCCGCGACGAAGATGGACGGTGGCACCGACGTGAACTTCGGTGAGATTGCGCGCCGCCTGCTCGGCTGGCTCGCGCGGCAGGAAGGCTGCGCCATCGCCAGCGGCCACCGGGTGATCGGGCTCGACCGCGAAGGTGAGAGCTGGCGCGTCACCGCAAAGAACACAACTACCGGTGCGAAGCTCGTGAGCCGCGCGAAGTTCGTCTTCGTCGGCGCGGGCGGCGGCAGTTTGACGCTGCTGCAAAAGTCCGGCATCCCCGAGGCGAAGGGCCTCGGCGGTTTCCCCATCGGCGGACAATGGCTCGTGTGCAAAAACGCGGCGGTCGTCGCGAAGCACTCGGCAAAAGTCTATGGGCAGGCGCTCGACGCCGCGCCGACGATGGCAGTGCCGCACCTCGACACCCGCGTGCTCGACGGCGAGAAGAAGCTGCTCTTCGGCCCGTTCGCGGCGTGGACGACGAAGTTCCTGCACAAGAAAGGCAGCATCACCGACCTGCCATTCTCCATCCGTCCGCACAACCTGCTCACGCTGCTGAAAATCGGCATCAGCAACATCCCGCTCGTGCGCTACCTTGTGCAGCAGGGCCTGCAAAGCATGGCTGCACGGATGAAGGTGCTGCACATTTTCTACCCGGCGGCGAAGGCGGAGGACTGGCAGCTCATTGATGCCGGCATCCGCGTGCAGGCCATCAAGAAAACCGACGGCGAAGCGGGCATCGTCCACTACGGCACCGAGGTCATCACCAGCGGCGATCGCACGCTCTCCGCGCTGCTCGGCGCATCGCCCGGCGCGTCCGTTTCGGTGAATATCGTCCTGGAAGTGGTGAAGCGCTGCTTTCCGCACCTGCTCGCAACGCCCGAGGGTCACGCGCGGATGAAGGCGATGATCCCCACCTACGACGAAGACCTGCGGCAGCTGGCAAACATCGCCCGCTTCCACGAAACCACCGCCCGCGCCGAGGAGGCGCTGCAACTCCGGCAATGAGCGGCCTTGAGAAACGTCGAACGGTGCATCGCCCATGAAAGCCTGGCCTGAAGCGCGCGTTCTCGTCACCGGTGGAGCGGGCTTTATCGGCAGCGCGCTCGTCTGGGCGCTGAATCGGCGAGGCTGCGAGAACATCGTCGTCTGCGACCGGCTCGGCACCGATGAAAAGTGGCGCAACCTCACGCCGCTGAAGTTCGCCGATTACCTCGAAGCCGACGACCTGCGCCCGCGGCTCGCCAGCGGCGCGCTCGGAAAATTCGACTGCATCCTGCATCTCGGCGCGTGTTCGGCGACCACTGAACGCGACGGGTCCTACCTCATCCGCAACAACTACGAGTTCACCAAAGACCTCGCTGCGTGGTCGCTCGCGAATGGCGCGCGTTTTCTCTACGCCTCCAGCGCCGCGACCTACGGCGACGGCGCGCACGGCATGAGCGACACCGCGCCGATCGAGCCGCTGCGCCCGCTGAACATGTATGGCTACTCGAAGCACCTCTTCGACCTGCACGCGCAGCGCGCCGGCTTTCTCGACCGCATCGTCGGCGTGAAATACTTCAACGTCTTCGGTCCGAATGAAGACCACAAAGGCGACATGCGCAGCGTCGTCCACAAGGCTTACGGGCAGGTCTGCGCGGCTGGCACGATCCGGCTTTTCAAGAGCTACCGCCCGGAGTTTTCCGACGGCGGCCAGCAGCGCGATTTTCTCTACGTGAAGGACGCCGCCGACATGACGCTGCACCTCGCCGCGACGCCTGCCGCGAATGGAATCTTCAACCTCGGCTCCGGCTGGGCGCACACTTGGCTCGATCTCGCGCACGCCATCTTCGCCTCGATGGGAAAGGAGCCGCGCATTGAGTTCATCGAGATGCCCGAGGCACTGCGTGGCAAATACCAATACTTCACCCGCGCGGACATCGCAAAGCTGCGCGCCTCCGGCTACGCTGCTGCAGTGAGAACCCTCGCGGACGCGGTTCACGACTACACCCGGAGCTACCTGCTGCGCGACGCCCGTCTTGGCGAGGAGATGCAAAGTGCGCCTTGCGCCGCTGCCAGCTAAAACAGGAAGTAGCGCTGCGCCATCGGCAGCACGCTGGCGGGCTCGCACGTGAGCACGCGTCCGTCGGCCTTCACCGTGTAGGTCTCTGGATCCACCTCGATGCGTGGCGTGGAGTCATTCCAGAGCAGATGCTTCTTCGTGACGCTGCGCGTGCCTTTCACCGCCACCAGTCGCTTGCCGAGCTTCAGAGAATCGAGCGCGCCGCTCTCCAGCGCCACGCCGCTCACGAACGTGGCTGTGGTGGAGAATTTCGCACGGCCATGCGCGGCGAACTGCGGACGGTAGAACATCGGCTGCGGCGTGGGGATGCTCGCGTTTGGGTCGCCCATGTTTGCCATCGCGATGAGGCCGCCTTTCAGCACGACCTCCGGCTTCACTCCGAAAAACGCCGGCTTCCAGACGACAAGGTCCGCGAGCTTGCCGACCTCGATGCTGCCGACCTCATGCGCGATGCCGTGGGCGAGCGCGGGATTGATAGTCGTCTTCGCGACGTAGCGCAGCGCGCGGAAATTGTCCGCTGCGGCGTGCGCGGAGTCGGACGGGGTGAGCGCGCCGAACTGCGCCTTCATCTTGTGCGCCGTCTGCCAGGTGCGAGTGATGACTTCGCCGACGCGGCCCATCGCCTGCGAGTCGCTGGACATGATCGAGATCGCGCCGAGGTCATGAAGCATGTCCTCCGCGGCGATGGTCTCGGGGCGGATGCGGCTCTCGGCGAACGCGACGTCCTCCGGGATTTTCGAGTCGAGGTGGTGGCACACCATCAGCATGTCGAGATGCTCGGCGATGGTGTTCACGGTGAAAGGGCGCGTCGGATTCGTGGACGACGGCAGCACGTTCAGTTCGCCGCACACGCGGATGATGTCGGGCGCGTGGCCGCCACCCGCGCCTTCGCTGTGGAAGGTGTGAATCGTGCGGCCCTTGAACGCAGCGAGCGTGGCTTCGAGGAAGCCGGCTTCGTTCAGCGTGTCGGTGTGGATGGCGACCTGCACGTCGAGTTCGTCCGCGACGCCGAGGCAGCAATCAATCGCCGAGGGCGTGGTGCCCCAGTCCTCGTGCAGCTTCAGCCCGATGACACCCGCGCGCACCTGCTCGCGCAGCGGCTCCGGCGTGGCGCAGTTGCCTTTGCCGAGAAAGCCGAGGTTCATCGGGTATTCGTCCGCAGCCTCGAGCATCCGCGCGATGTTCCATTTTCCCGGCGTGCAGGTCGTCGCATACGTGCCGTGCGCGGGGCCGGTGCCGCCGCCAATCATCGTCGTCACGCCGCTCGCGAGAGCGTGCTCGATTTGCTGCGGGCAGATGAAGTGGATGTGCGTGTCGATGCCCCCCGCCGTGACGATGCAGCCCTCGCCCGCGATGACTTCCGTCGCCGCGCCGATGACCATGTTCACGCCGCTCTGGATGGCGTCGAGCGCCGTCGGCGACTGCCCCATGCCGTCGCGGATGACTTTGCCACCGCCGAACTTCACCTCGTTGCCGTATCCGCCGCCCTCTGCGACGAGGTCGCGCTCGACCTCGATGAAAAGCTCCGTGTCCGCGAGCCGCACGCGGTCGCCGACCGTCGGACCGAACATGTCTGCATACTGGCGGCGCGTGAGGTTCAGCGGCATGGCCTAGAGTTTCCCGTTCACCTTTGCATTGAGGCCGAAGACTTCGCGCGTGCCGGCGAGGGCGACGAACTCGACCTCCTTGGTGTCGCCTGGCTCGAAGCGCACCGCGGTGCCAGCCGGAATGTTGAGCCGGAAGCCGCGTGCGGCGGCGCGGTCGAATGCGAGTGATTCATTCACTTCGTAAAAATGGAAGTGGCTGCCCACCTGCACAGGCCGGTCGCCGGTGTTTGAGACGCGGAGGATCTTTGTGGCGAGCCCTTCGTTGGCGGGCAGTCCGGCGGTTTGGGCGACGATGATCTCTCCGGGAATCATTCAGCGAATCGGGTGATGGACGGTGACGAGCTTGGTGCCGTCGGGAAACGTCGCCTCGACCTGCACCTCGTGGATCATTTCCGCGACGCCCTCCATCACATCGTCGCGGGAGAGGATGGTTGTGCCAAAGCTCATCAGGTCGGACACGCTGCGCCCGTCGCGCGCGCCCTCCATGATCTCGTAGGAGATGATTGCGACGCTCTCCGGGTAGTTGAGCTTGAGGCCGCGCTTCTGGCGGCGGCGCGCGAGGTCGGCGGCCACGACGATGATGAGCTTCTCTGTTTCGCGCGGGGCCAGGTGCATTGCGTCAGAGCGTCCCGAGCCCGATCAGGATTGCGGCGGAGAGAACTGCGGCGCCCGCGGCGCGGATGCCGAGGTGCTGAGCGAAGCGCTGGAGCGCGAGCCCGGCGGCGATGCCCGCTGCATGCAGAGCCGCCGATGCGACGGCGAATCCTGCAATGGCGAGCAGGCCGTGCGAGCCAGCCGGGATCTCGCTGCCGTGCGCCTGCCCGTGGAAAAATGCGACGGTCGCAACCGCCACCACGCCTGCGCGGAGCGGCAAGCGCGCGGAGAACGCCACCATTGCCCCGAGGCAGAGAACCCCCGCGAGGATCATCGGCTCCACGAATGGGAGCCTGATGCCGTTCATGCCGAGCGCCGCGCCGGCGGTCATCGCGCCCACGAATGCCAGCGGCAGCGCCCACAGCGCGCGTTTTCTGAGCTGCACCGCCCAGAGACCGACCGCAATCATCGCGAGGATGTGGTCGAGCCCCGTGAATGGGTGCGCGAGGCCCCAGCCGATGCCGCCGGTTTCTGCGCCGTGGCCAGGATGGGCGTGCGCGAGCGCGGGGACGAGGGCGAATGCGAGTGCGAGGCGGATGTGTTTCATGCCTGAAGTTTAGAGCGAGTTTGCACGGGAATGTGAACCACGAAGACGAGCAGCGGTGAAAATGCAGCGCGGAATTGTCGGCGGGAAGCTCATACGGTGAGATGCCGCTTCACGACCTCGTCCGTGAGTTCCGCGACGGTGCCGCTCGCGACGACGGCGCCGCGGTCCATGATGGCAAACACGTCGGCGAGCTCGCGGCAGAAATCGAGATACTGCTCGACGAGAAGGATGCTCATCTGGCCCTCGCGCCGGAGCATTTTGATCGTCTCGCCGATTTGATCGATGATGTTCGGCTGAATGCCCTCCGTCGGCTCATCGAGGATGAGGAGCTTCGGCTGCGTGAGCAGCGCGCGCGCAATGGCGAGCTGCTGCTGCTGGCCGCCGCTGAGCATCCCGCCCTTGCGGGGAAGAAATTCCTTCAAGATCGGGAAGAGTCCGAAGATGCGGTCGAGCTTTTCGGCGCGGCCGGAGTTCTTCCCCTGCGCGCGCATGCCGATGTCGAGGTTCTCCTCCACGGTGAGGTGCGGGAAGATGTCGCGGCCCTGCGGGACGTAACCCATGCCGGCGCGCGCGCGATCCTCGGGGCGCAGGCCGCTCATCGATTTGCCGTCGAGCGTGATGCTGCCCTGATCGGCTGATTGCAGGCCGACGATGCTTTTCAGCGTCGTCGTCTTGCCGACTCCATTGCGGCCCATGAGGCAGAAGACGCTGTGTGCCGGCACGGTGAAATCCACGCCGCGCAGGATCTGGCTGCCGCTGATGGAGACGTTGAGCGATGAGACGGTGAGCATGGTTCAGGCGGCGCGGGCCTTTCTTCCGAGATAGACTTCCTTCACGCGCTCGTCGTTCTGAACGTCGTCCACGGCCCCCTCGCAAAGCACATGGCCTTGGTGAAGCACGGTGACCTTGCGGCCCTTTGAGATTTGCCGGACGAACGTCATGTCGTGCTCGATGACCACGATGCTGTGCTTTTCGCCGACGAGGCTGAGCAGCAGGTCGCCGGTTTTCGCCGTCTCCTCGTCGGTCATGCCCGCGGCGGGCTCGTCCACAAGGAGCAGCTTTGCGTTTTGCGCGAGCAGCATGCCGATTTCGAGCCACTGCTTTTGTCCGTGCGCGAGCGAGCCGGCCTTGCGGTCGCGGTGCTGCGCGAGGTTGATCGTCTTGAGGATTTCATCGAGACGGTCGCGCTCGTCACCCGTGAGGCGGGCGAAAAGAGAATGCCAAACGCCGCGGCTGCCCTCGAGCGAGAGGACGAGGTTTTCCCAGACACTGTGGTCGGAATAGACGGTGGGAGTCTGGAATTTCCGCCCGATGCCGAGGCGGTAGATTTCGTATTCCGACATCTCGGTGAGGTCGTGCTGATTCAGAAACTCGATCTTTCCCTCGTCCGGCTTGGTTCGCCCGGTGATGAGGTCGAGGAAGGTCGTCTTGCCCGCGCCGTTCGGCCCGATGACGGTGCGCAGCTCGCCGACTTCCATGTAGAAGTTCAGGTCGCGGATCGCCTGGAAGCCTTCGAAGGATTTGTTCACGCCCTCGGCGGAGAGCAGGAATGGACGCTGGGTGCTCTCGATTTTCATGGCTTCGCCTTGAGCGGGGCCGCCGCGGGGTCGGGTTCTGGCGCGGGCTTGCGGGTGCCGAGCCATGAGCGGATTTGCGCCGGCAGGCCGACGATTCCCTTCGGCATCAGCAGCACGACGAGGATGAAGAGCGTGCCGAGGATGATGAGCCAGTAATCCGCCGTCTTTCCAACGGTCGCCCAGCTCTTGAGGGCGTTCACACTGATCGCACCGATGATGGGGCCGACGATCGTGCCGCGCCCGCCGACCGCGCACCACACGACGGCCTCGAGTGATTTGTCCGGCCACATCTCGCTCGGGTTGATGATGCCGACCTGGGTGACGTAAAATGCGCCGCCGACACTCGCGATGACGGCGCTCACGACAAAGACGAACAGCTTGTAGTTCGCAGCGGCGTATCCGGAGAAAAGCACGCGAACCTCGGAATCGCGCACCGCTCGCTGCACGAGGCCGAATTTCGTCGAGGTGAGCCACCGGCACAGCGCGTAAACGCCCACCAGCAGCACCGCCGTGCCGATATAGAGCATGCGCTGCGTCGCGGGATCGCGCATGTCGGCTCCGAGGATGCGCTTGAAGTCCGTGAAGCCGTTGTTGCCGCCCATGATCATGTCGTTGCGGAAGAACATTAGCGCCGCGCCGTAAGTGAGTGCCTGCGTGAGGATGGAGAAATAGACGCCCTTGATCCGGCTGCGGAACGCGAGGTAGCCGAAGACGGCGGAGAGGATCGCTGGCAGTGCGATGACCATCAGCACAGCGAACGCGAACGAGTAAAATGGCCGCCAGAAGGAGGGCAGGAAAGTGTGCCCGAGAAATACCATGAAGTCTGGCAGCATGTTTGGATTGTTGCCCGCCTTGTAGTATTGGCCGTCGGGGCCGATCATCAGCATCAGGTGCATGCCGAGCATGTATCCGCCGAGGGAGAAGAAGAGTGCCTGCCCGAGGCTGAGCAGCCCCGTGTAGCCCCAGAGCAGATCCACCGAGATCGCGAGCAGCCCGTAGCAGAGGTATTTGCCCCAGAGGTTGATCGTGAAATTGCTGAAGACACCCGCGGCATTCAGCGCGGGCAGCACCACCACGAGCAGCACCGCTATGGCCACCGCGGCCGTGAGTTCGACTTTTGAAATCTTCCGGCTCATCGTTTGAATCTCATCAGCCCTCCAAGCTGCGGCTCTTCGTCACGAACAGCCCCGCGGGCCGCCATTGCAGGAAAAGGATGATGCCAACGAGCACGAGGATTTTTCCGAGCACGGGGTTCAGCAGGATTTGCTGCAGGCTTTGATCCACGACGCCAATGCCGAGTGCGCTCACCACGGTGCCGATGAGGCTGCCCACGCCGCCGACCACCACTGTCATGAAACTGTCCACGATGTAGCTTTGGCCGAGGCTCGGCCCGACATTGCTCACCTGCGAGATGAACGCGCCCGCCAAGCCGGCAAGTCCGCTGCCAAATGCAAAGGTCATCATGTTCACACGCTCCGTGCGCACGCCCATGCACGCGGCCATCTGGCGGTTCTGCATCACCGAGCGGATGAGCAGGCCGAGCGGCGTCTTTTTCAAAAGGAGATGCGTCCCGACGATGATGAGCACCGCAAAGCCGATGACAAACACGCGGTTCCAACCGAGGATGACGTCGTTGACCGTCCAGTTGCCGCTGAGGAAGCCGGGCGAATAGACCTGCACGTTGTTCGCGCCAAACGTCAGCCGGAAGAGCTGCTGGAGCACGAGCGAGACCCCCCATGTCGCGAGGAGCGATTCGAGCGGACGGCGGTAAAGAAACCGGATAATCCCGCGCTCCAAGGCGACGCCGACGAGTGCAGCGGTGAGGAAGCTCAGGGGAAGCGCCACGAGGAAATAGGAGTCGAGCGCTCCACCGGTGAGGTTCATTCCCGGCATGCGCACCGTGATTGGCTGCCAGAAGAAGGTGGGAATCTGAAATACCAAGCCCGAGGCGAACAGGCACTGCACGGCGTAGGTCGTGTAAGCGCCGACCGCGATCAACTCACCGTGAGCCATATTGATCACACCCATGAGGCCGAAGGTGATCGCGAGGCCGATCGCCACAACGAGCAGAATCGATCCGGCCGAGAGCCCGCGGAACGCGGTGCCGACCGCGTTCACCGTGCGGATGTGCGATTCGATGCGGGCAATGGCAGTTTCCGCGGCCTTCTTGACATCCGGCTTGTCAGCGCTCTCCGCCGCGAGCTGTTTGAGAAAATCACGGCTGCCAATCGAGCCGAGGTCACCAAGCGCATGAGCCGCCTCAATGCGCTTTGCAGGATCGTCGTTCTTGAGATCAATCAAGGCGATCGACTCGCGAAGGACGTGAAGCACCTTGGAGTCCCTTTCGGATTTCTGCATGCTTTCCAGTGCATGCAGTTTCTCCGGATCCTGCGCCGTCCCGAATGCGTTGATGGCCAAAATGCGCTTCTGCGGCTCCGGAGCCGCCAGGGAGAGCAGGTCGAGGACATCTTTCATGACAATCCGCAGCGCGGCATCATGCTCCGCAGTGTCCATGTCGGAAGCCACCAGCCGCACGGGCATTCCGTCGTTGGTGAGCAGCGGTTTGCCATCCGCGAGGCGAAACGCTGGCTGCCTATCCTCTGCATCCTTCTCTTCGCCGAGAGTGACCGGCACTCTCTTGTCGTCGTCGGGCTTGAAAATGAAGATCGCATCCTCCTTCCAAGCCGTGAGCAGGATCCGAATCTCATCGTCGCTTCGTCCCCCGAGGCTCTTGACCAGCGCCGCTCTTTTTTCGGCGTCCTCCTCGATGACGGCCTTCGCAACAATCTCCCGCGGAGTCTCGGAAAAGGTGGGAGTCCCGCCGATAGCGACTAACGCGGCGAGCAGGGCCTCAAGGAGGTGCATGGTCCTCGTGAAGATGGAAGAAGTCATTATCGTCGGGAAAATTGCGGGTGCAGCAGACGGGGCGGATTCGTTGTTGGCGAACCCGCCCCGTCGAGTTTGTCACGCGAAGCGCACAGCGCCGCGCCTTTCGAGGTTCAATGCCACCTATCCTAGCCTATTTCGCCTTGAACGTGCCCTTCAGGAAGGGCTCCCCGAACACGTTCTTGTATTCTTTGAGGATTTTGAACTGCCCGTCGGCTTTGGTCTCGCCGATGAACACATTCTTGGTCAGGTGGTGGTTCTTCTGCGACGTTACCTTGCCGCCGGGCCCATCGAAGCTGATGCCCTTCTCAAGTTCAGCAACAACTTTTTCCACATCGAAACTCTTGGCCTTCTCGACGGCGGCCTTCCAGAGATATACGCCATTGTAGCTAAGGACCATCGGTGAACAGGTTACACGGCCCTCTTTGACGATGCCGGGAACGGTGCTCTTCTTGAGCCAGGACTGGAAGTCGGTCACGAACTTCTTGTTTGCAGGCGACTTGATGGACTGAAAATAGGTCCAGCAGCCGAGCTGACCGACGAGTTGCTTCGCAGGCAGTCCGCGGAACTCATCCTCTGAAATCGAGAACGAGCAGACAGGGCAGCTTTCCGCCGTCAGACCGGCGGCCGCGTATTCTTTGAAGAATGGGACGTTTGTGTCGCCGTTCAGCGTGTTGATGACGCAGGCCTTGCCGCCCGCGGCGAACTGCTTAATCTCAGCGACGATTTGCTGGTAGTCGGTGTGGCCGAATGGGGTGTATTTGCCAGCGGAGATGATTTTGCCGCTTTCGTCCTTCTTGAAGCCGCCGCCGATATTCTCAAGGGGAACGCCCTTGCTCAGAAGATATTCCAGCAGAACAAGATTGGTGGTCTGCGGGTAAACGTAGTCGGAACCGAGGAGGTAGAACTTCTTCTTTCCCTGTGCGAGATAGTAATCGACCGCGGGCGTAGCCTGCTGGTTCACCGCTTCCGCTGTGTAGAAGATGTTCTTGGACAATTCCTCGCCCTCATACTGAACCGGGTAGAAGAGCAGTCCGTTGTCCTTTTCAAAAACCGGAAGCACAGACTTGCGGCTGACCGATGTCCAGCAACCGAACGTCACTGCAACCTTGTCCTCCTCGAGAAGCTGCTTCGCCTTCTCGGCAAAGAGCGGCCAGTTCGAGGCGCCGTCGACGACGACCGGTTCGATCTTCTTTCCAAGGACCCCGCCTTTGGCGTTGATCTCGTCGAACGTGAAGAGGAGGACGTCGCGGAGCGACGTTTCGGAAATCGCCATCGTTCCGGATAGCGAGTGAAGGACGCCGACCTTGACGGTATCCTGAGCGCGGGCTGTGGGCTCCGTGGCAAGCAGGGCGGCGCTGGCTGTGATTGCGAGTGAGAGGTGGTTAAATGGCTTCGGCATGTGTGTTTGTGTAGTTGGTTGTGGTTGGTGTGACGTAGAATCGCGGAAATGGTTTTGGTTTATGGGGCCAGTGCGCAAAGAGCCCCACGGGGCTTCCTGCGCGCGGTCGATGCATGATTTGTTCTTGGGACTGGACCGCCACGGATACAGCAAGCCTGCGAACCCCCTTGGCCGCGTTGAAAGCGCCAAGGGGGCTGCAGGTGTATTACGCATCAAATTAGAAGGTGGTGCCGATTGCGCCGGAGGCCACCACGCGGGTATTGCCGCTGCCATTGGTCAAGGCGGGACGGGATGCAGCCGCGACTGCGGAGCTTTGGTTATAGTAGGTCACGCCGGCTGTCAGCGTCCACTTGCCGTAGCTCTCGGGAATGAAGGAGAGTGGAACCGCGGCCGTGAGCCCGCCAGAGAAGTATCCATAACTCTTTCCGCCGTAGAACTTGTCGTCTCCGAGTCCGAC
>JBGAPU010000183.1:0-5549 GCA_044221035.1 Chthoniobacteraceae bacterium | reverse complement strand
CGACTGGCCCGGCGCTGAGCGGCTGGCGAAGTTCCGCTCGTTCATCGCGATGAAGAGGAGGACGACCAGCGCGATTCCGCCGCGCGCGAGCGAGGTGAATTTCGCCCGCGACTGCTCGCGCAGCGAGCGGGTGAAAAGTGCGAAAAGCGGCCGGAGTCTCGCGGTCACAGATCAGGTGCGGACGCCGGGCTCGGTGAGGTCCATGAAGGCCTGGTTGAGGTGCTTAACGTCCTCGTGGAATGCCGTGATGCTTGCGCCGGATGCGAGCGCGGCCTGGAGGATGGCGTTCGGGGTGAGTGCGGAGGGATCGAACTCCACGGTGTAGCGCGGTGCGGAGCCCGTATTGTCCGGCTGGCCGACGCGGGTGACGCCGGGCAGTGCGGAGAGCGCGGTGACGAGCGGCGGGTGCTCCGCGGCGAGTGTGATGGCGAATGCGTCGCCCGCCTTCTCGCCGACGATGAGGCCGCGCATGGTGCCCGTGTATTTCACCGAACCGCGGTCGAGGATGGTCACGGAGTCGCACAGCTCGGCGAGTTCACTGAGGATGTGCGAGCTGATGAAGACGGTCTTTCCGAGGCGCTTCAGCTCCTGGAGGATCTCCATGAGCTCGATGCGCGCACGGGGGTCGAGCCCGCTCGCGGGTTCGTCGAGAAGGAGGAGGTCGGGGTCGTGCACGAGCACGCGCGCGAGGGAGACGCGCTGCTGCATGCCGCGCGAGAGGCCCTGCACGAAGTCGTCGCGCCGCCCCGCCATGTCGGTGAGCGCGAGCACGTCTGCGATGGTCTTGTCGCGCTGCGCCTGGGTCATTCCGTAGGCCGCTCCGAAGAAGTCGAGATACTCGAAGACGGTCATCTGCCGATACATCGAGAAATGGTCGGGCATGTAGCCGATTTTCTGCCGCACGAGGTTCCGCTCGCGCACGATGTCCCTGCCGAATGCGCGCACGGTGCCCTGCTGCGGAGGAATGAGGGTCGCGAGCACCTTCAGCGTCGTGGTCTTGCCGGCGCCGTTTGGGCCGACAAACCCGTGGATACTGCGCGGCTGAACGGTGAAGGTCACGTCCGCGACGGCGACATGGTTTTTGTAGGCGTGCCTGAGATTGCGGATGTCTATGGCGGGCTCGGTGTCCATGCGGTGCGGAGGTTCAAGGTTTGAAGATGTCGGCGACGTAGAGCACGAGGCTCTGGCCGGGCTCGAAGCGCTGGTTTTTCAGCGCGAAGCCGGGCGGTGCCTCGGCGTAGAGGAAAAGACGCGCTCGCTCCGGGCCGCGGGCCGGCTGGGTGAGATATTTGCGGGAATGCACCGGCTCGCCGTTGGCCAGGCCGATGAGGAAGGGATGGAGGGAGCGCAGCTCGCGAATCGCGGTTTCGGCATCACCGTAGGAGCCACGGTAATAGCCGCCGTATTCGTAATAGCGTTCGCGCCCGAGAAATTCCTCGCCACCCTTCAGGGCCGCGCGGGGCGGAAGTTCAAACCCATCGGGCTTCAAGTCGAGGTCGGCGTAGCGTCCGCGGTATTCGATCACTCCGGCAAAAACGCGTCTGCGGAATTCCGGTGCCGCCTTCACGCGGATGGAGACCGGCAGCGTGTCGTTGGGGAGCGTGCTCGTGACCTGCTTCTGAAACTCCCACGCCACGACATTCAGCATGGGATCCTCGGCCTTCACCACCCCGCGGTGGACGAATGGCCGCGAGGAGAAGAGCGGGATGTCCGCCGAAAAACGGGAGTCCTTTCCGGCCCGGACCTCGCCGCGGACCGAGTCGGCGCCCGGGCTCACGCCGTAGAGCTGGCTGCCTTCGCCGTGCGCGAATTTGTAGATGTCGCCACTCGTCGCGAATGCGTGAATCCATTCATGCACATGGAAACGCCCGGCGCCGAGCGGCCGTGCGACCGCGACGGAGTGGTAGATTTGCTTTTCCCCGTAACCACGGCGGCCGATGACAGTGAAGACCCATGCGAACAGCGCCACGGTCGTGAGGAAGCCGCCGAGCAGGACGCGGTAGTTGCGCCTCCGCAGCAGGTAGAAGACGGGGCCGATGACGACGATGTAGGCGATGGTGAGCAGGTAGATGAGCCCCCACTTGATGTTCGGCCGTGTGGCTGCCGCGAGCCGGCGAAAGACGAGGCTGTCCGGATCGCTCACTTGTCCATGTCCGTCACGCAGTTCGACGCCGGGAAAGCCGTGCTCCTTCAGCCACTGTTCGGTGATTTCCCCGCGGCCGATGGCGTGCCGCACTGCAAGCCCGGCGTCCACGGGCATGCGGTCGCCGCTGGTGATGTTCAGTGCGGCGAGTTCGTCGGTGAATTGCGGCGGCTCTCCGTTGATTCCCTGCAGCACGTGGACGGTGCCGCCACGCCTCACCCAGTCCATGAACGCCTCGCGCCGTGGTGCATCCCAGCGCGGTTGGTGGTCGAGCACCGCGGCACCGAGTCCATCCGTGGCCGCGACGGTCGTGGGGAAAAGCTGCTCGGCGAACGCGCGCATCTTCACGCTCCTCGCGCCGGGCGCGTCGAAATCCACGAGCAACACCGTGGCCGGCGCACCGGTCTGCGGCTGGCCCATGTCCTCGGCGTGGGCGAGTCCGTCATTCCATCGCAGCCGCCAACCGGGCATGTAGCCGCCAATGTAGGGGTGGAACTGCACCCAGCGCGTCGCGCCCGGAGCGAGATAAACGGACTGCCGAATCGGTGCGCCGCCACCCTGGTCTTCGAGCGACAGGTCGCCATCGAAGGGCTTCGAGCCGCGGTTGCTCACCTCGAACGAGAGGACGGTGAACGAATAGGGCGTCGCCCTGCCGTCGAAGCCCCACTGCGCGGGACCGATGCGAAGTTCGGCGCGCACATTTCCCGTGAGGAGGAGCAGCAGGAGGACAAGCGCTGGAAGAAAGCCGGGGCGATTCACGCGGCGCGGAGACTGGCAGGCCGCCGGAAAAATGTGGAGTGGCAAATCAATCCCCGCGATCGGGCGTCCGCTCGCCCACGCGAGGCCCTCGCTACGCGGTCGCGCGCCGCTGGAACCACCACCATTCCACGAGCAGCATGGCGAAGCCGGCCAGCGCGAGCGGCCACCACAGCGGGTGGTCGGTTTTCGGCGCTGTGCCCGTCGCAGCCACGGAGACGCGGTCGCCGAACTCGACTCCGCCGACAGTGGCGAGGCCCGTCTCCGACGCGCTGAGCAGGCTCGCGCCCACGGTGCGCGACGCGCCATTCGCCGCGAGGGTGTATTCGCCGGCGCGGGGTGCGGGAATGCCGACGAGAGCGCCGTGTTCATCCGCACGTTCAGTCCGCGCGAAATGCGAAGGACCGCGCACTGTGACCGATGTGCCTTTCGTGAAACTCTGCGGCGGAAGCACGCCAGTCGTGGCGGCGACCGCTTCGGAGAGTCCCGCCAGCGTGCGGGCGTGGGCGGCGAGGTTTGTCGCGAAAATGGGAAACGCCACGCGGAAGGGCAGCGTGCTGCGTCCGGGATGGAAGAGCAGATGCGCGCGCATTTTTCCGCCGTCGCTGTGAACGAGGGCGAGCGGCCCGCGCGGTCCGTGCGCGAGGACTTCGTAGCCGAGGGCGGCGAATGTCGTGTCGTCCTTGCCTGTGGCGGCGACCGGGTCATCCATGAAGATGACCTCGTCCAAGCTCACGTGCTGGAGCAGCGGCGATTCGCGGCGCCAGTCGATGGCGCGGCTGTTTCCCTGGGCGACGCTCACGAGCTGCGCGGTGTCGTCGGGAGCAAAGCCGAGCGTGCACAGCAGCAGGGCCGATGCGGTTTTGGCGGCGTCCGCGTCGTCGGTGATGAAGAGGTCGAATGCGCTTGGCGACGGCGTGTCCGCGTTTGGGAAAATGCGGATGTCCTCGAGCGCCGCCAGCGCGTGCCGGAACTGGGGGAGATTCTCGGGCACGAACACATCCAGCGGGCGGGTGGCGGGAAGCGAGAGCCATGCGTCGTTGTCCGTCGCGAGCGAATCGAAGCCTCCAATGCGCAGCGCCGCGTGAATCGCCGTGCTGCGCGCGCCATTCACGCGGAATGCGAGACGAGGCGCGCCGCCAGCCGTGAGCGTGACTTGTTCCTGCGCGATGATTTGTGCGCCGCTCTTCAATTCGACGGTCGCTGTGGATGCTGGCGGCGGGTCGGTCACGCCAAGCTGGAGGAAGAGGTCCCATTCGCCACCGCTTGCGCGCCGTGCATTGAACGCCGTGATGCCGGCATTCGGTCCGGCGGGCGGGAGCTTTTGCAGTTCGATTTGGAAGGGCAGCTCGAAGCTCGTTTTCGACGGGAGGTTGCCGTCCGTGAGCACGACCACGCGGCCGAAAGGCTGCGTCCGCGCGAGGGCTTTGGCGAGTTGCAGCGCTTCTTCGAGGTCGCCGGGCACATCCTCGACATCGAGCGCATTCAGCGCGGCGCGCAGCTCGGTTTTGTTGTTGGTGAAGCCTGTCAGCTTCCGCGCGGTTTTGGCGAACGCGACGAGGCAAAGCTCCTGGTCCGGAGGCAGCGCTTCGATGCGCTCGCGCAGGCGCTGCTTCGCCTCCTCCAGCCTTGGGCGTCCGCCTGCTTTGTCGAGCGCGGCCATGCTTGCCGAGACGTCCACGAGGAGCGGCAGACGCGCAGCGCGCTTTGGCTCGCGGCGGAGAAAGGGCTGCATCGCCGCGAGCGCGAGCAGCGTGAGCAGGAGAATCTGGAGGAGGAGCAGGAGGTTGCGCTTGAACTTCTGGAACGGCGAATTCACCCGCTGGTCGCTGAGCACCTGCCGCCACAGCACGAGTGACGGGATGACCTGCCGCGGGCGCTTCAGTTTCAGGAAATAGAAAAGAATGAGCGGCGCGAGGAGCGCGAAGAGCCACGCGCTGGAGAGTGCGGTGAAGCTCACGTGAGCCACCCCTTCTTCCGCAGCGCCTCAAAGCACACTTGCTCGAATGCCTCGGCGGCGTTCACGCCGAGGAAGCGCCCGCCGCGCTGCTTGCAGAGCGTGGTGAGCTCGGCTTCGCGCGCGGTGCGGTATTCGTGGTAGAGCGCGAGCAGGTCGCCGGCGCTGCTGATGTCGAGCGTCGCCTCGGTTTCGCTGTCCACGAGGCGGAAGTCGCCGTTGAACTCGGGCGCGAGTTCGGAGGGGCCGAGGATTTGCAGAGCCCACGGTTCGAGGCCTGCGTTGTGCAGGAGGCTGAAGGCGCGCTTCATGTCTCCGGTGGTGAGGAAGTCGGAAAGCACGATGGCGGTGCCGCGCCCGCTGTGCTGGCGGAGGAAATCCTCGATGCCCGCGTCGATGGGACGGTCTCCGCCGCCCTCGATGGATTCGAGGAAGGAGAGCACCTTGCGCACGCTGGCGCGCCCGCTGCAGGGTGCGAGCCGCGCTGTGGCGCCGCCGAGGACGCACGCGCTCACTTTCTCCGAGCCGCGGAGGCTCACGACGCCGAATGCCGCGGCGAGCTGCTGCGCGAGGGTGAGCTTTCCCTCGAAGGTCATCGACGAGGACGCATCCACGAGGAGCGCGAAGAGCCACGCGCTGGAGAGTGCGGTGAAGCTCATGCGATTGCGGATTGCGGATTGCGGATTGCGGATT
>JBGAPU010000053.1:0-41125 GCA_044221035.1 Chthoniobacteraceae bacterium | reverse complement strand
CCGGCGCTGTGGCGGTGTCGCGGACATGGGCGCGGCTTTCCAGCGCCGTCGGCGGCATCAAGGGCACCAGCGAGCCGATCGCGATCCTCGCGGCGCGCGGGCTCGACCGTTCGCGCCGGCGCAAGGCGGTGACGGTCGCCGCGCTGGCGTCCGCCGTGGCGATGTATGTCGCGCTCGTGGTGATGACGCATTCCTTCCGCCAGTCGCTCGGCGCATGGATCGGCCGCGGGGTGATTGCGGACCTCTTCATCACGCCCGCGGCGAACGAGACGCTCGGCATGACGTCCTTCCTCCCGCCCGAGGCCGTGCAGTGGCTGCGCGCGC
Organism: Chthoniobacteraceae bacterium; assembly: GCA_044221035.1. Classification (GTDB taxonomy): domain Bacteria; phylum Verrucomicrobiota; class Verrucomicrobiia; order Chthoniobacterales; family Chthoniobacteraceae; genus SXWH01. Next base: position 40,801 of record JBGAPU010000053.1, on the reverse strand, counting down.
GCCCGGAGGTCGTCGGGGCGGACACTTACCGCGAGGTGAACGTGCCGATGAGCGCCGGCGCCGAGCCTGCGTCCGCCGCCGCGCCGGCGATGCTCATCGTCCTCGACGGCAAGTATCGCGACAACCTCACCTTCATCGCGGGCGACGGGTCCGCGGCGATGGCGCGCGTCTTTTCCGGCGAAGCCGTGGTGGTCACCGAGCCCTTTGCGCGCAGGCACCGCGTGAAGCCCGGCGACCATGTGCGCGTGGCCACGCCGCGCGGGCCGCTCGATGCGGAAATCGCCGGAGTGTATGCCGATTACAGCCGCGACCGCGGCGCGGTGGTGATGGGCAGTGCGATGTTCCGGCGGCACTGGGACGACACGCGCGTGAATTCCGCCGCGGTGTATCTGCGCCCGGGCACGGACACGCAGGCGCTCGGCGATGCGTTCCGCGCGGCGTTCGCCGGGAAGGGCGCTTTTGCCGTGAACACGACGCGCTCGCTGCGGGAGCGCATCCTGCGCGTGTTCGACCAGACGTTTGCGGTCACGCACGTGCTGCGCACCGTCGCGGTGATTGTGGCGATTGCGGGCGTCTTCCTCACGATGACGACGATGGTGGTGGAAAGGCGGCGCGAACTTGCGCTGATGCGCGCGCTCGGTGCGACGCAGGGCTGGGTCGGCGGGCTCGTGCTCACGGAGGCCGGCCTGCTCGGCCTGCTCGCCGCGCTGCTCGGCATCGAGGCGGGCATCCCGCTCGCGATGGTGCTCACGTGGGTGGTGAATCCGGCGTTCTTCGGCTGGACGATCCAGCTCCACATCCCGTGGTCCGTGCTGGCGTGGACGCCCGTGTGGATCCTCGCCGCCGCGCTCGCCGCCGCCTGGTGGCCCGCACGGCTGGCACAGCGGGAGGAAATCGCGGAGGCTTTGCACGAGGAATGAGAGCGCTCCGACAATCGCCGATGCATCCGGGGAGCACAGGCGTCCCGCCTGTGGCTCTGCGCGTCCCGCGCAGAGCGGAAGACCGTGCAGTGGAGATGAGATTGGATTTTGGGCTCGACGCATCTCACGGCGAAATTGTGCCGTGCGAGCCGCACGGCACCACAGGCGGGACGCCTGTGCTCCCCGATGCAGGGCTCTCGGCTCGCGGTGTCCTTTGCGGGTTGTTCCTGTGGCTTTTGTTCTGCGGCGTGTTGCAGGGATTCATCGCGGGCGCCGTTGCCGCTGAGGACTGGAGGAAGGCGGAACCCGGCTGGAAGTTCGAGTGGCCGCGCGACCATGGGTCGCATCCGAATTTCAAGACGGAGTGGTGGTATTTCACCGGCAACCTTCGCGCAGCGGACGGGCGGCGCTTTGGCTACCAGGTCACGTTTTTCCGCCAAGGCGTGCGCGCGCCCGGACAGCGTGCGGCGGCGAAGTCGCGCTTCGTCGTGGACGACATCAAGTTCGGCCACTTCACGGTCACGGATGTGGGCGCGGGGAAGTTCCATTACTCGCAGCAGATTCTGCGCGGCGCGTTCGGCGAGGCGGGCTTCGGCGATTTGCAGAAGGATCCGCGGCCCGCGTGGCTGGGCGACTGGTCGCTCACTTTGGAGAAGGACGCGCTGCTGCTGCGAGCCAGCGACGGCGCGCGCACGCTCGACCTGCGCCTCGAAAACACGAAGCCGCGGGTGCTGCACGGCGACGGCGGGTTGAGCACGAAGGCCGATGTGCCGGGCCACGCGTCGCAGTATTATTCCGGCACGCGGATGCGGACGCGGGGGACTTTGAAAATGGCGGCCGCGGGCGCCGCGGCGCTGGCGGTGGAGGGCGAGAGCTGGTTCGACCACGAATGGGCGACGAACCAACTCGCGCCGGGGCAGGTCGGCTGGGACTGGTTCAGCATCCAGCTCGGCGACGGCACGGAGCTGATGATTTACCAACTGCGCAAAAAGGACGGCAGCATGGATGGCGCGTCGTCCGGCTCATTCATCGACGCCGCGGGAAATGTGCGGCATTTGCGCCGCGAAGAGCTGCGGCTCGCGCCGGTGAAATTCTGGCAAAGCGCGAAGACCAAGGGCCGCTACCCGATTGGCTGGAAAGTGGAAGTGCCGTCGCTTTCACTCGCGCTCGACGTGAGCACGCCGGTGGAGGCGCAGGAACTCGCGCTTTTCCCGATCGCTTATTGGGAGGGGATGATCGATGTGCGCGGAACCCGCGGCGGGAGCGAGGTGAAGGGGCACGGTTACCTCGAACTCACTGGCTACGCGGGCGGAGTCATCGGCTTATCAGCGCCGGAATAGGCCGCTTTCCCCTGATTTTTGCCAAAAAGCGCGATGAACACTTGTGTCCGCGCATGGCCCGGCTATCACTCGCGGTTCTCAAAAATGGAACCTACTGCAGATCTCGCACTCATCGGACTGGCCGTCATGGGCCAGAACCTCATTTTGAACATGAACGACCACGGCTTCACCGTCGTGGCCTACAACCGCACCACGGACAAGGTGGACGCCTTCCTCGCCAACGAGGCGAAGGGCACGAAGGTGCAGGGCGCCCACTCGATCGCCGAGATGGTCGCGAAGCTGAAGCGTCCGCGACGCGTGATGATGCTCGTGAAGGCGGGCAAGCCGGTGGACGAATTCATCGAGCAGCTCATCCCTCACCTCGAGCCGGGCGACATCATCATCGACGGAGGCAACTCGCTCTTCGACGACACGAACCGCCGCGTGAAATACGTGGAGAGCAAGGGGCTCCTCTACATCGGCACCGGCGTGTCCGGCGGTGAGGAAGGCGCACGCCGCGGCCCGAGCATCATGCCCGGCGGCTCGAAGGCTGCGTGGCCGCACGTGAAGGACATTTTCCAGGCCGTCTCCGCGAAAGTGGAAGGTGGCGCGCCGTGCTGCGACTGGGTCGGCGACATGGGTGGGTCGGCGACATGGGCGCGGGCCATTACGTGAAGATGGTCCACAACGGCATCGAATACGGCGACATGCAGCTCATCTGCGAGGCCTACAACATCATGAAGAACGGCCTCGGCATGAGCGCCGACGAGATGCACGAGGTGTTCGCCGAGTGGAACAAGGGCGAACTCGACAGCTACCTCATCGAGATCAGCCGCGACATCCTCGCGCACAAGGACACCGACGGCACGCCGCTCGTGGACAAGATCCTCGACACCGCCGGACAGAAGGGCACCGGCAAGTGGACGGTGATCAACTCGCAGGAACTTGGCATCCCGATCACGCTCATGGCGGAGGCCGTGTATTCGCGCTGCGTGTCCGCCTTGAAGGACGAGCGCCACCGCGCACAGCGCAAGCTCAAAGGCCCGAACCCGCTGATGCACAACACCGCGAAGGATCCGGCGAAGAAGAAGAAGTTCATCGAGGACATCCGCCTCGCGCTCTACGCCTCGAAAATCGTGAGCTACGCGCAGGGCTACATGCTCATGCGCGCCGCGGCGGCCGAATACAAGTGGAGCCTCAACTACGGCGGCATCGCGCTGATGTGGCGCGGCGGCTGCATCATCCGCTCGCGCTTCCTCGGCAAGATCAAGGAGGCCTTCGACAAGAAGCCGACGCTCTCGAACCTGCTGCTCGACGACTTCTTCCGCGGCGAGATTCGGAAGGCGCAGAAGGGCTGGCGCAACGTCGTCGCCACCGCGGCGAAAAAGGGCATTCCGGTGCCCGCGTTCAGCACCGCGCTCGCTTTCTTCGACCAGTATCGCTCGGAGGTGCTCCCCGCGAACCTGCTCCAGGCGCAGCGCGATTACTTCGGCGCGCACACCTACGAGCGCATCGACAAGCCGCGCGGCGAGTTCTTCCACACGAACTGGACCGGCCGCGGCGGCACCACCGCCAGTTCGACCTACAACGTCTGAGCCGCGGAGTTCATCCGTTCATTTCAAAAGCCGGAGGGCGTTCGCGCCTTCCGGCTTTTTCTTTGTGAGGATTGCCCGGGTGCTCCCCGGTCGGATAGGGTGTCCGGGTCATGCCGGATTGGAGCTACCGCACCTTCCTCCGCCCGCTCCTGCTGAAGCTTCCGCCGGAGCGCGCCCGCCGACTCGCCGTCGGCACGCTTGCTCTGCTCGGTCGGTCGGCGCTTGGGCGTGCGGCGATCGATTTTCTCGGGCACATGCGGGCCGACCCGCGGATTGCGAAGGTGATTGGTGGCCGGAGCTTTCCCGGCCCTGTTGGCATCGGCGCAATGCTCGATCCTTCCGGTGCGGCGCTGGGCGCGGTCGCCCGATTCGGATGCGGTTTTGTGGAGATTGGCCCGATAGCCGAGGAAGCGTCGCCGGGTGCGTCCAGTTGGATCGTCGATCTGGCAGGGCGGAAAATCGGGCGCGACGGCGCGGCGCCTTCGGCGGGAGTGGATGAAGCAGTGAGGAATCTGACTGCGGCGCCGAGGCGAACGGTGCCGGTCTTTGCGCGGCTGGCGGATGCGTCGGACGATGCCATCGTCCGGATTGCGGCGCAGCTTGGGTCGCACGTGGACGGAATCATTCTCCCGCGCGGTGGAAGCGCTTTCGTCGGGCAAATCCGCAGATCCTTCGGCGGGATGGTGCTTGTCGCTCTCGCGGCAGGACTCTCCGAACATTCGGCTGTGGAAGGTGCCGATGGCGTCTGGATTTCGGGCGAGTCTGGCCCCGTGCGAGAGATGGTGGCGGAGGCGCGGGCGAAATTTGGGGAGAAGCTGATCGTCGCGGGCGGGGTTGTGGAACCGGCGGATGCACACACGCTTTTCGCGGCAGGAGCGTCACTCGTGAGCGTGGACGCGGGGCTCGTTTTGTCCGGACCGGGACTGGTGAAGCGGATCAACGAGGCACTGCTCTCCGAGCTGCCCGAATCGCAGCCGGAGCCGCTGACTCTCGACGCGGCGCGGCGGTCGTGGTTCTGGGCGCTGATGCTTGGGGTGGCGATGCTCATCGGCGGCATCATGGCGGCGGTTTTCGCCTGCACGCGCGTGGTCCTGCCATACGACGAGGCGCTTTGTGGAATCCCGAGGAGCGCCTTTGCCGCGATAAATCCGAAGCTGCTCCCGTTCATGGCGCACGACCGGATGTCTCTGGCCGGGACGATGGTCAGCATCGGGATACTCTACTCAGCGATTGCGTGGAACGCGATTCGCCGCGGCGCTCATTGGGCAAAGGTCGCTGTCGTCTGGTCGGCAATGAGCGGATTCTTCAGCTTCTTCCTGTTCCTCGGGTTCGGATACTTCGACCCATTTCACGCCTTCATCACCGCGATTCTTTTCCAGTTTGTGATGTTCATCCTGTTCGCGCCGCTCGGTCCGGCGCACCCGCCTTCCGCAGCGCAGTGGAGGGAGACGGCGGCATGGCGGCGCGGTCAGTGGGGACAGCTAATTTTCATTTTGCTCGGGACGGGGCTCTTGATGGCAGGTGTCGTCATCGCCGTCGTCGGCTGCACCCGGGTGCTCGTGGGCACCGACCTCGAATTTCTCCGCACCACGAGCGCTCAGTTGCTCGTGGCGAACGACCGACTCATGCCACTGATCGCCCATGACCGTGCCAGCCTCGGCGGAATGCTGATCGCGAATGGCATTGTCGTGTGGCTTGCCGCCCAATGGGGGATGCGGATCGGTGAGCGCTGGCTGTGGCGCGCTCTCGCGTGGGGCGGGAACGCCGCATTTGCCGCGGCGACCGGCGTGCACGTTTTCGTCGGCTATGTGAGCTGGGTGCATTTTTCACCCGCGATTGCCGGCTGGTGCATGCTGCTGCTGGCGCTTTGGCTGACCCGCGATTGGATGTGCCGCCGCAGCGAGGAGGTGGGCGGGCGTTTCGAATAGACGGATTTGGAGCCGGAGTATTGCGCAAATGTTTGCGAACCGTTTCCAATCCTAGAAGCGCGTTTCTAGGTTCCGCGGCCGTTGATCGCTAAGGCGCGGGAAAATTGGTGGAAGGTGCTCTTACGCCGCGGTGGGCTGCGCTTTCACGGTTGGCTCCGAGGTCGGTCTGCCATCGAAGTCGAGCCACTGGTGGCGGTCGTAGTCGTAGAGCTTGCAGCGGCGGAGCGTGTCGAAGTAGGTGCGCAGCTTCCAGCGCTGGTTGATGATGCGGCCCTCGAAGCGGCGCTCGAGGGCGTTCTGCGCGCTGCTCAGGCGGTAGAGCGGAATGTCCGTGCAGGAGTGATGCGCGGTGTGCTCGAGGATGCCGTGGGCGAGCATGTTGATGAACCGCGAGAAGCGGATGTGGACGGTGCCGGTGACCTGGCTTTCCCAGTAATGCCATTCCTCCTTCCGCTCGAACCATGCGACCGCCGGATGCGTGTGGTGCTGATAGGTGACGAAGCCGATGAGCCAGAGCACGATGGCGAAGGGCAGCACAACCGCGAGCGCGATGAGTTCGACGGGGTTGCGCCCAATGCTCGGGGCGATCCAAAGGAGGCCTGCGCACGCTGCGAAGAGGAAGCCAAAGACGAGCGCGCCGTCGAGCCACGACTTCAGTTTTCGCGCCGGGGCGAGGTCGCTGCGGAGCGGGAGAAGCAGGCGTTTCCACCAGATCTCCACGCCGTAATACAGCAGATGCCCCGTCCCCGTCCGATAGGCGCGGGCGACGAGCTTTTTCCACCACGGGAGCGCGTCGAACTCCGCCTTTGCCAGCGGCGCCCACACGTAGTCGATGGGGCGGTAGTTCGTGAAGCGGTGATGGATGCGGTTGTGCGCGTAGTGCCACATCGAGAACGAATGCAGCGACGGCAGGAAGGCGAGCCGGCCGATGATTTGGTTCAGCCAGCGGAGGCGGGTGTAGCTTCCGTGGCACGCGTCGTGGGCGATGACAAAAAGGAACCCGCCCACCATCCCCGCCGCCAGGCTGCACGCGAGCCGCGCCGCGAAATGCGGCAGCAGCACCACGCCCGCGATCGCCGCGCTGTAGAGCGCGAGATCGAGGGCGAGTAGTGCGAGCGGGAACGCCAGTCGCGGCGTGGAGTGCTCGCGCAGGATGTCGCGGAGATCCTCCTGCTTGATGGGCTTGGCGGGGTCAGGGATGGCGGACGAAGCGCTCATCAGCACTGACGCGCGTCAGCGCTGCACGCGGGCACTGCCGCCCTTCGCAAACGCCTTCACCTGCTCGACGGTAGCCATCGTGGTGTCGCCGGGGAAGGTCGTCAGCAGTGCGCCGTGCGCCCAGCCGAGCTTCACGGCCTCCTCTTCCGAGGCGCCGCTGAGCAGGCCGTAGAAGAAGCCTGCGGCGTAGCCGTCGCCGCCGCCGATGCGGCAGATGACGTCGAGTTCGCATGTCGGCGACTGGTAGGTCTTGCCGTCGATCCACGCGACCGCGCCCCACGAGTGGCGGTTCGTCGAGTGGACTTCCCGCAGCGTGGTCGCGACGACTTTCACCTTCGGGAATTTCTTCACGGCCTTCTCGATCACGTTGAAGAACGCGGTCGGGTCGAGCTTCGAGGCGGACTCGACGTCCTGCCCCTCGATGCCGAGGCCTTTCTGCAGGTCCTCCTCATTGCCGACGAGCACGTCCACGTGCTCGACGATGCGGGCGAGCGTCTCGACGGCCTTCTTGTGGCCGCCCCAGATGTCCCACAGCTTCTGGCGGTAGTTCAGGTCGAACGACGTCACCGCGCCGCTCGCCTTCGCCGCCTTCATCGCCTCGATGATCACCTCGCCTGTTGTCTCTGAGAGCGCGGCGAAAATTCCGCCCGAGTGGAACCAGCGCACGCCCTGCGAGAAAATGCCGGCCCAGTCGAAGTCGCCCGGCTTGAGCTGGCCGGCGGCCTCGTTGCTGCGGTTGTAGAAAACGACGGGGGCGCGCACGCCCTGGCCGCGGTCGGAATACACGGTCGCCATGTTCGGCCCGCGCACGCCGTCGTGCTTGAACTTCTTGTAGAACGGCTTCACGCCCATCGCGCGCACGCGCTCGGCGATCATGTCGCCGATCGGGTAGTCCACCATCGCGCTCGCCACGCCGGTGTTGAGGCGGAAGCAGTCGGAGAGGTTTGCGGAGACGTTGAATTCACCGCCGCTCACGTGGATGTCGCAGTGCGATGCCTTGCGGAAAGGGATGATGCCGGGGTCGAGGCGATGCACGAGCGCGCCGAGCGAGAGGAAGTCGAGTGCGCCTTTGTCAGGGATGTTGAGGCCGTATTTCATGGGATGTGTTTTTGCTTGTGGTGAAAGGGGCGCGGATTTCAGCAACGGGAGCGGTGTGTGGCAAGAAGTTCAGCGCGCAGCGCGCCGTGCTCGGCTCCCAGTCGTTGAGAGCATTGAATTCCGGGCACTGATAATTCAGCGCCGGCCACTGCGTCCGCCGCACCACTCACTCCTGCACCTTCGCGTTGCCGGCGGTGAGTCGTTGGATGTCGTCGAGGATCGTGTCGAGCGCCGCCGGATCGTATTTGGCGTCGTCGAGGACGAAGCGGCCCTTGGAGCCTTCGAGCGTGTAGAAGACCGTCGCGAGGCCCTTGGACTTCCATTTCCGCCGGTCGATCAGCGTGATGCTCCCGTAAGGCACGCGCCTTCCGCTGGGAGTGAAGACCGCGTCGGCCTCGGAGCGGATGGTCATTTTCTTCGAGCGCAGCCAGTAGAGGAGGCTGAAGGTGCCGATGGCAGCGGTGAGGCCGACAAAGACGAACTGCACGGTGATTTCCGCGCCGGAATAGCGCTTGTGCGGCGGCTCGGTCGTCCATCCGCGCGAGGCGCAGAGTTTCTCCCACTCGCCGGCCTGCGCCTTCAGCCGCTCGTGCGCGTCCCATCGCTCGTTGCTGCGCGGCCAGCCGATGAGGCCGTCCCACAGGAACCACAGCGAGAAGCCAAACAGAAAGACGGGGATGAGCCCCTTCTGCTGGATCCAAGTTTTCATGACGCGCGCTTCTGCTGGCATTCGCCGCAAAATGCACCGCCGCGTGCGCCGATGGGAAGCCCGAATTACCTAGTGCAGCATCGGGAGCGGGTTCGGCTCGCGGATGAGCTTCGCGTCGAGATCGAGGAAGAAGTCGAGGCGGCGGTCCGCCTCGGCCTCGTCGATGTGCCGTGCCATGATGAGGTAGGTCGCGTAGTGGTTGCCCTCGCTTTCGACGAGGCTGCCGTAGAATTTCGCGAGGCTGGGATCGAGGTCGCCCACGGCCTCGGCGAGGATTTGGAATTTCTCGCAGGAGCGGCCCTCGATGAGCGCGCAGGCGACGAGGTGATCGATGACCTGCTGTTTCCGGCCCTTGCGGATCTGCGCCATCATCCCGGAAATCCACGGGCTCTTCCTCGCGCTGGTGAAAGGGACGCCGCGTTCGCGGAGCAGGCCGAGCACGAGTTCAAAGTGCTGCAGCTCCTCGATGGCGATGGCGTTCAGCTCCGAGACGCGGTCGTGCAGCTCGGCGTATTTCTCCATGTTCAGCGCGGACGTCGCGGCCTTGCGCTCGAGGTGCGCGTGGTCCACGAGCACAGCGCCGAGATCGGAGCGGATCTTCGGCAGCCAGGTGTCGGGGATTTTTTCGCGCCAGAGCAGCATGGCGTCTCATGTAACGCGCCGTGCCGCGCTGTCCACTCCGCGCGTGCTGCGCGGTCAGTTCAGCGAGGGATCCTCCGGCGCCTCGGCGACCATGCGGAACCACGGGCCGAAGGTGCCCGTGAGTTCGCGCCACACCGTCGGTGCGCGGGAAATGTCGAGCACGTCCGCGTCGTCCGCCTTGTGGATGAGCCACGAGCGCTGGGCGAGCTCGCTGTCGAGCTGGCCCGCGGACCAGCCCGCGTAGCCGGCGAATGCGCGCACGGTGTGGTGCTGCTTCGAGACGAGGCTTTCCGCCTCCTCGATGGGGACATGGTGGCGGCATTCGAGCACGTGCGTCTGCGGATGCCAGCGGAATGCCGCGAGCACGAGCTGGTCGGCGCCGACGGGTCCGCCGTTCAGCACCGGCACGCGCGCGAGGTTTCCAAGCGGCTTGTTGACGAGCAGGTCGCCGATCACGCGGCCGGTCGGGCGGTTGAGGATGAGGCCGAAACTTCCGTCGCTCGCCGAGTGGTCGGGCAGGATGAGCACGGCGCGGCGGAAATTCGGGTCGAGCAGGCCGGGGTGCGCGATGAGGAAGCTTCCCGCGAGAGTGGCAGTCGTGTGATCCGGTTCGCGCACGCGGAGACGATACGCGCTGGAGAGCCGGTGTCGAGGCCCGGCGCGAAAGCCTTTGCCAACGCGCGCGCCCTTTTCTAGCGTGCGCGAAATGGGTCGCAGAGCCAGTTCATCCGTCAATCCCGCATGGTTCGCCATCGCGGCTGCCGTCGTGATTGCGGCGATCGTCGGCGGCTGGATGACGCTGAAGAGCACGGTGGCCGATCCCTTCCGCACGCTCGCGCCCTTCCCGACGGCGGATTACCTGCAAAACTCGAACTCGCTGCGCGGGAACACCTACAAGCTCGACTGCGTCGTCGGCGAACAGCTCCGCTACGTGAAGAACGCGCGGGTCTTTTCGGTCGATGTGAATGGCGAGCCGGTGAGCGTGGTATTGCCGCCCGGTCTGCGCGGCGAGAATGTGCAGAAGGGGCAGCGGCTGCTATTCAAGGTCGAGGTCGACGAGAAGGGTGTGCTGAAGGTGCTTGAGGTGAAGAAAGTTTAAGGGAGGCGGGGCGGGCGTTGCATCGAGGCTCGGGGGCGCTATGCTCCGACCGTTCCCTTTATGCGCACAAAACCTTCCCGGCAGATTCTTGCATTCTCGATCCTGAGCCTCTGCACCGCGATCGCGCAGGTGCCAGATGCACTTCCGCCCGGCGGCGCTCCCGCTGCCGCACCTGCACCTGCTTCTCCGGCGCCCGGCGGCGCGGCAAAGCCCGGTGCGAAGCCGAACAACTCGCCCTTCGGCCAGGAAATCCCGGTGCTCGATCCCGGCTCGGAGGTGATGACGTTCAACGGCAAGAACTGGAACGTCACCAACAACCGGATTTTTCAGGCGCGCTTCGAGAAGTTCCTGAACGCGCCCGAGGCGACGACCGGCGAGGAGGTGGGCTACCGGCAAATCATCGACCGCATCCTCGTCCTCCTCGCGCCGGGGCAGGCGACGGTTCAGAATGTGGACGCTGCATTCCGGCTGCTGCCCTACGCGGGGCGCTACGACATCGACGCGCGGCTCTGCAATTCGCTCGCGGATGCCGTGTATTCCGTCTGGCAGGCGCAGCGAAACGTCACCCGGCTCGCGAACGCCAACGACGCGCTCGAGGAGGCCTCGCGCAAGCTGGAGTGGAACATCGGCGTGGTGAACATGGACAAGGCGATGTCGAAGCCGTCGCAGCCGAGCGGCAAGAATGCCGGCACGAACAACATCAAGCCCGGCACCGGAAGCTCGAACATCAACCCCGGAAACCAGACCGACGCGCAGACGGCGAGCTACACGCGGCGGCTCACGGAGAACCTCGCGACGATCAAGGCGAACCAGGTGAAGAAGGAGCTCAGCGAGCTGCAGGCAAAGGTCGAGTTCCAGGCGATGATGGTGCAGTTCTTCCTCCAGCGCCGCTTCCAGCACGTGCTGATGGCCACGCGCTTCTACCGCGCGCTTTTCACCGACGGCGACACGAAGCTGAACCTCGGCAAGGACGCGACGGATCTCTTCGCGAAGAGCACCGGCATGCCGCCCACGGTGAGCATCATCGATTCGATGGCGAACGAGATGATCCGCGATGTGCGCGAGGGCGTGAAGGCGTTCGATTTCCTCATCGAGAAAAACGAGATGCAGGGCGCCACGATGCGCATGCAGGAGGTCTTCGTGACCGGGGAATACATGCCCGAAGTGCGCCTCGTTCCGCGCGAGAAAAAGCGGAAGTGCCTCGAGTTTGCGCAGAAGAGCTACCAGCTCATCTCCGCGATCGATGTGCGCGACTACGGCCGCGCCGAGCAGCTCGTGAAGGACATGAAGAGGGTCGCGAACGACTTCGACGACTCGAAGCCCACCCAGGCCATCGAAGCCGCGCGAGTGAAGGCCCGGATGCTGATTGCGAAGGCGCGGGCCGCCGCCCTCGACAATGACAAGGCGACGCTCGAAAAGGCGCTCGCCGACGCCGCCGAGGAATGGCCGAACAACCCGGAATTCAAGGAGGCCACGGAGAAGCTCTTCAACCAGAGCGATGTCGTGCAGAAGTCGCTCCTTGAATTCGATCAACTCGTGAGCCAGCGGAACTACCGGCAGATTTACAACGACAAGGTGCGCTTCATTGCCGCCGTCGCGGTGAACCCCGAGCGCAAGCAGACGCTTGAAAAGGTGATGAAAAACATCGAGACGATCGAAGCGTCGCTCATGCGCGCGGAGGAGATGTCGCGCACGGGGAACCATGCAGGGGCATGGGAGAGCCTGGAGCGCGCGTGGTCGGATTTCCCCGACGATGCGAAGCTCAACCAGCAGCGCGCGGACATGACGACACGTGCGAGCGAGTTCGTGAAGGTGATCCGCAGCGCCGAGGATCTCGAAAAGCGCGACCAGATCGGCTCCAGCCTCGCGCATTACCTCAAGGCGCAGAAGATTTATCCGGCGAGCGACTTTGCCCGCGATGGCGTCGCCCGGCTCGTAAAGCTGGTGCTGCCAGAGGAATAGGCGGCTTCCGCCCTGCTGCGGCGTGCCCTTGAGCCGCGCGGGAATCCACAGGCGCACATGTCAAAATAGCCCCCCTTTTTTTGCTTGGGCGCGATTGCTTGAAACATTAAGAATTCCCCATGAGCGTGCCTTCCGAGGGAATTACACCAGACCAAGGGTCGGGGGTGTCGCCATACAGGTCTGTGCAAAAGGAAAACGTCCCGGCGAAGTCAGTCACGATCGCCGACGTTGCTCGTGCTGCCGGGGTCTCGCAGGGCGCCATTTCCTCGATGCTCAATGAGCGCACTTACGGCATCCGCGTCAGCCCCGATACCCGCGAACGCGTGTTCCGGCTCTGCCGTGAGTTCGGATACATCCCGAACGACCTCCGAGCGGTCGTCCGCATTTATCCGGAACTCGGCGAGACGTGCCTGCTGGTTTCGGACAAAATCCCCGGCGGCATCGCTAACCCATCCGTCGCGCGCCTCTCATCCTCGCTCATGGCGCACAGCGCACGCCGCCCTTCCTGCCTGAGCGTGATCCTCTACGATGAGGCGTGCGAGTATGGCGCGGATGTCGAGCTGCCGGCTCCTCTCGCGCACGGCATCGTCTCGAAGGTCGTCTGCGTCGGCGGTGAGAACTCGTCGATCTGCCGCGTGCTCCACGCCCGGGGTCTGCCCGTGATCCTGCTGGGACGCTGCACACGGGCTCCGGGCACCACCAGCATCGTGCCGGATTATGCCGCTGCGGCGAAACTCGCCGTGGGGCTGCTCGCCGGGCACGGGCACAGCCATGTGGGTATCGTGGATGGCCCCGCTGGCGGCCTTGATGAGCGTTACGTTGAAATGAAACGCGCCATCGACGATGCCGCATCCGGTGTCGGGATCGCGATCCACGCCGGGGACGTCTTCAGCGGAAACCTCACTTTCGAGGATGGAGCTGCCGCGGTGAGGCAGATGGTTGGCCGTCCGTCGAAGCCCACCGCGCTCATCTGCCTCGCCGAAGCTGCCGCCAGCGGCGTGCTCGCGGGCGCGCACGGCGCAGGCCTGCGGGTTCCCGATCAGCTCAGCGTGGTCACATTTGCAGATCACGGCGGCGCCATTGATTCATGCATCCCCGTGAGCGCGGTCGTGCTCCCCGCCGATGAGATCGCATCGCTCGCCGTGGCCGAGGCCGAGCGGCAGCTCCGGGACGGAATCCCTGTGGAGGCCGCAAAGATCACCGTCGGCGTCCGGCTCATCGAGCGCGACACGACCGGGGCGGCGGCGGTGTAGCGCTGTGTGCCCGCTTTGAATGTGGCTCGCGGCTCGCAAGTGGGGGTTTCCAAATGACGTTCGAAAGTTTCACCCCTGCGGCGTAGGCTGCCGAGATGTCGCCGACTGAATTCCAGCAATTGCTCCGCACAGCGGTGGCGCACCTCTCTGCCGGGCGGTTGGCGGAAGCGGAGCAGATTTGTGCACGGCTTCATGCGCAGGATCTTTCGAATGCGGAAGTCCTTCACCTGCTTGGCCAGATAGCGGGCCAGAGTGGCAGGTTTGCGGAGGCAGCCGGACTGATATCGAGAGCGATCGCGCTCGATCCCGCGCGACTTCATTACCGGATGAATCTAGCGAACTGCCTCACCGAGATCGGCCGGTGCGACGAGGCAGCCGCGCTCTGCGAGGAAATCATCGCCCAAAGGCCCGGGTTTGCCGAAGCCCACTGCTGCCTTGGCAATGCACGGGCGGATCAGGGGAATCACGCCGGAGCAATCGCGGCGTTCGAGAATGCGGTGCGGCTCAAGCCGGAGTTCGGCGAGGTTTTTGCAAACCTCGGGCTCTCGCTGCTCGCGCTCGGAAGGCTGGACGAGGCAATCGGCGCCTACCGCGAGGGCCTGCGCCGGACTCCGCGAAGCCCCTCGCTCGCAAACAACCTTGCGATGGCGCTGCGCGAGTGCGGCGAAATCGACGAATCGCTCGAGTGGCTGCGCCGCAGCATCGAGTGGGATCCACGCCAGCCCCTGGCGCGGAGCAACCTCGTCTATTTCCTCCTCCTGCGGCATGGCGGTGATGCAGCCCGGATCCGTGAAGAAATGCAGTCTTGGTCGCGTGAGCATGCGCGGCCGCTGCGGGAGGCGATTCCGCGGCACGGGAACAATGCGGATCCGAACCGGCGCCTGAGAGTTGGTTTCGTGTCCGCGGATTTTCGCGACCATGTCGTGGGCCGCGCGCTTTTGCCGGTCTTCGAGCACCACGACCGCACGCGCCATGAGTTCGCATGCTATTCCAATTGCAGCATTGCGGACAGTGTCACCGAGCGGTTCAGGCGCTGCTCATCCAAATGGCGCGATGTGGCCGGGCTCTCGGACGGGCAGATTGCCGCGCTCATCCGCAGCGATGGCATCGATGTGCTGGTGGACCTTTCGCTTCACACTTCCGGCAACCGGCTGCCTGTCTTCGCCCGCAAGCCCGCGCCGGTGCAGGTTTCCTGGCTCGGTTATCCGGGATCCACGGGGCTCGACACGATGGATTTTCGCATCACGGATCCACACCTCGATCCCAAGGGGGCGCCTCTTGAGGATCGGAATGAACGGGCCCTGCGCCTCCCGCATTGCTGGACCCCTTACGCTCCGCCGCCGGAATCGCCGCCGCCGGGCGGACTGCCTGCGCTGCGCAGAGGCGCGGTGACGTTTGCGTCGTTCAACAACTTCGCGAAGTTCAACCCGCGCGTCTTCGCGCTCTGGGCGCGAATCATGGCGCGTGTCGCAGGGTCGCGCCTCCTCCTGCTGTCGCGCGGCGCGTCTTCCGCGGTGCGGCTCGGCTTTGAACGCCACGGCATCGCGCCGGAACGCATCGAATTTCTCAAGTTCCGAGGCACCGTCCCGGATGGCGACGCGCAGTCGGCGTTTCTCGCGCGCTACCAGGACGTGGACATTGCGCTCGATACATTCCCCTACAACGGCATGACGACCACCTGTGATGCACTGTGGATGGGGATTCCGGTCGTCTCCCTCGTCGGCGAACTGCCGGTGTCCCGCGCTGGGCTGAGCCTGCTCGCGAACGTCGGTCTCGGCGAACTCGCGGTGTCTTCGGAGGATGAGTATGTTGCGGCTGCGGTGAATCTTGCGGAAGACCTGCCGCGGCTGGCCGAACTGCGTGCCGCCCTTCGCGGGAGAATGCAGAAGTCGGCGCTCCTCGATCATGCCCGCTTCACTCTGGATGTTGAGCAGGCGCTGCGTGGTGCGTGGACCCAGTGGTGCACCGGAAGCGCCTCGCAACGCGCTTCTGGTTCGGAGGCCGAGGCGTGAACTCCAGGGTGAAAGCAGAGATTTCCATCGCGGAGGATTTCGTTCGGGAGCAGGGTGGCGACCCGACGAAAATGAGACTCCAATTTCCCAAACCGCATCCCGTCGCGCGGGGACTCGGTGCTGCCGTCCGCGGGCAGCGGGAGGTGAAGGATTGCGGTGGCGGAGGGATGCTCCTCCACTTTACGAAATGATCCCCATGCAAAACGCCACTCAGTCCCGTCGCCGCTTCATCACACGTTCCGCCGCCGCCTTCACCGCTGCTGCCCTGGCGCCGCAGCTCTCCGCTGCAGAGCGGCGTGTTCCGCGCATCCTGCTCCGCTCGTCGTGGCAGACGGTGAACATCGGCGACATCGCGCACACGCCGGGCGTGCTCGCGATTCTCGAGAAGATGTTTCCGGAAGCCGAGATCCGGCTGTGGCCGAGCAAGGTGGACAACGGCGTCGATGAGATGCTGCGCGCGCGTTTTCCGAAGGTCGAGATCGTGCAGGGAGCCGAGCGGTTGAAGGCGGCGTTCGCCGAGTGTGAGTTCCTGCTCCACGGCTCGGGCCCGTCGCTCGTGGCGGAGAAGGACATCGTCCGCTGGGTGAAGGAAACCGGGAAGCCGTATGGCGTCTTCGGCATCACCGTCGCCGCACAGGGCTCGACCGCGACGAAGCCGATGCCGGACAGTGCGTTGGGAAAAACGATCGAGGTGCTCAGCGGCGCGAAGTTCGTCTTCTTCCGCGACTCGGTATCGCGCGACATGGTGAAGGCGAAAGGCTGCACCTCACCCGTGATGGAGTTCGGGCCGGATGGCGCATTTGCGACTGATCTGCGCGACGATGCGAAGGCGGAGGCATTCCTAAAGGCGAACGGGCTGGAGGCGGGCAAATTCCTCTGCTGCATCCCGCGCCTGCGCTACACGCCGTATTGGGTGCTGCCGGAGAAGAGCGCGAAGCCCGACCCGGTGAAGCACGCGCGCAACGAGGCGATGAAGGAGCACGACTGCAAGCCGCTGCGCGACGCGATCACCGCGGTCGCAAAAGAGACGGACCTCAAGATTCTCCTCTGCCCCGAGGACAAGACGCAGATGGCGGTGAACAAGGAGATGCTCCTCGACAAGCTGCCGGCCGACGTGCGCGCTCGCTGCGTGTGGAAGCCCGACTACTGGCTCACTGGCGAGGCGCTGAGCACGTATCGCCGCAGCGCGGGGCTCTTCGGCCACGAGATGCACTCGCCGATCATGTGCATCGGCAACGGCATCCCCGCGATCGTCTGCCGCTGGGCCGAGCAGACGAGCAAGGGCATCATGTGGCGCGACATCGGGCTCGGCGACTGGCTCTTCGACCTGGACAAGGAGGACGAAGTCGCGCGCGTCGTGCCGACCGTGCTGGCGATGGCGAAGGATCCCGCCGCCGCGAAAGCGAAAGCGGCGAAGGCAAAGGCGTTCGTCGAGGAGCGCCAGCGCGCGATGGTGGCCGAGTTGAAGAAGCATGTCACCGTGTGACGTTGGTCCGTTCCTCCGCCGGCTCGCGTTCTGCCGCGGACACTGCATCATCTTCGCGATGAAACCCCTCGCTTTCGCCGCTGCCATCCTCGTCCACGTTTCGACTGTGTTTGCAGCGGAACCGCCGCTTTCCGGCGATGCGGCGAAGCTCTGGGAACAGTCGCGGAAGGATGCGCGGTTCTCTTCCACGGCGGAAAAACTGAAGCCCGAGGTGCGCGCGACATCGGACGGGCGCAGCTTCGCACTCGTGTGGAAAAGCTCGCCGTCGCCGAAAAAGTGGATCGCCTCGCTGCACGGCGCGGGCAAGCCGGCGAAGGGTTTCGCTGCGGATGACCTCGCGGTTTGGCAGCCGCATTTGAAGGGCCGGGATGTCGGCATCGTGTGCCTCCAGTGGTGGCTCGGCACCGGGGACATGATGCGCGATTTCCTCACGCCGGAGGACATCAGCCGCGAGTTCGACCGCGTGCTGTCCTCCGTCGGTGCAAAACCGGGCGCGGTGATGCTGCACGGTTTCAGCCGCGGCTCGGCGAACAGCTACGCTGTCGCCGCGCTCGATGCGGGGCGCGGGAGAAAGTGGTTCTCACTCGCCGTCGCGAGCTCGGGTGGTGTCGGGCTCGACTATCCGCCCACGCGCGCGCTGCTCGCTGGCGACTACGGTGACCGTCCGCTGAAGGGCGCGCGGTGGATCACCGCCGCCGGCGAGCGCGACCCGCAGCCGGACCGCGACGGCATTCCCGGCATGAAGCGCACCGCGGAGTGGCTGAGGCAGCAGGGCGCGACCGTCGTCTTTTCCATCGAGGACAACACCTCCGGCCACGGCGCGCTCGTGGTGAATCCGCGAAACGCGAAGCGCGTGCTCGACGAGTTCTTGAAGTAAAGCACGCATCGTTGCCGACGCGAACCTTCCGCGCACATGCCAAAGTCGAAAGCATTTGCCCGCATCCGCGCGGAGGTCGTGCGGCAAGTCGCGCTCGTGCCGGAGGGAAAATTCACCACCTACGGCTCCATCGCCACGCACATGAATGTCGCCGCGCTGCACGTCGCCGCCGTGCTGGGAAACCTCACCGCGGAGGAAGCCGCCGCGCTCCCGTGGCACCGAATCGTCGGCGCGGAAGGCCGCATCAGCCCCTCCGCCCCGCGGCGCATCGCACGCGAACAGCGCGCCCGTCTGACTGGCGAAGGGATGAAGATCAACCGCCGCGGCTTCATTGAGAATCCCGACGCGCACTACCACTATCCGGGCCCGCGCCGCAGCATCCGCTGGAGCGTCGGGTAAGGCGTGCGCGTGTGGGCGCAAACACGTTTGCTCCGGCGCCGGCCAGCGGGTATGGGGACCGCGATGTATTCGTCCGCGCATTTCAAAGTCGAGGATCGCGGCGAGCTGGTTTCATTCATGCGGCGCCACAGCTTCGCCACCGTCGTCACTCACGATGGCACGGTGCCGCATGCGACACACATGCCGGTGCTCGTGCGCGAGGAGGAAGGCCAGAGGCTCACGCTCGCGACGCATCTCGCCAGGGCGAATCCGCAGTGGCGCCACTTCGACGACGGGCGCGAGGTGCTGGTGATTTTCACCGGGCCGCACGCCTACATTTCGCCAGTCTGGTATGCCACCGAGCCCGCGGTGCCGACTTGGAACTACACTGCCGTGCATGCGTGCGGACAGCCGCGCATCGTCACCGACCACGCGCATTTTGCCGCGATGCTGCGCGAGCTTGTCGAATTCCACGAGTCGCCGCGCGAAGGGCGCTGGCACGGTGCGATGCCGGATGAGTTCCGCGACCGGCTCATGGCGGGAATCGTCGGCGTCGAAATCGAAGTCACGCGCATCGAGGGGAAGTTCAAGCTGAGCCAGAACCGGAACGCGGAGGACAAGGCGGGCGTCATTGCCGCGCTCGCCGCCAGCGGTGACGCGATGGACCGCGAAGTCGCGGAACTCATGCGGAGGAATGCCGCGCCATGAGCAAGCACCAGCCTCCATCGGACACTCTCGAGCGCTTCTCCAGCCGCGTTGCAGACTACGTCCGCTACCGTCCCGGTTACCCCGGCGAAATGATCGATGTCCTGCGCGAGCACGCGGGACTGCACGAGCGCGCCCACGTGGCGGACATCGGCTCCGGCACCGGCATCTCGTCTCGCCTGCTGCTCGATGCGGGATGCGAAGTCTTTGCCGTCGAGCCGAATGGCCCGATGCGGGAGGCCGCAAAAAGTTTCCTCGGTGAAAACCCGCGCTTCCACAGCATCGCCGCGCCTGCGGAGGCGACGACGCTCGCGGATGGCACTGTGGACATGGTTTTCTCCGCGCAGGCGTTCCACTGGTTCGACCGCGCGCGGGCGCGCACGGAATTCACGCGCATCCTCAAGCCGGGCGGCAGCGTCGTGCTCGTGTGGAATGTGCGGCAGACTGAGAGCACGCCATTCCTCCGCGAGTATGAGGCGCTGCTGCGAAAATTCGCGCCCGACTACATGCAGGTGCGCCATGAGAACGTGGATGACTCCGCGTTCAGTGAATTCTTCCTCGATTCGCGCTTCACGCGGCACACGCTGCCGAATGCGCAGCATTTCGAATTCGACGGTCTCCGCGGCCGGCTGCTGTCCTCGTCCTACGCACCCGCTGCGGGCCATTCCCTGCATGAGCCGATGCTCGCGGAGTTGCGGCGCATTTTCGACGCGCACCAGCAGGATGGGAAAGTGAGCTTCCTCTACGACACGGAGATCGTGATTGGGCGATGAGCTGCGCCGGCTCCGCAAAATTTCGATGAGCGTCTCCCCACACGCATACTGGAGCCTCCGCGCCGCGAACATGGGGGATGTGCCTGCGTTGGAGGAACTCATTCCGCTGTCCGTGCGCGAGCTCCAGGCGGCACACTACTCGCCTGCGCAGATGGAGGCCGCGCTCGGACCGGTCTTCGGCGTGGATCGCCAGCTCATTGTGGACGGCACCTACTTCGTCGTGGAGCACGAGCAGCGCATCGTCGGCTGCGGTGGGTGGAGCAGGCGAAGGGCGGTGTTCGGGGGTGACCGGGCGAGAGGCGGTGCGGATGAACTGATCGACCCGTCGCGCGAGCCCGCGCGCATCCGTGCGTTTTTCGTGCATCCCGATTTTGCGCGCCGCGGCATCGGCCGCGCGATACTCAAGGCATGCGAGTCCGCCATCACCGCCGCCGGATTCCCGAACGCCGAACTCGTCGCCACGCTCGCGGGCGAACCGCTCTACGCGAGGTTCGGCTTTGAGGTTGTCGAGCGCTACGAAGTGCCGATGCGCGAAGGGTTGACCCTGCCGGTCGTGCGCATGAAGAAGCGACTCGCGCCATGAACTCCGTTACGGAACTGCCCTTCAACCGTCTGCTGAACATCGGGCCCGCCGCAGACGGCACGCATCTCCTGCGGCTGCCGGAGGGCGGGCAATACTTGAACCACCTCGGCACCGTGCATGCGGGGGCGCTGCTTGCACTTGCGGAGGCGTGCAGCGGGGAATTCCTCCTGCGGGAGCTTAGAGACACCGGAGCCGTGGTGCCGGTCGTGCGGCGTCTGGAGGCAAAATTTCGCAAGCCCGCGAATGGCGCCGTGTCATCGGGAGCCAGCGTCGCAGCCGGCGCGCTCGACGAGCTTCGCGCAGGCTTGGCGGCGAAGGGACGCGCGCTGATTTTGGTGAACGTCGAGCTGCACGACGAGTCGGGCACGCACGTGCTGTCCGCCGGCGTCGAGTGGTTCCTCACTTCCGTCCCGGACAAACCCTGAGCCCGACCGCCATGCACGAACACAAAGCCACCGTCCGCTGGGTCCGCCGCGACCCCGACTTTCTCCGGGGCCGATACTCGCGCGAGCACACGTGGACCTTCGACGGCGGCGTGACCGTGCCCGCCTCGCCCGCGCCGAATGTCGTCCCCGCGCCGTGGTCGAACGCCGCGAACGTGGATCCCGAGGAGGCGTTCGTTGCCTCCGTGTCGAGCTGCCACATGCTCACGTTTCTCTGGCTCGCGTCGAAGGAAGGCTTCATCGCCGACAGCTATGAGGACGAAGCCTCTGGCGTGATGACGAAGAACGAGCGCAGAGTGCCGTGGGTGAGCACCATCACGCTGCGCCCGCGCATCGTGTGGAGCGGCGAAAAGACCCCGTCCGCGGCTGACCTTGAACGCCTGCACCACCACGCGCACGAGCAGTGCTTCATCGCGAATTCGATCAAGACCGACGTGCGCGTGGCAGCGCCCTGACGCCCTGACGCCCTGACGCCCGCCGTTCGCGAGGGATTCGATTTCGGCGCGACACGCGGATGCAATGAGACCATGAAGGTGCGCATGAATCCTTCCCGCTTCACCCCGCTCCTTTTCCTCCTCGCCTGCCACGCCGTCGCCGCGCAGCCGCTCCCGCGCAGCACGCCGGAGGCGCAGGGCGTGTCTTCAGCGGCGATTCGGGAATTTGTCGAGACGGCGGACAAGACGATCCACACGCTGCACAGCTTCATGCTCGTGCGGCACGGGCATGTGATCGCGGAGGGCTGGTGGAAGCCGGAGTCCGCCGAAAAACCGCACGTCCTGTGGTCGCTGAGCAAGAGCTTCACCTCGACCGCCGTCGGGTTTGCCGTCGCGGAGGGGAAACTGGGCCTGGATGACCGGGTGCTGAAATTTTTCCCCGCCGAGGCGCCGGCGGATGCTTCGGAAAACCTCAAGGCAATGCGCGTGCGCGACCTGCTCTCGATGAGCGGCGGACACGACACGGAGCCGAAGTTCAAGATCGAGGACGGCCCTTCGGTGAAGGAGTTCCTCGCCCATCCCGTCACGCACACGCCCGGCACATGGTTCCGCTACAACACGCCTGGCAGCTACATGCTCTCGGCCATCGTCACGAAGGCGACAGGCCAGCGCGCGCTCGATTTTCTGAAGCCGCGCCTCTTCGAGCCGCTCGGCATAGAGAATCCCGAGTGGGGCGCGACCGCCGAGGGCTACAATCTCGGCGGCTACGGCCTCTTCGTCCGCACCGAGGACATCGCGAAATTCGGCCAGCTCTATCTGCAGAAGGGGAAATGGAACGGGCGGCAACTGCTCCCTGAGAAATGGGTCGAGGCCGCCACTTCCAAGCAGGTCGAGAACGACAAGGCGCCGAGCGGCAAGAACGTCGATTGGCGTCAGGGCTATGGCTACCAGTTCTGGCGCTGCCAGCACGGCGCCTTCCGCGGCGACGGACGCGACGGGCAGATTTGCCTCGTCATGCCCGAGCATGACGCCGTCATCGCCATCACCGCCAAGACCGGCCAGATGCAGGGCGAACTGGATCTCGTCTGGGAAAAGCTGCTGCCCGCTTTTCAGAAGGACACGCTGCCGGTAAATCCGACGGAGCACGAGAAGCTGGAGCAGACGCTCTCCGCACTCGCGGTGCGTGAGGGGAACTGAACGAACGCATTCAAACTGTTGGGAGCAAAATGAGCAATGATCTGACGGCCATGAGTATCCTTACCATCTGCCCGACGACAAACAACTCCGGCTCCGCAAACTCACAATCCACCGCGCCCCCAGCGTCAACAAACTCATCGAGGAACTCGCTACCTTCAAAGCTGGACGCGGCTTACGCGCTGTGGCGGCTGGAGAGGGTGGGGAGAGAATAGTAGACGGAGCGTATGGCTGACACTCGACAGATTGTTCAATGGGCACTCGGGCAGACTTGCCGTCTGCGCCCTGACGAGCCGTCAAACCGCAAACCTTCTGCTGCGCTGGAAAGCGTTTGGATGGCGCGGGCCTACTCGTGCGGATTGCGGAATCGGGAACATGGCTTTGGGGTGTATGGCGACATCTATGTGAGTTCATGCACATACGCCCACGTGCCGGGCCGCGAAAAAGTGCGTTTCAAGCCGGGTCTCATGTATCCAGCGTCTGGCTTTGTAATCTCAAAGGAGTTCGCGAAATTCGGTGGACCGGAGGCGCTGTTCAGAATGTGCCACGAATGCCCTGCAAACGTCCGCGCTCACGAAATCGCGAGCTGTGCCGGGGACATCTATCAAAGGCCGGAGTCTCCAGACACCGAAGCGCAGTTGCAGAGTATCATTTCGCGGCTCGGACTCGAACGCGAAGTGTCCGAGGGCTTCCCCGCGACGAGGCCGCTCTGGTTTGGCCTATGGGCAGTTTCTCCTGTTCCAGCGAGAGCACTGCCAGTGCTCCGCCTGCTTATTTCGGAAATGCTGGCAGAGGACACTCGCGACATGGAGGCAGCGGGCAAGGTGGACCATGACCAGCTTCGCCAGTTCTCTCACCTAGCCGGTGCAATCGAACGAGCCGAGTCGAGTGGTTTGAGTCTGCATGTGGAACTGCTCCCGCTTGGGCACACGGACTTCGGCATTTACACCATCTTTCCTCACTGTCCGTTCTGCAAAGCGAGTGCACGCGTTGGGCGCTGGCAGCGCAAATATCCGTCCCAACTCTACACCTGCGAGGTCTGCGGCACGCAGTTTTACCTTGCGGAAACAGGCAGGGCTGAGCGTATGGATTGGGACTGTCGCGAACTGCGTGAGACACTCGGCGACGAGGAATTCCGAAAATTCGCAGGAGAGTATCTCGTCGCCCGCGGTGAAGCCGTCGAGGCCGCCGCTGCCATCGTCGAAGCGACAGAGAATGCGGAAGTCGAGCGCAAGGCCGTGAATCGGCAGCACGCCGAAATGGAAAAGCAGAAGAAGCGATTTCTTGATGAGCACATTTTCGTCGGCCTGCCATGCCTTCCCGCCCCTTCGTCCGAGTTTCCCCTTTCTGCGGAGGAGCAGGCCGAAGCCGAATCAGGAAGCAGTGGCTGGTTCACGGCCGACAATGTGGCTGAGGTGCTGCGCCGCTGCGCCGCCCGCGACATTAAAGTCACGATGCTTCAGCATCACTCGTCCGGAGGGGAGAATGACCGCTTCGAGATGCGGGAACTCAAGGAACCATTGGAAGTCTTGGCGAAATGGCGTGCCGAAGGTTGCGACGAAAAGTTCTATGCCTGCTGTCGTGTGCCAGATTCGCTGGTGAGAGAGCCGAAGCAGCGATGAGGCACGAATATTCGATTCTTTCCTCTGGCTATGCCCCACTACTCGCCGACCTGAAGACGCGCGTCCGGGTGGTGCAGGTGAAGGCGGTGGCGGTGAACCGAGAGTTGATTCTTCTCCACAGGGACTTCGGACGGGGTGGCGATGTGGCGGGAGGTGCGAGGTAGTTTGTCCGCTAATTTCGTCGGGTAAACTCGGCTTCTAGGCCCGCCTTCTCTTTAGGAGGGCTTTTCGCCGAGGGTTTAAGGTGGTGATTCCCGCCTAGACGCTCCGACATCGGAGCCCTGAGGGAGGTGCGCGGGTGCCTTGGGGGTGGTGATTCCCGATGTTTTGATCCGACATCGGGGGTGTGAAGGTGGTGATGCCCGCCATTTTGCTCCGACGTGGGTGCCTTGGGGGTGGTTGAGGGGGACCCCTCGGGGTGGTGATTCCCGCCAAATAGCTCCGACATCGGAGCCTCGGAGGTGGTGATACCCGCCATTTTGCTCCGAAGTCGGGGCTTGTGGGGTGCGGCGTCGAAGGGCTAGGGTTTGCGCCATGAGCGATCCTGCCTCGGTTCCCCAGCCTAATGCTTCGAGTGCTCCCGCGCCCCCTCCGGCGGTGCAGCCTGCGTCCGCGATGCCGGAGCCGGCGGCATCCGGTGCCGCACCGGTCGCGGCGGCGAATCCAGCGTCAAAGCCGGTGGACCGGGCGGATTTTTTTGCTGCGCTGGGGAATCCGCTGCGGTGGGAGATGGTGAAGATGCTCGCTGGCGGGAAGGCACTGGCGGCGAGCCAGGTGGCGTCGGTGCTGGGCCGGGACTTTGACGGGGTGAGCAAGCATCTGCGCATCCTTCGCAGGGCGCGGGTGCTGGCTTCGCGCAGCGGCAAGGACCGCCGGTTGGAGCTGTATTTCATCCCGGAGGCGAACCGGCCTGCGGACGGCGCGCTGGACTACGGTTTCTGCGTGGTGCAGGTGGGGTGAGCGGGGGAGCGCCCGGCTTTTCCAACTACGAAGGGCGCGAAGGGCACAAAGAAGGGAGCAGGTTTTCAAGATGGCTCATTGCTGCCGTAGGATGCCTTCGTGTCCTTGGTGCCCTGCGTGGTGAAAGCCGGACTGAGCGACGGCGGGATGAGGTGCGAGGTGACAATGGGGGCGTGCATCGCGTAGAGGGTCATTTTCCAAAGCCATGAAATCCCTGCCCGCACTGCTCGTCGTCTTTGCCTCCGCCGCTGTCATCGCTGCGCCGCCGGGCGATCCCAGCGTGGTGGAGAAGATGCCGGGGCTGGTGGCGTTCTGGACATTTGGCGAGGAGGCGGGGAAGGCGCGTGTCTCGGCGGCGACGAAGGAGAAGCACGCGCTGACGGAGGTGGGAGGGGCGATTGCGCGCAGCGAGGGCGGGCCGTATTCGGGGTTCGCGGCGGACCTCGACGGGAAGCACTATTTCCACATCCGGTATGCGGAGACGGGCAACCTGAACATCAGCGGCAGGGACGCGCAGGTTTCGATGTTTGCCGTGGTGCGCATTGTGAACCTGAGGCAGTCGCGCACCATCGCGGGCATGTGGAGCGAGGGGAAGGGCGCGAACGACGACACGGGAACGCGGCAGTATGCGATGCTGATGAACATGCCGACCTACGGCGGGCCGAACAAACTCGTGCCGCACATTTCCAGCGAGGGCGGCGTGACGCGACGCGCGGATGGCAGCGCGTTCCCGTGGTGCGCGGATTATGCGGTGACGGCGGGCGAGGTGCCGACGGAGCGGTGGTGCACGCTGGGGTTCACGTATGACTCGAAGTATCTGCGCGCCTACATTGATGGCCGGCTCGATGAGCTGAAGCTCGACCCGGTGAAGCACAAGCGCACCGACCCGTATTTCACCAAAGAGGGGCCGAATGGTGCCGACCGCGGGATGAATCCGTATTTTCACGGGCGCGGCATTTTCAAATACGACCCGGCGAAACACGCTCAGTCGAAGCCGGGCGGCGGTGCGGATTTCACGGTCGGCGCGCGCTACGCGGTGGGCTCGATGCTCGGTGAGGCGACGATTGGGAAATTTGGCGGGCTGGCGGTTTTCAATCGCGCGCTGACGGATGCGGAGATGAAGGCGCTGCACGATTCCGCGCGCATCGAGGCGATCGAAAAGAGCGGGAAATGACGCGCTGCGGTGGCGCGTTCGCGGGCTCGGCCCCCGGGCCTGCGTCCTCGGAATCCGCACGGACGGTGGCGCAGCTCTGGAGAGCCACGCTGCGAAGCCGCCCTAGAACTGGATCACGTTCTTGATGCCTTCCGCCTTGCCCGTGAGCAGTTCGCGGTGGGCCTCGATCGTGTGGCGCCCGGTGATGAGCGAGGAGACCGCCTTCGGCCAGCGCTTCTTGAATTCGCCGAGGTCGTGGATCGCGTCGAGGAACGCCTGCGGGCTCGCGTTCACCGTGCCGATGAGCGCGTGGTTCTTCAGCGTGATGTTGCGGATGATCGTGTCGGCGAAAACGGGGATCTTCGGCTTCTCCGCGGGGATGCCCGTGAAGATGAAGACGCCGTTGATGCCGAGCACGCGCGCGAGCTCGAACGAAACGTCGCCTTCGCCCACGGCCTCGTAAACGAGGTCGATGTTGCCGATGCGCTTTGCGAGGTCGTCCACCGAGACTTCCTTCGACGAGATGTATTCCGCGCCGATCTGCTCGGCGATGTCCGCCTTGAAGTTCGGCTTCGGCGAGCGCGAATAGACGAACACGCGGAAGCCCTCGATGAGCAGCTTCATCGCGCCGAGCAGGCCGATGGGGCCCGCGCCGAGCACGACAGCGTTGCGCCCGTGGCCGCGGCCCTTGCCATCGCGGTTGTCGTGCTCCCAGCCGGGCACGCGCTTCTGCACCACCCACGCCTGTGCGAGGCCCTTCTCCGCGATGGTGAGCGGCTCGGCCATCACGGCGAGGTCGCGCAGATCCTTCGGCACGGGAGTGAGGAACGTCTCGTCCTCCACCCACTGCTCGGTCATGTAGCCGTGGAGCTGGTTGATGCCGCGCTCCTTGAATGTCCAAGTGAAGCAGAAGTCCTGGCGTCCCTCGCGGCACGGCTTGCAGTTCGGATCCTCGCACGGGCGGCGCACGCTTGGCACGACGAGGTCGCCGACCTTGAGGTTTTTCACTCCCGGGCCGACCTCGACGACTTCGCCGAGGCACTCGTGGCCGAGCACGAGATAGTCGCAGCCGGTCGGCCCGTGGCCGTAGGCGAAGGTGCAGATCTCGCGGTCCGTTCCGCAGATGCCGACCTCGATGGTGCGGACCCTGGCTTCGGTCGGAGAGGTGATCTTCGGTTCCGGATGCGAGACGACGCACAGTTCCTTCTTCGACGGAACGACGCCGACGCCTTTCATGGTGATGGTGCTCATGTTGGTTGGGAAAATGACGCCCGGCTCGGCTTCGGGCCGGCTCAAGCGGGCGCGCAACATACTGCTGCCGCGCCACGTGAGAACCAATTTTTTGCCCCGCTGCCGCGCCGGCGGGCTTTGCGGTTGACTCGCTTTTCCCCGCGCACTTCCCTCGCGGGCCGCTCCGCAAAGGGGCACCAAACCAACTCTCTCTCCTGTGAAAATCGAACCCTTTGGAAAAACCACGACCGGCGAGCCGGTGGACGCATTCATCCTCACGAACAAGCGCGGCCTGCGCGCGAAGCTCACGAACTGGGGCGCGTGCCTCGTCGAGATGCACACGCCGGACCGCAGCGGCGCGCTCGCGGACATCACGCTCGGCTTTGACACGCTCGACCGCTATCTCGTGAAGCACCCGCACTTCGGCGTGACGACGGGGCGCTTCGCGAACCGCATCGCGCTCGGGAAATTCATGCTCGACGGCACGACCCACTCGCTCGCGATCAACAACGGCCCGAATCATCTGCACGGCGGGCCGACGGGATTCCACGCGCGCGTGTGGAAGGCCGAGCCGCTGGAGAAGGCGAACGCGGTCCGCTTTTCCTACGTGAGCGCCGATGGCGAGGAGGGCTTCCCCGGCAAGCTGAGCGTCACCGTCACCTACACGCTCACCGACGATGACGAGCTGCGGCTCGACTACGAGGCGACGACGGACAAGCCGACGGTGCTCAACCTCACGAACCACGCCTACTGGAATCTCGCGGGCGCATGCGAGGGCGACGTGCTCGGCACGGAAGTGACGCTGCGCGCGAGCCGCTACATTGTCGTGGATGCGACGGCGATTCCGACCGGCGAAATCGCTCCGGTGGCTGGGACACCGATGGATTTCACAAAGCCGAAGACGCTCGGCCGCGACTTCGCGCAAATCGGCGGCACGCCCGGCGGCTACGACCACTGCTATGTCATCGACCATGCTGCGGCTGGCGCGCTCACGCTGGCGGCGGAGGCTTACGAGCCGAAGACGGGGCGCGTGCTGAAGGTCTCGACGACGGAGCCGGGCATCCAGCTTTACACGGGAAACTTCCTCGACGGCTCCGTGGTCGGCAAAGGCGGCAAGGCGTGCAAGAAAAACTACGGCTTCTGCCTGGAGACGCAGCATTACCCCGACTCACCAAACCGGCCCAATTTCCCGACCACCGTGCTGCGTCCGGGGCGGACGTTCCGCAGCACTACGGTGCATCATTTCTCCGCGCGCTGACCGCCGCTAAACGAGCACCCGCTCCGGCGCGACGACTGCGCGCCGCTGCGTGAGGTGGCGGATGAGCCGGTCCCAGTGTTCCTGACCGGCGATGATTTCGATTTCCACGCGGAGGTAATAGACGGGCACCTCGGGCTTGCCGTCCGCGCCGAAGCGGCCGGGGAAGCGCACCGCGTCCTTCTCCGTCGTCACGATGAAATCCGTGTCGCGCCGCGCGCACCGCGCCACGAAATCCTGCAGCTCGTGCGCCCGGAAGCGGTGATGGTCCGCGAAGCGCGTGCCCAGCTCGATGTGGGCGCCGAGTTCGCGCAGCATGTCCTCGAAGCTCTCGGGCCGCGCGATGCCGCTGAGCACGCCGATGTATTTTCCCTGCAAATGGGAGAGCGGCCGGCAGTCCTCCGGGTCGTAGAGGTTGCGCAGATACTTCGGGCGGTGGACGCACTCGACGATGTCCGCCGTCTTGTTGTAGCGGCGGATGCGCTCGATGAGCGGGCCGCTCGTGCCGGGGACGGATTTGGTGATGAGGATGAGGTTGGCGCGGCGGAGATTGCCCGGCGGCTCGCGCAGCGTCCCGCGCGGCAGCATGAATTCATTCCCGAACGGCGCCTGACGGTCGATGAGGCAGATGTCCAGCCGGTGCTCGATGCCGAGATACTGCATGCCGTCATCGAGGATGAGGATGTCCGAGCCGAAATCGCGGATGGCGATGGCTCCGGCGCGCGCGCGGCTTTTGTGAACGAGCACGGGCACGTCGCCGAGGCTGCGCGCAAGCATGTAGGGCTCGTCGCCCGACCACGCAGAATCGAGCAGCAGCCGCTTTCCGTCATGCACGACGCGCGGCTTGAACTTGCCGAAGAACTTCCGGCGAAGCCTGCGGAGCAGCGGCAGCTTCCGGCTCTTGTAGCCGCGGCTGAGGATCGCGACGTTGCGCCCGCCGTCCTTCAGCTCACGCGCGAGGCGTTCAACCACGGGGGTCTTGCCCGTGCCGCCGACCGTGAGGTTGCCGACGCTCACGACCATCACGCCGAGCTGCCGGGCCTTGCGGATGCGCTTGCGGCTGAGCCAGAGGCGGAGCTGCACGATGCCGCGGAAAGGCCAGGAGATCAGCCAGAGCAGCCATCGCAGCAGCAGCGCGCGCTTTCCGAAGCGCCGCTCGAGGATCACATCGACGGCGAACTGCTCGAAGCTGTCTATCTTGTCACGCAGCGACATCGTCCGGGTTCACGTTGCGCGTGCCTTGGTTGTCCGCGGTCGTCACCACGATGCGCGCGCCGGGCGGCGCGGTGTCGAGCATCGCCGTGGCGATGGCATCCACGTCGCCGAGCGTGACGCAGCAAATCGTCGAGCCGCTCCCGCTGAGGAATCCGCCGAGCGCGCCGGCGCGTTCGCCCGCGCTGATCGCCTTCGTGAGGAACGGCAGCAGCGCCTCCTCGCGGTAGGGCTGGTGAAGGCCGTCGCCGAAGCAGCCGCGCAGCAGATCGTAGCGGCGCTGGAAGATCGCGGCCGTGATGCGGCATGCGTTTGTCGTGCTGAGGATGCCGGCGCGCCGTTTGATGGTTTCCGGCAAAACCTTGCGCGCCTCAGGCGTGGACACTTCGAAGTCCGGGATGAGCAGGACGAATTTCAGCGCCTCATCCACCTCGCAGCGCAGCGTCTCCGCACCTGCGCGCGCAACCGTGAATCCGCCGAATGCCGCGGGCGCCGCGTTGTCCGGGTGCCCCTCCAGCTCCGCGCAGATTTCGTAGAGCTTCCCGGCTTCCAGCTTTGCACCGCTCAGCGCATTCAGGCCGTGCAGCACGCCGAGGCGGACGGTCACGCTGCTGCCGAGCCCACGCGACTGCGGCACCTCGCCCTCGATGCTCCATGCGAAGCCGACCGGCGGGATTCCAGCCGTCTTGAAAAAGAGGTCCGCGGCGTCCGCGACGATCTTCGGGTGCTCGATGCCCTCCGCGGGCTGCAGCGTCACGCGGTTCGCGATGCCCAGCGCGATGCCGAGGCAGTCAAAGCCGGGGCCGAGATTGGCGGTCGTCGCAGGCACCAGGGTCGTAACGCTGTTCATCGCCAGCATGAAACCGCCGATGGGGCGCCGCGGTCAAATGTCGAATGCCACGCTCGACCCTGTGCGAAGTCTGTGGGTAAATATTGTTGAGCGCATTTTCATGAATGCAATTTTCCTCCGTAGCTCTGTTCTCATTGTTTTTGCCGCCGCGGCCCTGGCCGAGGCCGCTGACAAGACGCCGAGAGCATTGACCAAAGGGGAGGCAAAATTCCTCGATTCGCTCCTTTCGCTACGGATCGGTATGAAAGAGGAGGGGTTTTACAAAGTTTTCCCGGAAGCCGGAGTGCTAGTGCGCAAACCCGAATTGCTTCCGAGCAGCTACTTGGGGGACCATTTGGAATTCCCCGACGTCACTATTTCCGGGCTCACGTTATTGGGTAGGGCGAAGTTTTACCCAGACCTCGATGAGGTGCGGTTGTGGACTCACCTGTGGTCTCGGTATCCGGGGCCTCACTATCTCGGCGAAAAGGAGGATGGGCCGATCGTATCGCGTGACGTGATGAGAAAGATTTACCAGCTCATCTCCGCACACATCGAGAGACGCTTGGGTAATGCAGAGGAGCAATTTGTTCCTGAGGCGCCGGATGAGGGATCATTCTGGAAAAATTCGGGACTGCGGCGCACATGGAGGTTCAAAGGAACAACAGTCATTGTTGAGTTCTTTCAGAACGCGCGGAACCCCACTTCCGGCATCGAGGTGAGGATTACCGACTGGCCCTCGTGGGAATGGGAGCAGAAAGCGAAACTGCAGGCAGCATGGCCATTGAAGCGGGCCACCGCTTCGCAAATCCGGAAAGTGTCCGGATCAAATGATGTGCGGGTCGGAAATGCTGGAAATCCAAAGTGACCGCGGCGTTTGACCACGCCCCGCGCGGCGGCTACTCCTGCGCGGATGCATGCACCGTCGCTCCGCAACACCGTCGCCGAGATCGTCGAGAAGACGCCCGTCTTCGACATCCATACGCACCTCTACGACCCCGCGTTCGGCGACCTGCTGCTGTGGGGTGTGGATGAGCTGCTCATCTACCACTACCTCGTGAGCGAGGCGTTCCGCTGGATGGATGTGCCGTATGAGAAATTCTGGGCCGCGCCGAAGCAGCAGCAGACCGACTGGATTTGGGATCAGCTTTTCATCAGGCACTCGCCCGTGAGCGAGGCCTGCCGCGGCGTGCTGACCGTTCTCGGCAAGCTCGGGCTCGACGTGAACAAGCGCGACCTGCCCGCGCTGCGGAAGTGGTTCGCCGGATGGAAACCCGAGGACTACGTGACGCGCTGCTGCGAGCTGGCGAACGTGCGAAAAATCGCGATGACGAACTCGCCCTTTGACGACACGGAGACGCCCGTGTGGGAGCGGGGCTTCACGCGCGACCCGCGTTTCGTCGCCGCGCTGCGCATCGACCCGCTGCTCGTGGACTGGCCGAGTGCCGCGAAGCGTCTCGCGGGCTGGGGCTACAAGGTGAGCGCGGATTTTTCCGGCGACACATTCGGCGAAGTGCGCCGCTTTCTCGCCGACTGGACGCGGAAAATGGACGCGCAGTATTGCATGGTCTCGCTGCCGCCGGAGTTCGCGTTCCCGGCCAACAACGACACGGCGAAGATCATCGAGCACGCGATCATGCCGCACGGGCGCGAACACAACCAGGCGTTCGCCCTGATGATCGGCGTGCGGCGAAACGTGAACCCGCAGCTCCGCCTCGCGGGCGACAGCGTCGGCGTCGCGGATGTCACCGCCGCCGAGCGGCTGTGCGCGGCATTCCCGCAGAACAAATTCCTCTGCACGATGCTCGCGCGCGAAAACCAGCACGCGCTCTGCATCGCCGCGCGGAAATTCCCGAACCTGCACGTCTTTGGCTGCTGGTGGTTCATGAACGTGCCGAGCATCATCGAGGAGGTCACGCGCATGCGGCTTGAGCTCATCGGCCTCAGCGTCACGCCGCAGCACAGCGACTGCCGCGTGCTCGACCAGCTCACCTACAAGTGGGCGCACAGCCGCCCGATCATCGCGAAGGTGCTCGCCGAAAAATACGACGACCTAGCCGCCACCGGCTGGCAGCCGACGCGCGCGGAAATCGAGCGCGACGTCCACGGCCTGCTCGGCGGTGCGTTCGAGGAGTTCCTGAAGAAGTAGCCGCTTAGCGCAGCTCCGGCATCTCTCCCCGCGTGGCGACTCGGAAGATGCGCAGCGGGTGGCCCATCGGCTCGCCGTTGCGGGTGAGCGGACTGTCGTAGAGCGGCCAGAAGGAGCGGATGTTGTCCTCGATGACGCGCCGCGCCTGGTCGTGGTAACTCGCGCGGACATCCTGCGGCACCGCGGTGTCGATCACGATGTAGCGGATGCGGCCGGAGTGCAGATGGGCCAGCAGTTGTTCGTCCTCGATGAAGCGCTGCGCCGGCCGGCCATGCGTGGTGGCGTCGGGGGGCAGCGCCAGCGTCGTGCTGCCGCGCTCGACGAACACATTGCCCTCGCGGTCGATCACGGCGAGCTCTGAGAGAAGCATCCCTTCGCCGAGGAGATCGGAGACGACGAGCACGCGCGTGCCGGGAGGTGATTCCTCGACCAGCGTGCGGGCGATCGCGCGGAAGCCCTGCCATTCCTTCTCCCGCCGGGCGATGAAGTCAGCCGCCAGCGCCAGCATCACCAGCAGCAGGAGCCACAGCCTCTGGCGCCTCGGGCCTTCCACCGCAATGGCCGAGCGGTCACCGACGGATGCGGCGAGCGCGAATGCACCGCGAACAGCGAGCGCCGCGAGCGCCGGAAGCGCGACGACGAGAACGCGGGTGCCGGTGTCGTGGGACTTCAGCCAGCGTGCGACGAACACACCGGCGACCAGCGCCGCAGCGGCGGGCCAAACCGTGCTGGGCCGGGCATCCGGGCTGTTGCGGATGGCGATGCCCGCGAGCGCAAACGCGGCGACGGCGATACCCGGGACCGCCGCGCAGTCTCTCAGGAAAAGCGACGCGGCGCGCGCATCGCCAGGCAGGAGCGAGAACGCGATGCCGCCCGCGAGTGCGGCCATACTCGCGACGACGAGCAGCGATGCGATGCTGACGATCCGGTGCGCGCGTGCCGCCTGCGGGCCGGGTTCTCCGCGCGCACCGAGCGTCTGCGCCCAGAGCAGCAGCGATGCGGCCAATGCGTAGAGCTGTTCGGGCAGGATGGCGGAGAACGATTCGCGCGTGGCCGGCGCGCAGAGCCAGAGCAGCGCCGCAGCGCCGGCAGCCAGATCGCCGAGCACGCCGCGCAACGTGCAGAAGATGATCATCGCCGTCATTCCTGCGAGCGCGGCCATGAAGAGCAGCGCGGCGATGCGCGTGCCGCCGAATGCCGCCATCCAGCCGCCGAGTGCGAGCGGGAAGACCGGCGCGCGCGCGTTTGCGGCGAGTTCCTCGCGAGTCCCGTCCTCGGCCATGGCGCCTGCGCGCTTTTCCGAGCCGGTGATTCTTTCCCGGATGCGCACGCCGGCGAGGAAGTGCGCCGCCTCGTCGCGGTGGCTGCCGAGCTCGCTCTGGAATGCGCCGCACTCCCACTGGAGGAACACGGCGGCATCGAACGCGATGAACAGCACCAGCAGCGCACGCAGCCAGCCGCGCGGCTTCGGGGCGGGTGTGTAGTCGGGAGTCATTCGGCGTTCGTGCAAAAAGCGGACGGCTGCCGGAATCGCTCCCGGCAGCCGTCACGGTTTCAACTTTTCCTGCGCCCCGCAACGCGGGACCGCGGACTAGATGCTGTCTGCGCTGTATTCCCAGCCCTTGCGGTAGGCCTTGCGCTTGATGAATGCGTTCGCCGCCTCATTGTTGCCGACCTTGAGCGACTTCGAGTCCCACTCAAGGCGCTTGCCGGGGAGGCGCATGGCGAGACCACCGATGAGCGTGACCTCGGTGAGCGGGCACGAGTAGTCGAACTGGCTCATCCACGGATCTTCCTTGCCGGCCTTGATGCACTCCGTCCACTCCTGCTGCGGATTGCCGGGAGTGCGGCTGCGCGGTTCGGTCTTGCCCGGACGCTTTGCGAGAAAGTCCTCGCGGCGCTTGAGCGGCCAGATCCAGTAGTCCGAGTCTTTCGCCTGGTCTCCCTTGTTCAGGATCAGGCCCTCGCTGCCGATGATCATCCAGCCGCCTGGCGAGGGAGTGCCGTTCTTCTTCTCGTCCTTGTAGGGGAAGGCCTCCTTCATGTCCACGATGCTGGGGAATTCGGGCAGATACGGCGTGCCATCGGGTTTCTTGCCCTCATACCAAGTGAGCGGCACCTCGCCGTATTTGGCGCTCGTGAATTCCATCTTCACGATCGAGCCGGTCGGCCACGCGATTTCAGTGAGGTCGTCCACCTGCGTCGCGGTGACGTGGTGAGGCGTGACAAGCCCGAGCGCGACGCACGGCGCGTCGAGAAGATGGCAGCCCATGTCGCCGAACGCGCCGGCGCCGTATTCGAGGAAGCCGCGCCACTTGAAAGGATGGATCGTGGGTGAATAGGGAACGTCCGGCGTGGCTGCGAGCCAGTGTTCCCAGTCGAGCGATTCGGGGACATCGGCCGGGGTGATGATGGCGCTCTTGCCCTGCGGCCAGATGGGGCGGTTCGTCCACACGTGGACTTCCTTCACCTTGCCGATGGCGCCGGCGGCGATCCACTCGGCGGCGGTGCGGTTGTCCTCGTAGGTGTGGCCCTGGTTGCCCATCTGGGTGATGACGCCCTTCTTGCGCGCGCCGAGGTGGAGCTGGCGGTTTTCCCACAGCGTGTTTGTGAGCGGCTTCTGGATGAAGACGTGCTTGCCGTGGTGCAGCGCGTGCATCGCGGCCGGGTAGTGCGCGTGGTCGGGAGTGCTGATCGTCACGGCGTCGATCGTGCCCTTCATCTCGTCGAGCATCTTGCGGAAGTCGGTGAAGGCTTTCGCGTTCGGATACTTTGTCTGCGCCTTGGCGAGGCGGGTGCGGTCCACGTCGCAGAGGGCGACGATCTCATTCTTGTCCGCGACGCCGGAGACGTCCGACGCGCCCTTGCCCTCGACGCCGATGCCGGCGATGCCGACCTTTTTCAGCGCGCCCTGCGAGAGGAGGAGATTCGGAAACATGCCGGCTGCCGTGATGGTGCCGATGCCCTTGAGGAATGAACGACGGGAGGTTCGTGGATGGATCATGTGTGGATGTGTGTGGAGGTGAATAGGCAGAGCAGCATCACCCGGCGGTGGATGGAAGCTTAGAACAGCGCCCTGTCATGCTGCGTCGGCGGAAAGCTAGATGTGGATCGCGTGACCCGCGGCGACTTCGGCGGCTTCCTTGATGCCTTCGCCGAGCGTCGGGTGTGCGTGGATCGTCGCCTCGATTTCCTCGATGGTCGCCTCG
Source organism: Chthoniobacteraceae bacterium (assembly GCA_044221035.1). Classification (GTDB taxonomy): domain Bacteria; phylum Verrucomicrobiota; class Verrucomicrobiia; order Chthoniobacterales; family Chthoniobacteraceae; genus SXWH01. Next base: position 4,554 of record JBGAPU010000053.1, on the reverse strand, counting down.
AGCGTGATCGCGAGGCCGAGCTCGGCGATCATCTCCGTCGCTTCGGAGCCGATGATGTGCGCGCCGAGGATTTCGCCGTGCGGCTCGCCGATGATCAGCTTCACAAAGCCCTCGCTCTCGCCGATGGCGCGCGCCTTGCCGAGCGCCATGTAGGGGAACTTGCCGACCTTGAATTTCTTTCCCGCCTCCTTCGCCGCGCGCTCGGTGAGACCGACGCTCGCGACCTGCGGATGGCAGTAGGTGCAGCCGGGGAACGTCGTGACTTTCTTTGGCTTCGACTTCGGATTGAACATCCCCTCGACCGCCTGCAGCGCCTCAAAGCTCGCGACGTGCGCGAGCCACGGCGGCCCGATGATGTCGCCTGCGGCGTAGATGCCGGGCACGCTCGTCTGGTAGCGGTCGTTCGTCTTCAGGTAGCCCTTCACGAGCTCAAATTTCAGCGAGCCCGCGGGCAACAGCGGCTGGATGCCAATGGCGACGAGCACCATGTCGGCCTCGATCGTCTTCTCCGCTCCGGTCGCGTCGGCGACGGTGATCTTCACGCCGTTCGCGCCGACCTCCGTCTTCGTCGTCTTGTGCGCGAGCAGCGATGTGATGCCCTGCTTTGCAAAGGACTTCTCCAGCGCCTGCGACACCTCGGTGTCCTCGACCGGCAGCAGATTCGGCAGCATCTCGACGATCGTCACCTTCGTGCCGAACGCATTGAAGAAATACGCGAACTCCACGCCAATCGCACCGGCGCCGATGATCACGATGCTCTTCGGCTGCTCGGGCAAAGCGAGCGCCTCCTTGCTGCCGATCACGCGCCTGCCGTCAAAGTCGAGCCCCGGCAGCGGACGCGACACGCAGCCGGTCGCGATGAGGATGTTCTTCGCCGAGTGCACCTCCTCCTTGCCGTCCGCGCCCTTCACCTTCACCTCGCCCGCCTTGTCGAGCGAAGCCTCGCCTTTGATCGAATCAATCTTGTTCTTCTTGAAGAGAAAATCGACGCCCGCCGCGCCCTTGTCGCTCACCACGCGCGAGCGCTTGATAATCGCGCCCCAGTCATAGCTCAGCCCGTCCACCTTGAAGCCAAACTCCGCCGCGCGGTGCTTCATCGTGTGGAAAAGCTCCGCGTTCTTCAGCAGCGCCTTCGTCGGGATGCAGCCCCAGTTGTTGCAGGTGCCGCCGCCGCGCTCCTTCTCCACGCACGCGACTTTCTTCCCAAGCTGCGCCGCCTTGATCGCGGCGACGTAGCCCGCAGGTCCTGCTCCGATGACGATGAGGTCGTAGTTGGCCATAAATTGAACGGCGAACATGCGGGCGCGGGCGCGCGGGCGTCAAACGGCTTTTTGCCCGCGGCCCCGGTCCGCGCAGCGCGTGCTTTTCAAAACGAACATTTTCACGGGACGACGCCGCGGCTAATGAAACGCGCGGAGGCCGTTCAACCCTCCGCGCATCCGCAGCCATCCGCATCCCCATGAAACTCCTCCCAAATCTCCTCGCAGCCCTCGCCTCGCTCACGATCCTCCCCGCCGTGACTTCCGCCGCGCCCACGGTCTTCACGAATGGAAAAATCGTCACCGTGGACGACGCGTTCACGATTACCGACGCGATGGCGGTGGATGGCGAGCGCATCGTCGCACTCGGGGAAAAGGCGAGGGCCTTTGCTGCCGAGCACGCGGATGCGAGGCGCGTGGACCTCGGCGGGCGCATGGTGCTGCCGGGGCTCATGGACTCGCACGCGCACCCGGTCGGCGCGGCGACGTTTGAGTTCGACCACGAGGTGCCGGACATCGGCGACATCGCCCAGCTTCTCGAGCACATCGGCAGCCGCGCGAAGGCGCTGCCGGAGGGTTCGCTCATCGGCATCAGCCAGATTTTCATCACGCGGCTGAAGGAGCAGCGCTACCCCACGCGTGAGGAACTCGACCGCGTCGCGCCGAGGCACCCCGTGCAGTTTTCCACCGGGCCGGACTCGATGCTGAACTCGCTCGCGCTGAAACTCGCGGGCATTGACCGCGATTTCAAAATCCCCGCGGGCACCGCGGGCACCATCGAGCGCGACGCGAACGGCGAACCGACCGGCCTCATGCACGCCTTCAGCCCGAAGATCAACGCGAAGGCCGTGCGCAAGTCGCCCACGCCAGAGCAGACGCGCGAACTTACGCGCAAGCTCTTCGCCGACTACAACAGCGTCGGCTTCACCACCATCGCCGACCGCGGAGCGAGCGGCGGCAACATCGCCGTGTATCAGGCCCTGCGCGACGCAGGCGCACTCACCGTGCGGCTGCGCCTCTCGCACACGTTCTCCACCGGCAGTGTGTGGCGCACCACCGAGCTGGAGCTGGAGAAAATCATCAGCCATCCGCTCACGAAGCCCGACCCCATGCTCCAGATCGTCGGCACGAAAATCTGGCTCGATGGCGGCATGCTCACCGGCAGCGCGCTCATGCTCGAGCCGTGGGGCGTGAGCAGCATCTACGGCATCACCGACCCGCAGTATCGCGGCGTGCAGCGCACCCCTGGCACGAACCTCGCGAACATGGTCCGCAAAGTCGCTGCCGCCGGCCTCCAGTTCACCGCGCACAGCGTCGGTGACGGCGCGGTGAAGCTGCTGCTCGACACCTACGAGGAGGTGAATAAGGACACGCCCATCCGCGTATCGCGCCCGTGCATCACGCACTGCAATTTCATGACGCCCGACTCCATCGCGCAGGCCGCGCGGCTCGGTGCCGTCATCGACATACAGCCCATCTGGTTCCACCTCGACGGCGCCACGCTGCTCAAGCAGTTCGGCAACGACCGCATGAGCCGCTTCCAGCCGCTGCGCGCGCTCTTCGATGCGAAGGTGCCCGTCGGCGGCGGCAGCGACCACATGCAGAAAATCGGCAGCCTGCGCTCCATCAACCAATACAACCCGTGGCTCGCCATGTGGATCGCCGTCGGCCGGAAGTGCCGCAACCTCGACGCCCCGCTGCACCCCGAGGGCGGCCTCACGCGCGAGGAAGCCGTCCGCCTTTACACGATCAACAACGCGAAGGTGCTCTTCCTCGAAAAGGAGTGCGGCTCGCTCGAACCCGGCAAGCGCGCCGACTTCATCATCCTCGACCGCGACGTGCTGAAATGCCCGCTCGACAATCTGAAGGACACGCAGGTGCGCGAGACGTGGCTCGACGGCAGGCAGGTGTGGACTGCGGGCGAGTGACTGCGCAGGCTTCGTCTGCCAAACGGAGAAATCCCCCGCCCCATGCAGGACAACGACGCCAAAGCACCGAAGCCCCGCCGGCGCTGGCGGCGCCGCATGTGGAAGGGCTTCGCGATCCTCGCCGCGCTTTTGGCCGCGGCCTACATGCTTTTGACCGGGCCGCGCGATTTCTCCCGCTACCCGCCGCGCGAGTCATCCCCCTACCGCCTGCCGTGGACGGCGGGCATCACCTGCTTTTGCAACCAGAGCAACCGCGGCATCGTGAGCCACCGCGGGATCGAGGAGTTCGCGTTCGACTTCAGCATGGACGAAGGCTCCATCGTCTGCGCCGCGCGCGCGGGCGTCGTCACGCACCTCGATGTCAGCCACGACGGCCACGGCTGGGACAAACCGAACAACTACATCGTCGTAGATCACGGCGACGGGACCTCGGCTTCGTATGCACACCTGCGGAAAGGCGGGAGCCTCGTGAAGAAGGACGACCGCGTTGCGCAGGGGCAGCGCATCGGGCTGAGTGGGCACGTGGGCAAAAGCCTCGCGCCGCACCTCCATTTCCATGTGCAGGACTACCGCCGCGGGGTGACCATCCCCGTCTCGTTTTCCGATGTGCCCGCGCACCGCGGCGTCCCGCGCATGGGCTTCCGCTACACCTCCGGCAACACCGCGCCCGTCATTGACGCCGCACCCACGCGCTGAATGAATGCACCCATGATCGCCGCACTCATCGCCATCGCCTTCACCGTCTCGTGGCCCGCGAATTTCACCGTCGCTGTCGGAGGCATGTCCGCCGAGGCGCGCGTCGTCTCACATGGATGCTGGCATGATCCGGAAAGCGGCTACTACCTTTACAAGGCAATCGATTGCGACGGCGCTCACGTCAGCATCACGCTCACGAAGGATCGCCGCATGGTGCAGGACTCCGGCTTCGAGGTGGCCCGCTTCGGCCGCAAACCCGAGGAAGGCCCCGGCAAGGCAGTCGAGGAGCGCAAGATTGACCTCGCCACGAAGGGCGGCATCCGCATCGGCATGACGCGCGCGGAGGTGGAGGAAAAGCTCGGAAAGCCCACCCGCACCGCCGTGCGCGGGGAAAAGAAGGAGTATTGGTGTGCCCTCTACAAGAAGGTCGTGATGAAGGATCGCGAAACCAGCCGCGTCCTGCGGAACACCTACATCTTCAAGAACGGCAGGCTCATCGAGATCTCCATCAACCTCGACTCTGTCCCCGGCTGCGGCGACGACTCGCTCTCGGACAAGAGCTGGCCGTGGTCAAAGTTTTGAGCGGCGCACGGCGATTCCCCGCGAAAGCGAAGCGCGCGCCGATGCACAGGGCAGCGGCACGCACGTGATTCCTCGACGCCGGATGCGTC
>JBGAPU010000182.1:0-6001 GCA_044221035.1 Chthoniobacteraceae bacterium | reverse complement strand
AAGTGCGGCTACTGCCGGCAGTGGTTCAACATCCACGGGTAAGCCCCGGAAAACCCGCTCGCATTGTCGTTCCTCCCGCGTAGAGTCCGCGCCGCGATGCCGCTCGACCTCAAGCAACTCGTCACCACCCGCCTCGGCGAAAACTATGTGCTCCACGAGCGGCACCTCAATTCCACGCTCGTCTCCGTCCAGCGCATCATCGGCTTCGATCAAGTCTATGCGCAGGCACGCGGCTGCTACCTCTACGATCTCGACGGCCACGACTACCTCGATTTCCTCAGCGGCTACAGCGTCTTCAACATCGGCCGCAACCATCCCGCCGTGCAGCAGGCCATTCGCGAAGTGCTCGAGATGGACCTGCCGAACATGGTGCAGATGGACTGCTCCCTCCTCAGCGGCCTCCTCGCCGAGGCGCTGCTGAAAAAACTGCCCCCGCACTTGAACGCGGTGTTCTTCTGCAACTCGGGGACGGAGGCGATGGAAGGCGCGATCAAGTTCGCGCGCGCCGCGACGGGCCGCACCGGGCTCGTCTCGATGGAAAAGGCGTTCCACGGTCTCTCGAACGGTTCGCTCTCAGTCATGGGCGACGTTCATTTTCAGGAAGGATTCGGCCCGTTGCTGGAAAACTGCTCGCGCATCCCGATGGGCGACCTCGCCGCGCTGAAGGCGAAGCTGGAGAAGCGCGACATCGCCGCGTTCATCGTCGAGCCTGTGCAGGGCAAGGGCGTGCAGTTCCCGCGCGACGACTTCTACATGCAGGCGCAGAAGCTCTGCCTCGACACGGGCACGCTCCTCATCTGCGACGAAGTGCAGACCGGCCTCGGCCGCACGGGTAAATGGTGGGGCTTTGAGAATTGGAACCTGGAGCCGGACATCATCACGCTCGCGAAGTCGCTCAGCGGTGGTTACGTCCCGGCTGCCGCCATCGTGGCGCGTCGCGAAATTTACCAGAAGACCTTCAGCCGGCTCGACCGCTGTGTCGTCCATTCGTCCACCTTTGGACGCAACAACCTCGCGATGGCGTGCGGCCTGGCGACGCTTCAGGTGATCGACGACGAGGGCCTCGTTGAAAAGGCACGCGTGAACGGCGAGGAACTGCGCCGCCGGATCGAGGCTCTGAAGGAGAAGCATTCGCTCATCAAGGAAGTGCGCGGCCTCGGCATGATGATCGCGATCGAGTTCCAGAAGCCGAAGGAGTTCGCCGCGAAGATGGGATGGAACCTCCTGCACATGGTGGAGTCCGAGCTGTTCGCGCAGATGATCGTCACCACGCTTTTCAAGAAGCACCGGATACTCACGCAGATCGCGGGACATGGAATGGACGTGCTGAAAATCCTCCCGCCGCTCATCACGGGCGAGAAGGAGATCGAACGATTCGTCGGCGCACTGGATGCCGTCCTCGGCGAGTGCCGCAAGTTCCCCGGCCCGATTTGGGATTTCGGATCGCAGCTCGTGAAGCATTCGCTGCGTCGCAAGCCGAAGGCAGTGACAGCCAAGGCCTGAGCATCGGCGCACGCACGGTCCGCGCTCGCGGGAAATGCATCCGAGCTTCCCTCGTCAGCGCGGATGTGCATGGTGCGCCACCGCCCCATGATGCACCCCGCCATTCGCACCCCCGAACGTCGATGTGAAGTCGCCTGGTTTTCCGCCCTTTGCAGCGACGATTACGAGTTTCTAGGCGTGCCGGATGGCGCGCTTCGCAGCAGCTACGGGCATTGCGGCGACATCGTGCGAAAGGCGGATGAGCTGGGTTTTCAGAACATCCTGCTGCCCTCCGGCTGGATTGCAGGACAGGACGCGCTCGCCTTTGCCGCCGCGATGGCGCCGCAGACGCGGCAGATCAACCAACTCGTCGCGCTGCGAATGGGCGAGGTGTGGCCGCCGATGCTTGCCCGCGCGCTCGCGACGGTGGACCACATCGCGAAGGGCCGGCTGTGCATCAACATCATCTCGTCCGACATGCCGGGCACGAAAGAGAGCAATGAGACGCGCTACGCCCGCGCGGGTGAGATCATCCAGATTTTGCAGGCGCTGTGGCGCTCGGATGGCGAGTTCGAGTGGAAGGGCGAATTTTACAACATCAGCCTGCCGACGACAGAGCCTGCGAAATGCTACCAGCAGAATGGCGGGCCGCTGATGTATTTCGGCGGCATCTCACCCGCCGCGCAGGAACTTTGCGCGAAGCATTGCGACGTGTTCCTGATGTGGCCGGAGACGGAGGATCGCATCGCGGAGACGATGCGCGTGATGAGCGAGAAAGCGGCGGCGCACGGACGGAAGATTGATTTCGGTTTCCGCACGCACGTCATCGTCCGCGAGACGGAGGCCGAGGCGCGCGCCGCTGCGGATCGCCTCATTTCCAAACTCGATGCCGCGAAAGGCGCAGAGATCAAGGCGCGCTCGCAGGACAGCCAGAGCGCGGGCGTGAAGCGCCAGGACGAGCTCCGCGCGCAGAGCAAGGACCTCTACATCGAACCGCATTTGTGGAGCGGCATCGGCCTCGCACGCAGCGGCTGCGCGAGCGCGATTGTCGGCGATCCGGATCAGGTGCTCGCGAAGCTGAACCGCTACATGGACATGGGCATGCGGGCGTTTGTGCTCAGCGGCTACCCGCATCTCGACGAATGCGACCTCTTCGCGAAGCACGTCCTGCCGAAATTGCCGACGTGCCGGTTGAATGAACTGCAAGGCCGACTCGTGAAGGATCCCGTCACGCCGCTCACCACCGCTCCCCGCCACTGACATGCCACAACCCGTCCGCTTCGCCCTCGCCGGTTTCGGCGCGTGGGGAAAATTCCACGCGCAGTCCATCGCCGGAAATCCCGATGCGCAGCTCGTCGCCATCGCTGCGCCGTCGGAGCCTTCGCGCGACGAGGCACGCAGGCTTTATCCAAATGCGAAGATTTTCTCCGACAGTGCCGCGATGGTCGTGGAGGCGGACTTCGACATCATCGACATCGCCACGCCAAGCCACACGCACCGCGCGCTCGCGGTGGCTGCGATGGAGCGGGGCAAGCATGTGCTCCTCGAAAAGCCGATGTCCACGACGCTCGACGACTGCAAGGCCATCGTCGCCGCGGCGCAGAAGCACGGCGTGCAGCTCGCGGTCGGGCATGAGTTCCGGCTCTCGTCGCAGTGGGGTGAAATCAAGCGCATCATCGAGAGCGGTGTCATCGGCGAGCCGCAGTATGTCCTCGTGGAGCTGTCGCGGAAACCCTACCGCCTCGGCGCAGACGGCTGGCGCTACGATCAGTCGCGCGTCGGGAGCTGGGTGCTGGAGGAGCCGATTCACTTCTTCGATCTCGCGCGGTGGTATCTCTCGGGGAGCGGCGACCCCGTCGAGCTTTTCGCCTACGCCAACTCGCGCGACCCGCAGCGGCCCGCGCTGTTCGACAACTTCAGCGCGATGTTCAAGTGCGCGAACGGCAGCTACGCCGTCGTGTCGCAGACGCTCGCGGCATTCGAGCATCACCAGACGGTGAAAGTGAGCGGCACGAAGGGCGCACTTTGGGCCGGCTGGAGCGGTGCGCTCGATCGCACGCTGGAGCCGACGGCATTTCTGAAAGTGTTCGACGGCGAGAAGCTCGAGGAAGTGAAGCTCGAAAAGCAGAGTGGCGAAGTCTTCGAGCTGCGCTCGGAAATCGCGCGCTGCGTGGAAATGGTTCGCAAAGGCACGCCGCCCGCAGCGAGCGGGCTTGACGGCTTGTGGTCAGCGGGCCTGTGCCTGCTCGCCGAGGAATCCATCCGGCAGAAGCGCCCGCTGCCCGTCGCGGACATGCTGAAGTTTTAACAACGCCCCAACGACCCCATGACCTCCCGACGACAATTCATCACCACTACTTCCGCTGCTGCCTTTGTCTCAGCATTTCCCGCCATCGCTTCCGGGAAGCCCGACGAAATCAAAGTCGCGATGGTCGGCTGCGGCGGACGCGGCACCGGCGCGGCGAGCCAGAACCTCACGACCGACAAGGGACTGCGGCTCATCGCGATGGCGGACATTTCGCAGGACCAGCTCGACAAGAGCCTCGGCGTGCTGAAGCGCAAACATCCCGAGCAGGTGGACGTCTCGACGGCGAACCAGTTCATCGGCTTCGACGCCTACAAGGAGGCCATCGCGCTCGCGGACCTCGTCATCATCGCATCGCCGCAGGGCTTTCATCCGTATCACCTCGCGGAGGCGGTGCGGCAGGGGAAAAATGTCTTCGTCGAGAAACCGCTCGCGGTGGATGCGCCCGGCGTGCGGCGCGTGCTCGAAGCGGCGGCGGAGGCGAAGAAGAAGAACCTCAAAATCGGTGTCGGCCTGCAGCGGCATCACCAGCCGAGCTACATCGAGACGGTGAAACGGATACACGAGGGTGCAGTCGGCGACATCACCTCGATGATGTGCTACTGGCTCGGCAACGCGCGCGCCGGCCAGCCGCGCCAGCCCGGCGAGGACGAGCTGCATTACCAAATGCGGAACTGGTATTACTTCACATGGATCAGCGGCGACTTCATCGTGGACCAGCACATCCACAACATCGACATCATGAACTGGATCAAGCGCGGACATCCCGTGCGCGCGCAGGGCATGGGCGGACGGCAGGTGCGCAACGACAAGGCGCTCCACGGCCAGATTTTCGACCACTTCTTCGTCGAGTATGAATACGAGGACGGCGCGAAGCTCTTCAGCCAGTGCCGCCAGGGCCAGGCGGGCACGCACCAGCAGGTGAGCGAGCATGTCGTCGGCACGAAAGGCCGCGCGGACCTGAATGTCGGCTCGCGCCTTTTCCGCATCACCGGTGCAAACCCCTGGGAGCTGCGGCTGAAGGCCGGCGAGGACGGCCACCAGCTCGAGCACTACCCGCTCACCGACGCGATTCGCAAGGACAAGCCCTACAACGAACTCGAGGCCGCGGCGATGAGCACGATGACCGCCATCATGGGCCGCATGGCCGTGTATTCGGGTAAGCTCTTGGAGTGGGACGAGGCGTTCAACTCGAAGCTCCAGCTCATGCCGGAGAAAGTGACGTGGGACATGAAGCCGCCCGTTGAGCCCGATGCGGACGGCAATTATCCCGTCGCCGTCCCCGGCCGCACCGCCGCGCTCTGAGCGCACAAACTTCCGCGCTTTCCCCTCGATGAGCACCCCGCAGCCGAAGTGGTATTCGAGCGTCACGCGCTACCAGTGGATCGTGCTCATCGTCGCGTCGCTCGGCTGGGCGTTCGACGCGTTCGAGGGGCAGCTCTACAACATCACGCGCAGCGACATGCTGCCCGAGCTGCTGAAGGGCCGCGCGACGGACGCGGACATCAAGTCGTGGGGCGACAAGTTCAGCGCGTTCTTCCTGCTCGGCGGCACGATCGGCGGCTGGCTGTTCAGCTCGATGGCGGACCGCATCGGGCGGAACCCCGTGATGGCGCTCACCATCCTGTTTTACTCGCTGTTCTCGGGGCTGAGCTCGTGCGTCACGGAGCTGTGGCACTTCGGCGTGCTGCGGTTCCTCGTCGCGATGGGCGTGGGCGGCGAATGGGCCGTCGGCGCCGCGCTCGTCGCGGAGGTTTTCCCAAAGCAGGCGCGTGAGCGCGCGGGCGGAATCTTCCACGCCACGAGCGTCATCGGCCTCTGGCTCGCCGCGAGCGCCGGCCTCCTCGTGGGCAACCACTGGCGCACCGCTTATCTCCTCGGCGTGCTGCCCGCGCTGCTCGTGCTGTGGGTGCGCATGAGCATCCGCGAGCCGGAGGCGTGGAAGGAGGCGCGGCAGACAAAGGCGGGGCGGCTCGGCAGCTTCCGCGAGCTGCTCGGCGATCCGAAATGGCGCGGCCGCGCGCTCTGCGGCGCCCTGCTTGCGATGGCCGGCCTCGCGACATTCTGGGGCGTGGTCGTCGCCGGGCAGAATCTCGCGGAGGAACTGCTCAAGCGCCTCGGCGATCCGAAATGGGCGAGCAAGGCGAAGATCGCATTCGGCTACGTGCAGGCCGCGGGCGCGGGCGCGGGCATGCTCGCGTTCGGCCCGCTCAG
>JBGAPU010000181.1:0-6026 GCA_044221035.1 Chthoniobacteraceae bacterium | reverse complement strand
GAGCGGCGGCCGCGGAAGCCCTTTGCTTTCTCAAGCATTCTCTTGCGGCGCTCGCGTGAGGCGGGAGCGTTTGTTGCTCTTGGCATGGTGTCAGTTCAGGTTGTTCGGATGGCCGTTTGGTTTTGGTGAATGGCCGGGCTGCCTCGCCTTCCGATGGGTCTCCACATTTGGAGACAGGCGCCCGAACCTCGCGCACGGTGTGCGCTGTGCCGTGGTCCGCTTACGCGAACGGCAGGCACTCTTTGATCCGGTCAACCATGGTCTCGTGGACCTGGCCGACTTTGCCGAGATTGCGCTTGCGCTTCGCGTTCTTGGTCGAAGCAAGATGGCGCAGGCCCGGCTTGCGGCGCAAAATTTTCCCCGACGCGGTCACTTTGAACCGCTTGGAGACAGATTTCTTCGTCTTGCGACGTGCGATGGCTCTTGGCATGGGGCGCGGAAAGTAGCGGTCGAAGGCTGCTTGGCAACCACTTTCTCAGGAGATGCGGCAAGTGGTCCTACAGGCTCTTCAAGTAAGCCACGATGTCCGCAATCGTCTGCGCGCTCAGGCCGAGCTGCGACGGTTCGAACATCAGGGATTTCTCCATCTTCTTCACCGATGCGACGCGGGAACGCGGCACGGTCTGCACGAGGCCGCCCATGCACTTGATGATGAGCGGGTCGCCGTTGCTGAGCACCATGCCAGTGATGGTCAGGCCATCCTTCGTCTTCACTTCGCTTCCCTCGAAGCCGTGCGAGATAGTCGCGCTCGGCTCAGTGATGGCCTGCACGATGACCTCCGTTGTCTGCTGCCTGCCGAACGTGCTGAGGTCCGGGCCGAACTCGACGCCGTTCGCGCCGATGCGGTGGCATTGGTAGCAGACGGCCACAGCGTTGGCGCCGTTCTTCGCGTCGCCCTTGAGCTTGGCGATTTCGGCGAAGGGCGGGAGCTTCGGCGCGTCCTTTGGCACGGGTGGCATCTCGATGGCGGTGAGCTTCACCTTGTCGGGATCGTAGATGCCGAGCGCCTTCAGTCCGCCGTCCACATCGAACGCCTTCCAGTCGTTTCCCTTGCGGTTCAGCAGCCACCACTTCGCGAGGTCGAGCATCGGGAAGTTCTTCGTGTGCGCGATCTCCAGCATCGCGCCCGCCGCTTCGCGCGTGGGCACGAATGCGAGCGCGGTGAGCATGAGCTTGCGCTGCTCGGCGCTCAGATTCGGGGAAAGGATGCGCGTCTTGAAGTCATTCGCCGCATGTGCGGGATGAAGGCGCCACGCGATCCACGCGAAGGCATCGCTCCACGACTCAGCGGGGCCGCCCATCGCCTTTGCGATGGCCTCATACACCTCGGCCTCCTTGTGTGTGCTCCCAAGTCCGAGAGACTCCAGATACGAGCGGTCCTTGCCATCGAATTTCTGCGCGAGCTTCACGAGGATGCCCACACTCTGCGCGGCGGGCAGGTCGCGCATTGTGAAAGCGACCTCGCGTCGGACGGCCGCGGATTCATCACCGGCCATCTTGATCGCCATTGCGGCGACATCATGATTCGCAGTGCGAAGCGCGCGGTAGGCCACGAGGCGCATTGCGGCATCTTTCGAGTCGAGAAGCGGTGTGACCTTCGCGACGCCCTTCTCGCCCATCTGCGCGAGCAGCCACACGGCGCGGGCTGCGATGTAGGGATTCCCGTCCTTCAACAGCTCCGCCACCGCAGGAACCGCCTTGGCACCCTGCGCCTTCAGCCGCGTGAAGCCGCTGTGGCGCACGTTCACCGCCGGGCTCTTCAGCGCAGTGATCTGGCCGTCGAACGTGCTGAGGTCGATCTTCGGCACGACCGAGCGGAATCCCTTCGGCGCGATGCGGTAGATCGTTCCGGTGTAGCGCTCGTCACGCGTTCCGTGTCCACCCACACCGGGGTCAAACCAATCGGCGACATAGACCGCACCGTCCGGCCCGACGCACACATCGCTCGGGCGAAAGAGTGTCTTCAACTCATTCGTGATCGTCTTTCCGCCACCGAGAAAATCCGAGCCCGCCCACTGCTTCTCCTTGTTCGACGTGATGAAATCGAAGCGTTCCAGCTTGAACCCCGCACCGTCGGGTTTCGGCAGATAGCCGAAGACGACATTCTTCCCCGCCTCGCATGCGAGCAGCAGGCCGCTCCATTTGTCGCCGAGCGCGCCGTTTTCATAGAAGGCAACGCCCGTCGGCGAGCCACCCCCATACACGTCGCCTGCTGGCATCGTGCCGGGATCTTCCTGGCGCCACTCGGCGGTCGGCGTGTCCTGGCCGGGACGCTTGTCCGCGCCCCACGAGCGTTTGCCGTCTGCGGAAGCGAAGCCCGCATTGCCGCCCTCCATGACCGGCGTCACACGGCACGCTGGCGGATCGTCGTTGTCGCTTTGGAAGATGTCGCCGAGCGAATTGATCGTCTGCTCGTAGCTGTTGCGGTAGTTGTGCCCGATGATGCGCACGTTGCTGCCGTCGGGGTTCATCCGGGCGGTGAAGCCGCCGATCCACACGTTGCCGTCATCGCTCTTCATGCCGGCGAGTTCCTGCTTCATGTAGGGGCTGCCCATGCGGAAGGTCTTCCCGGATTTGTCGGTGAACTCCGCGCCCGTGTTGCCTTGGTTGAAATACCAGAGCCCGTCCGGCCCGGCGGTGAGGCTGTGCAGACTGTGGTCGTGCTGTCGTCCGCCAAAGCCCGTCAGCAGCACCTCGCGCTTGTCCACCGCGGGGTCGAATTTCCCATCGCGGTTCACGTCCGTGTAAAGCAGCAGATCCGGCGGCTGCGAGACGACGACCTGGTTGTCCAGCACGCCGACGCCCAGCGGGGCGGCGAGATTCGGATCCTGCACAAAGACCGTCGCTTTGTCCGCGCGCCCGCTGCCCGTCGTGTCCTCGAGCACCACGATGCGGTCGCCCTCGGCGCGGCGGCCCGACTTGCCGCGGTAGTTCACCCCCTCGGCGACGTAGAGCCGGCCCTGCGCGTCGAAGTCCATGTTCGTCGGGTTGAAAAGCATCGGCGATGTCGCCCACACGGTGACCTCGAATCCCTCCGGCACGCTGAAAAGATCCGGCGGGACGACCGCCGGCCCCGTGGTGAGTTCGCTGGAGTGCTGCCGCTCGGCGGGCTGCTGTGTGAAGACGCGGAAGCGCACGGATGCGTTGCTCGGCTTGCCGCTCCGCATCATGCCGCCGTCGTCGATCGCGACTTTCGCCGTGAAGCGTTCGGCACCTGCGGGCAGATCAAATGCGATCACGGACGAGGCGTGCGTGCCGATGCCGTTGGCGAAGCTCTTCTTGTCCACGAGAAGCGCGCCACCCATCGCGTTGCGGCCGATGCTCACGCTTCCCGAGCCCGCCCTGGCGGATTTCCATTTCAGCGTGGTGAGATCCCTTGTGCTGCCGTCGGCCATGATGAGCTTTGGCTCCAGCCAATCGGCCCAGTCGCAGCTTTTGTCTCCTTCATCCGACACCACGAGGAACAGTTCCTTTGCGCCTTTGATGGGCGCATCCACGTCCACGATGCGCTGCTTCGATGTGCTCGTGAGCGCAGCGGATTCTGCGACGGGTTTCGGTGCGTCGGCCGCAGAGGCGGCGCTCAGGACGAGCGCCGCGGCGGAGGCGGAGAGGGCGCAGTGGAGGAGGCGGGACGTGTTCATGTTCAGTGGGCAAATTGCAGGAGGCATCAACTCCCGCGCGAGCAAATCGTCAGAAAAGATCGCGTCGCCACCGCTGCGCGGGCAGCCTCGCCGCGATGCGAATCGTCGCCTTTCTCGCCAAGACGCTCTCGCGGCTCGACGCGCCGCCGGTCGCGCCGGACCCCGCGCTCCCGCCGGTCGTCCTTGTGCATGGCATCTTCTCGTGCGGTGAGGACATGGAGCGTCTCGCCCGGCATCTGCGCTCGCAGGGGAGGGAGGTTTTCCAGCCGACGCTGACGCCGAACGGCGGTGCTGTGCCCATCGAGGAGCTTGCGGACCGGCTCTCGGAATACGTGGCGTCCAATCTCGGCGGGCGCCGCTTTGAACTCATCGGCTTCAGCATGGGCGGCCTCGTCTCTCGCGTGTTTCTCCAGCGCCTCGGCGGGATCGAGCGCGTCGCGCGATTCATCACGATGGCCACGCCGCATCACGGCACGCACGTCGCGCGGCTCGGGAAATTGCCCGGCCATCTGCAGATGCAGCCGGGCAGTGGCTTCCTCCGCGACCTCGCGCGTGACGCGGATGTGCTGCGGGCGCTTCCATTCACGAGCCTCTACACGCCTCTCGACACTGTGATCGTCCCCTGCCAGAGCTCCGAAATGCCGCAGGCGCGCAACGTCCGCGTGTGGGCGTCCACCCATCCGGGGTTCATTTTGGAAAAGCGGTGCATCCGCGCGGTCTCGGCGGCCCTCCACCACCGGGGCGGCTAGGCCATCAGCGCCGCGGCGTGCGCGGTGACGGCGCTCGCGAGGCCACGCAGATTGTAGCCGCCCTCGAGCACGCTCACCACGCGTCCCTGAGCGGACTCATCCGCGATGCCCCGCACGATGCGCGTGAGGTCGGCGAAGTCCGCATCCTGCAGCAGGAACTGCCCGAGCGGGTCGCCTTCGCGCGAATCGAATCCCGCGCTGATGAGCACCAGCTCCGGCCGGAATTTCCTCATCGCGGGGACGAGCTTCTTTTCAAAGCACTCGAAAACCTCCGCGCGGCCGCTGAGCGCGGGCAGCGGGCAGTTCAGCGTCGTGCCCTTGCCGTCGCCCTCGCCGGTTTCGCCCGCGGCACCGGTGCCCGGATACCACGGCGACTGGTGAGTGCTGAAAAAGAACACGCTGCCGTCGGAGTAGAAGACATCCTGCGTGCCGTTCCCGTGGTGCACATCCCAATCGACGATGAGCACGCGTCCGATGCCGAGCCGTTTCTGCGCATGGCGGGCGGCGAGCGCCACGTTGTTCACGATGCAGAAGCCCATCCCGCGGGCCGGGCAGGCGTGATGCCCCGGTGGTCGCACGAGACAGAATGCGGTTTTCGCATCGCCCTTCACGACAGCCTCCGTCGCCGCGAGCGCGCAGCCTGCGGCGGCCATCGCGGCATCCCACGAATGTTTCCCCACGCCGGTGTCGCCTGTGCTGAGCTGATGGGCCCCCTCGCGGATTTCCCGCTCGGCGAGGTCGAGGTAGCGCGCATCGTGGACGAGCAGCAGGTCCTCGCGCTTCAATGCGCGTGGCGGGACTTCGCGCATCTTTTCGCGCAGCCCGGCCTTTTCCAATGCGCTGAGCGCCGAGTCGTAGCGCGCGGGCTGCTCGGGGTGGCTGGGGCCGGCGTCGTGCTTTCTGCAAATCGCGTCGGTGGAAAAAATCATGGTCAATCGCAGCCGGACGGCGAAGGCGCGTCAACTTTTGATGGCTTGTTTCCGGCGCGGCGCCGGCAGCCTTAGTGATGGTGTGATGAAACCGCCGGCGTGATGGGCGCCGTCACGTGCGTGGCCGGCATTTGGGGCGCCGCGCCGCTTGTCGGGATGTGGGTGGGAGCCTCCCGCCACACGGCCTCGGAAGTCGCCTGGGAGATATCGGCCACCAGTTGACGCTCCTGCTTCATTTTCGCCTCAATTGCCGCGAGTGCGGTGTTCAGTTCGGCGAGGCGTTTGTCATACCATTCCTTGCTCAGGGTGCCGCCCGGTTTTCCGAGGGTCGTGTCGCGAGCGTATTCGACCAGTGAGATTTCCTTTTTGAGTCCATCCCGCTTTTTCTCCATCTGCCGGTAGCCGCTGCAGCCGCAAAGGAGAAGGATCAAAGCCGCGCTCAAGAAGGATGTTCCGCGTGAGGTGCCGATGGCGTTCATTGCGATTTTTGGGTGGATGTGTGTCGTTGGTCGGAAAGGGGAGAATCCTTAACGTGCGGGAATCGTTGTGCCGCGAGACCGCAGCGTCAAGACCGAGGGCTCTGTTTTCACGCTCCGTCTTGCCACGCGCGGTGCGCCCCGCTTTGCTCCGCGCAAATGTCACACTCGACCGTCATCGCGCCCTCAGTCCTTGCGGCTGACTGGGGGCGTCTCCACGAGCAGGTGCGC
>JBGAPU010000180.1:0-6033 GCA_044221035.1 Chthoniobacteraceae bacterium | reverse complement strand
ATCATCACGATCGATCAGGAAGGCGGGCGCGTCTCGCGTCTGAAGCTCATCGGCAACGAGCCGCCGAACGCGAACAACCTCCGCGACAAGGGCGACGTGAGTTTGATCCGCGATCACGGGCGCATCACCGGGCGGCTGCTCCGCATGTTCGGGTTCAATCTCGACCTCTGCCCCGTGCTCGACATCTCGTTCGACGACGAGGCCGACAACTCGCTGCGCGGCCGATGCTACGGCAACAACGCTGCGCAGGTCATCCGCAACGCCGGCGCGTTCAACGACGCGCTGCGCGCCGAGGGCATCGCGACATGCGGCAAGCATTTCCCCGGCTACTCGCGCGCCCCTGCCGACGCGCACCACGAGCTGCCGACCGTGCCGTTCCCGCGCGCGGAACTGGACCCGCACGAGCTTGCCGTCTTCAAGCACTTCTCCGAGCCAACGAGCCCGAGCCCCGTGGACTCGATGATGATCGGCCACGCATTCTACCCCTCGCTCGACGACAGCGGCGTGCCGACGTCGCTCTCGCGAAAAATCATCACCGACCTGCTGCGCGGGGAGTTCGGCTTCCGCGGCCTCGTGATGACGGACGACCTCGACATGGGCGCGATTTTGAACCCCTACGGCACCGGCGACTCCGGCATGGAAAAGGTCATCGAGCTCGCCATCACCGCCGGCAACGACATCGCGATGATCTGCCACCGCGTGGAGATGGTGGAAAAGGCGCACGGCTTCCTCCGCAAAGTGCCGCGCGCCGAGCTCGACCGCGCGGTCGCAAGCGTCGCCGATTTCAAGCGCAAGCTCGTGAAGCCCGACCCGTGGGACGAAGCCGAGTTCCGCCGCCGCGACACCGAAGTGATGGCCCTGCGCATCGCCACTCTCGGCGCCGAGCGCGCCGCACAGCGCAGCCCGGAGGATGGGAAGCGCTCGCCGGTGGAAGTTTACTGAGCGCTCCAGATGCCTGAGCGCGCGATGAGGATGAGAATCGTCGCATCCGCCGCGACGTGGACGAGCCAGCACAGGCCGATGCCGCCACTTACGACTCTGAGCCAGCCGATGACCAATCCGAACACTCCCGCGAGCACTGCCCCGAGCGCGCCGGGTGGATAGCCCTGCATGTGTCCGTAGCCAAAGAATGCGGCGCTCACGAAGACGGCCACGGCATTTCCCCACAGCGACGAAACCGAATCGAAGAGCACTGAGCGAAAGACGATCTCCTCGAGAGCCGCGTTCAGCAGAGGAAAGACAACCGCAGTGCCCACGATGCCGCCGAACCATTGCACCGGAAGCATCGTGCGGTAGCCGCTGACATCTGGGTGAGCGATGTGATGGAAAGCGGCGAGCGTTGCGACAGTGCTGACCGCGATGAAAGCCGCGGAGCCCACTGTGAGCGGGGAGACACGACCGAAGCGCCAGCGTGCAAACGTGGCGCGCAGCGGTGGGATGAATCCGACCAGCGCGAGATACAGCGCAAGCGGAGCAACCCACAGGAATGGCCACAGGCGGAGTTGTGGCACCTGCATCATGAGCGTGAGCACCGCGAAGAAGATGAGCCCGTGAGACGCGCGCCAGTCAGCGTTCACAGGACGCGCATTCACAGCGCGCGCAGGATTTCGCCGATGAGTGCGGGGCCGCGGTAGATGTAGCCTGTGTAGAGCTGGATGAGTGCGGCGCCGGCGTCGAATTTCTCCTTCGCGTCGTCGGCGCTGAAGATGCCGCCGACGCCGATGACGGGCACTTTCGTCCGCGCGGTGATGTGGCGGATGACCTCGGTCGAGCGAGCGCGGACGGGCGTGCCGCTGAGGCCGCCGGTCTGGCGGCGGTGCTCGGGGACTGTGCTGTGATCAATAGTCGTGTTTGTCGCAATGATGCCGGCGACGCGGTGCGACTCGACGAGCGCAAGCACGTCGTCAACCGCCTCCCAGGTGAGGTCGGGCGCGATTTTCACGAGCATCGGCTTGTGCTGTGTGTTCGCGGACTGCACGGCGGCGAAGAGCGCGTCGAGCGCGGGCCGGTCCTGCAGCGAGCGGAGGCCGGGCGTGTTGGGCGACGAGACATTGAGCACGAAGTAGTCGCCGAGGTCGCGCAGGCGCGAAAACGAATGCAGGTAGTCGGCGGCGGCCTCCTCGAGCGGCGTGACTTTCGATTTGCCGAGGTTCACGCCGACGGGGAAGCGCGGCCAGAGCGGCGAGGCCTTCAGCTTCGCAAGGCGCGCGGCGACGGCGTCCGCGCCATCGTTGTTGAAGCCCATGCGGTTGATGACGCCGCCCAGTTCCGGCACGCGGAAAAGGCGCGGCTTCGGGTTTCCCGGCTGCGCCTTCGCGGTGATGGTGCCGATTTCGGCGAAGCCGAAGCCGAGGCCCTCCCACGCGGGGAGCACGAGCGCATTTTTGTCAAAGCCCGCGGCGAGGCCGACGGGGTTTGGGAATTTCAGGCCGAAGACTTCGCGTTCCAGCTTCGTAGCCAACAAGGGTGGGAAGTGCGCGCTTCTTTCCCTCGCCCAAGCCTGCATCGCAGGCCCGAGGCCGTGGAGAAATGCCATCGCAAAGTGATGAACCCGCTCGGCATCGAAGCGGAAGAGAATCGGCCGGACCAGTCGCCGGTAGAGCACGTCGAGCACGCGGGGGAACATCCAACATCCGGTGCCGGACGTCCAACATCCAATGCGCCGCCGGCTCGCTGGCGTGCGTGTCTCTTGTGCGCGCGGCGGTGCGCTGCTACAGCGCGCGGATGCGACAAGCCGGAGAACTGCAGAGCGAAGCGGACGCGCGGGCGTTTCACGATGCCCTGATCGCGCACGGGATCGAATGCACTGCCGAGCAGGAGGACGACGGCGCATTCTCCATCTGGGTGCATGACGACGACCAGATCGCCGAGGCGTCGCGGCTGTTCGCGCTGTTCCGGACTTCGCCGGATGCGCCGGAATTCCAAGGCGCGGGCGCGAAGGCCTTGGCGATCCGGGCGGAGCGGGACAAGGCGGATCGCGGGCGGCGCTCGACGGTGGTGGACGAGGCACGGCTGGGCTACGAGCGGAACTTCAACGGATTCGCATGGCTGCCGGCGCTGCTGATGATCCTGTGCGTGGCGGTCACGATGTGGGCCGGGGAGTTTGGCTTCATGCCGTCGGCGACGATGCAGCCGAAGGGCTCGACGCCGCGCGAGGCGGAGGCGGAGGCGGAGCGCATCTTTGAGCGGCGCAACAAGCTCGCGATGACGGAGTGGCGGATACCGCGGGATCTCGGCGGAATCCTCGAACTCGGGAAGGAGCTGAGCCGCAGCGGTGGGGAATTCACGCGCAGCATCGCGCGGCATTACTACGACCCGTCGCTGCCCGAGGTGCGCCGGGGCGAAGTGTGGCGCCTTGTGGCTTCGATTTTCCTGCACTTCGGAATTCTCCACCTTGTCTTCAACCTCATGTGGCTGCGCGATCTCGGCTCGTTCATCCAGAACCGCTTCGGCGCGCTGCACCTCGGCGTGATCGTCCTCGTCTCGGGCGTGATCGCAAACTACGCCCAGCTCCTGTGGAGCGGCCCCGGCGCGGGCGGTTTCTCGGGCGTGAACTACGCGCTCTTCGGCTACCTCTGGATGCGGGGGAAATTCGATCGCTTCTGCGGCTGGGAGATGAATCCGCAGACGGTGCAGACGATGATGATCTGGTTTTTCCTCTGCTTCACCCCGCTCGTGCCGAACATCGCGAATGCGGCGCACGCGGCCGGCCTTCTCACCGGCATGGCCGCTGGTTTCCTGCTCGGGAAACTCGCGGGGCGCAGGCGCGGCAGTTGACACTCCGCGCGCTGCTCCTACGCTCCGCGCGCCATGTCCGACGCCGCTGATTTGAAACGCACGCCACTCCACGCCGAGCACGTCCGGCTCGGGGGGAAAATGATCGGCTTCGGCGGGTGGGACATGCCGGTGCAATACACGTCGATCATGGACGAGCATCACGCGGTGCGGAAGGCGCTCGGTGTTTTCGACATCTCGCACATGGGGCAGTTTTTCGCGAAGGGCACGGGCGTCGCGGCGTGGCTGAACTCGATGCTCACGAACAACGTGGACAAGCTCGCCGTCGGCCAGGGGCAATACACGCTGATGCTGAACGAGCGCGGCGGCGTGATCGACGACCTGATCATCTACCGCATCGCCGACACGGAGTTCCTGCTCGTCGTGAACGCCGCGAAGATCGACGAGGACTTCGCCTGGCTGAGCCCGCGCGTGCCGTCGGGCGTGACTTTGGAAAACCGAAGCGATGATTTCTTCGGCCTCGCCGTGCAGGGTCCGCGCGCGGCGGAGTGGTTTGTGAAATTCACCGGCGGAAAAGACGCGCCGCCCCGCAACGGCATCGCGCGGATCGAGGCGGGCGGCGTGCCGCTCATCGTCTGCCGCACCGGCTACACGGGGGAGGACGGCATGGAGCTTTTCGGCCCCGCAGCCAGCGCGGTCGCCGTGCTGAACGCTGTGCTCGCGGCGGGCGCGGACTTCGGCATCAAGCCCTGCGGCCTCGGCGCGCGCGACACGCTGCGCATGGAGATGTGCTATCCGCTGAACGGAAACGACCTATCGCCCGACCGCACACCCATCGAGGCCGGGCTCGGATTCTTCGTGGATCTCGGCAAGGAATTCACGGGTCGCGCCGTGCTTGCGGAGCAGAAGGCGAATGGCCCGAAGCAGCGGCTCGCCGCCTTCAAGATGGTCGGCGCAACCCCGCCGCCGCGCAGCCACTACGGTGTGTGGAAGGACGGCGCGCAGATCGGCGAGACGTGCAGCGGCGGCCTCGCGCCGTCGCTCGGCTGCGGCATCGGCCTCGCCTACCTGCCCGCGGATTTCGCCAAGCCCGGCACCGCGATCGAGATCGACATCCGCGGCCGGCGCTTTCCGGCGCAGGTGGAGAAAAAGCCGCTCTATCGAGCGGGTTGAGAGTTGAAAGTTGAGTGTTGAGAGTCGCCGCTCGACGCCCGGCCATTTCTTCTCCAAACAAACCGCAGCTTTTCCACAATCGAACGACCGCCCGAATTCACCTTCACCCGCCTCTCAACTCTCAACACTCACCTCTCAACTTCCCATGCAAGTTCCCGACGATCTCCGCTACGCAAAGTCCCACGAATGGCTCCGCGCCGACGGCACCGTCGGCATCACCGATCACGCCCAGCACGAGCTGACCGATGTGGTCTTCGTGGACCTGCCCGCCATCGGCAAGGTCGTGAAGGCCGGCGAGGTCGTCTGCGTCGTCGAGAGCGTGAAAGCCGCGAGCGACATCTACGCGCCCGCCTCCGGCAAAGTCGTCGCCACGAACGCCGGCCTGACCGCGAATCCCGCGAACGTGAACACCGACCCCTACGGCGAAGGCTGGATGTTCAAGCTCGAGCTGAGCGCCCCCGCTGAGCGCGACGCCCTCATGGACGCCGCCGCCTACCGCGCCGCGACCGGGGCGTAGGTCCGGGCCTTCATCGAAAGCCCACACCGCCGCTCAGGCGACCAAGGCCGCCAACCCGACGACCACGGTCGTTTCATCCCCGACCGAGGTAGCCTCCCCGGCGACCGATGCCGCCGCCGCTCCGCCCAAAGGCGTCGGCCAAACGACCTCGGTAGCCGCCCATCCGACTGCGGTCGTCCGCCCTCCGACCTTGGTCGTCGCACCGGCGGGCAAGGGCGTTTGGCAGACGACCTTGGTAGGCTGCAAAACGACCCGAGTCGTCCCAGCGGCGACCTCGGTAGTTTCTCAAACGACCTCGGTAGTTTTGAAAACTACCGGCATTTTGCCTCATAAAACGGCCGGATTTGGCGAAACAACGCCGTTTCAGTCTCAACAACTCCGCGCCGCCTTGCTCGCGATTTTGAGGAAAAGGCTGGCCACCCAATCCCCGCCAGATCGCTGCTACGCAGGCCGCAGCGTGTCGCACTTCCAGCAGGAGCCGAAATTTCCCGGCACCATCTCGCCGCAGTTCGGGCATTGCCATTCGGGGGCGCTTTCCTCCGCCTCGATCTGGTGCTCGGTGGTGATGAACTCGCGGAGCAGCTCCCTCGCGCGTGGCTCGTCGGCGT
>JBGAPU010000052.1:0-41530 GCA_044221035.1 Chthoniobacteraceae bacterium | reverse complement strand
CCTGGGCGAAGCCGAGATGCCCGCGGACCTGCGCGGGATGCTCGCGGAGCTGGGCGCCGTGTGCGTGGACGGCGCGGCGATGCGCCGCATCCATCCCGTGAGGCGGCTCGGCGGCTGGGAGCTGAAATGCTACGCCCTCATGCACTCCGCCTTTGCCGAGGTGCTGCTGCTCGACGCGGACAACTGCCCCGTGCGCGACCCCGAGTTCCTTTTCGACACCCCGGAATACCGCAGGCACGGCGCCATCTTCTGGCCGGACTACACGCGCTTCGCCGAGGGGCAGGCCGTGTGGGTCGCGAGCGGCATCGCCTATCGCGACGAGCCGGAATTCGAGAGCGGCCAGATCGTCGTGGACAAGGCCCGCTGCTGGCGCGCGCTGAACGTGGCCATGCACCTGAACGAGCACAGCGACTGGTGGTATCGCGTGGTCCACGGCGACAAGGACACCTTCCACCTCGCGTGGCGGAAAATCGGCCAGACTTACGCCATGACCGGGTGGGACGTGGAGCCGCTCGAGGCCACCATGCTCCAGCACGACTTCGAGGGCCGCGTCCTCTTCCAGCACCGGAACTTCGCCAAATGGAAGCTCGAGGGAAACCGCCGCATCCCCGGCTTCCGCCACGAGGCCGAGTGCATCGCCTTTGCCGCCGAGCTGCGCGCCCGCTGGGCCCCGCCCCTGCCCGCATGGGTGCGCAAATGGAACCCCGCCGCCGCCCCCGCCATCCTCCGCCGCGCCGCCGCCCGGCTAAGTCGCGCGCCGCTGACTTATGAGCGCCAGGGGTTAGGCAGCCGCACCCTGGAGCTGCTCCCCGACGGCACCATCGGCACCGGCGCCGGCGGCTGCGAGCGCTGGTGGGACCTGCGGCTGGTGAAGACCAAGGCCGACGGCACCCTCCGTGTGCAGCTCGAAGTCTTCGGCGAAACGGGCCTCACCTTCCGCGCCCGTTCGGCGAGCCGCGGCGAATGGCGCGGCGCCTGGGTGGTGCATGAAAAGTGCAAGGTGCTGCTCCAAGCGGGGAAACCTCGAACCCCGAACGTCAAAGTTTCGAGGACCAAAGAGTCTGGACGAAAAGAAACTGGAAATGGGCAGGGAGCGGGCAAGCGAAATGCGGAGAATCCGAAAGGAAACGGCGGTGGCAAGCCTCAGGTCGCAGGCAAGCGGGTTCAGAACGCCCCAGGCACAGCTCGGAAAAAGTCGATTCACCGGCAAGACGCTCAAAGGCAAAATGGGAGTGCGCCTCATTCAGCGAGAATACGAGCAGCCGCAAAGGCGACTCGAGGAGAACGGTGGCTTTTTCGCGCTGAGCCCTTCACAAACAACCGACGATGAATGAGGAATTGAAACGGATCCAGGATGCTTATGCGCCGTGCACGCGGCGGCTGCTGAATGTGATGCTCGATGAGTATCTCGGGGAGGCGGTGGCGTATCTCGCCCGGACGGGGCGCGCGCATTACCGGCTGGCGGAGTCTTTCTCCATGCACGGGATGTCGCAGGAGGACCGTGCGCGGATCGCGGGCCGGAAGGTGGCGTCCATGTCGCTGTATTTCAAAGGGGCGACCTTCCCGCGGCGCAACGATCACCCGCGGCGCGACGCTTCGGGGCAGATCCCGATGGAGGAGCTGACGCGCGTGCATCATCCGGCCTGGGAGGGGACGCCGCGGTTCGAGCGGACGTTCATGGAGAATTTCGTGAACAAGGTGCTGGGGAGCAATTTCGGCGACTGGATTCCCCTCGTGTATCTGGCGGAGGATCTGGCGGTGCTGGAGCCGGTGTTCCGCGCGAAGGGCTGGGTGGTGGTGCGGATGCGGCATAGCAGCGTGTCGTGCTGCCCGGGGTCGATGTGGCGCTACCTGAGCTTCAATCTGGGCTGCCGCTATGCCTACATCCAAGACACGGACCGCGATTTCAATTTGAAGATGGCCGAGCGGCTGATCCCTCCGATGGAGGAGGATGCGAAGGCGGCGGTGGCGCGCCCGCTTCAATGGTCGTCGCCGTCGGGGGAGGTGAATCTCATTCTGGGCAATGATTTCCTAGTGCGGCCGTCGGCGGTGGAGTTTGACGTCGCGCGGATGATGCTGGGCTACACGGTGCTGAACATCCTGCACGAGGACCGGATCAATAATTTCGCGCACGAGCCGCTGCGGAACCGGGACGACTGCCGCGTGGAGCCGCTGAGCAGGCGCGCGAAGCGGGACTGGTTCGGCCCGCACCCGCACGAGCGCGTGCCGCACAAGTGCTATCCCTTCTACGGCTTCGACGAGGCGTGGCTAAGGGAGTTTGTGTATTATCATTTCAGCGACGGGAGGATGGTGACCTTCCTGCAGGGCCGGGAGAACCCGGAGGACATCGTGCAGAGCCTGGACATCGCGCACCAGAAGGCGGGCGGGAACCGTCTCGTGCCGTGAGGAGCCGCCGATGGGGGAACCGCGCATGATTTACCTCGTCTCCACGGCGCAGCGCTGCGGCTCCACATGGCTGGTGCGGATGCTGTGCGTGATGGCGGAGGCGCGCGATGTGTATGTGGACGGGCTCGCGATGGGCTTCCGCCTGGCGCGCCTGCGCGAGGACGGCGCGGTGGCGAGGATGGCGGAGCGGCTGCGCTCGGCGGGCGCGGGAACGGTGTTCAAGACGCATGACGTGGCGGCGCGGGATTTCGACGCGCTGTGCGCGGCGCTGCCGGAGCTGCGCGTGCTGACGATGCGGAGGGATTTCCGCGACACGGTGGTGAGCCGGTATTTCTACCTGCGCTACTACTGGCAGACGGACCCGGGACTGGGCGCGCTGCCGACGGACTTCGCACAATTTCTCGCGCGCACCGGCGCAATGCCGGACCGCGAGGCGCTGGCGGCGCTGCTGGAGACGGAGACCGTGGCGGTGTGGGCGCGGGAATGGGCGGCGTTCGAGACGCCGTTCACGACGCCGAACGCGCTGCGCGTGAGCTATACCGGGATGCTGGACGAGTGGGAGTTCCCGCGGCTGTCGGAGTTCACCGGCCTGCCGCTGCAGAGGCCGATGACGTTCACCGAGGAGCAGCAGGTGGAGACACGCGAGACAGGCCGGGAGGGAAGGGCGCGCTTCAACCGCAGCGGCCGCGCAGGCGAGTGGAGGGAGTGGTTCTCCGAAAGCGACGCGGCCAAGCTCGAAGCGATTGCGGCCGCCGCCGTGGCGAAGGCGGTGGCGCTCGGGAACCGCGCGTGATGCGGAGCGGGTGACGGGCGGCTGTCCTGCGGCGTGCGCAGGCGGGGACGGGCCGTGTCTTCCGCAAATCGTCACGTGCCGGGCTGCATTTGTCCTTCCCGGCGGGCATGGTCGCGGCTTTGTTCCGCGCCGTGCAAACCATCGTCATCGGCCACAAGAACCCCGACATGGATTCGATCTGCGCGGCCATCGGCTGCGCGGAGCTGAAGCGGCTGTCGGGATGGGAGGACGTGGTGGCGGCGCGCTGCGGGCAGACGAATCCGCGGATTGATTTCGCGCTGGAGCGCTTCGGGGTGGAGGCGCCCGCGCTGCTGAGTGACCTGAGCCCGCGCGTGCATGACGTGATGCAGCCGAACGTGGTGAGCGTGCATGTGAACAAGCCGATCTACGACGCGATCCAGCTCATCGACCGCCGCCGCCTGCGCGGGCTGCCGGTGGTGGACGACAGCCGGCGCTGCGTGGGCCTGCTGAACGCCTACAAGATCATGCACCATCTTTTCCCGCCGCACGAGGAGGCGGGCGCGGCGCGCATCGTGACGGCGTCGCTCGCGGACATCGCGGGGACGGTGCGCGGGCAGCTCATCTGCGGGGAGCTGTGCACGGCGGAGGAGGAGCTGTTCCTCCTCGTGGGCGCGATGAGGCAGGACAGCTTCGGCCCGCGCCTGAAAAGTTACCGCGAGAAGGGGCGGAAGGTGGTGGTGTTCGTCGGCGACCGCCCGCACATCCAGCAGCTCGCGATCGAGCTCGGCGCGCATGCCATCGTGGTCACCGGTGCGCATGCCATCGAGCCCGAGGTGGAGATCGCGGCGCGCACGTCGGGAGTCACGCTCATCTCGTCCCCGAGTGACACTGCGACGAGCGTGCTCATGAGCCGTGGTGCTGTCCGCGCGGGCCGCATGGTGGAGACGGATTTTCTGTCGTTCCAGCAGGACACGCGCCTCGCCGAGGCCCGGCAGCGTGCGGCGGACAGCAGCGCGTTTGTGTTCCCGGTCGTGGACGATCACGGGAAGCTCTGCGGCATCCTGTCGAAGTCGGATTTCATCAAGGCCATCCCGCGGCAGCTCATCCTCGTGGACCACAACGAGCTGGACCAGGCGGTGCGCGGCGCGGACCAGGTGCCGATCTTGGAGATTTACGACCACCACCGACTCGGCGGATTCACGAGCAGCACGCCGTTGCATTTCTGGAACAACCCCGTGGGCAGCACGAGCACGATCATCGCGCTGTGCTTTGCGCACGCGGGCATCGCGGTGCCGGCCAAGACTGCGGGCATTCTCCTCTCGGGCCTCATCAGCGACACGCTGAACCTCCACTCGCCGACGACGACCGCGACCGACCGGAGGATCCGCGACGAGCTCGCGCGCGCGGCCGGCGTGGATGCGGATGCGTTCGCGCAGGAACTGTTCAGCGTCGGCAGCCCGCTGCTCACGCTCAGCGCGGAGGAGGCCATCAATGCGGACTCGAAGCCCTACACGGAGAACGGCCACCGCTTCGTGGTCGCGCAGGTGGAGGAGCTGACGTTCACGCATTTCGAGGCGAAGCGCGACGCGGAGATTCATGGTGAGGATGCGGTGTCGGATTGAAGGGTTCGGGGTTGCGGTGTCATTTCAAGGCGCCGCGGCGGCGAATGCTTTGAGGAAAAAACAAACGCGCCCGGCATCTCTCGACGCCGGGCGCGCTGTGATTTTGAATTCCCGAGCGGCTCAGTGGTTGAACATGAACTCCTTCGCGTTCATGAGCGCCCAGAAGATGTCGGTGTAAACCTTCGGCTGCTCCTCGGTGACGCCCCAGTGCTCCTCGAGCTTGCGCAGCTCCTGCTCGGTCGGGTTGCGGCCGAAGCAGCGGAGGTAAAGCTCGGAGGCGATCTCGCGCGGCGTCATGTTGGTCTTCATCAGCTTCTGCACCACGCCGCCCGCGGCAATTTTGCCCTCGACGGTGTCGCCGTTGAGCATGTGCAGCGCCTGGCTGAGTGTGGGGCCGACTTTCTCGCGGGAGCAGATCTCCTCGCGGTCGGCGCGGCCGAACGTGGTGAGGAAGTAGCTCGTGGTGCGGCCGTCGGCGATCTCCACGGCGCGCGCGCCGAGCGGCAGGCCGCGGTATTTGTCCTTCGTCTCGGTGACCTGCGTGATGCAGTCGAGGAGCACCTCGGAGCGCATGCGGCGGATGGTGGCCTTGGCGAAGTTGCGGTCGTCGAGCTCGTTCGACTCGTTCACCCGCGTGGTGCGCTGGTAGGCGGCGCTGGTGCAGATGTCGCGGACGAGGTGGCGCAGGTCGTATTTGTATTCGACGAGCTTCGCGGCGAGCGCGTCGAGCAGCTCGGGGTTGCTCGGCGGGTTCGAGAGGCGCGCATCATCCACGGGCTCCACGATTCCGCGGCCCATGTATTGCGACCAGACGAGGTTCGCGATGTGGCTCGGGAAGAAGGGGTTCTTCGGCGATGCGATCCAGTCGGCGAGCACCTGGCGGCGGTCCTTGCCGGTGCAGTCGGGCGCATCCTCACCGAGGAATTTCGGGGCGATGACGCGGTTGTCCAGCGGGTGGCGGGCTTCGCCGCTCCCGGAGTTGAACACGATGCGCTCGCGGGGATCCTCACCCTGCTTGCGGGAGACTTGGGTGAAGAAGGAGACGAACCCGCGGTAGTCGGCCATCGTCCAGCGGTCGAACGGATGGTTGTGGCACTGGGCGCACTGGATGCGGGTGCCGAAGAACGCCTGCGCGGTGTTTTCCGCGAGCTTCAGCGGATCGACCTCCAGCTCGTAATAGTTCGTCGCCGGGTTCTCCATGTTGGAGCCGGTGGCGAGGATGAGCTGCCGCGCCATCTCGTTGACGGGCACGTTCTTCTCAAGCTGCTCGCGGATCCAGTTGTAGTAGGTGAGGACGGCCTTGTAGCTCGCCTGCGCCTGGTTGTTGCCGCTGCGAATCTGGAGCAGCTCGCTCCATTTCATCGCCCAGATGTCCACGAACTCATTGCGGGCGAGGAGCTGGTCCACCTTCTTGGCGCGCTTCTGCGCATCCTTGTCGGCGGTGAATGCCTTCACTTCGTCGGTGGTTGGCAGCGTGCCGGTGATGTCGATGTGCGCGCGGCGGAGGAATGTCTCGTCGTCGCAGATGGGGCTCGGGAAGATGCGCAGCTTGTCGAGCTTCGCGTTCACGAGCTGGTCCACGTAGTTCCACTCCTCCACCTTCGCCTTGGCGTATTGGAGGTTTTTCGGAATGACGATGGTCTGAGTGCCGACGGTGAACGTGTGGAAGCGGGCCATGACGAACGCCTCGCCGCGCTGGCCGGTCGTGATGACGCCCTCCTTGTCGATCTTCGCGGAGCCCTCGTTGCTGCTCATGAAGAGGGCGAGCTTCGTCACATCGCGGTCCGTGCCGTCGCTGTAGTGCGCGCGCACGGTGATCTGGAACTTCTGGTTCGGTGCCTCAAGCAGGAGCTGCTTCGGGAGGATTTCGATGCTGGTCGCCTCGGCGATGTCCTTCGGATCATCCAAGGCGCCGGCAGTGATCCAGCGGAGCAGCGTCTGGTTGTTCTCGCTGTCCTTGGTGAAGAGCTTGCCGCCGGTGTGCGGCGCATCGCCGTTGCACTTGGTCACGAGCATTGAGGCGTCGGGCGTGCCGAGATTGATGCGGCGGCCGATCTGCTGGCGGGTGATGCGCTGGTAGTCGCCGGCCGGGTCGTAGCCGAAGAGCGAGAGCATGAAGCCGTCCTTGCCGCGGGATGCGCCGTGGCAGCCGCCGCTGTTGCAGGTGTTCCGCATGAAGATGGGCATCACGTCGAGCCGGAACGAGATCGCCGGATCAGCTTTGGCTTCCTCGATCTTCACGGGGATTTGGACCGACTGGCCGTTGTATTCGACCTTCAGAGTGGTCTGGCCGTCGGCGACTGGATAGACGGTGCCGTCGGCGACCTTCGCCTTGGTGGCGTCGGAGAGCGTGAACTTCGCCT
Source organism: Chthoniobacteraceae bacterium (assembly GCA_044221035.1). GTDB lineage: Bacteria > Verrucomicrobiota > Verrucomicrobiia > Chthoniobacterales > Chthoniobacteraceae > SXWH01. Next base: position 34,385 of record JBGAPU010000052.1, on the reverse strand, counting down.
GCGCGGTCACATTGCGGTGGACGCCGTTGGGCTCGGTCCAGCGGCAGACGAGCGACTGGCGGTCCCGCAGGAACTTGAGGTTCACCTCGGAAGGGAAGACCTCGAAGCTGTTCGCTGCGAAGCTCGCGCTGGCGCAGGTGAGGGCTAGTGGCAGTAGGAAGATGGTTTTTTGCATGGGTGGTGGAAGGCTGGATGAATTGTCTGCAATAATCAGCCGCGCCCCGGTTTCTTTGGGGCGCGGAGACGGTCGTTGTTTGTCGTTGTCGTGGTTATTTGGCGTCGGCAACTTTGCCCGCGGTGGTGGACTTGTCCACGCGCAGGATGCCGCCGCTCGCGATGGTGTTCGTCATCGTCTCGCCGCCACGGACGAGCGTGAAGGTGGCGATGACGGTCTTGTGCTGGCCGACCTGTGCGGTCGGAGTGGCCTTGAGCGGGAATTTCACCTCCTTGTCGTCCTTGGTGACTTCGCGCTCCTCGGAGGTGACGCCCTGCGGCAGGCCCAGCAGCGCGATCTTCGCCTTGCCCTCAAAGGGGACCTTCTGGTCCAGCCTCAGGGTTATCGACCCCTCGCCGCCCTGATCGATGTAGGTGCGGACGATGGCGCCGCCGATGAAGGGCGGGGCGATTTCAAGATCGATGAGCTGCGTGCTCATCCACGTCGGCCCCTTGCCGAAATCCGCCGTGCCGACGATGCAGGTTTTCCACTTCGCGATGGGTGCGTTGCCGCTGGCGCTGATGGTGATGCTGCCCTCGGTCTGCGCCGGGGCGGTCACCTTGTCCCCCTCCTTCGTCTCTCCGGGGATGGTCACGACACCCGGCGTGCCGACTCCTGGCGGCGGGTAGAGGAGCTGGATCTGAATCGGTCCCTTGTAGTCGTTGCGGCGTTCGACGACCACCTTGAGCGCCATCGAGCCGGATTGGAGGAGTGGCACCTTGGGCTGGACGGAGTTGATCGTGACGGGGATTTCGTCCGTGACCGCGATAGGCAGCGCATTTTCCTCCACGCCGTAATAGGCGCGCTGATTGCCGTTCTCGGAAACCTCGACACGGTGTGCGACGCGGGCCCCGACTTTCACGTCTTTCGGCGGTTCGGCGGGCTTGGCGAGAATCTCGAAGCGATTCTGCGAGGGCGCCGCATCCGGCTTCGCCTCAAACACCATCGCGATGCGGTCCACGGACTTGTCCACCTTGTCGAAGGCGGCGGTCACGCCGGGTGGCAGGTTCTTGAGTTCAAGGAGCGCGTCGCCGCCGACGTCGGCGCGGCGGAGCTGCACGAGCGTGGCGTAGCGGTTGCCTTTCGGCACCGGCACGGCGCGGCGCTGCTGCGAGCTGTTGATTACCATCTCGGGCAGGTAGGTGAGCATCGCGGGCTCCACCTTTCCGATCTCGGCGCGGTAGGTGTAAAGCGGGCCGCCGCGCATGAGCTGGTCGTGGACCTGCAGGAAGAAGTCGCCGTCCGCGGGTGCGGTCCAGCGCAGGTAGCTGTCGGGTCCGCCGGAATCGTCGTTCAGCGCGAGGCGCTGGCCCTTGTCGTTGTAAATCTCCAGCACGGGATCGAGCGGCGAGCGGAGCATCCGCGCGCGGACGTTGATTTCATAAACCATGCCCTTCTGCGCAGTGAACTTGAAGTGATCCACGTCGCCCTTCTCCTGGATGATGCCGTTCAGCGCGACCGGCGGCGAAAGCTTGGAGGGAGTCGCATGCGCGACGTCGTTGTTGGGCTCGACTTCGAGCACGTTCGGGAACGGCGACACCCGGACGAAGCTCGCCTGCGGCGCGGTGATGCCGTCCTTCTCGGCAAAAATTTCAAAGCGGTCCTGCGGCTCCGCGGGCAGCTTGACTGTCTGCTCGAATGGCCCGCCCGCGTCGCCGAGCATCGTGAACTTCACCGTCTCGCCAGCCATTCCGCCGAGAGGGTAAACGGAGGTCGGGCGCGGGTGCGAGCCGAGGTGCAGCAGGTAATTGCACGCTCCGCCGCCGCTGTTCGTCGAGTCGCGGAGGATGACGCGGTATTTGCCATCCGCCGGCGCGATGACGCTCACCGCGGGATCCTGCCGCGTGAACGAGCTGTCGTCCTGCTCGGCGAGTTCCTTGCCGTTCGCGTCGGTGATTTTGAGGTGCGCGTCGAGGAATGCCTGGGTGGAGATGCGGACGCCCACGACTTCGGCGGAGATGCGCTGGCCCTTCTTCGCTTCCAGTTCAAAGTGATCCTGATCCTCGCCGGGCGCCGTGCCGTAGATGGTCGTGCCGAGCTTGGCGGGCTGCACCTTGTAGGGCTCCGCGGCCACTTCGTCCGCCTCTTTCACGACCGGGTAGGGGGTCACATAAAAGAGGCGCGTGTCGCCGATGCCGGAGTTGGTGACCGCGCGGAACACATACTCGCCGAGGCGCGCGTTGGCCGCGACCTTCAGCTTCGCCTTGAATTTGCCCGCCGTCGCCTCGCTGACGCTCACGCACTCGATGCCCGGTTGATCGAAGAGGAGCGTGCGTGCATCCGCCAGATTGCCGCCGCTGAGCACCACTTCCACTTCGGTCCCGCGCTGGGCGGCGGCGGGGATGATTTGGCTCACGGAAGGTGAGCCCGCGAAGACGGCCGCGGGCACGATGCAGGAAGCGAGAATGGCGATTCGTTTCATGGGTGAAAATATCAGGGTGAGAATGTTCGGCAGATTAACGCGTCAGAGGGCTTCCTCTTAGCGGAACATTACGGGTCTTTTTTGGGCTGTTTCGCGCCTGGTCAAAGTGAACCTGGCCGGGAAAATTCGGTGCGGCGCAGCCAAATTTTCAGGCGATCCCGGCGTTGTGGTTTCACATGCTCGACACAACGCCTTTTCCCCGGACATTTCCCGCCATGCACCGCGCCGCTGTTTTGCTCCCGCTTTTTGCCTCCGTCCTCCTTTCCGCCGGCCCTGCCTTCGCCGGGGAACCGCCGATCCCGGTGGAGACACGCGCGGCGATGATCGCCTCCTTTGAGAAATCCCGCGCCGAGGCGGATGCCGCCATCGCGAAGGACTCGGGCAGCGTGGAGTGGCTCACACGCCGCGGCGATGCGCGCCTTTTCCTCGGCGATGCGAAGGGCGCGGTGGCGGACTTCGAAAAGGAAATCGCGCTCGATCCTTCGCACGACGCGCCGCACTGGCGGCTCGGCATCGCGTATCTTTTCGCCGGTGAGTTCGCGAAATCGGCGCGGCAGTTCGAGAAATACCACGCCTACGACAACCGCGACCGCGAGAACGGCGTGTGGCAGTTCCTCGCGAACGCGCGCGTCGTCGGAGTGGAGAAGGCCCGCGGCGCGATGCTCGAATACACGCGCTTCGACCGCGAGCCGTTCCCGGCGCTCTACGAGATGTTTGCCGGGAAAAAGTCCGGCGCCGATGTGCTCGCCGAGATGGAGAAAAAGGGCGTCGCCGACAACGCGCTCGTGATGTTCTTCGCGCACTATTACGTCGGGCTGAACGAGGATTTGCTCGGTCACAGAGAAGCCGCCCGCGGGCATCTTGCGAAAGCGGTCGCCCTCGCGATGAAGGCCGGTGCACGCGGTGGTCCCGGCTACATGGGGCAGGTCGCGCGCCTGCATTACGAGGCGCTGCGCTGAAGCCAGTCGCGCATGCCGGAGCCGCAGCCGCACAGAGCCGAGGGAGTCCGCGCTGAAGCGGAGGAACACTCGTGCTGCAGTGCTCCGAAGCCAAAGCCGTGCTGCCACTCCGAAGCGCCCCCGCCGAACCCGGCTCCCGATAGGGCACACAGATGCTGCGGGCATGGCGAGCACGGTGAGCATCATCACGGTGGTGCGACGCCCTCGGCGGCTGCGAAATATTTCTGCCCGATGTGCCCCGGCGTGGAATCCGATGTGCCGGACGACTGCCCGAAGTGCGGCATGGCTCTTGAGCTGAACCCCGCGTGGGAGGGCACGGCGGACGATGATGGCGGCGAGCTTCGCGACATGACGCGCCGATTGCTCGTGTGCGCGTTGCTCACGCTGCCCGTCTTCATCACGGCGATGGCGCACCTGGTTCCCGCGCTCGCCACGCAGCCGTGGTCGTCCGGCGACGCGTCGCGCTGGATGCAGTTCGCGCTCTCGGTGCCGGTCGTCCTGTGGGGCGGCGCGCCGTTTTTCCGCCGCGCGCGGCGCTCGCTGCTCACCCGGAACTTCAACATGTGGACGCTCATTGCGCTCGGCGTCGGCGCCGCTTTCGCGACGAGCGCCGCCGCGATGCTCGCGCCGGGCATCTTCCCCCGCACGATGCGCCACGGCTCGCATGTGCCGGTTTATTTCGAGGCGTCCGCGGTCATCATCGTCCTCGTGCAGCTCGGGCAGGTGCTGGAGATGCGCGCGCGCAACCGCACGGGCGGCGCCATCCGCGCGCTGCTCGATCTCGCGCCGCCAGTTGTGCGCCGTGTGAGCGGTGGTGCGGATGCGGAAATCCCGCTCGCGGAGGTCGTCGTCGGCGATCTGCTCCGCGTGCGGCCCGGCGACAGGGTTCCCGTGGACGGCATCGTGGTCGAAGGTCGTTCGTCTGTGGACGAATCCATGCTCACCGGCGAGCCCGTGCCGGCGGGGAAGCTGCCCGGCGACCGTGTGACCGGAGGCACTGTGAACGGCAGCGGCGGATTCGTCATGCGCGCCGAGCGCATCGGGCGCGACACGCTGCTCGCGCAGATTGTCCGCCTCACCGCGGAGGCGCGGCGCAGCCGTGCACCCATCCAGTCGCTCGCGGACAAAGTGAGCGCCGTCTTTGTGCCTGCGGTTTTCGCGGCCGCAGTGCTCGCGTTTGCCCTGTGGATGTGGCTCGGGCCCGAGCCGCGTCTGTCCTTCGCGCTGCTGAGCGCGGTCTCCGTCCTCATCATCGCGTGCCCGTGCGCGCTCGGTCTCGCGACGCCGATGTCCATCATGGTCGGCGTCGGTCGCGGTGCGCAGGCTGGCGTGCTCGTAAAGGACGCCGCCGCGCTGGAAACGCTGGAGCGCGCGACCACGCTGGTCACCGACAAGACCGGGACGCTCACCGAGGGAAAACCCGCCGTGTGCGAAGTGGTCGCCGCTGCAGGCAAGGGCGTGGACGATGTGTTGCGCTGGGCCGCCTCGGTCGAACAGTCGAGCGAACATCCGCTGGCCTCGGCTGTCGTCGCCGCTGCGGAAGCGCGGGGCATCTCATTCTCCAGCGCCTTGGCATTCGAATCTGAAACCGGAGGTGGTGTGTCGGCAACTGTCGAAGGACGCCCGGTGCTGGTGGGCAGCCGCGCATTTCTCGCGGCAAGGGGAACCGAGGAAGTGGATGCGGCGCTTTTGAAAAGGGCCGGAGCCTTGGAGGAAGACGGCAGCACAGTGGTTTTCGTCGCGCTGGGTGGGTGTGTCGCCGGCTGCATCGCGATTGCGGATCCGATCAAGGAATCCGCCGCCGGCGCCATCGCCGAGATCCATGCGCTGGGGCTGAAAGTCCACATGCTCACGGGCGACAACGCGCGCGCCGCCGCGCTCGTCGCGCGGAAACTCGGAATCGATTCGTTCGAGGCCAGTGCGACGCCGGCATCGAAGCTCGCGCGCATTCAAGCGCTGCGCGAGTCGGGCGGCACAGTCGTGATGGCCGGCGACGGCATCAACGACGGCCCCGCGCTTGCCGCCGCGCATGTCGGGATTGCGATGGGCACGGGGACGGACGTCGCGATGCGGAGTGCCGGCATCACGCTCGTGAAGGGCGACCTCCGCGGGATCGCCCGCGCAGTGAGGCTGAGCCGCGCGACGCTGGGCAACATCCGGCAGAACCTCTTCTTCGCGTTCCTCTACAACGCGCTCGGTGTTCCGCTCGCGGCTGGCGCGCTTTATCCGGTCTTCGGCTGGCTGCTCAGCCCGATGATCGCGGGCGCGGCGATGAGTTTCAGCTCGGTGTCCGTGGTCGCGAATGCGCTCCGCCTCCGCCATGTGCGGCTGGATGGCTGACGGCACGCAGCGGAGACGGGTGATAGCCTGTGTCGCGGTGTTTGGGACAATCCGCGGCGAATTTTCGCCAAATAAGTCTGTTGCTACGCCGGGGGCGGAAGGTTCACATTCACCGCGCCCTGCGCCTCCTCCCCTGTGGTGGAGGCGCGGGCATCAACATCAACATCAACCCCAAGTAAGAAACATGAAACGCATCATCCACACGCTCGCAGCGCTGGCCATCAGCACCGCGTTTGTCACCGCAGCCGACGCCGCCAAGGGCGAGAAGAAGAAAGCCGACCCCGAGGCCGCATGGGCCAAGATTTCCGGCGGCAAGGAGTCCGTGACGAAGGAGGAATTCTCCGCCAAGGCCAAGGACAAGGCGAAGTCCGACGCGACGTTCGACAAGAAAGACGCGAACAAGGACGGCAAGCTCACCAAGGAAGAGTTCATGGCGGGCGGCAAGAAGAAGGACAAGTAAGCCGCCTTCCCGCGAAATCGCGAAATTCACAGCGCCGCATCCGCAAGGGTGCGGCGCTTTTCTTTTCCCCGGGAGCAGGCCGTCAGTCTGGAATCTGCAGTTCCGCGCGGCTGTAGAGTGCGGCGCGGCCGCCGATGCCCACGCGGTCGCCGCGCATCTCGCAGTGGATCGTCCCGCCGCGGCGCGAGAGCTGGCGGGCGACGAGCTTCTGCTTGCCGAGCTTTTCCGCCCAATACGGGATGAGCGTGCAGTGCGCTGAGCCGGTCACGGGGTCCTCCGCGATGCCGATGCCCGGCGCGAAGAAACGGGAGACAAAATCCACATCGTCTCCGCGGGCGGTGGCGATGATGCCAAGGCAGTCGAGCGTCGCGAGCTGCGGGAGTTCGGGGGTGAGCGTGCGCACTTCGTCCTCGCTGCCGAGGAGCGCGAGGAAGTCGCGGCTCCTGCGCACCTCACGCGGGATGTGGCCGAGGCCGCCGATGAGCCCCGCGGGTGCGGCGCACGGTTCGCCGGGGCGCGAGGGGAAATCCATCATCACGACGCCGTCGGCGAAGCTCGCGCCGAGGTTGCCGCTGGTCGTCTTGAAATTCACCGAGCCGCCCTTGTGGCCGAGTTCGGTGAAAATCACGAACGCCGCCGCGAGCGTGGCGTGTCCGCAGAGATCCACCTCGATTTTCGGCGTGAACCACCGCAGTTCCCAATCGCCGCCGCTGCCGACGAGGAATGCGGTTTCGGAAAGGTTGTTCTCCTCGGCGATCTGCTGGAGGACGGCGTCGCGCACCCAGCGGTCGAGCAGGCACACGCCGGCGGGATTGCCGCTGAACGGGCGCTCGGTGAACGCGTCCACTTGGAAGTAGGAAACTTGCATCCGCCCACGCTGTCAGAGCCGGGCGGAGTTGTGCAACCGCCGTGTTTTGAATCGCCCGCAACGGCGCGCTCGCCACGCGCCGGGGAATGTGTTTTCTCCCGCGCGATGCCCGACATTGATTACGCCGCCGGCCTGCTGTGGTATTTCGTCTTCGTCTATTCGACGGTCTGCCACGAGGCCGCACACGCGTGGGTGGCGCTGAGGCACGGCGACGACACCGCCTACCGCGGCGGGCAGGTGTCGCTCGATCCGATCCCCCACATCCGCCGCGAGCCGTGGGGCATGGTGCTCGTTCCGATCATCACGTTCTTCATGAATGCGGCGAACGGAGTGACGTGGATGATGGGCTGGGCCAGCGCGCCCTACAACCGCGACTGGGCCGAGCGGAATCCGCGCAGCGCCGCGTGGATGGCGCTCGCAGGGCCCGCTGCGAACCTGCTGCTCGCCGTCGCCGCCGGCCTCTGCATCCGTGCCGGGCTGTCCGCCGGATGGTTCACGCCGGGGAGTTACCGCTTCGCGGAAATCGTGCGCCCGGTGCAGGAGGGCGGGTTCGCGCATTTCGCGGCGATGCTGCTCGGCGTCGTGTTTTCGCTGAATGTGCTGCTGATGGCGTTCAACCTCATCCCGCTTCCGCCATTCGACGGTGCGAGCATCCCGCTGCTTTTTCTCCGGGGCAACGCGGCATCCTCGTGGCAGCAGCTCCTCTGGAATCCGACATTCCAGATCATGGGTTTCATCGTCGCGTTCCAGGGATTCGGCAGGATCTTCTACCCGATCCACACCTTCGCGCTGAACCTGCTCTACTTCGGCCGCCTGCATGCGGCTTGAGCGGGGCGGGGGAGCTTCATGCTTGGCTGGCGGTGTGAAATCGGCCATTTGGACCGGCCTCACATGATGAAAACCGCATTCGCCACCGTCGCAGCCACCGTCGCGCTTCTCCTGCCAGTCCGAGCGGAGAGGGAGCCCACGCCCGAGCAGATCGCGGCGTTCCAGAAGAGGATGAAAGCCATCGGCGAGCTGCAGTATCGCTCGGGCGAGATCACGCTCGCGGGTGGAAAGGTGAAGGTGGCGTTGCCGCCGGAATTCCAATATCTCGACGCCTCGAACGCGCGGAAGGTGTGGGTGGACATATACGGCAATCCGCCTCAGCAGACCGACTCCGGTGACGGGATGATCGTCCCGAAGGGATACCGCTTCTTCGGCGGCGAAGGCTGGCTCGCGGAGCTGAAATGGAGGGACGACGGCTACGTGAAGGACGACGAGTTCGCGAAACTCGATTTCGCCAAGATGCTTGATGACCTTAAGGCGGGCCAGAAGGCTGCGAGCGATGAGCGGGTGCGGAGCGGCTACGGCAGACTGGAGCTGGCCGGCTGGGCGCAGCAGCCGCACTATGACCGGGCCACGCACAAGCTTTATTATGCGAAGCTGTTCGACACCGACGGTCCCGAGCAGCAGCTCAACTACGACATCCGCGTGCTCGGGCGGCATGGAGTTCTTGAAGTGAGCATCGTGTCCTCGGCCTCCCAGATGGCGTTGATCGAGGGGAAGGCACCGGCGATTCTCGGCATGGTGGATTTCACCGAAGGCAACCGCTACACCGACTACAAGGCCGGCGACAAAGTGGCGGCCTACGGCATCGCGGGCCTCATCGCCGGCGGCGTGCTTGCAAAGGCGGGCTTCTTCAAGGTCATCGGGGTGTTCCTGTTGAAGTTCAGCAAGGTGATCATCGTCGGCCTCATCGCGCTCGTCGCGGGCCTCGCCAAGCTGTTCGGGAAAAAGAAGCCGGCGGGTGCCGCGTAAATCAGGGCATTTGAAACCGTCGGGTCCTCAGACGCCGATGCGCGACTTCAGCGCCGCGGCGATCTTGTCCGCGTGCGACTCGATGAGCGAGCTGTCGCGACCCTCGATCAGCAGGCGGATTTTCGGCTCGGTGCCGCTGTAGCGCAGCAGCACCCGGCCGGCGCCCTTCAGCGCGGCCTCCGCCTCGGCGACGAGCGCGTTGACCTCGGAAAGCTGCTCCAGCGGCGTCTTCTCGCGGACTTTGAGGTTGCGCTGGGCCTGCGGGTATTTGCGGAGGCAGCGCTTGAGTTCGCTGAGCGGTTTGCCGCTCTCCGCCATGATGCGGAGGATTTGCAGCGCGCTCACGATGCCGTCGCCGGTCGTGGAGTAGTCGCGGAAAATCATGTGCCCGCTCTGCTCGCCGCCGACATTGAGGTCCTCGCGCAGCATCGCCTCGATGACGTGCCGGTCGCCGACCTTCGTCCGCAGCACGCGGCCCTTGTGCTCGGCCAGCGTGTCGTCGAGGCCGAAGTTGCTCATGATGGTCGCGACGAGCGTGTCCTTTGCCAGCGCCCCGCGGCGCAGGTGGTCCACCGCTGCAATCGCGAGGATGTCGTCGCCGTCCACCACTTCGCCCTTTTCGTCGCAGAGCTGCACGCGGTCGGCGTCGCCGTCGTGGCTGATGCCGATGTGCGCGCCGGATTCTTTCGTGAGCCGCGAAATCTCCTCCGGATACGTGCTGCCGCACTTCGCGTTGATGTTCCGGCCGTCCGGCTTGTCGTGAAAGACCGAGCACGTCGCGCCGAGTTCGCGCAGAATCCATGGAGTGCTCTTGTAGGCGGCGCCGTTGCCGGCATCCACGGCGATCCGGATTCCCTCGAGCGTGAGCCCTTTGGGAAAGCTCGCCTTCGCGTGCTCCACATAGCGGCCGAGCGCGTCGTCGATGCGCCTGGCCTGGCCGATTTTTCCGGCGGTCGGGCGGATGTTTTCAATCTCTCCGCCGAAGACGAGCTGCTCGATGCGCTTCTCGATTTCGTCGTCGAGCTTGTAGCCGTCGTGGCGGAAAAATTTGATGCCGTTGTCCTCGTAGGGATTGTGCGAGGCGCTGAGCACGATGCCGCCATCCGCGCGCAGCGAGCGCGTGATGTAGGCGACACCCGGCGTGGGCAGCGGACCGAGCAGGAACACATCCACGCCGAGCGACATCAGCCCCGCGGCCATCGCGTTCTCGAGCATGTAGCCGGAAAGGCGCGTGTCCTTTCCGATCACGATCACCGGCCTGCGGTCCGTGCGCCGCGTGAGCCTGCCCGCTTCGGTAAAGACATGCGCCGCCGCGCGGCCGAGTTTCAGCGCGGTTTCGGCGGTGACGATCTCTTCACCCTGGCCGCCGCTCGCCCGCGCTTTTCCGGGCCCGGGCCGAAAGGCAGCCGACGCTGCCAGAGGAAATGCAGAAGTTCCAGGCGGCGATGAAAGCAGTCGGGAACCCAATATAAATCCGGCGAGATCGGAATCGCGGATGGCAAAATCAAGATCAAGCTGCCGCCTGATTTTAACACTCTCGATGCGGCGAATGCGCGGGTTTGGGACACTTTATAACCCGCCCGATTCGGGCAGCACCGACGGCATGATCGTGCCGAAGGGAATCAATTTCCTCTCCGGCGAAGAGACCGCTGTTCTCCAGTACGGCTGACGGCTACGTGAAGGACGACGATTTTGCCAAGCTGGACTTCGCCGACATGCTGAAGGACCTCAAGGAAGCCTACCACCTCGGCAGCGAGGAGCGCGTGAAGCAGGGCTATGGCAAGATGGAACTCGCCGCGCGGCGCAGCAGCCGCACTACGACCGCACCACGCACAAGCTGTATTACGCGAAGCTCTTCGATGTGGACGGCTCCGAGCAGCAGCTCAACTACGACATCCGCGTGCTCGCCGCCACGGGCATCTTCGAGGTGAGCATCATGGCTGCGAAGGCGCAGCTCGCGGAGATCGAGGGCAAGGCACCCGCAATCCTCGGCATGATCGATTTCACCGAGGGCAACCGCTACACCGACTACAAGGTCGGCGACAAAGTGGCGGCCTACGGCATCGCGGGCCTCATCGCCGGCGGCGTGCTTGCGAAGGCGGGCTTCTTCAAGGTCATCGGGCTGTTCCTGTTGAAGTTCAGCAAGGTGATCATCGTCGGCCTCATCGCGCTTGTCGCGGGCCTCGCGAAGCTGTTCGGCAAAAAGAAGCCGGCGGGCGCCGCGTAAATCAGGGCATTTGAAACCGTCGGGCCTCAGACGCCGATGCGCGACTTCAGCGCGGCGGCGATCTTGTCCGCGTGCGACTCGATGAGCGAGCCATCGCGACCTTCGATCAGCAGGCGGATTTTCGGCTCGGTGCCGCTGTAGCAGCAGCACGCGTCCCGCGCCCTTCAGTGCGGTCTCCGCCTCGGCGACGAGCGCGTTGACCTCGAAAGCTGCTCCAGCGGTGTCTTCTCGCGGACTTTGAGGTTGCGCTGGGCCTGCGGATATTTGCGGAGGCAGCGCTTGAGTTCGCTGAGCGGTTTGCCGCTCTCCGCCATGATGCGGAGGATTTGCAGCGCGCTCACGATGCCGTCGCCGGTCGTGGAGTAGTCGCGGAAAATCATGTGCCCGCTCTGCTCGCCGCCGACATTGAGGTCCTCGCGCAGCATCGCCTCGATGACGTGCCGGTCGCCGACCTTCGTCCGCAGCACGCGGGCCCTGTGCTCTGCCAGCGTGTCGTCGAGGCCGAAGTTGCTCATGATGGTCGCGACGAGCGTGTCCTTTGCCAGCGCCCGCGGCGCAGGTGGTCCACCGCTGCAATCGCGAGGATGTCGTCGCCGTCCACCACTTCGCCCGCTTTTCGTCGCAGAGGCTGCACCGCGGTCGGCGTCGCCGTCGTGGCTGATGCCGATGTGCGCGCCGGATTCTTGGTGAGCCGCGAAATCTCCTCCGGATACGTGCTGCCGCACTTCGCGTTGATGTTCCGGCCGTCCGGCTTGTCGTGAAAGACCGAGCACGTCGCGCGCGAGTTCGCGCAGAATCCATGGAGTGCTCTTGTAGGCGGCGCCGTTGCCGGCATCCACGGCGATCCGGATTCCCTCGAGTGTGAGCCCTTTGGGAAAGCTCGCCTTCGCGTGCTCCACATAGCGGCCGAGCGCGTCGTCGATGCGCCTGGCCTGGCCGATTTTTCCGGCGGTCGGGCGGATGTTTGCAATCTCTCCGCCGAAGACGAGCTGCTCGATGCGCTTCTCGATTTCGTCGTCGAGCTTGTAGCCGTCGTGGCGGAAAAATTTGATGCCGTTGTCCTCGTAGGGATTGTGCAGGCGCTGAGCACGATGCCGGCGTCCGCGCGCAGCGAGCGCGCGTGATGTAGGCGACGCCCGGCGTGGGCAGCGGGCCGAGCAGGAACACATCCACGCCGAGCGACATCAGCCCCGCGGCCATGGCGTTCTCGAGCATGTAGCCGGAAAGGCGCGTGTCCTTTCCGATCACGATCACCGGCCTGCGGTCCGTGCGCCGCGTGAGCCTGCCCGCTTCGGTAAAGACATGCGCCGCCGCGCGGCCGAGTTTCAGCGCGGTTTCGGCGGTGACAGGCTCGAGGTTTGCCACTCCGCGCACGCCGTCGGTGCCGAAGAGTTTCCGGTTCGTGTTCTCCGCGGGCTCCGCGCCCGCGCTATTTGGTTTCACCATAAGCCGTCGCGCCGAATTCGATGCTCCGCGGCTTAGGCGGCGAGGTCGCCGGATCGCTGAGCTGGCTCTTTCGGATGACTGCCCACAGCAGGATCGCCAGCGCCAGCGAGAGTGCCTTCGCCAGCAGGTTGTTCGTGAGCAGCGCTTTCATTGATTGGCGTCAGCAGTAGTTCGGAAAGCCGCGTGCGCAAGCTTGAGGGCGTGAATTCACGTTCAAGTTTTCCCCGGTGACAGATCGAGACGGTGCCGGTCTCCTCGCTCACCACGAGCACGATTGCGTCGCTCTCCTCGGTGAGCCCGATCGCCGCGCGGTGGCGGAGGCCGAGGTTGCGGTCGAGATCCTGCCGCTGCGTGACGGGGAAAATGCAGCCCGCGCTCACGATGCGGTCGCCGCGCACGATGAGGCCGCCGTCGTGCAGCGGAGTCTTCGGGTGAAAGATGGTGACGATGAGCTCGATTGCGATGAGCGCGCCGAGATGGCGGCTTGAGAGGTCAAAGGCCGTCTGCGCGAGCTCCTCCACGATCTCCCTGCTCTCGGGCGCGATGCCAAAGAGCCGGTGGCTGCCCACCTGCGCCAGCATGCGCCGCAGTTCCGGCTGAAAGATCACCACCAGCGCGATGATGATCACCGCGGAGATTCGCTGGAGCAGCCAGCTGATGACCTCGAGTCCGAACAGGTGCGACAGCAGCACAAGCCCGAGGACCAGCGACGCGAGCCCCGTGAGCACGCGCAGGCCGCGCGTCCCGCGCAGGCCCACGTAGGAGTAGTAGATGCCCACGGCGAGAACCGTAATTTCCAGCGCGTCCTTCCAGTGCTCCGCGGCAAACTCCCCGATGTTCGCGAGCATCATGCGCCGAGAATCGCCTCCGTCATGCGGAGCGCCTCCACGTTGGGTTTCACATCGTGCACGCGGAAGACACGCGCGCCGCGCGCGCGGCTGTGGCAGGTGAGTGCGACGGTCGGCCACATGCGGTCGTCGCCCGGGGAAATGCCCGGCACTTTTCCGATGAAGCTTTTCCGCGAGACGCCGACGACGAGAGGCCTGCCATCGGTTTCGAGTTCGCCGAGATGCCGCAGCAGTTCAAGATTGTGCCCCGGCGTTTTTCCAAAGCCGATTCCGGGATCCAATGCTGCGAGGGTGGCGGGCACGCCGGAGGCTACGCACCGGCGGACAGCGTCGCAAAAGAAATTCCGCACTTCGCCGCACACATTTTCGTAGTGCGGCGCGTGCTGCATCGTTCGCGGTTCACCCTGCATGTGCATCACCACCACGCCCGCGCCGGTGTCTTTGACTGCCGCAATCATCGCTTCGTCGCGCAGGCCGCCGACGTCGTTGATGATCGAGGCGCCCGCTGCCACGGCGGCGCGCGCGACTGCGGGCTTCATCGTGTCCGCGCTGATGACAAATTTCGCGCCGTGTCCGTCGAGCTTCGCGAGCCGCTCAATGACCGGCAGCACCCGCCGCAGTTCCTCGTGCTCCTCCACCGGCGCCGCACCGGGGCGCGTGCTTTCGCCGCCGACGTCGAGGATTTCCGCGCCGTGCGCGATCATCTGCTGCGCATGGGAAAGTGCCGCTTCAACGTCGGCAAAGCGCCCGCCGTCGCTGAACGAATCCGGCGTCACATTCAGGATGCCCATCACGACGCCGCTCCGCGTGAGATCGAACTCCCGCAGCCGCGTGCGCCAAATGATTTGTGGATTTGCAGATGAATCGTGCATCGTTCCCGTCCCGCAGGACGTAAACCGACTCCGCACGACAAACCCAAGCGCAATCACCATGAGCACGACCACCTCGCGGACACCCGCGAACTTCACCGACCGCCAGTTTCCCCCGTTCAGCCTCCCGCGCCTGCTGCGCACTGTCTTCGCCCCGAAGGCCGGCCAGCGTGTGTGCATCCTCATCGACTTGGAAAACCCGCGCGACATCGAGGGCTTCCGCTTCCTGGAGAACCCCGACCTGAGCATCCAGCGCCATGCGCACGACGTGTTCTTCTGCGGTCTGCGCGACGGCGTGCTTGCGGAACTCGGCCTCACCGGCGGCGAGATGTTTGCGTATGAGGTCACCGGCGGCAGCAATCTCGACCTTCCCGACACTGCGTTCACGCCTGACGGCGCCGAGGTGAACATGGCTGACGTCATCTACTCGAAATACGACATCATCCTCTGCATCTCGACGTATTCGGCGACCGCGCCGCTCACGGCATTCGCGAAGAAATTCGGCTTCCGCGGCGCGACGATGCACGGGATGAACGAGACGATTCTGCGCAGCGGCCTCGCCGTGGATTACGACGAGGTGAGCCGCGAGGCGGAGAAGCTGCGCCTCGGAATGACGAACCTCGACTCCGTGGAGATCGATTTCATTTTCCAAGGGCAGGCGCACACGCTGCACATCGACCTCGGGGGACAGGAGGCGCAGAAGAGCCACGGCCTCTGCCGCGGCGGCCCCGACGTCGCGAACCTGCCCGCGGGCGAAATCTACTACGTGCCGACCGACGCTCGCGGCGAATTCCCGATGCGCTACGAGGACGGCACCATCGGCCTCCAGCACGTGAAGGGCGGGCGGATTTTCAAAGCGACGCTGCTGCGCGGAAACCCGAAGACCATCGAGGAGCACAATGCGAAGCTCACGAGCGACCCTGTCACCGGTGAAATCGGCGAGCTTGGCTTCGGCACGCAGCGGCTGCCGGTGAGCGGGCGCGACATCCAGGACGAGAAGATTCTCGGCACGATGCACGTCGCCACCGGACGCAGCGACCACCTCGGCGGAAAGCTCACGCCGGACCGCTTTGCGAACCGCAAGAATGCGACGCACGACGACATCCTCTTCTCGCCGACGAAGACGCCGGACATCCAGGTGCCGCAGGTGCGTATCACGAAGGCCGGCGAAACGGTGTTCCTCATCGAGAACTACGAGCCCGCGGCCTACATGCGCGCACTGCTCGAGGCGTGAACGCGCCCGCCGAGGTGAATCCTTACGAGACGGACGAGCTGGTCGCGGAGTATCTGCTGTTTCACTACGGCGAGCCGCGCGAAGTGCTGCCGTGGGATTTCGGCCCGGCCTCCGCGCTCGATTACGCCGTGCGCTGCGTGACGGAGTGCGTGGATGTCGCGTCGCTGCCGCCAAATGCGCGCGCACTTGATGTGGGCTGCGCGGTTGGCCGCTCGTCGTTTGAACTCGCGCGCTACTGCCGCGAGGTCATCGGCATCGATTACTCGCACCGTTTCGTCGAAGCGGCAGCCGCGCTTGCCCGCGATGGATCGCTTCCATTCGAGCGGACGGATGAAGGCGCGCTGACGACGAAGCTCGTCGCGCGTGCGCCGCAGGGAATTCCCAGCGGGAGGGCGAGTTTTGAGCACGGCGATGCCCATGCGCTCCGGCCCACGCTTGGCAGCTTCGATGTCGTCCTTGCGGCGAATCTCATCGACCGGCTCGTCGAGCCCGCGCGTTTTTTGAACCACCTGCCGGAACTCGTGAAAGCCGGGGGGCAACTCGTCCTCTCCTCGCCTTACACGTGGCTCGAGGAATTCACGCCGCGTGCAAACTGGCTCGGCGGCTTCTCGGCCGACAGCGCTCCGCGCACGACGCTCGACGGACTCGTCGCCGCGATGTCCCCGCATTTCGACCTCATCCAAACCAAAGACCTGCCGTTCCTCATCCGCGAGCACTCGCGGAAATTCCAATGGAGCGTCGCGCAGGCGAGCATCTGGAGACGCAAATGAGCACTGACTGGGAACAGCGATACAACGAGGGAAACATGCCTTGGGAGAAAGGCGCGCCGCATCCGGGGCTCGTGGAGTTTTTGAAACGGAACCCCGTGCATGGCAGCGTGCTCGTTCCCGGTTGCGGCACCGGCCACGATGTCCGCGCGCTCGCGGCGACGGCCGATGAAGTCGCGGGCCTCGACATTGCGCCCTCCGCAGTGGCGCGCGCCAAGCAGCACCCGGTCGTCGGTGGCGAGCGCTACATGCTCGGCGACCTGTTCGCACTCCCGCCGAAGCTGCGCGGCGCCTTCGATTTTGTCTTCGAGCACACCTGCTTCTGCGCGATCGATCCGTCGCGCCGCGCGGACTACGTGAACGCCGTCGCGGGTGCGCTGAAGCCGGGCGGTCACTTGCTCGCGATCTTCTATCTCGATCCCGGCCTCGACCCCGGCGAGTCCGGCCCGCCGTTTGGCGTCACTCGGGAGGAACTCGACGCATTCTTCTCGCCGCGTTTCACGCTGGTCCGCGAATGGGCGCCCGCGGCGACCTATGCGAACCGCGAAGGGCGCGAGACGTTCCGGCTGCTGCGGCTTGCGGAGTAGTTTTGCGCGGCGGCGGCGCGGTCCTGAGGGGTTGACTGTGCGCTTGCGCAACTTAGTGTGCGCGCCCTTTTCAAACAACGAAACCGACCGAACCACGAATCATGTCCGCTCTGAATACCGAAGTCCTTTCCCGCGCCGCGAATGAAGCCCGCGGCCTCGCCATGGACGCTGTCCACGCCTGCTCCTCGGGGCACCTCGGCCTGCCGCTCGGCTGCGCGGAAATCGGCGCGGTGCTCTACGGTCATGCGCTCTCGCACGACCCCGCGGCCCCGAAGTGGATCAACCGCGACCGCTTCATCCTGAGCGCGGGTCACGGCTCGATGTTCCTCTACGGCTGGCTGCACCTGAGCGGCTACGCGAGTGTGGACCACGAGCAGGTGAAGAAATTCCGCGTGCTCGGCTCGCACACGCCGGGGCATCCGGAGTTTCATGAGACGGCGGGCGTCGAGGCGACGACCGGGCCGCTCGGGCAGGGCATCTCGAATGCGGTCGGCTACGCGGTGTCGCAGAAAATGGCTGCGGCGAAGTTCAACACGGCGAAGCACGCGATTTTCGACAACCACATCGTCGCACTCGCGGGCGACGGCTGCATGCAGGAAGGCGTCGCGATGGAGGCCGCGGCATTCGCCGGGCACTTCAAGCTCGATAACCTCATCCTTTTCTACGACGCGAACGACGTGACGCTCGACGCGATGGCCAACGCCACGCAGAGCGAGGACGCGGCGAAGCGCTTCGAGGCCATCGGATGGGGCGTGCAGACGATTGACGGCAACGACCTCGGCGCAGTGCTCGGCGCGTTTGACAAAGCGAAGGCCGCGACGGGCAAGCCGCAGCTGATCATCGCGAAGACGCTCATCGGAAAAGGCATCCCGGAAGTCGCCGGCACCGCGAAGGCGCACGGCGAGGGCGGCGCGAAGTTCATCGACGGCGCGCGCAAGGGCCTCGGCCTGCCCGCGGAGCATTTCTTTGTGAGCGCCGAGACGCGCGCGTATTTCGCCGACCACGCGAAGCAACTCGCCGCGAAGCACGCGGAGTGGACGTCCACTTTCAACGCATGGAAGAGCGAGAACCCTGCGCTCGCCGCAGAACTCGATTCATTCGTCTCCGGCAAAGTGCCCGCCGATTTGCTCGCGAAGATCCCCGCATTCCCTGCCGATGCGAAGCTCGCCACGCGCGCCGCTGGCAAGGACGTGCTCCAGCCCGTCGCCGAGGCGGTGCCGAACCTCATCTCCGGCAGCGCGGACCTGCACGGCTCCACGCTGAACTACATCGCATCGAGCAAGGACTTCGGCCCGGCGAACTGGAGCGGCCGCAACATCCGCTTCGGCATCCGCGAGCACGGCATGGCGGGCATCATGAACGGCATCGCGTATGACGGCATCTTCCGCGCGAGCGGCGCGACGTTCCTCGTCTTCGCCGATTACTGCCGCGCGAGCATCCGGCTCGCCGCGCTGAGCGGTCTGCCGACGGTTTACATCTTCACGCACGACAGCGTGGGCGTGGGCGAGGACGGCCCGACGCACCAGCCCGTCGAGACCGTGAGCGGCCTGCGCGTCATTCCGAATCTCGACGTCATCCGCCCCGCCGACCCCGAGGAGACCGCGGGCGCATTCGCCGCCGCGCTCTCGCGCACAAACGGCCCCACGCTCCTCTCGCTCACGCGCCAGGCCGTGCCGATGCTCAACGACACGCCCGTGCAGACGCGCCGCGAGGGAGTCGCGAAGGGCGCATACATCGCGGTGAAAGAAACCGCGCCGCTCACCGCAATCCTCCTCAGCGCAGGCAGCGAAGTGCAGCACGCTGTCGCCGCCGCGAAGACCCTCGGCGCGGGCATCCGCGTCGTCAGCGTCCCGAGCTTCTTCCGCTTCGATCAGCAGCCGCAGGCTTACAAGGACGAGGTGCTCCCGCCCGCATGCCGCAAGCGCGTCGCCATCGAGGCGGGCGTCACCGGCCTGTGGTGGAAATACGTCGGCCTCGACGGCAAGGTCATCGGCATCGACCGTTTCGGCCTCAGCGCCCCCGGAGGCAAGGTAATGGAAGTCCTCGGCATCACCGCGCAGGCGGTGGTGGACGCGGTGAAGGCGTTGTAATAAGAGCTTTGGGCCGTGCTATTGGCCTACCATCGAGACCCGCCATACGCGGCTGCCACCTTATTTTTCGTGGTGGTTTTGCTGGGTTTCTCGGGCATGCGCAGCTATCTGCGGAATCGCCATCGTCGGAAGCGACAGACCGAGTTGCGTAAGAAGGCAGAGAAGGAATCCGAACTCGGTTGAGGCTCGAGTAAACTCCCTACCGAACTGACAGTGGAGCCTGCCGCGTCTTCAGCGGAAACACGATGCGCTGGCTGCCGAGTCGGTGCGACTCGAATACGGCGCTGATCATTTCGACGACCACTCGGCCGTCCTCCGCGCTGCACAGCGGCGGGCGGTTTTCACGAATCGCCGCGATGAGGTCGCGGCCGGCGAGGACGTGGGAGGAGTTGAGCTTTCCGGCATTTTCGACGGGCTCGGGAATGCCGATGCCACCGGAGGAGACGGGCACCCATGCGCTCGGCTTTGTGCTCGGCTGGAAGGGGCTGCCCTCGCGGTGATGCGCGACGGGATCGGCATCGAAGCGAAGATCGAAGATGCCTTTCGTGCCGATCAACTGGATGCCAAAGCCCGCGTTCCGCACGCCCGCCTTCGCGATGGAGTCGAAGAAGACGGGGACGCCGCTCTCCATTTCGAAGCGCGCGTGGACTTCGTTTCCAGCGATGGGGCCGACGCCCTCTCCTCCGTCCTTTACGTCGTCGCGCGTCGCCACGCGTCCGTCCTGCATGAGCGCGGCGGTGCAGGCGACGGGCTTGCCGGCGAGGAAATGGATTAGGTTCATCTCGTGCGAACCGAGCACCCACAGGTCGAGCGCGCCGCCGCGGTCGTCCTCCTTGCCGCGCGCGCGGATCTCGAGCAGCCGGCCGATGGCACCGTCCTTCACGAGCTTCGCGACGGTGGGAATGGCGGGATGGTAGCGGTTGCGATGCGCGATCGCGAGCTTCGTGTTCCGCTTCGCGCAGGCGGCGACAATCTCGTCGGCCTCGGCGGGTGTGCGGCAGAAGGGTTTCTCGACGTAGATGCCGTGCGCGCCCGCCTCGACGGCGGCGAGGATCATGTCGCGGTGCTCGTCCACAAAGCGCGGGGCGACGGCTACGATGTCCGGCTTCGTGTCCGCGACCATCTTGCGGTAGTCGGCGAAGCCCGTGATGCCGCCGAGTTTCTTCTGCGCGAGGGCGAGGCCGGTGGCGTCGGCGTCCGCGACGGCGACGATTTCCGTCTCGGGCATCTGCATCCACATCGTGTCGAGTCCGTGGCCGTAGTTGCCGCGCCCGGTGTGGCCGATCACCCCGACGCGCAGCTTCTTTTCCTCCGCGCGTGCGGCGATGGAGATGGATGAGGCGATGCTGAGGGCGAGGAAGTGGCGACGGTTCATGGCGGATTTTGGGCGGATGAGGATGAGTGACTGCGACCGGCCGCCGGCATGGTGTCCGGTCTGCCCGATGGCAATGCGTGGCACGGCTGTCTTGTTGCCTCCTGCTGAAGCGGGTGGCGAGAGCGGAATTGCGGCAGAGGCTTTTCCCGCGGAAACAGTCACGCTGCCTGCGAGGGGTGCGAAGTCCTTCGCGGTGGCGTCGCTGCGGAGAGCGTCGCGCACGGTGAGCGGCTGCAAATTGCCGCCCACACGCGACAGGGGGGGCGCCGGGAGGCAAAAACTTCTTGCGCTTACACATGTAATCCATAAACGATTACGCGCGTAATCCATGTTTTTCTGCGATCGCTTCCCCCAGTCTCCCTCGCTTTCCGGCACCGAACGGATCGTCATGTGCGGAATCCCGCCCCAAGGGGTTCCCCGAGTTGTTCGCCAAATGCTGCTCTGCGTCTTTGCCGCGGTCTGGCTTCTCGCAGCCGTGGCGCGCGCCGACGTGTTGCTCGTCCAGAACGGCGTGGCGCAGTCGGTCATCCTCACGAAGCCGGCCGCGGCGGGCTACGTCCAAAAGGCGGCTGAGGATTTGCAGACGCATCTTCAGAAGATGTCGGGTGCAGTCGTGCCCATCGCGACGGTGGGCAGCGAGGGGAGCTATCCGGGGATGCGCTTCATTTACGTCGGTGCGAGCACGGCGACGACGGCGGCTGGAATCAACGTGAGCGGCCTGCCGCTGGAGCATTACACCATCCGGACGATCGGCGGGAACCTCCACATTGTGGGTCGCGACGGCGGGCAGGATGAATGGTGGGATTTGACCGACTGCCAGCCCGGCACGCTGCTCGGGACGAGCCATCTGCTCGGCGAAGTGCTCGGGGTGCGCTGGCTGTGGCCGGGCGACCTCGGGACTTACGCGCCGCAGCAGGGCACGATCACGGTGCCGGAGCTGAGCATCACCGCCGGTCCCGCGATGGTGCAGCGGAAATACCGCACGCCGCGTGTCGGGCTCTATCTCGGCGGGGCGACGACCTATGGCTTTGGCATTCCCGTGCTCCCGGCGAGCGCGACGCGGCGGCAGGAACTCGCATACGATGACCTGCTCTGGCTGCGCCACCTGCGCATGGGCACGCGGAAGAGCCCGAGCTTTGCGCATTCATTCACGCAATGGTGGACACTCCACGGCGCCACGCATCCGGAGTATTTCGCCGAGCTGCTGCCGGGAAAATCACAGCCGCACCCTGCCGCGGACCGTGTGAAGCTGCACGCGAACAGCGCGGCGGTGTGGCAGAAGATCGTGGACGACTGGGTCGCGGCGGGCGCGGGCTCGAAGCTGAACATCTGCCCGAACGACAGCCGCAGCCACTGCGTCTGCACGGCGTGCAGGTCGTGGGACCGGCCAAGCCAGGCGGCGGATGTTGTCTTCGACTCGAGCGAGGCGCAGCTCGGCGATCGCTATGCGCGGTTTTACACCGAGGTCGCGAACCGCGTGAAACTCATCAACCCGAGCGCGACTGTCTATGGCTACGCCTACGACGTGTATCGCAACGCGCCGGTCGAGGCGACCGTGCCCGACAACGT
The DNA here is from genome assembly GCA_044221035.1 of Chthoniobacteraceae bacterium. Taxonomy (GTDB): domain Bacteria; phylum Verrucomicrobiota; class Verrucomicrobiia; order Chthoniobacterales; family Chthoniobacteraceae; genus SXWH01. The sequence goes on along the minus strand of JBGAPU010000052.1, from coordinate 12,310 downwards.
CGCGCTCGCCTACGTTCCCGGAGCCGCCAGCGCGACGGTTCTCTCGGGCATCGCGGAGACGGAGGCAAACGTGCTCGGCTGGGTGGCGCACGGCTGCCAGCACATGTATCTCCGGCCAAACTGGATGCTGTCCGCACACGCCGGGCCGTTCTGGCCCTCGCACCGCGTCGGCGGACACCTAAAGACGCTCACGGCGGGCGGGCAGTTCGAGGGTTTCGACTCCGACAGCTCGTGCTCCAGCTACGCGTGCTTCGGCTTCTACTATTACCTCGTCTGCCGGCTCCTCGCCGACCCGACGCTCGCCGTGGATGCGATCATGGACGAATATTGCTCCGGCTTTGGCTCCGCTGCTTCGCGTGTGCGCGACTACCTCGGCTATTGGGAAAATTTCGCCTGCAACCAGGCCGACGGCGGCAACACGGAAATCCTCGGCTGGGCCACGGGGATGCCCGCGTATCCCGGCGCATACACCGACCGGGCGTTCGACGGCGCGCTCCAGATCCTGGATGCAGCCTACGCGGCCCTGCTGCCGACGGAGTCGAACGCGCGGGCCCGGCTCGATTTTCTCCGCACGGGCTGCATTCACGGACGGCTCACGGCGCAGGCGATTGCACTCGTCAGCCCCACCGTGCCGCTGAGCGCGAATCCGCAGGCCGAACAGGCGATGCGCTCGCTCCTGGCGTATCGCGACGCGAACGCGGATTCGTTCGCCGTCTGGCGCGAGTGGATGATTGACCGCGAGAGCTTCGTGCCGGGAATGGAATCCTACTGGACGAGCATCCTCGCCGCGCCCGCATGGAGCGGCGGCTCGAACGTCGGCACGTTCATTGAGTCGGGCGGGCAGGTCGTGATGGAGGCGGAGAACTGTTCGGCTGCGAGCGCGGGCACGGGCACGGCGGCGGGAATCACCTGGCAGCAGGTCGCCGGCATTTCGGGTTCATCCGGCGCGATGATGCAGGCGCTGCCGAATGCCGGCGTCGGCACGGATACGGGGCAGAACGGCCCGCGGCTCGACTTCAAAGTGGATTTCCACACCACCGGCACCTACTACGTCTTTCTCCATCTGCCGACGCTTCCCGGCAGCGACGATTCGGTGAACATCGGGCTCGATGGCGTCCTCGTGGCGAGCAACCTCGGCAACACCAGCGGCTCATGGCGCTGGCGCACGACGAACCCCGCCACAATCGGGCTGAACATCACCACGCCGGGCGTCCACACATTCCACGTGTGGATGCGCGAGGACGGGGCGACTTTGGACAAGGTCATCCTCACCACGAACTCAGCGCTTTCGCTGCCAGGGACCGATCCCGGTCCCGCGGAGAGCGGCAAGCGCGGCACGACGGAGCGCCTGCTCACGGTGAAGCAGGGGAGCGGCGACGGCTTCTTCGGCGAGAGCAGCCTCGTGCCGGTCACTGCAGATGCGGCGCCCGCCGGCTGGGTCTTCGATCACTGGATCGGCGACACCGCGAATCTTGCGAACCCGTCTGCCGCCAGCACTTACTTCCTCGTGCCGGCGCACGACTCGGAGGTCGCCGCAGTCTATCGGATCGATCCGGCGCTCGACACCGACGGCGATGGCATTCCGGACAGTTGGGAGATGGCGAAATTCGGCAACCTCAGCCCAACGGCGATTTCCGACAGCGACGGCGACGGGCACACCGATCGCGCCGAATATCTCGCGGGCACTGAGCCGCTCGATCCCGTGTCGGCATTGCAGATCCGATCCATGACGCGGAATGCGAACGGAGACGTCACCATCCAGTGGAACTCCGCCGCGGGATGCCGCTACACGCTTCAGACTTCGGATGACCTCGCGGCTGCGCAGTGGCTGCCGCTGGCGATCAACATTGCCGCCACCCCGCCGCTCAACACCTACACCCTCAGACTGGGAGCGGTGCGCGGCTTCATCCGCGTGCTGCTGGAGTAGCGACGATTTTGCCGAAAAAGTTCTTGCGCTTACATCTGTAATCCGTAAACGATTACGCCCGTAATCCATGCCACCCACCCACCGCCCTCCACCACTTCCCTCGATCTCCGACGCCGAATGGATCGTCATGCGCGAATTCTGGGCGCGCGGGGAGGGGACCGTCGCCGACATCGTGAAGGCTCTCGAGGGCCGCATGCACTGGAAACCACGCACCGTCCAGTCGCTCATCAACCGGCTCGTGCAGAAGGGCGCGCTCGGTTTTGAAAAGCTCAGCCGCGAGCATCTCTACCGCCCGCTCGTTGCCGAGGGCGACTGCGTCATGGATGTGAGCCGCTCATTCGTGGACCGGATTTTTGGAGGGAAGCTCGCACCGCTGCTGGCCTGCTTCGTCGAGCGCGGCGCGGTGAACTCCAAGGAGATGGCCGAACTCCGCCGCATCCTCGACGAAACCAAAAAATAGCGACCATGAACCTCCCCGTCATTGCCGAGTGGGCCGCGCGCACTTCCATCGAGGCGCTGCCGCTGGTGCTCGCCGTTCTGCTGCTCGCGCGCTCCCGCATCTGCCAGCCGCGCTGGCGCGCATGGGTCGCCGCGCTGTTCTTCATCCGCCTAGTGCTCCCCGCCGTGCCGGAGACGGGCTGGCATCCGTGGGCGGTGAAATCAGCGCCCGCGGCAATGGTCGCTTCTGCGCTGGAGGATGACGCCGTGATACCAGCGGCGGTTGCAGCGCCGGCCTTCGGCTGGCGCGATACGCTGCCATGGCTGTGGCTGTCTGGTGTCGTTGCGACACTTGGCTGGGCGGCTGCGTCGCACCTGCTCACGAGGCGGTGGATTCTCCGCAGCCAGCAGCCTCCTTCGCGCGAAATGGAACTGCTCGCCCGCTGGGCTCGGGAGCGGCAGGGCGTGAGCCAGCCGGTGCGGGTGCTCGCGGTCCGCGGTCTTCAGACCATGGCCATCTTCGGCTGGCTGCGCCCGCGCCTGCTCGTCCCCGCCGACATTGCCGACCGCTATACCGGCGAGCAGATACGCGGGATGCTCCTGCATGAGTTCGCGCACGTGCGGCGGCGCGACGTGCTCTGGACGTGGCTCGCACTGCTCGCGTGCGCGCTGCAGTGGTTCAACCCCCTCGCGTGGCTCGCGCTGCGCCGTTTCTGCGCCGACCGCGAACTCATCTGCGATGCCTCCGCGCTTGCTGCCCTCGGCGACGGCGGCCGCCACAGCTACGGCGACGCGCTGCTGCGCTCGCTCGAAGTGACGCCGCTTGCGCCCGCGCCGTCGCTCGCGCCGTTTTTCCGAATCCACCCCGAAATCAAACAACGAATCCTCATGATCACCAGACCCACCAACCCCACCATGTGGACCCGGCTCGCCGCCGCGCTCCTCGTCACCACCCTCGCAGCCTTCACCTTCACCACTGCCCGTGCGAAGGCCGATGAGGAAAAGCCCAAGCGCGAAGGCGAGCGTCCGCGCGGCAGCGAAGCGAGGAGGGAGTTGGCGCCGAAGGAGTCCGCCCTTGATCAATTCAAGCGCGAGAACGCGGAGCGAAAGGCGGCGCGCGACGGCGAGGGAAAGCGCGAGGGCGCCCGTGATGGCGAGGCAAGGAAGGAGGGCGCGCGTGACGGTGAAAGCCGCCGGGCTGGTCCCCGCGACGGCGAAGCGAGGAAGGAAGGAGCACGCGAAGGCGACCGCCCTCGCGAGGGGGATCGTCCGCGGGAGGGAACTCGCGACGGTGATCGTCCCCGCGACGGAGAAGTCCGCAAATCCAGCCCGCGTGATGGCGAGATGAGGAAGGAAGGTGCGCGCGAGGGCGATGGTGCGGCGCGCAAAGGAGGAGAGCGGGATGGCGAAGGCCGGAAAGCCGGGCCGCGCGACGGAGACAAGCCCCGCGAGGGAGCGCGCGACGGCGATGCGCGCAAATCCGGTCCCCGCGATGGCGAGGCTCGGAAAGAGGGAGCGCGTGACGGGGAGGCCCGCAAGGAGGGCGCCCGGGATGGCGATGCCCCGCGCCGCGGTGTGCGGGATGGGGAGCGGAAACCCGAGGGCGAGAAGCGCGACGGCCAGAACTGATCGCCACATACGCTGCACCGATGAGGCCGGCCTTGCTCCCGCTGTCCTGCGTGCTGACTGCTCTGGCGATGAGCGCCACTGCGGCGGACGACATCCCATGGTCATTCAAGCCGCCCATGCGCCCTGCGGTTCCGGTGGTGAAGGGCGCGGCGTGGCTGAAGGACGCCCTCGACATTTTCATCCTCGCGAAGCTCGAGGCGAAGGGCATCGCGCCAAATCCCGACGCCGACCGCGTGACGCTGCTGCGCCGCGCGAGCTACGATCTCACCGGGCTGCCGCCGATGCCCGAGGAACTCGATGCCTTTGTGCGCGATCCGCTTCCGGATGACGCCGCGTTCGCGAAGGTGCTCGACCGGCTGCTCGCGTCGCCGCGCTTCGGCGAGCGCTGGGCGCGGCACTGGCTCGATGTCGTTCATTACGCCGACAGCATCGGGCGCACGATGAACGCGGTCTTTCCCTACGCGTTCCGCTACCGCGATTACGTCATTGATTCGCTGAACAGGGACAAACCCTACAACCGCTTTGTGAGCGAGCAGGTCGCGGGTGATTTGCTCGCTTTCAAGGCGCCGGATGAGCGTGCTGAAAACCTCATTGCCACGGGGTTCCTCACATTCGGCTCGATGGACCTGAGCGATCGCGGGGCGCAGTTCGAGATGGATCGCGTGGATGATCAGATCGATGTGACGACGCGCGCATTCCTCGGGCTCACGGTCGCGTGCGCGCGCTGCCACAACCACAAGACCGATCCGATTTCGCAGAAGGACTACTACGCGCTCGGCGGGATTTTTTACTCCACGCAGACGTGGGCCGGCGTCGCCGACACGCGCGGGCTCGGGCGGAACGGCTACGTGGACGAGGACAATCTCGTGCGCCTGCCCGGCAGCGCGACTGCGGCCCAACCGGGCTCCCGCAGCACTGCAAACGGCACCGCACAATCCGCGGCGATGATGGAGGAGATGAACCCGGCAAAGGGCTACGCGACGATGTTCCGATTCCTGCCCGACCGCGCGATGGGCGTGGGCGAGGGCGAGATTGGCGACTGCGAGCTTCGCATCAAGGGAGACCCGCATGACCGCGGCGATGCGCCGCCGCGAGGGAACATCGCCATTCCCGGCCTGCCGAAAATTCCCGCGATCCCGAAGGGTGCGAGCGGCCGTCTCCAACTCGCCGAGTGGCTGGTATCGCCGAAGAACCCGCTCACTTCACGCGTGATGGTGAACCGCGTGTGGCAGCACCTTTTCGGCACGGGAATCGTGCGGACCGTGGATGACTTCGGCGTCACGGGCGAGGCGCCCACGCATCCGGAGCTTCTCGACCATCTCGCAGTGCGCTTTGCCGAGGGCGGCTGGTCGGTGAAGAAGCTCATCCGCGCGATGATGCTCAGCCGCACGTATCGCATGAGCAGCGCAGGACGGGCGCAGCAGCCGGACGAGAATCTCTATTGGCGGATGCGTCCGCGCCGGCTGGAACTCGAGCCCATCCGCGACACGCTCCTGCTCGCGGGCGGATCGCTGAAGTTCGAGCGGCCTGCGGAGCCAATTCAGGTCGCGGGGTTCGGCGGAAAAGGCCGGCAGACGTGGACGCGCAGCCTCATGCGCGAGGACGCGCCGTTCCGCACCATTTACGTGCCGGTGCTCCGCTCGAAGCTCACGTCGCTGCACGAGCTGTGGGATTTTGCCGACCCGAGCCAGATCAAGGGCCAGCGCGATGTGACCACCGTCGCGTCGCAGGCGCTGTTTTTCATGAACAGCGACTTCGTCGGCAACGCCGCGCGCGATGCGGCGGAACTTCTGCTGGCGGAGAAGGGCGACGACACGAAGCGCATCGAGCGCGCGTATCTGCGGGTGCTGGCTCGGAGGCCGACGAGCGAGGAGATCGCGGAGGCAAAGCAGTATCTCGATTCGCCGAAACGCTGGCCCGCATTCGTCCAGGCGCTCTTCGCGAGCGCCGAGTTCCGCTACGTCCTATGAACACCTGCTCCTCCATCGCTGTTCCGCGCACGCGCCGCGACTTCCTCCAGCTCACGGGCGCCGGCTTCGGCTGGCTCGCGCTTTCCGCGCTGGCGTCCGCCAGCACGAACCCGCTGGCGCCGAAGAAGACCCACTTTCCTGCGCGGGCGAAGCGGGTGATCTTCCTCTTCATGCAGGGCGGGCCGAGCCATCTGGAGACGTTCGACTGGAAGCCCGAGCTCGCGCGTGTCGGAAAAGGCGGGCGGCACCAGTTGCTCGGCTCCGTCTTCAAGTTCAACCCGAGCGGGAAAAGCGGGCTGATGATCTCCGAGGTATTCCCGCAGCTTGCGAAGCACGCCGACGAGCTCTGCATCCTCAACGGCATGAAGACCCGCACGAACTCGCACGTGCAGGCGACGGTCGCGCTGCACACGGGCACCGAGGCGTTCGTGCGGCCCTCGATGGGCGCGTGGATCACCTACGGCCTCGGCTCTCTCGCGGAGGATCTGCCGGGCTTTGTGACGATCGATCCGCTGAACGACCAGGGCGGCGCGATGAACTACGGCTCGGCATTCCTGCCGGCGACGTTCCAAGGAACGCCGCTCAGCGGAGGCGGACGCGGCATTCCGAACATCGAGGCCGCGCTCGGCGACAGCGAGCAGCGCCGCCAGCTCGAACTCGTGCAGCGCATGAACAGGCGGCTCCTCGCAAAGCAGCCCGGCAACCCGGAACTCGAGGGCCTCGTGCAGACCTACGAGCTCGCCTACCAGATGCAGACCTCCGTGCCGGGCGTGCTCGACGTCGAGAAGGAGCCCGCCGCGATCCGCGAACTCTACGGCTTGGACGACAACACGACGGGGCAGTTCGGCCAGCAGTGCCTGCTTGCGCGGCGGCTTGCGGAGAAAGGCGTGCGCTTCATCCAGCTCACGCACCGCGGATGGGATCACCACAACGGAATGCGGCAGGGACTCAGCGGGCGCGCGGCGGCGATTGACCAGCCGATTTCCGGACTGCTCACCGACCTGCGCCAGCGCGGGATGCTGGATGAGACTCTCGTGATCTGGGGCGGCGAATTCGGCCGCGGCCCGCACGATGACAAGGGCGACGGCAACGGCCGCGGGCACCACGGCGCGGGCTACACGATGTGGTTTGCCGGCGGCGGCACGAAGGGCGGCTACGTCCACGGCGCCACGGATGAACTCGGCGACAAGGTCGCCTCCGGCAAAATGGACACGCAGGATCTGCACGCGACGATCCTCCACCTGCTCGGCCTTGATCACGAGGAGCTCACCTTCCGCTATGCCGGCCGCGACTTCCGCCTCACGAATGTGAGCGGCGAAGTCGCGAAGGACATCGTGGCCTGATCCGCGCGCGACGGCAGTCCCGCCTGGCGAAGGCGCGCTACTTTCCGTCGTTCCAGAGAATGTGCGTCCCGCTCTTGCCGGCGACGACGATGTCCTTCCAGCCGTTGCCGTCGAGGTCGGCCACGCGGATCTGCAGGCCGATGCCGGGGCCGTCCTTGGCGACGGTGAACTTCTGGAACTTCTGCTGCTCGCCGTTCCACTTGAAGTAATAGACCGCGCCGGGCTCCGAGTCGCCCGGGTCGTTGCCGCTGTGCGCCTTCACGCGGCGGCCGGTGAGGAGGTCGGGCGTGCCGTCGTTGTCGAGGTCCACCCACTCGAGCGCGTGCGGCTGCGAGAAGCGGTCGTCGATGAGATGGTGCCGCCAGTTCGTGCTGCCGTCCTTGTTGTCGTCGCGGCGCTCCTCCCAGTAGAGGCCGTAGTTGTGGCCGTGGCCCCAGATGATTTCGTTGTGCGCGCTGCCGCGGAAATTCACGACGAGCATCGGGCAGCTCGCGTGCGGGAAATTCCAGTCCTGGTGGCGAATCCACGGCTTCGTCGCGGCGCCCTCCTTCGGCTGCTCATACCAGCCGTTGCCGTAGATGATGTCCAATTTCCCGTCGCCGTTCACATCGCCGAATCCCATGCCGTGGCCGTTGGTGAACTTGCCGCCCTCGTGAATCACCCACGGCTTCAGGATCGGCTCGCCCGCGTCGCCCTTCGCGAGCTTGTAAACCATCATCGGGTTGCTGTCGTTCCACGAGTTCACGATGAACTCGGGCACGCCGTCGCCGTCGATGTCGCGGAATTCGCTGTATTCGTTCTGGCTCAGCTTCGTGTCGATGAGGACGTGCTTTTTCCAAAGCTCGCCCTTCGCGAGACCCTCGGCCTTCGGGTTTTCATACCAGCAGATTTCCGTGTCGAGGAACGACCCGCTGATGATGTCCGGCCAGCCGTCGCCGTTCACATCCCACGCGTGCTCGCCGTTGTTCGTGAGGTAGTCCGGCGGCTGGAGCGCGAGCTTGCGCAGCGGGCGCTTCTCCTTGAAGTCCGGCCCCGGATACCAGGACTCGCCCGCGCTGATGTCCGGCTTCCCGTCGCGGTTGAAGTCGGCGATGGCGCAGCCTTCATTGTTGTCCATCGCGAGCTGCTGCACGTGGAATTTGAGCGCGCCCTTCGGCGCCGCGGGCTTCTCGGCGGCGGAGCTGGAAAATGGGACGCCGAGCGCGGCTGCGACGACGGAGAGGAGGATTCGGGTGGTCTTCATGAGATGCGGCAAGCAAGCAGGACGGCGGCGCTTAGGAAAAGCCTCCAATTGCCCGCGGGAGAAATTCGAGCCCGGACTTGCCACGCGTGTCCGGGCCACTAGCCTGCGGAAAGAAGGACGCCGCCATGAACAAACTGCGCTTGCTTCACCTCGAGGACAACCCCGCCGATGCCGCCCTCGTGCGCGCGGTCCTGCAGCGGAGCGGATTGGACTTTGACATGGTCCTCACTGTTTCGGGCGGCATGTTTGAATCCGAGATCCAAAAGAGCTGCCCGGGGCTCATCCTCGCCGACAGCGGGATTCCCGGATTCAGCGGAATGGAGGCGCTGGCGCTCGCCCGCACGCGGTGCCCCGGGATTCCCTTCATCTTTGTCTCCGGCTCCACCGATCCCGCCGAGGAGGCCGCGCGCATGGCGGCGGGGGCGACCGCGTGCATCCCGAAGGGAGAATGGAAGCGGCTTGCCGAGATGATCCGCGCGCTTTCATCCACCGCACCCGCCGCGCCCACCGCGCCCACCGCACCGGCCGAGGACGGCGAAGGCGCGCGGCTGCAGCGGCACAACCGGGCGATGATGCGCCTCGTGGCCGCGGTGCAGGAGCTTTCCCTCGCGCGCTCGCTGCAGGCTGTGATGGAAGCCGTGCGCCGTGCGGCGCGCGAACTGACCGGCGCCGACGGCGCCACCTTCGTCCTCCGCGACGGCGACAAGTGCCACTACGCGGACGAGGACGCGATCGCGCCGCTGTGGAAAGGCCACCGCTTCCCCATGTCCGCGTGCATCAGCGGGTGGGCGATGCTCAACAAGCAGAGCGTCGCCATCGAGGACATCTACGCCGACGAGCGCATCCCCGCGGACGCCTACCGTCCGACGTTTGTGAAAAGCCTCGTGATGGTGCCCATCCGCACCGGGGCGCCGATCGGCGCGATTGGCAGCTACTGGGCGAACCACCACCGCGCGACGCCCGAGGAGATCGAGCTGCTCCAGGCGCTGGCAAACACGACGTCCGTCGCGATGGAGAGCGTGCAGCTCTATGCGGAGCTGGAGCAGCGCGTGCAGGAGCGCACGGTGCAGCTTGAGGCGGCGAACCGCGAACTGGAGGCCTTCTCGTATTCCGTCTCGCACGATTTGCAGGCGCCGCTGCGCGCCATCGGCGGCTTCACCCATCTCATCGCGGAGGACTGCGCGGACAGGCTCGACGAGCGGGGGAGGGACTATTTCCGGCGCGTGATCGGCGAGAGCGAGCGGATGAGGGCGCTGATCGGCGACCTGCTGCGCCTCGCGCAGTTTGCAAAGGCGGAGCTGAAGCCATCGCGGGTGTCGCTCAGCGCGATCGCGCGCGAGACGGCGGAAAGGCTGCGCGGCTCGTCGCCGGGACGGCGCGCGGCATTTTTCATCGCGGACGGCGCCGAGGCCCGCGCGGACGAGGGCCTCATGCGCGTGGTAATCGAGAACCTCCTCTCGAATGCGTGGAAGTATTCCTCCAGGCGCGAGGATGCGGTGATCGAATTTGGCGCGGAGACGCTCGCGGACGGCACGCGGGTGTTCGTCGTGCGCGACAACGGCGCCGGCTTCGACATGCGGCGCGCGGAGAAGCTCTTCGCGCCGTTCCAGCGCCTGCACAGCACGGAGGAGTTTGCGGGCACCGGCATCGGGCTCGCGACCGTGCAGCGGATCATTCACCGGCACGGCGGGACGATCCGCGCCGAGGCCGAGCCGGGTGTCGGTGCGTCGTTCTTCTTCACCCTGCCCGCCGATGCGATCCGCGGGAATTTCCCCGCATCGCCGGTTTGATTCCGCGCGGCGCGGCGCGCAGCATCCGCGCATGCAGCCTTCCGGGGAAAATGATTATTGCGACTCCATCCGCCGCCGCATCGAGCACGAGGACAGCCTCGTGGTGAACCGCCTCTCGTGGCTCGTCGGCTCGCAGTCGTTCCTCTTCACCGCGTATGCGATCGTGCTGAACGGCCCGACAACACCGCGCACGGCTGCGTTCACGCCGAAGCAGGATCACCTCCTCACCGTCGTGCCGCTGCTCGGCATCGCGTGCTGCGTGCTGATCTACCTCGGCGTGATCGGCGCGGCGATCGTGATGCGGCGCCTGCGCGCCGACCTCGCGGGGCGGGTGAGGGGGACGATGCAGCCGCCCATCCAGGGGACGTTTGCGACGCGCGCTCTCGGAATGGCCGCGCCGCTGCTGCTGCCTCCGGCGTTCTGTGCGGCGTGGCTTTTCCTCGCGCTGCGGTAGGGGAAATCCGGGCATCGCCACGGGCTCCGCGCGTCGCGTAGTCTCGTCGCACCATGAAACGCCTGTTCCCGCTGATCACCGCCGCCATCCTCGGCGGCTCCGTCCTTTCCTCCGCGGCTGACACTCCCGCAGCCAAGCCATCCGCCGCGCAGCAGTTCCCCGCCGCACTGCCGCTGTGGCCGCACGGCGCGCCGGGTTCCGAGTCGCGCGCCGCGGAGCCGGAGAAGCAGGACGGCAGCAACGTGATGAACGTCCACAACCCCACCATCACGCCCTTCATCCCGGCGAAGGATGCGACCGGCACCGCCGTGATCATCGCGCCCGGCGGCGGCCACTCGAAGCTCTGCCTCGGCCACGAGGGCTACGCGCTCGCGGAATGGCTGCGCGACCACGGCATCGCGGCCTTCGTGCTGAAATACCGCCTCGCCCGCGAGCCCGGCTCGGCCTACACGATTCAGGAGCACGCGATGGCCGACACGCGCCGCGCGCTCCGCACCGTGCGCAGCCGCGCGAAGGAATGGGGCATCCGCCCCGACCGCATCGGCATCATGGGATTCTCCGCGGGCGGCGAACTCGCCGCATTCTCCGCGATGAAATCGGACAACGGCAACGCCAGCTCCGCCGACCCCGTCGAGCGCGCCGGCTGCCGCCCGGATTTCCAGGCGCTCATCTATCCCGGCACGTCGGGCCTTTTCACCGTCGAGAAAGGAATGCCGCCGCTCTTCATCGCCTGCGGCTACGGCGACCGGCAGGACATCTCCGAAGGCATGGCGTCGCTCTACCTCAAATACAAGCAGGCCGGCGTGAAGGCCGAGCTGCACATCTACTCAAACGCCGGCCACGGCTTCGGCTTCCGCCCCGGCACCACCACCGCCGCGGGCGACTGGGTCTTCCGCTTCCGCGAGTGGCTCACGGACAGCGGGCTGCTGAAATAGCGCGCGCTCGGAAGGATGCGGGCGAACCCTGAACGCTGCATGGCAGTGGCTCGCAGGGTGGGAGCCGGAGATCAAAAGCTGCGCCGTCGATCCCACGGGGCATTTTCGCCGATGCGCGAAGGCGTCGTTGCCGGACCCTAGCGATGCCCTTGGAAACCCGTTGGGCATCCTCCCGGCACCTTTTGGGCACATTTGCCGAACCTCCAAGGGTGGTGAGCCGCACCCCCGAGGCACCCTTGCCGCACCCCTGGGGCACCCTCGTCGGAGCCCTAGGGGTCCCGATCGCCACCCCGGAAGCTCCGACGAGGCACCCCAAGGGGTCCCGATCGGGTGCCCGAGGGGTGGCGATCGCCACCCCCAAGGGTCCCCATGGACCACCCCGGAGGGTCCCGATCACCACCCCCAAGGCTCCGATGAACCACCCCGAGGGGTGCCGATCGGGGGTAGTGTCCTGAGAGTTCTGCAAAAAGAAAGCGGGTCATGGTAGGGCTGGGAGCGACCAAGCAACCCGAACCCCAAAGACAACCATGACCCGGAAGAACGATAAGCAGAACGTGCCTGACTTGAAAGCACTGATGACA
>JBGAPU010000179.1:0-6007 GCA_044221035.1 Chthoniobacteraceae bacterium | reverse complement strand
GACCTCGCCGTCCCGCCCGACGCCATGCGCTTCTCCCTCGAGCACATGTCCATCCCCGACAGCCTCCGCAAGAACATCACCATCGCCACCTACGACAGCGGCCACATGATGTATCTCCTCGACAAAGACGCCGCCAAGCTGCGCGCGGACATCGTCGGGTGGCTGAAGTAGGGCGCGGCTGAGAAGCCCCGCCGCAGCGGCTTCGTTGCACCGAGCCGGTCATACACCGAACAACCCTCCAAAGGGCCTCATCCACCAGACGACTTCGGACAGATGGTAGCCGGGCAAGGCGGCTTGAAAGAACCGGATGCCGCCCACGAGCAGGGATGCCGTGAAGCCGACGACGACCAGCGACGCCGGCACGACCGGCCAGCCTGCGGCCAACCCGCGCTTCCACAACACACCGAGCGGAACCACCGCGGCGACGCCCATCGGGGTGCCTGCGCTCAGAAGGCTGCTGAGCGGATCGGTGACTGTGTTGCCGCACCAGATGACCGCATCCGACCGGATCGCCCGCGCGAGCACGAGGTGCATTGCAACACTCGCCGACGCGAAGATGCCAATGGCCAGCCAGCAAGCCGTCTTCAGGAGAATCAGGCTCGGCTTACGCATGGCGGCTCGAGCGGCCCGTCCGCCGATGATGCGACACGCCTGCACGAGGGCCCGTGGAGCGGAAGATCGAAAGGCGGGCTGCCGCCTCCTTCGAGGGCGCGGATGCGGGCGGGAGAGGGCGCATGTCTCTCATGTAGCGCGTGGAAATGGGGGTGTCGAGGCGGGGTTCCGGGGTGTCTGGCCGGGAGGGGCGGGGCCTCTGAACGCCGAAGGTGTTCGCAGCATCCAGCCCAAGAGTGGCGCGCAGCGCCTACCTTGGGTCGCGCCCGCCGATGGCCACAAACCCTGAAAGGGCTGCATCGGCCTCGCGTGGGCCGTGAGTGCGGATGCAACCCGTTCCGGGTTGTTGCCGTGGGGGGCGGAGTTCCCGGGGTGGGTGCTCCGCTGTCGCACCGACCCCGGGCTGATGGATGAAACGCCGCCGGCGTTTGCAGGATGCCGGGGCTGCGATTGAAGGGATGCGTCAGGCTGCTGCCACGGCACCCGCCCCGTCACTCATCCGCACCGGCCATGTGTCCCGTCCGCACCCGCCATGTGTCCCGTCCGCACCGGCCATGTGTCCCGTCCGCACCGGCCATGTGTCCCGTCCGCACCCGCCATGTGTCCCGTCTGCACCGGCCATGTGTCCCGTCTGCACCGGCCATGTGTCCCGTCCGCACCGGCCATGTGTCCCGTCCGCACCGGCCATGTGTCCCGTCTGCACCGGCCATGTGTCTCGTCCGCACCCGCCATGTGTCTCGTCCGCACCCGCCATGTGTCTCGTCTGCACCCGCCGTATGTCTCGTCTGCACCCGCCATATGTCTCGTCTGCACCCGCCATGTGTCTCGTCTGCACCCGCCGTATGTCTCGTCTGCACCCGCCCTGCCAATCGTCCGCAGGGCTGGGGTCTCCGGCGCACATGGCGGGGGTGTCCCGGAAAGATGGCCCGATTAGCCGGAAAACCGGCCATTTCCCCGGCATCACCACCCCGGACACCCGCCCTGAGCATGCGAACTCCCTTCCACCGCGCGATGCCCCGCCGCCGGCGGAGTTGCCGCCATCCAGGCAGCGATGCGGCTCACTTCCCCTTCCCCACGCCGAGCTTTTCCAGCAGGAAGTCGAAGATGTTGGGGTGCTTCACCGTGGCGCCCTTGTAGTGGAACTCGTGCTCGATGCCGAGGCGGCGGAGCTTTTCGGCGAGGCCGGCGCCGAGATTGGCGGCGTGGACGGGGTCGGCGAAGGGCTGCCCGGGGGCGGGCGCGGTGTCGTAGAAGAGATAGACGGGCGGGGCGCCGGGGGCGGCGAGTTCGTAGGGGGAGAACTGGCGGATCCACGGGAGCAGGCGCTCGCGCTGGTCGAGGAAGGCCTGGTAGCTGGGGAGCGAGAAGGCGTGGTGGCCGTAGTCGAAGTTCGGGAGCCACTCGCGGAGCTGCCGGGGGTCGAGGGAGGTCTGCGGGACGAAGCCGACGGCGCAGCTCAGGCCCGTGCTCTGCCGGGCGACGGGGTCGGCGCTGCGCGGGTCGGCTTTGTCGGGGGAAAAGGCGAGCCACAGCACGGTGAAGCCGCCGGCGGAGCCGCCGCACCCGGCGATGCGCGCGGGGTCGAGCCGCCACTCGGCGGACTTGCTGCGGACGAACTGGAGGGCGCGTGCGGCGTCGTCGAGGCACGCCTTCACGGGCGGGTCCACCTTCTCCGCGACGGCGTCGGGGATGAGGCGGTAGTTGATGGAGGCGACGCTGATGCCGGCGCCGAGGCACTGGGCGAGGAAGTCGGGGTTCGCCTTGTCGCCGTTCATCCAGCCGCCGCCGTGGACGAAGAAGAGGAGCGGCGCGGGCGCATCGGCGGCGGTCTTTGCCTGCCAGAAGTCGAGCACCTGCCGCTGGTGCGGGCCGTAGTGGACACCGGCATGCGTGGGTGGCTGGGCGCGCGCGGCATTTCCGCCGGTCAGAAGGACGAGGGAGAATGCGAGGAATCGGGCGACGGTGGACATGCTGGCAGGGAGAGTTAGCGGGGTGCGGGCACGGGTGCAACGCGCGCCGCGGGTGCGGTTAATTTCGGGGCAGCTTCGGACAAGCGGTGGCGTTGACGGTGCGGCGCCGCTCGGTAGCGTTCCCGGCACAAGACGCCGCCAACGACGCGCATCCCCTGTGAAGCTCTCCATTCCATCCCTCGCCCCGGCACTCGCGGTGCTCCTCGTGCTCGCGATCGGCGACGTGGACGGGGAATCGGGGAGCGACGCGCCGAAGGAGTTTGCAAAGGCGGCATCGCCCGCGGTGACCGCGGCCGCCGCGCCGGAGCGCACGCTCGCCGAGGAGGCGGCGGTGATGGCAAAGGGCCGCATCTCCGCCATGCAGCGTTCCTTTGCCCGGCTGGCGACGCATCCCGATCCCGGCACGGACGCGCTGCTGAGGGCGCAGTTTGAGCGCTACCGCGCGCGCGAGCTGCCGCCGGCGGTGTGGCTGGATCTCTTCGAGGCGATGGCGAAGCGCGGCACGCCGGAGCTGAAGGCGATGCTCGCCGGGCGCGACGCGGAGCTGGGCAAGCTGCGGGATCCGCTGCGGCGCTTCGAGGAGTGCCTGGAGGGCGGCAACGGCGAGGCGGGGCGCGCGGTCTTTGAGAAGAGGCCCGAGGCCGGCTGCATCCGCTGCCATTCCGTGGACTCGAAGGGCGGCAAGGTGGGCCCGGAGCTGACGTGGCTGCGGCACAACACGGAGCGCATGCACATCCTCGAATCCATCATCCTGCCGGATTCGACGGTGGCGACGGGCTTCAACAGCGTGGCGCTGAAGCTGAAGAACGGCGAGACCGTGGCGGGCGTGATCCGCTCGGAGACGCAGACGGAGATCACGGTGGGGTCGTTCGTGGACGGCAAGCCGACGAAGGTGAAGCTCGACAAGGTGGTGGAGCGCACCGCGCTGCCAAGCCCGATGCCGCCCATCTTCGGCCAGGCACTCGACAAGCGGACGATCCGGGACTTGGTGGAGTTCATCGCGGAGGGGGACTGAGGGGGCGCGGGTGCTCAGCCCATCCAGTGGAGGCTCCGCAGCGCTGTCGCGTGGTTCATGACGACGATTGCCAGCGGAAGCGGCGTGAGGGACAGCACGAGCGCGAGCCATGGCCAGAATTGTCTTGGGCGACGCCAGACAATTCCCAGCGACAGCAGGAATGGAACGAGGCTGAAGACACCCACGAACACGACCTTCATGGACAGCCACATCGGGCGAATGTCCGAACCGAACGGGGCCGAGTAGAGCTCCGAACTCCACCAGCAGTTCATGGCGTTCGCGGCCAGCGCCAGCGCCAGCGGAGGCCATGTCCGCATTTCATCCTGTGTTGCTTCTGGGGACTGCTGCATGTGGGCGGGAGCAGGTTGATTCCCCGATACCACGGATACGGAGGCCCGGCAAGGCACCTCGGCGTCCGGCCGCGCGGCGAAATGCCGGGTTGATTCGCGGCAGACAAGCACGACCGTGCGCGCATGAAAGCGCTCCTCCCCGCAGCCCTCCTCGTCCTTTCCGCGCTTCCGCTCGCCGCGCAGGTCGCCATTCCCGCCACGCCGAAGAAGTTCGACACGCGCGGCATCGGCGACGGTGTGAAAGGCGGGGGAGCCGTGAACGTCGCGCCGCAGCGCCCGCAGACGACGGTGCGGACCACCACGCACATCGTGCTCGGCGACCCGCGCCAGTGGAGGATGGCGGACGGGAAGTTCTTCGTGGGGAAGCTGATCGCCTTTGAGGACATCGTGGCCGAGGGCAACGCCGCGCCCGCCGCGCCGCCGAAGAACCCGACGGTCGTGCGCAACGCCACCGCGCGCTTTCTGGTGAACTCCAAGCCCTACGAGGTCGCCCTCGCGCGCCTCGGCACGGACGAGCAGAAGTTCATCGAGGAAGTGCGCACGGCGGTGGCGGCGAAGAAGTAGGTTGTCGCCGCACGGGGCAAACGGCTAGCAGAGCGGGCGTCCACTTTCCCTATGAGCAACGACCTGAACCGCCTTCCTCCGCAGACCAAGTTCATCGTCGGCAACGAGGCGTGCGAGCGCTTCAGCTTTTACGGTGTCGTTGCGATTCTCACGAACTACGCCACCACGCTCTACGGCGGCGGCGAACACGCAGCGGCGGACGCAAAGGAGACTGTGCACTGGTTCAAGATGGCCTGCTACGTGATGCCGCTGCTCGGTGCGTGGATCGCGGATCGCTTCTGGGGGCGCTACAATACGATCCTCTGGCTGTCGCTCGCCTACTGTGTCGGTCATGCGCTGCTGTCTGTGGGTGAAGGGACGATGTGGGGGCTCTTCGGCGGGCTTGCCTTCATCGCGATCGGTTCGGGTGGCATCAAGCCGTGTGTCTCCGCCTTTGCGGGCGATCAGTTTTCCGGTGGTCGCGAGCATCTCGTCGGGCGCATCTACAACTGGTTTTACTGGAGCATCAATTTCGGGAGCTTCTTCGCGTTCCAGTATATCCCGCAAATTGCCAAGAAGAGTTATTCGTGGGCGTTCGCCCTGCCAGGCATCGCAATGGGCCTCGCCACGATTATCTTCTGGTCGGGCCGCCGCCGCTACATCCGCGTGCCGCCCGCAGTAAACGCGCCGCCCGTGGATGCCGCCACGCGCGCCGAGGATCGCCGCGCTGTCTGGCGGATTCTCGGCATCTTCGCGACGGTGCCGTTTTTCTGGTCCTTGTTCGATCAACAGCACACGACATGGGTGCAGCAGGGCAATGCAATGGCACCGTTCTCGGCGCTCGGGCTTGTTTTCGACGGCGAGACGATGCAGTCGGTGAACGCCGTGCTGGTCCTCGTGTTCGTCCCGCTGTTCGCGGTCGTCGCCTATCCGCTGCTCGAGCGTGCAGGCATCCGCATGACTTCGCTGCGAAAAATGGGCTGCGGATTTTTCCTCGCCGCCGCGTCCTTCCTCGCCGCCGCGTGGGTGCAGTCGCGGCTCGATGCTCACGAGTCGCTCACCATTGGCTGGCAGTTCATACAATATGGGCTCCTGACCGCCGGTGAGGTGCTCATCTCCACCACCGGTCTCGCGTTCGCTTTCACACAGGCGCCGGCGCGCCTGAAGAGCATCATCATGAGCTTCTGGTCGCTCGCCGTGGCGCTGGGAAATTTTTTCGCTGCGCTCTGCACGCGGATCAATACCTACTCGATCAGGGCCACGAAGCTCCATGAGCTGCTCTTCTACGCCTCAGTCGTCACCGTTGCGGGAATCGTCTTTGTTTTCATTGCGCGGAAGTTCCCCGAGCGCGCGCCCCAGCAGGAACCAGCTCCCAAGTCATGAAGACCGCGCTCCTTTTGCTCACCACGATGACCACGCTCGCACAGGCGGCCGACTGGCCGCGCATCACGTATCCGACGACGCGCAGGGAGGAGGTGGTGGACGACTACTTCGGCACGAAGATCGCCGACCCGTAT
>JBGAPU010000178.1:0-6222 GCA_044221035.1 Chthoniobacteraceae bacterium | reverse complement strand
CGAGGCTGCGATCAAAGGCTGGCTGCGCTGGAATGCGGAAATTGGCACGCCGCTGTTTCATCAGGACGGCTTCCTCGTGATGACGCGCGAGGCGGAGATGCAGCCGGGCGGCTTCGAGCTCAGCAGCTTCGAGTTTCTCTCGCAGCGCGGTCATCCGCTCCGCCGCATGGGTGCTGCGGAACTGCGGGCGAATCACCCGCTTTGGAACGCAGGCGTGTATCGCGATGGATATCTGAATCCCGGCGGCGGCTGGGCCGAGAGCGGCCGCGTGGTTTCCGCGCTGTCGGCGCAGGCAGCCTCGCGTGGTGTCGCCATTCATCAACATGCCGCGTTTGCTGCGCTCATCGAAGATGGCAGCCGGATCGTCGGAGTCCGCGATTCTGCAGGACTCGAATGGCGTGCGGATTTGGTGCTCTTTGCCGTGGGTGCGTGGACGCCGTTCCTGCTCCCGCATTTGCGCGGCGTGATGAAGGTGACGGGCCAGCCGGTGGTGCATTACCGGCCTGCGGCGCCGGAGCAGTTTCGCGGGCCAGCGTTCCCCGTGTGGGCGGCGGACATCGGTCGCTCGGGCTGGTATGGATTTCCGGCGAATGCGGATGGGATCGTGAAGGTGGCCAATCACGGCTCGGGTCGCGTGATCGAGGGTCCGCAGCAGCCACGCGTCGTGACGGAGGACGAGATCGCGCGGTTCACTGGATTCCTGCGCGAGGCGTTTCCGAAGCTCGCCGAAGCGCCGATCGTCGCCACGCGGCAGTGCTGGTATTGCGACAGCCTCGACGGGCATTTCTGGATCGACCACGACCCGGCGAGGCCCGGCCTGCTCGTGGCGGCGGGCGACTCGGGGCACGCGTTCAAGTTTGCGCCCGTGCTCGGCGGGTTGATTGCGGATGTGGCCGAACGGAAAGCAAACCCGTGGGCGGAGCGCTTCCGTGCGCGTGCAGAGGAAGGTGGCGGCGCAGACTACGCGCGGGGAGGCTCGACTCGCTCAAACCGGAACCGCGCATCGTAGCGTCCGCGGTTGTGCGCGCGGCAGCAGCGCAGGCACGCGGACCCGCGCGAGAGCGGGCGCACGCGTGCAACGGTGATGCCGCAGGAGGCGCAGCGGTAGTGATGCCGGCGCGTGACGGCGCGGCGCGGCAGCGGGAGATCGTGCGTGCGCTTTTCATCCGTCAGGCCGAGGTCGCGGCATGCGCGCTTCCACTCGGCACCATGTGGCGCGATTCGGCGGCGTCCCGCGCGCTCGTGCGCGAGCAGGTGGGCGAGTTCGTGGCGGAGCGTGCGTGCGACCTCTCCGCTGCCGAAGTCGCGGAGGCGCGGGTTCAGCCTCACGAGCGAGCGGCTGGGAAATGCGAGGCCGGCCGTGCTGCGCATCCGCGCATTCCACTCGACGCGCAACCGGTCGGCGAGCGCCGGGGCGCCGGCGGCACGCAGGAGCGAGCGGGCTTCATCGAGAAGTGCGTTCGCCTCGACGCTGAGCGCGTCCTGCGGCCCGGCGACTGGGATCGACACAGGCTCCGAGGGCCGCACCTCGCGCGCGAGCGGACGCTCACGCCTGCCGAAAAGCCGCTTCAAAAAATCAAACTGCATGGTGCGAGCATCCACTGAAATTCCCGCACGCGCTAGCTTCACAAATCCGAGGAGGAATGGGCCGCGTTTGCGCGCCCGGCATTCATGGCCGAATGGTCCGGCCGTTTATGTTCTTCGTGATCCTCACCTTCATGGCGCTCGGTGACGTGCTGTGGTGCATCGCGGCCTGGCGCCGGCGTCCGAATTGGATTCGCTGGACGGCCTTCGCTTTCGGCGCCGTGCAATCGCTCGGGCTGGCCGCGATTCTCCTCTCACGCGGCGGTCCGCCGCTGGATGAGGCGATTCCGCGCTGGCTGCACTCGACCATCCTCACGTGGCATCTCGTCATCCTGCTGCCGTGGATGCTGTGGCGCCTGCTGCTGGTGGTCGTCGCGCTGGGTTGCCGGCTTTTTCGCGGAAAAGGAAAGTCCTCCGTGGCGGCGACTGATCCGGTGATGACGCGGCGCGACTTTCTCGGCGCGGCGGCGGCGTTCACTCCGCCGCTTCTCTCCTTTGGCGCCGCTGGAATTGGCGAGGCGCAGCTCGATGGCTTCCGCATCCGGCGGCTCGACGTGCCGGTGCCGGAACTCCCGCCCGCGCTCGACGGTGCGACGATCGCGCACCTCACGGACTTCCACGTGGGCCGCTTCACGCACGGGCACGTGCTCGAGCGCATCGTAGCCGAGACGAACAAGCTCGATGCCGACGTCGTCGCGCTCACCGGCGACTTCATCAACCACTCGCTGCGCGATCTTCCCGCCGCGGTGGAGATCATCCGCGCACTCCGCGCGCGCAGTGTCGTCGCCGCGTGCGAGGGAAACCACGACCTCATCGAAGATCCGCGCAAGTTCCGGCGCGATGCGGAGCGCGGCGGAGTCCCCCTGCTGCTGGGCGACATCGCGTCCGCGGAGATTCGCGGGCAGCGCATCCAGTTGCTCGGAATCCCGTGGGTGAACCGCGGCGGTGTGGCGCGCGGTGAAATCGAGGCGCTGCTCGCGCGTCGGGACCCTTCCGCCTGGCCGCTGCTGCTCGCGCATCATCCGCACTCATGGGATTCCGCAGAGGGCATCCCGCTCACGCTCTCGGGCCACACGCACGGCGGACAGCTCATGCTGAATGAGCGCCTCGGCGCGGGCCCGGTGCTCTTTCGCTACTGGACCGGCATCTACAAGCGCCCCGACCGCACGCTCGTCGTCTCAAACGGCGTCGGCAACTGGTTCCCCGTGCGCATGGGCGCGCCCGCGGAAATCCTCCACCTCACGCTGCGGCGCAGTGCCGCGCCGAAAATGGGCGCGTGAGTTTCGGTCGCGTGTGCTTTTGAACGCGGCCTACCAGGGCCACACGTATTTCCAGAGCGGCTTCTTCGGCGCGGCCTCGCCGGGCTTCGGCGCGGCGACGGGCGCGGGCAGCTTCTCGCGCGGGATGATGCTCACCTTCTTCACGATGACTCGCTCCAGCGGATAGTCGTTCGTGTCGGCGGAGCGGTTCGAGATGTTCTCCAGCACGTCGAGCCCGCGGATCACGCCGCCGAAGACAGTGTATTTCCCATCGAGCTGCGGCTGCGCCGAGACGCACACATAGAACTGGCTGCCGCTGCTCCGGCGCTGCGGGTTCACCTTGTCGCCGAGGCGCGCCGCGGCCACGGCGCCCTTCGTGTGCCTGCGCCGGATCTCCGGCGGCAGCGTGTAGCCGGGGCCGCCGGTGCCCACCGCGGTGCGGTCCTTCTTTTTGCTCAGCGGGTCGCCGGTCTGCACGATGGCCGTCGGGATTGCGCGGTGAAATGCGCAGCCCTTGTAAAATCCCTTGTCGGCGAGCCGCTTGAAATTCTCCACGTGCTGCGGCGCGTCCTTTTCGTAAAACTCGATGGCGACCTGGCGCGTCGTGCCGTCCTCGAAGCGGATGTCGAGGAGCGCCACATCATCGGCGCGGGCGGCGATGGTGAGTGCGGTGGCGGTGCTGAGAAGGAGGAGCGTTTTTTTCATGGGACAAACGGTAGTGTGTGCGGCGCGATGCGCGCCGGCGCGTTCGGAGCATCCGGCGCGACGGCGAGGAAATCCCCGCCCGCAGCGTCATTCCGCAGATAGCCAAGTGCGACGTGCCGGTCTAGCGCGAAGCTGAACGCGCTGCTCGTGATGCGGCCGAGCTCCCGCGCGGGATTCGCCGCATCGCCGAGGCGCGCGGCGTCCGCGGCGGAGAAAATGCGCGCGCCCGGCGTGAGCGGCGCGCCGTCCGCGGTGACGAATCCCCGCAGTGAGCGGTTCACGTGGCCGACGCTGCGCAGGCGCGAAATCACCTCCTGCCCGATGTAGCAGCCCTTGTGGAAATCCACGTGCGTCCGGTCGAGCCCGGCCTCGTGCGGCAGCGTGCTCTCGTCCAGCTCCCGGCCCCAGCGCGGGACGCCGTGCTCGATGCGGACGAGGTCGAGCAGCGCGCCGGAGAGCACCGGCACGGCCGCGGTGATCTTCGCCCACAGCGGCGGAAGGTCTTTCCGGAACGGCGGGAAAAAATCGAAGCCCGCGATTCCGAAGCGGTTCGCCGGCAGCAGCCCCGCTCGGACTTCCTCCGGCAGCGCCTCGGGCTTCACGCCGATGAAATGCAGAATGGCAATGCCCTCCGTCGCGTCTTCCATCGCCACGTCGTCCGCGATGATGTAGCGCTCCATCCGCACCGGCAGCAGCGCGGACACCGCGGGGTCGGCATCCACGAGCACGCCCGACGGGCCGATGCTCACGAAAACATCCGCGCACAGCTTCCCCTTTGCGGTCGTCACGCACGCGGGGGTGACGGACGGGCATTGCGCCGCCGCGATGTTCGCCGTCACCTGGCCGTTGATGTAGCGGACGCGGTCGGCCCCTTTGAAAAGAAGCTTCACCCGCGCCGCGAGATCCACCACGCCGCCGCGCTCGCGGAAGGCGCGGTATTCCTCAGCGCTCACCACTGGCTCCGCCTCCGCGCTCATTGCGCCGGCGGCTGTTTCGCGGAGCCCGTGTGGTTTTCGTAAAGCTTCGACACCACCGCGTAGTCGAGGTCGCCGAGGCCCTTCATCACCGCGCCATACATCGCGCCGCCGACGGCGCTCGTCGCGGGCACGGAGAGCTCCAGCTTGTTTGCCAGCTCGATGCCGAGCTGCACGTCCTTGAACATGTGCTTCAGCGCGAAGTGCGGCGCGTAGTCGCCCGAGAGCATCAGCGGCAGCTTCAGGTCCGTCACGCCGCTGCGCATCGCGTTCTGCTCGATGGCCTCGCCGAGCGCCTCCGGGCGGATGCCCGAGCGCTTCACGATCGCGAGCGCCTCGGCGAGCGTCTGCACCGTGGCCGCGCTGATGAGGTTCGTCACCACCTTCACGATCGCCGCCTGGCCGATGCCGCCGATCTGGATGATCGCCTTGCTCGACGCCTCCAGCACCGGCTTCGCGCGCAGGAAATCCTGCTCCTCGCCACCCACGTAATACACGAGCTGCCGCTTCTCCGCCGCGCCCTTGCTCCCCGTGAACGGGCAGTCCAGAAAGCGCGCGCCGATCTGCTTCACGCGCTCCGCCGCGGCCAGCGTCCCCGCGAGGCCGATCGTCGCATTGCACACGATGAGATGCTGCGGTGTGAGCGCCGGCGCGAGCGCCTCGATGGTCTCCATCACCGCCTTCGCGTCGGCGACGAAAAGCTGGATCACCTCGCACTCCTGCGCGACCTCCACCGGCGAGCCGAGGAAGTTCGGCGCGGGCTTCGCCGTGCGGTTCCACACACCTGTGTGGTAGCCCGCGTGCCGCAGCGCCGCAGCCACCCGCGTGCCGATGATGCCGAGCCCGATGACGCCCGCGCTCTTCCGGTTTTTGTTCGTTGATGCCATGTGCGGAGAATTTCGCGCGCGAATGCAGCAGGAAAGCCCGCGCCCCGCAACACGGGGAAATGCGCCCTACTTTGCCGGAGGAGGCACCGGCACCGGCGCTGCGCCGCCCGGAGCCGCACCCGGCATCGGGGCCGGCGCGAGATTCATCTTCACCTCCGCCTTCTGCCGCATCTGCGCGATCACCTCGTCGATGGCCACGCGCTTCCGCTCCTGCCCGAGATACGCCACGATCTTCGGCTTCGCCTCCTCAAAGGCCTGCTTCGACGCCTCCTTGCGGTCCGTCACCTTGATGATGTGGTAGCCGAACTGCGTCCGCACCGGCTCCGGCGACACCTCATCCTTCTTCAGCTTGAACGCCGCCTCCGCGAACGGCTCCACCATCGCCCCCGTGCGCGGGAAGAAACTCAGGTCGCCGCCGCGCTCCTTCGCGCCCGGCTCCTCGCTCAGCTCCCCCGCCAGCTTGCCAAAGTCCTCCTTCTTCGTCCGCACGATCGCCGCCTCCGCCTTCTTCAGCGTCTCCGTCACCTTCTCCGGCGCCGCATCCGGCGTCAGGCGGAAAAGGATGTGGCTCGCGCGCACCTGTGCGGGCTGCTCAAAGTGCTGCGGGTTCTTCGTGTAGAATTCCTTCGCATCCGCATCGCTCGGCTCCGTGGCCTTCCCCTTGATCTGCCCATCCACCCACTGCCGCTGCTTCATCCGCTTCGCGATGTCCGCCTTCAGCCCCTCCAGCGTCATCCCCGCCTGCGCCAGATCCTTCTTGATGTCCTCATCCGTCAGCTTCTTCCCCGTCCGCTGCTCCTGCGTCGCCCGGAT
>JBGAPU010000051.1:0-42818 GCA_044221035.1 Chthoniobacteraceae bacterium | reverse complement strand
GTGGCGCGCGATTTTCCGCGGCGATGCACCCACCAAAAATGACACCGAAATTTCCGATGAGGATATTGGCGACCAAACTTCTTCCGGGCCTATCGGGAGCAACCTCATCCTCTGGGGCGATCCCTCGTCGAACGCCGTGCTGAAAAAGATCGCCGACAAGCTGCCGGTGAAGTGGACGAAGGACGGCCTCGAATTCGGCGGCAAGAAATACGACGCGGCGACGCACGTGCCGATCCTCATCTTCCCGAATCCGCTGAACCCGCGCCGCTACGTCGTGCTCAACAGCGGCTTCACCTTCAGCCGCGCCTGCGCGAGCGGAACGAACTCGCTGCAGACGCCGAAGCTGCCCGACTGGGCCATCGTGGACACGACCGTCCCGCCCGACGACAAATTCCCCGGCAAAATCGTGGACGCCGGATTCTTCGACGAGCAGTGGCGCTTCACCACCGAGCGGCCGAAGTAGCCCCGCAGCCGCCGACGGGAGAAGGCGGGCTATTTTCCCGGCGGAGTGAAAGAATCAGCCCGCCTCCTGCCCTCGGCGGCTGCCAGAAGTTGCAGCCGCCTGCCCGGAACTCAAGCGTGCCCAAACGGCGCGAGGCTTGAAATGGGGGCTGTCCGGGCGAACGCCGCGGAAAAACGGCAATTCCAGCGGCAAAACCACTGTTATCCATCCAAACGGCTCCCAAATGGGCGCGGATCTGGGACGAATCCGCGAAAATCTGTGGCGGATCCGCGCGGATTCACGGCAAATCCGCGGAGATTCGTCGCACATCCGCGCGGATGCGAGGCGCGTCCGTGCTGAGGGATGGCGAATCTGCGAAGACCGGGGTCAAATCCGCACGGATCCGGAATGAATCTGCGAGAAGGCGGGGCATCCGCTTCCAGATCCGGGGACCGGGTGGGCCAACTCCCGCACGGCGGCTGCGCGCGCACGGCATTTACATCGGGCCTTCCCAAAGTGCATGACACCTTCTAATCCCGCCGCCACAATCCGATTCTCCATCCACCCACATACCATGAAACTCCGCACCTCCGCCGCCATTTTCCCCGCGCTCCTCGTCCTCGCCACCCCTGCATTTGCGCATGATGCGAACGTCGAGATGGCGAAGGCCGCGAACGCCTTCCTCGCCTCGCTGAAGCCGGAGCAGAAGTCGCAGGCGACGTTTCCCTTTGAGAGCGAGGCGAAGGGCGAGCGGCTGAACTGGCACTTCATCCCGCGCGAGCGAAAGGGGCTTCCGCTGAAGGACATGACGGAGCCGCAGGTCGCACTCGCGCGCGCGCTGCTGAAGACGGGCCTGAGTGAGGACGGCTACAACAAGGCGACGACGATCCAGAGCCTCGAGGCCATCCTGAAGGAGATGGAGAAGGACACGACCGGGAAGCGCGACCCGATGAAGTATTACGTGAGCATCTTCGGCACGCCGGGTGACAAGACGTGGGGCTGGCGCTGGGAGGGGCATCACCAGTCGTTCAACTACACGAGCGCGGGAAATGCGGCGCCGTCGGTCACGCCGTCGTTCTTCGGCAGCAATCCCGGCGAGGTCCGCGAGGGCGAGCGCAAGGGCCTGCGCGTGCTCGGCACCGAGGAGGATCTCGGCCGCGCGCTGGTGAAGTCGCTGAACGAGGAGCACAGGAGGGCCGCCGTTATTTCCACCGAGGCACCGAAGGACATCCTGAACGATCCCAAGCGCCCCGACCCGACGAAGCCGGAGGGCGTCCCGGCGTCGAAGCTCAGCGCCAGCCAGCAGGCGGAGCTGGTGAAGATCATCAAGCTCTACCTTTTCCGCTGCCGCACGGATGTCGCCGCGGAGGAGTTTGCGAAGATCGAGAAGGCCGGCATCGGCAGCGTGCATTTTGCCTGGGCGGGCGGCTTCGAGCTCGGCCAGCCGCATTACTACCGCATCCAGAATTCGGCGTTCGTCCTCGAATACGACAACACGCAGAACGGCGCGAACCACGTCCACTGCATCTGGCGCGACTTTGCGAATGACTTCGGCGGCGATGTGCTCAAGCGGCACGTGAGCGAGGCGCACGGGAAGTAGCGCGGAGGTCGGGCGGTCGGGCCCGGTTTCCAGTTCTCAGTGCTCAGTGCTCGGTGCTCAGTGCTCGGTTCTCCGTTCTCCGTTTTCAGGGGCGCTGTCTTCGGTCCTTGGTCTTTGCCGGGAGCAAACACCATTCATTTCACGCCTTCACGAAAGGTGGTCGATTCAACCAAGGTGCTCCGTCTGAGCACTGAGCACTGAGAACTGAGCACTCCGCGTCCCCCGCACGCAAACCGCTCTACTCGGAAACCGTCACGCTGTCCTGCTTGCCCGTGGCCTGGCTGTTCGCGGCGCTGGTGAAGATCCGGCTGAGCGAGTCCTTGCTGCCCACGCGGAACTCGACGGTGCGCGCGTGCGTGGTGACGGGGTAGCTCTTCACGACCTTCTTCCACGAGTCCGAGCCGCTGCGCTCGGCGGCTTCCGTGAGGATGCCCTGCACTTTCCCCAGCGTCGCCGCGCCGATGCCGCCGGGGCCGGAGGTGGTCGCGGGCTCGATGTAGTAGAAGCGCACGGCGAGCGAGCCGCTGGTGTCGATGTTCACCTCGGTGACGCGCGCGGCGCCGTCCACCACATACTCATGCTGGCTCACGCTGAGGATGGCGGAGACGAGCACCTGGTAGGTGCCGCCGGGGAGCGTGCATTTCCAGAGCGGCCGCGTGGCGATCACGGTCGAGGTGGAGTTTGGGGAAGGCGTGGGCGTCGGCGTGGCCGACTGGTTCGTGCCGGAGGAAGTGGAGCCGGAGCGCGTCTGGGCGATGGCGGCATTGACGAGAAGGAGGAAGGCAAGGAGGAGGCGCATGGTCGTGAAGGGTCGCCGCCATGGAAGCCCCGCACGCGCGTGCGCGCAATCATTCATCACGGGATGTCGAGCTCCGGCTGGTCCATGGATTTCAGCTCCCACTCCCAGGGTTTTCCTCCCCGCTGGCGCCACTCCATGGTGAATGGCTCCCGCAGTCGGTTCACCTCATCGCGGGCGACCATCGCGAGCGGGCCGCCGAACCCCTTCACGCGGATCCTTTCCACCAGCAGCCAGCGGCCGGACTCCTGGCGGAGGCCGACGGGCTCGTGCGTGATGGAGAGGGTCGCGAACTGGGTGAGCACCTCGGAACTCCGCGCCAGCGCCTTCGTGCGGTCATGCTGCCAGCGGTCGGCGTAGTCGGCCGCGAGCAATGCCGACATCGCGGTGAAGTCGCGTTTTTCGATGGCCGACAGAAGCCTTGCCTGTGCGCGCGGAATCTGACGTTCTGGCTGGAGCCACCAGCGCAGCCAGAGCCCAGCGGCCAGCAGGATTATACCGAGCAGCATTGCCAATCGTTTCAAGTTCATGAGCAAGTCAGAGCCGAGCTATCACCCGAACGTCGCAGGCATCCTGCGGAACCGCGATGGAAAAATCCTGATCTGCGAGCGCGCGGGCATCCGGGGGGCGTGGCAGTTCCCGCAGGGCGGGGTGGACGACGGGGAGACCGTGGAGCAGGCGCTCGTGCGGGAGCTCGGGGAGGAGATTTCACTCAGCCCCGGCGACTTCCGGATCGTGGAGAAGCGCGGCGGCTACCGATACCTGTTCACGAACGGGAAAAAGCGCGGTCACGACGGGAAGGACCAGACGTATTTCCTCTGCGACTTCCTCGCGGACGACTCGAAGATCAACGTGGAGACCGAGCACCCGGAGTTCCAGGACTGGAAGTGGATCGAGCCCCGGAATTTCCGCAGGGAATGGCTGCCGGCGATGAAGGCGGACGTTTACGCCGCCGTCTTCCGGGACTTCTTCGGCGTGGACATCTGACGGGGCAGTTGCGGCGCGGACCCGGCAAATCGGGCTCGCGCCGCGCCCGGAACGTGCTTGGGTGAGGCGCACTGACCCCGCGATCCGGTCCTGCGCATTCCCGCGCGCCCGAGTCCGGGCCGCGCGGTCATCCAGCCCCATTCTCCATCAATGCTCTCCGACTCCGACAAGAACTGGTTCCAAGCAGCGGCCAACGATCTCAACAACCTCCTCCAAGTCATCGCGGAATCCTCGAAGGCCATCGAGCCCATCTGCGACACGCGCCCGGAAGGACGGCGGTATTTCGCATTTCTTCAGACCAGCCTCGATCGCGCGAAACAGGTCACCGCGCAGCTAGCCGAGCGCCTCGGCGGCGAGCCGTTCACACCGACAAGCGTGAAGGGCGCACCCGCTCAGGCGGTCGAGAGGAAGCGGCCGCCCGCCTACGTCATCGACAATCCGAGCGGCTCCAAGGGCCTGATTCTCATCATCGATGACGAGGAACTCCTCGTGACGCTCGTCAAACAGATGCTCACCGACGCCGGCTACCGCGTCGTGGCCGCAATCGAGCCTTTTCTCGCACTGGACATCTACAAGGAACTCAAGGAGCAGGTGGACCTCGTCATCCTCGACTACACCCTGCCGATCATGGACGGCTCGGAGGTTTTCGACGCGCTGCGAAGCATCAAGTCCGACGTGGCCGTGATGCTCAGCAGCGGCTTTGCGGAGCAGGACAAGGTGCGCGCCATGCTCAGCAAGGGCCTGCGCGGCTTCCTGCCGAAGCCCTACACGGAGGAAAAGCTCCTTTCGCAGGTCCGCCTCACGCTGGAGGCGATTCGAGGAATGCCGGGCCGCTGAGCGCGGGAGGAAGCCAGCCATTGCGGGGCTGGATCCCCGCGCCTACTTCGTCGCCGCGGTGTTCTTCTCCGTCGAGGCGGTGGACGGCGCCTTGCGGCCGAATTCGATGAGGTCGTTCAGGATGTTGATGCTCTCGTTGCGGATCGGATCCACCTTCGATGCGACTTCATCCGCGGCCGTCTCGGCGTCCTCGTCATCCGGGTCAGCCGGCTTCGCATCGCCCTTCTTGGCCGACGCCGTCTCCTTCTCCGGCTTCTTGTCCTTCTTGAGGTGCAGTTCCGCGTCTGCGGCGTTGTCCAAGGTGACCGAATACACTTTCTCCTCGGGCAGCTTCAGTTTCGCGCGATCGGCGTTGCGCTTCTCCTTCCGGGCTTTCTCATCCTCGATTTCCGCGCGGCGGACCTTTTCGTTCAGCGACACCTTGTTCTCAGCCAAGCGATTCTTCATGCGCGTCATGTCCTCCATGATCCAGCGGAACTCCTCGTCGGCCGCGACGCGGGCCGCCGACCGCTGCTTGAGCTCCGGCTTGAAGAGCGACGCCTCCCACTTGTCATACTGCGCAGGTTCGATCGTGTCGTAGGGCATCGGGCTCTTCAGCGAGGCCTCCCCGATGTCCGCCTGATCCCACAGTGACGGCAGCTTGATGTCCGACTGCACGCCCTGAAGCTGCGTGCTGCCGCCCGAGATGCGGTAAAATTTCTGGATCGTCAGCTTCAGCGCCCCAGCCTCGTTGCCGGTGGATTTTCCGCTCAGGGAAAGCGGGATGATGTTTCCAAGCTCCACCATCGTCTGCACGGTGCCCTTGCCGAACGTCGTGGAATCACCCACGACCACCGCGCGGTTGTAGTCCTGCAGGGCAGCCGCGAAAATCTCGCTCGCCGAGGCGCTCAGCTTGTTCGTCACCACGAGCATCGGGCCGTCATACGTGATTGAGCGGTCGCGGTCGCGCAGCACCGAATTGCGGTTGTTGCTGTCGCGCGCCATCACCACGGGCCCGCTCTTGATGAACAGGCCGGTGAGGTTCACCGCCTCCTCCAGCGAGCCGCCGCCGTCCCGGCGCAGATCCATCACCAGCCCCTGGATGTTCTCCTTCTTCAGCCGCTCCAGCAGGACGAGGATGTCCTTCGTCGTGCTGCGCGTCCCGGTCTTCTGCATGTCCGCATAAAACGACGGCAGGATTATCCACCCGATGCGCACTGTCGTTCCGTCCGGCTTCGTCCGCTCCACGATCTCCGCCTTCGCCGCCTGTTCCTTGAGCTGCACTTTTTTCCGCGTGATTTCCACGACCTTGCGGGCGGAGGGATCCGTCGCATTCGCGGGGATCACCTTCAGCACCACCACGGTGTCCTCCTTCCCGCGAATCATCTCCACCACCTTGTCCAGCTTCATGTCCACGGTCTCCACAAAGCCCGAGGCACCCTGCGCGACCGCGCTGATCCGGTCGCCCACCTTGAGCTTGCCGCTCATGTCCGCAGGCCCGCCCGGCACCAGTTCTCGAATCTTCGCGTAGCCCTCCTCGCTCACCAGCACGGCCCCGATGCCCTTCAGCTCCAGCGCCATCGTGATGTTGAAATTGTCGAGCTGCGACCGGCTCATGTATTCCGAATGCGGGTCGTAAGTCTCGCACAGCACGCTCAGGAAGCCGGCCATCACGTCCTCGTTTGTCTGCTCGTGCAGGCTTCGCAAAAGCTGGTCGTAGCGGCGCGTCACCACCTTCACCGGTGTCTCCACCTTGTCGTTCGCCAGTGTCCGGTCGAGCAGTTCGCCCTCCACCCGGTCGCGCCAGATCTGGTCGGCCTCCTTCTCGTCCTTCGGCCACGGCGACTTCTGCCGGTTCAGCTCCACTGTCCGGTTGCTGGAAAAGTCGAACTTCTCCCCGAGCAGCGCCTTCACCTTCACCACACGGTCCTCGACGCGCTTGCGATAGACGTCGAAAATCTTCACCGCCGGATCGAGATCCCCCGCCATGATGCTGTCGTCCAGCGTCGTTGCGTATTTTGCCGAGAAACCATCCACATCCTTCTGCGTGAAGAACAGGTGGTTGTAGTCGAGCCGCTCCAGATAGTTCTTCAGAAACTGCCGCGAAACTGTGTCGTCCAGCCGACGCCGCCCGTAATGCGCCTTTTCCAGAAGCTCCCCGACCGTCTGCGCCACCTTTGGGGCAATTTTTTTGAAGTCCGTATCTGACGCCGCCCGGGCGTCCGGCGTGAAGGCAATGAGACTGGCGACCGAGACAGCGAGGCAACGGATGTAGTTCATGGGATGGTTTGAAAACCGGTTGCAGAGATTGGCAGACTTCCCGCGGAGAGCAAGTGAATCGCCCGTAAAATCGCGGGGCCGCAGCCCGCCGGTGACATGGGGCGGCTGGCGAATTCGCCTAATTGCGCCATTGTTGCCGCGTAGAACTCCGCGCATGTCCGCCTGCACCAAGAGCCGTATTTTTTTCCAATGCATCGTCGCCGGCCTGTGCGCCGCTGGACAGCCGCATGCGGAGGCAGCGCCGGCACAGCCGCAGTGGAGGCAGTTCGGGGAGAAATACTGCTTCTCCTGCCACGGCGCGGAGAAGCAGAAGGGGGACTTCGATTTCCGGCCGTATGCGGAGAAGGGGTTCACGGCCGCGGAGCGCAAGGCATGGGAGAAGATCGCGGAGCTGATCGAATCCCACGAGATGCCGCCGCCGAAGTCGAAGGCGAAGCTGCCGGGGAACGAGCGCGATGCGGCAGTGCAGTGGATCGATTCGCAGCTCGCCGGGGCCGAGGCGGGGCAGAAAAACCCGGGGCGGGTGACGCTGCGGCGGCTGAACCGCGGTGAATACCGGAACACAATCCGCGACTTGCTGGCGGTGGATTTCGACCCGTCGGATTTTCCGGGCGACGAGACGGCGTATGGCTTCGACACGATCGCGGATGTGCTGACGATCCAGCCGTTGCTGATGGAACGCTACCTTGCCGCAGCGGACCAGATCGTTGCGAAAGTGCTCGCGGGGGAGAAGGCCGCGCCGCCCGGCGAGTCGTTCCGCGGGGACAGGATGAAGGCGGCGAAGAGCGCGGAGTGGGTGCATCCGGTGGCGAACGGCGTGCTCGGCTTTTACCGGGAGGCGGATGCCAGTCTGCCGGTGAGTTTCCACGCGGACGGCGAATTCGTGCTGCGCTTCCGTGCCTACGGCGACCAGGCTGGCCCCGAGGCGCCGAAGCTCGCGGTGCTGCTCGATGGCACCCAGGTCGCGGTCTTTGACGTGAAGAGCAGCGGCAAACCGGCGAGCTACGAGGCGAAGGTGCGCGTGAAGCGCGGCAGCCACCAAGTCGCTGCCGCTTACCTGAACAACTACAACGAATCAAACCACCCCGAGCCGAAGATGCGCGGCGACCGGAACCTGTATGTCGTGGGCTTTGATGTCGTCGGCCCCGTGGACGTGCCGCGGGAGACGAGCGAGAGCTTCCGGCGTGTTTTTGCGAAGCTGCCGGAGCCGGGTGCGGAGGCGAAGGTCGCGCGCGAACTGCTCGCGTCGTTTGTGCCGCGCGCCTACCGCAGGCCAGTCGCGGCGGCGGAGATCGAGCGCTTTGGGAAGCTCGTGGACAAGGCGCTCGCGGACAAGGCGCCCTTCACCGAGGCGATGGGCGTGGCGGTGCAGGCGGTGCTGTGCTCGCCGAATTTCCTCTTCCGCTGGGAGCTGGATCCGGATGCGCTGAAGCCGGGCGCGGTGCGCAATTTGAACGACCACGAGGTGGCGTCGCGGCTGTCGTATTTCCTGTGGTCCTCGATGCCCGACACGCGGCTCACGGAACTCGCCGCGAAAGGCGAGCTGCTGAAGCCGGGCACGCTGCAGTCCGAGGTGAAGCGCATGCTCGCCGACTGGCGTGCGCAGGATTTCATCCGGAATTTCTCAAGCCAGTGGCTGCAGATCCGCGCGGTGGACGAGGTGGACATCGACGCAAAGAAGTTCCCGAAGTTCAGCCCGAGGCTGCGCGACGCGATGAAGGAGGAGACGCGGCTCTTCTTCGACGCAATCGTGCGGGACGACCGGAGCATCTTCGAGCTGATCGAGGCCGATTTCACTTTCCTGAACCAGCAGCTCGCGGAGCACTACGGCATCCCGGGGGTGCAGGGCGGGGAGTTCCGGCGCGTGAAACTCGCGCCCGGTTCGCCGCGCGGCGGTGTGATGGGGCAGGGGAGCGTGCTGATTGCGACGTCGATGCCCACACGCACGTCGCCGGTGGTGCGCGGGAAGTGGGTGCTCGAGCAGATGCTCGGCACGCCGCCGCCGCCGCCGCCGGCAAATGTGCCGCCGCTGGAGGACGCGAAGGTGGACAAGAACGCACCGCTGCGCCTTCGGCTCGAGCAGCACCGCGACAACCCCGACTGCGCGGTGTGCCACGCGAAGATCGATCCAGTCGGCTTCACGCTGGAGAATTTCGACGCCATCGGCGAGTGGCGCACGCAGGAGGGGAACAACCGGATCGATTCTACCGCGACCTTCGCCGACGGCGCGAAAGTGGACGGCTTTGCGGGGCTGAAGAAATACCTGAAGGGTGAGAAGTTCGCGCGGGCCTTTGCGCAGAAGCTGATGACGTATGCGCTGTGCCGCGGCATTGAGCGGACGGACAAGCAGTCTGTCGATGCGGTGCAGCGTCAGATGGCCGCGGGCGGCTACAAGATGTCTGCGCTCATCGCGGCGATCGTCACGAGCGACCCGTTCCTCAAGAGGAAGCGTGACGTGGCAAACCGCTGAGCGCGGTTTGCGGAGGGTCTAGGCAACTTCGCCCGCGGCGTGGCCGCTCGACCACGCCCACTGGAAGTTGTAACCGCCGAGCCAGCCGGTGACATCGAGCACTTCGCCGATGAAGAAGAGCCCCGGCACGCGGCGCGATTCCATGGTCTTTGAGGACACCTCCGCAGTATCCACGCCGCCGAGCGTCACCTCGGCTTTCGGGTAGCCCTCGGTGCCGGCTGGTGTGAACGGCCACGCGTGAAGCAGCCGCAGGGTGTCGTCGAATTCGCGCTGCTTGAAGTGCACGAGCGGCTTTGCGGGCGCGTGAATGGCGCACCATGCGTCGGCGAAGCGGCGCGGCATCCACTCGGCGAGCACGGAGGGCAGGTCGCGTCCGCTGGCCCTTGCGCGCAGCAGCGACTCGCGGGCGCGGGAGTCGGGGAGGAGGTTGATTTCCACTGTGCCGCCTTCGCGCCAGTAACTTGAGATCTGCAGAATCGCCGGGCCGCTGAGCCCGCGGTGCGTGACGAGCAGCGCTTCCTCAAACTGCGCGCTCCTGCCCTCGGCGCATCGTGTGATGACGGGAAGCGAGAGCCCGCTGAGATCATGGAGTGGTTGGTCTGTCTCCGAGAATGTGAGTGGCACGAGCCCCGGCCGCAGCGGCGTGATGCGGTGGCCGAACTGCTTCGCGATGTCGTAGCCAAAAGGGGAGGCGCCGAGCTTTGCGAACGACAGCCCGCCGGTGGCGATGACGAGCGAGTCGGCGGTGAATTCACCGCGCGATGCCTGAATTCGGAAACGCTCCGGCTTTTCCACGGAAAGCACGCGGCAGCCGGTGAAGGTCTCCACGTTTGCCGCGGCGCATTCCGCTTCAAGCATCGCGATGATCTCGCGGGAGCTGCCGTCGCAGAACTGCTGGCCGAGCTTCTTCTCATGGTAGGCGATGCGGTGCTTTTCCACGAGCTCGATGAAGTCCCAGGCGGTGTAGCGCGCGAGCGCCGAGCGGCTGAACTCGGGGCGCTCGGAGAGGTAGCAGCCGGGTTCGATGCCGGTGTTGGTGAAGTTGCAGCGACCGCCGCCGCTGATGGCGATTTTCTTTCCCACGCGGTCGTTGTGCTCGATGAGGGCGACCTTCCTGCCGCGCTGTCCCGCGGTGAAGGCGCACATCATTCCCGCCGCCCCGCCGCCAATGACGATGACATCGAAGTTCCGACCGTTCACGCGCCGAGTCCGATGTGTGGCGGCGCGGCGGGGTCCCACGGGTTCTCCGTGAAGTCCGAGGACTCGATGGCGTCCGCGAGCGAATCGCACAGCGTGCGCACCGCGGCGACGTCGAGCTGGAGGTGCGCGCGACCGTAGGGCGCGAGATTCTCGCTGCAGCGTCGGAAAAGCCGGGCCGCAGGGCGAAGACGCGTGGTGCCCGCAGCCGAGGGTGGATTTTCCCGCTGTTTGCGAAGGTGAACGAACGCGCCGGCCACTTGGATGAGGCCCTTGAAAAAGTCCCGCTCACTGCTGTTCGTGCGCAGCCAGAGCACCTCGAGGACTTCGTGAGCCTCGTAGTATTCGCCCGCGTTGAAATGCCCGAACCACGCCGTGTATCGCGGGTCCAGCGGTGCGGCCGGAGCGCCGGGGTCGTCGGGCGGCTGCGCGCCGCCAGGCAGAGTTTTTTTCATCGCGGGAATCTGGCCGGCCACTATTCTTCGCGGGCCTGTGCAATACAAGCGGACGCTGACTCAACTTCGGGGGCCACAAGCCGTCCCCTCCGGAAAACGGGCCTGATGACGCCAACGGTAACCCTTCTGTTTGCCGCGGGGCTTGTGCTGCTCGCGATGATGTCGGCGGTGGTCTCCGCGCTGGAGACGGGATTTTTCGCCCTGCCGCGCTCGCGGATGGAGGCGCTGAAAAAGCAGCCCGGTGCGCTGGGCGAGGCGGTGTCGCGGATCATGGAGCGCCCGCGCCGGCTGCTGAGCACGATCCTCATCGCGGATGCGCTGGCGAATGCGCCGCTGATGATCGGCAGCCTCGCGCTCATCGAGGGGCAGCGTGGAATCGCGATCCCGTTCTGGGTTTCGGCGCTGCTGCTCTTTGCGCTCATCGTCTTTGCCTGCGACCTCGTGCCAAAGCTCATCGGCATGGGTGCGCCGATGCTCGTGGTGCGTTTCGGCGCCCGGCTGCTCAGCGGGATGCTTCCGATCCTGAATCCGCTGGCGCGCCTGCTGGAGCGCGGCAGCGAGGGGGTGGCCGACACCGTCCTGCCGGAAACGCTGCGCGCGCCGCAGCAGCTCACGGATGAGGAGCTCGGAACGCTCGTGGAGATGAGCGCCGAGCAGGGCGCGCTGCAGGAGATGGAGACGGAGATGATTTCCGAAATCATCAAGCTCGGGGACAAGACCGCGAAAGACTGCATGACGCCGCGCGTGGAGATGTTTTCGCTGCCGGACGACCTCACGAACGACGAGGTGATTCCGCTGGTGCGCGAGCGGCGGCTGCGGCGGGTGCCGGTTCACGGTGAGACGCCGGACGACATCGTGGGCGTGCTCGACGTGCTCGCGTTGCTGCGGGACCCGGGCGTGCATTACATGGAGCGGCTCGGTGTGCCGTCGTTCGTGCCGGAGACGATGAAGGCGCTCACGCTGCTGAAGAGCTTCCTCTCGCATCCGCAGGGGATCGCGTTCGTGGTGGACGAGCACGGCGGCGTCGAGGGCATCGTGACGCTGCGCGACCTTGTGGAGGAGATCATCGGCGACGCCGTGCCGCAGACGGACGCGAAGCTTTACATCGAGAGCCTCGGCGACGGGCGCGTGCTCGCGAGCGGCAGCGCGCGGCTGGAGGACATCACGGAGGAAATCGGCGAGCGCTTTGAGGACGAGGGCATCGACACGATTGGCGGGCTCATTTTCACGCGGCTCGGTCAGCTTCCGAAAAAGGGCCAGCAACTGCGCATCGGCGGAATGCAGGTCACCGTGCGGCGCGTCTCGCGCAAGCGGGTGGACGAGGTGCTGCTCGTGCGCGAACCCGCGGAGAGAAAGGAGTCTCCGGAATGACGGCAGCGCTCCTGGCAATCGCCCTGTGCCTGGCGGTGTCGTTTGTCTTCAGCGGCATCGAGGCAGGCATTTTCTCGGTGAACCGCGTGCGGCTCGCGCACCGGGCGAAGGAGCAGGATCCCGCGGCGCTCGCGTTGCAGGCGCTGCTCGCGAATCCGAACCGGATGCTCGTCACGGTGCTCATCGTGACGAACCTCGCGAACATTTTCGCTCTCGTGCTCGGCACGCGCCTGCTCGTGACGGCCCTCGGGCAGTGGGGCTACCTCGCGGCGCTCGCGATTTATCTGCCGCTGTATCTCTTCGGTCTCGAGCTGCTGCCGAAGTCGATTTTCCGCCGCTTCCCATACCGCGCGCTGGCGCTGCTCTCAGGGCCGCTGAGGCTTCTCGATTTGGCGCTCACGCCGGTGCACTGGATTGGCGCCGGCGCGCAGCGGCTGCTTTTCGGCGGCAAGGTCGCTGCACAGCAGCGGCTCTTCATCGGGCGCGAGGAATTCAAATACCTGACGATCGAAGGCGAGCGCACGGGGGTGATTTCGACGACGGAGCGGGAGATGATTCACAACGTCGTGGACTTCCGCGCAGTGACGGCGAAGGACGTGATGGTGCCCATTGAGCCTGACGACGTGATTCGTGCGGACGAGTCGATCAGCCGTCTGCTCTCGAAGGACTCGAAGCGCGGGGCGGACCGGCGGCTCGTGTGCGACGACGATGGGAAAATTTCGGGATTTGTGGATGCATTTGAAGTGCTCCTCGACGGCCGGCGCGATGTGGATGCAGGCGCCTCTCAGCGGCGAGTCGTGACAGTGAGCCCGAATGAGCCAGCGTTCAGCGTGCTGTGGAAAATGCGCGCCGCGCGCAGCACCGTGGCGGTCGTGCGCGGTCCGGGCACGCGGCCGATTGGGCGCGTGTCGTGGGGCAATTTGATCCGCCGGCTTGTGAGCGTGGCGGAACGCCGTGAGCCGGCCGGAAATCAGATGCGCACGTAGCGGTGGCCGGGAAGCGCGCGGACGAGGCGTTTCATTTCGAGTGTCAGCAGTGTGCTGCTGACCTTCGGTCCGGGGAGGCGTGTGGCGGCGGAGAGTTCGTCGAGCGTGAGTTCGCCGACATCGAGCGCGGTGACGAGCAGGGTTTCCTCGTGGGAGAGCGATGGCCTTGGCGTCGAAACGGGCTCGTCGGAACTATTGCGCGCCGTCTTCTCCGCTGTGGCGGATGTCGCACCGCGCGGGATGAGCGAGCCGAGTTCGTCGAGGATGTCGTCGGCGGATGTGACGAGGCGGGCGCCCTGCTGGATGAGGCGGTTCGTTCCCGCGCTGGTGGGGCGGTCGATCTGTCCCGGCACGGCGAAGACCGTGCGTCCCTGCTCGACGGCTTGGTTTGCCGTGATGAGCGCGCCGCTGTTGAGGCCGGCTTCCACGACGAGCAGTCCACTGCCCCAGCCGGCGACGATGCGGTTGCGGTAGGGGAATGTCTGGCGGTCTGCGGGGCGCTCCATCGGGTATTCGCTGACGACTGCGCCCGAGGCGGCGATTTTTTCCGCGAGGCCGAGGTTTTCCGGCGGGTAAAGCGCGGAGAGCCCGCTGCCGAGCACGGCGACGGTGCGGCCTTTTGCGGCGAGGGCTCCCTGATGCGCGGCGGTGTCGATGCCGCGTGCGAGACCGCTCACGACGGTGTAGCCGGCAAACGCGAGCTGATACGCGAGCTTTTTGGTCGTCTCAGTGCCGTAGTGGGTGACGTTGCGCGAGCCGACGACGCCGATGGCGTGCGCATCAGCCGGGAGAAGCGCGCCCCAGACGTAGAGCACCACGGGTGGATTGTGAATCGTCCGGAGAGCGGCGGGATATTCCGGCGAAGTCGTGGTGATGACTGCCCCGCCGAAGTCCGCGACGCGCTTCAGTTCCGCAGCGAGGTCCACATGCGATTCCCAGGAGGCGATTGCGTCCGCAGTCTCAGGGCCGACGCCTTTCACCGCGCGCAGCGCCGCCGCTCCCGCCGCGAGGATGCGCTGCGGTGTTTCAAAGGTGTCCAGCAAAGCGCGGAGCCGCACCGGGCCCATGCCCGGCACCATGTTCAGGGCGATGCAGGCTTCCGTCTCAGTCACGCGCGCGGTCTACCCGCTGCACCGCGCAAAGCAAGCGCTACGACGAATTGCGCGCGAGCACGCCGAGCTTCGCGAGGTCGTCCGTGACCTGTGATTTTTCGACCAGGAAGCTGACGCCATCATGCGTGACGAGGAGCTTGCCGTCCTGCTGGCGAACGAGATGGACACGAGTCCCCCTTGGAAAAGCGACGGGCCCTTCGCCGAGGTCCACCTGCATCGCGGCTTTCAGGAAAAGGATCGCGGAAGCGGAAGCCGTGCCCTCCTCTGGCGGAGTCTGCGGTGAATTTTTTTGGGCGGGCGCCCCGTGATTCGAGGCCAGCGACGTCGAAGCGAGCGTCGGGCGAGCCTCGGAAAAGGGCGACTGAGCCAGCGGGAGAATCGGCAGTGGAGGCGCAGGCTCGCGCATCATCGCGCGCTCAGACTCGCTGCTCGTGTTGCGGATGCCCTGCTGATCGCGGACTTCTGCGTCCAGCGCGACAACGTAGATGGACGTCACAGCGAGGAGGCCGTAACCGATGCGAATTTTGGTTTTCTTCCGGATGAACATGTTATGGAAATTATAGCAATCATTGTGCCTAGTGTCGTTGCTCTCTCGGAAAGCGCCCGGAAAGCCCCTGCAAACCGCGCTTTTCGCCGCCAAATTTAAAAGCTGCTAATTTTCCCGCCACATGACCATAGTCCCGTCATGCAACGCGCGTTCAGTCATGTGCTCATTGCAATCTGCCTCCTGTTTCCGCAGCCGCGCTCACTCGCAGATGATGCGAACAGGCTTCTCGTCACGGTGACGAAAAAGACCCTGGCGAAGGTTCCCGGCAAAGTCCTTCCCGGCGACGAGCCGAGCCGAATGCAGACGCTCGCCGTCGCGGTGACGAATCAATCCGTGCGCCCGCTCCCGGCGGGGACGATCCAATGGACAGTCCTCATCCGGAAGC
The DNA here is from genome assembly GCA_044221035.1 of Chthoniobacteraceae bacterium. GTDB lineage: Bacteria > Verrucomicrobiota > Verrucomicrobiia > Chthoniobacterales > Chthoniobacteraceae > SXWH01. The sequence goes on along the minus strand of JBGAPU010000051.1, from coordinate 27,374 downwards.
ACTCAGGCGATGTGCTCAAGCACTTCGGGAAAGCGGACCTCGCTCCGGTCGCGTCCTTCAAGACGGTGGAGGTGACATGCGGTTTGTTCGAGGTGGCCGGTCATCTCGCCTCCTCCGGCGCCGAGCGTGACCGCGTGGAATACGACATCGCAGTCCTCCACGGCAGGAGGGAGATTTACCGCACTACCAGTGTCGCGAATTTCGCGGCGCTTTCGGAGAAGGCGCAGGTCGTCACTGCGGCTCCCGGTGCCGGCGAGGCCGCCGACGCGAAGGTCGCGAAGGCCGAGGATCCCTCTGCGCCGAAACCGGCGAACGATGCAAAGCCCGCCCAGCCGCTCGCCGCGATGGCGGAGAAGCCGCCGGCGGAAAAGCCCGCTGCGCCCACCGCAGACGCCAAGCCGGTGGCCGAGCCGCCGCCGGTGCCGCAGCAGACGTTCGACTTCTTCAATCTCCGAGGGAAGACAGCGCCCGCCGCGAAGTGACGCAGTGATCGAGCCGGCCTGTCAGGCCTTCGCTGCTTCCTTCGCCCACGCGTCCTTGAGCGTGATGGTGCGGTTGAAAACGGGTGCGCCGGGCTTCGAGTCCGGGTCGAGTGTGAAATACGCGAGCCGCTCGAACTGGTAGCGCTCCTCCGCCTTCGCATCGCGGAGCGAAGGCTCGATTTTCGCGGTGATGACTTCGAGCGAGTGCGGATTCAGCACGCTCTTGAAGTCGCGCCCGTCCTTCTCCGGCTCGGCCTCGGTGAAGAGCCGCTCGTAGAGCCGCACCTCGGCGTCGAGCGCGTGCGCCGCGCTCACCCAATGAATCGTGCCCTTCACCTTGCGCCCCGCGGTCGGGCCGCCGGTCTTGCTGTCGAGGTCGGCGGTGCAGCGCAGCTCGGTGATGTTCCCCGCGGCGTCCTTCACGACCTCGTCGCACTTGATGATGAACGCGGACTTCAGCCGCACCTCGCCGCCGGGCTTCAGGCGGAAATACTTCGGCGCGGGCACTTCCATGAAGTCGTCCTGCTCGATCCACAGCTCGCGCGTGAACGGCACGTCGCGCGTGCCGGCGCCCTCGTCGTTCGGATTGTTCACCGCTGAGCACGGCTCGGTTTTTCCCTCGGGGAAATTCGTGATCACCACCTTCAGCGGACGCAGCACCGCCATGCGGCGCAATGCGCGCTGGTTGAGGTCCGTGCGGATCGCGTGCTCGAAGACCGCGATGTCCGTCGCCGACTTGAACTTCGTCACGCCCACGCCGATCGCGAATGCGCGCAGCGCCTCCGCTGTCACCCCGCGGCGGCGGATGCCGCTGATGGTGGGCAGGCGCGGATCGTCCCAGCCGCTCACGAGCCCCTCCTGCACGAGCGTGATCAGCTTGCGCTTCGACACGACCATGTGCGTCGGGATCAGCTTCGCGAACTCATATTGATGCGGGCGCGGCTGCGGCACCGGCAGGTTGTCGAGGATCCAGTCGTAGAGCGGCCGGTGAACCTCAAACTCCAGCGTGCAGATCGAATGCGAGATGCCCTCGATGGAGTCGCTCAGGCAGTGCGCGTAGTCGTAGAGCGGATAAATGCACCACGCATTGCCCGCGTGGTGATGCGCCATGTGGCGGATGCGGTAGAGCAGCGGATCGCGCAGCCACACGTTCGGCGACGCCATGTCGATCTTCGCGCGCAGCGTCCGCGCGCCGTCCTGGAATTCCCCCGCCTTCATCCGCGCGAAAAGGTCGAGGTTCTCCTCCACGCTGCGGTCGCGCCACGGCGACGGGCGGCCCGGCTTGTCCGGCGCGCCGCGGTATTCGTCCGTCTGCTCCGCCGTGAGATCGCACACGTAGGCCTTGCCCGCCTTGATGAGCATCACCGCATAGTCGTGGAGCTGCTGGAGATAGTCGCTCGCGTAAAACGGCTCCGTCCCAACACCCGAACCCGGCTCCACGCGCTGCGCCGTCGTGTCGCCCACGCGCTTGAACCGCAGCACATGATCCGCCCAGCCCGCGATGAGCCACCGCACATCCGCCGTGATGCTCTCCACATACTCCACGTCCTCCTTCGCCGGATTCGTGTCATCCATCCGCAGGTGGCACACGCCGCCAAACTCCCGCGCGATGCCGAAGTTCAGGCAGATCGATTTCGCGTGGCCGATGTGCAGGTAGCCGTTCGGCTCCGGCGGGAAGCGCGTCACCACCTGCGCGTATTTCCCCTCCGCCACATGCTGCGCGACGATGTCGCGGATGAAGTCGGACGGTGCGGGCGCTGGCGCGGCTGGCGCCTCATTCGATTGATTGCTCATGGAAAAATGCGGGCCGCGTTTCTACGGAACGCACGCCGCGAAAGTCGAGAAGGGGATTTGATGGAGAATGGAGCCGTGGAGCGCATCAGCCATCGGGCGCTTTCGGGGGGTGTCAAGTGCCGAGCCTTGATGACTTGCCCACCGGCACCGCACCGCACCGCTCCAGTGCCTGCAGAAGTAGCGGCACACTGTTGCCCTTCGAGGCTCCCGCGACCCGCAGCGTAACGGACCCAAGCGGGCGGGGCTGGGGTTGGGATCCAAAGTCCCCCATCTGCCCAGCAAGCGCTAAAGACTTCCTAGCGATCGAGGGCCAGCTGACGTCGGTGCTCATGACAAGCGTCCAAAGGTGCTGGATGGACGAACCCCACGGGAGGCGGGTAGGCTTAAGAACATGAAAACCCGATTGCTCGCACTGCTCAGCGTCGTTGTCGTGTGCGTCTGCAATCTGCGAGCCCAGGTGGTCCCTGCCATCCCGTGCAAAGTGACTGTCAAAGCCAACGACCGGCGGATATGGGTTCAGGATCCGATCAGCGATACCGCTTGGGGGCCGGAGTATTCCCTTGTGATAAAGGGAGTGAACTGGGAGCCATCGTCTGATTCTCCTGCCACGGATCCTTTCGGCGACCCGGGCGTTTTCCAGGGAGAGTATTCAAAGTGGTATGGCCACGACATTCGGCTGATGGCGCAAATGGGCGTGAATGTGATCCGAGTTTATCACGATTTCGGCACGATTGCGCAGGCCAAGCCGATTTTGGACAAATGCTACGAGCATGGAATCAAGGTGATCATGACCGTGGACTCCCCCAGGCACGGTGTGGTGAACGATCAAGCCAATATCGTTGCCGTGGTGAACGCATATAAGAACCACCCGGCCATCCTCATGTGGGCCGTGGGCAATGAATGGGATAACCCTGTGAATACAACATTTTACGGCAGCTATCCAACGCTTTATTCGGCGGCGAGCGCAATCAACGCGAATGCCGGATTGATCAAAGGCGACGCGACACACCCTGTGCTGGACGGGAATCACTTGGTGACGACTTTCTGCCGGGATCCACACATCCCGAATGACAGTTCTCCTGCTGGGGTCCACTACTTGGATGTGGACACCGCGCCTTGGGCCGCACCGGACGGCCCATTCTTCAGCGAGGTCGTCAACACTTATGCGACGGCCGTGGACGTATGGGGTCTAAACATATACCGGGGCGCGAGTTTCCAAGACGTGTTCGCGCAGTGGAATCGTATCACCGCTGCCAGTTACAAACCGATGTTCATCGGTGAATTCGGCGCCGATGCCTACAATCACGGCAAACCGGGCGGTGCGGGTGTTGACGAGGCCATGCAGAAGAACTTCGACCTCGGCCTGCTGGACGAGACACAGCCCGACTTTGCCACAGATAGCGCGAACCGCATTTCATCTGGTGTCCTCCTCTTCGAATGGAATGACGAATGGTGGAAGAATGGGGCGCCCGGTGCGCAAAGTCCCTCGGCTGAGGTGAACGGCGCCCAGCCGGACGGATTTAACGACGAGGAATATTTCGGCGTCGCAGGCACCCTCAACGGCGCCCGCGTGCTCCGCGCAGTCTACACAGCTTTGCAAATGCGTTACCAGACAGGAGGGGAAAAGCTTGTCCCCCTCAGCGCAAACCCGGCCCTAAACGCTGTGTCGAAGCGGACGGGGGCGATATTTCAAATCAACGGAAAGACAGTTTACGACAGAATGGGTGGCAATGGTGGAGCCCGCGGATTCAATTTGGCCGTGCTCGATGCCAGCACAGGCATTCGAATGAGCGACTACCAGCACTTCGACACTTACGCCGACCATGCGAAGCATGCGGACCTTCGGAAATATCTGGACGACCTGCCGGTGGGAACCATCGTCCTCATTGCCATCGCAGATGAGGGCGGGCTGGTGAATTACAACAATACTGCGATTCCGGAAGCCGCAGCCACGATCAGCATGCTCCAGACAGTCTGGCACAGCGCGCAGATCGGCGATGTGAAATACCAGCAGACTTGGGCAATGATAGCACGGAAGGGTGACGCCAGCCCGCTTTCTGAGAGCTATGGCGGGGCGAATGACACTTCGGCTAACGGGAGTGTTTTCCTGCCGGGTGTGCCGCAATACACCGTCACGGCAAGTGCGGGGCTTGGTGGAAGCATCACTCCGCTCGGCGCGATACCGGTTACCAGTGGCGGGAACGCCACGTTCTCGGCCATTCGCGATCCCGGATACCGGGTGGCCGACTGGTTTACGAACGGTGTCATTGTGCCGACGGCAGCCGGTCAATCCAGCTACACTTTAACCGGCGTGACTGCGGACACCGCGGTGCAGGTGGCCTTCAAGGTCGCAAAGCCGCGCGATTTCAATGGTGATGGCAGTGCGGATGTCATCCTGCAGAACAACTTCGGGCAGATCGCCGTTTGGTATTCAAGCGGCAGCGGCGCGATCATCGGGTCCGGCTGGATTTTCCCCGGCGGTCTCGGCGACTGGCGCGTGATGGCGATCGCGGACACGAACAAAGACGGGAATCCTGACCTAGTTTTGCAGAACACCTTCGGCCAAATCGCCGCGTGGTATTGCGACGGCACGGGAACGGTGACTTCCTCCGGCTGGATTTTCCCCGGTGGGCTGGGGGACTGGCGGGTAGCGGGGCTCGCGGATATGAACAACGACGGCAACGTGGACGTCGTGCTGCAAAACACCTTCGGCCAGATTGCCGCGTGGTATCGCAATGGTGCCGGGGCGGTGACCTCCTCCGGGTGGGTTTTCTCCGGCGGGCTCGGGGACTGGCGTGTCGCGGCGCTCACGGATGTGAACGGCGATGGCAATGTGGACATCATCCTGCAAAACACCTTCGGTCAGATTGCGGCGTGGTATTCCAACGGTAGCGGGGCAATCGCCGCGTCCGGGTGGATATTCTCCGGCGGGCTCGGAGACTGGCGGGTCGTCGCGACGGCAGACATGAACAACGATGCAAATGCCGACATCCTTCTCCAGAACACCTTTGGCCAGATCGCCGTATGGTATCTCAGCAACTCCGGAATAGTGATGGGATCTGGCTGGATATTCTCCGGCGGCCTCGGCGATTGGCGCGTGAGGTGAGGACCGACCCCAATGGCGGCCGTGTTTCGCCGATGCCGCGGTGAATTTCTTTCCGTCTCCGGCGTGCCCCCGCTAGCGTCCGCGCCATGAACAGCGCGCACCTCGACGACCTCTTTTCTTTCATCCGCTTCCCCAGCGTCTCCACGGAGCCGCGCCACGCCGGCGATGTTGCGAAATGCGCGGACTGGCTCGTGCAGAAGCTCACCGCCATCGGGCTGAAGGCTCAGCTTCACCCGACCGCCGGGCATCCGATCGTCACGGCGCGCAACGAGCACGTGTCCGGCCGCCGCACGGTGATGATCTACGGCCACTACGACGTGCAGCCCGTCGAGCCGCTCGCGGAGTGGACCACGCCTCCGTTCGAGCCCGCGGTGCGCGACGGCATCATCTACGCGCGCGGCTCCACGGACAACAAGGGCCAGATCCTCGCGCACGTCCTCGGTGTCGGTGAGACGCTGCGCGAAAAGGGCGAGTTGCCCGTAAACCTCATCTTCCTCATCGAGGGCGAGGAGGAGGTCGGCAGCAAGCACCTTGCGGAATTCCTCTCCGCGCACCGCGAGGAACTCCGCTGCGACCTCATCGCCATCAGCGACACCGGGATGATCGCGCCGCGCACGCCCACCTTTACCTACGGCCTGCGCGGCATCACGGCGATGGAAGTGTGCGTCCACGGCCCGTCCATTGATCTCCACAGCGGCATCTACGGCGGCATGGTGGCAAATCCCGCCACCGCGCTCGCCCGCCTCGTCGCCACGCTGCACGACGCGCAGGGCCGCGTGGCGGTCGCGGGATTCTACGACGACGTGGCGCCGCTTCAGCAGTGGGAACGTGATGCTTGGGCGAAGCTGCCCTTCGGCGAAAAGGAAGTGCTCGCAGTCACCGGGGCTGCGCAGACTTTCGGCGAGGAGGGATTCACGTCGCTCGAGCGTGCGTGGGCCCGGCCGACCGCCGAGGTGAACGGCATCGGCGGCGGCTTCCAGGGCACCGGCAGCAAGACCGTGATCCCGCGCGAGGCGTTCGTGAAGCTCACCTTCCGCCTCGTCCCCGGCCAGCGGCCGGACGACATCCTCGCGAAAGTCCGCGCGCACCTGCTCGCCCATTGCCCGCCCGGCGTGCGCCTCGAAATCGAGGATGGTCACAGCGGCGAGCCCTACCTCACCGACCCGCATTCCGCATTTGGAAAAGCCGCGCAGCGTGCGCTCGCCACGGCATTTCCCGGACGCGAACTCGCCCTCATCCGCGAGGGCGGCAGCATCCCCATCGTGAACACCTTCCGCACGATCCTCGGCGTCGAGACGCTCCTCCTCGGCCTCGCGCTTCCAGACTGCCGCGCGCACGCGCCGGATGAAAATTTCCCGGTCGAAAACTTCGAGGCCGGCATCCGCCTGAACAAGGCGCTGCTCGACGAACTGGCGAAGGGATGAAGAGATGCCGGCGATGCAGCTTGCCAGGCCTGCGCTGCCGTTCGTCCGGGAACTGCAGGCTGCTTTCATTGCGACTTGGGTGGCGGGTGGAGGGCGGGTGCCTTTGCGGTGGCCGGTGAAAAGATGAGGTTGTTCCCCTTTCTCCAAAGGCGCTAAGAAACGGCCTCCAGAACGAACGAGAAGACCATGAGCAACCTGAACCTGAACCAATGGAAGATCAGCAGGCGCACGTTCCTGCGCGGCGTGGGGGCGACGATTGCGCTTCCGTTGCTCGACTGCATGGCGGCGCTGCCCGCGCCGTCGAAGCCGAAGCGCAGCGTGTTTCTCTACATCCCGAACGGGGTGAACACGCTGACGTGGCAGATTCAGAAGGCGGGGGCGGATTATGAATTCACGGCGCCGCTGAAGCCGCTGGAGCGGCACCGCGCGGACATCACGCCCATCAGCGGGCTGCATCATCCGATGGTGCTCGGGAAGCATCACAACTGCGAGAAAGTGTGGCTGACGGGCGCAAATGTGCCGGGCGACGGCGGGGCGTTCCGCAACACGGTGTCGGCGGACCAGCTCATGGCGGAGGTGCAGGGGCCGGCGACGCGTTTCTCCTCGGTGGAGATGGCCATTGAGGGAACGTCGCTCGCGTGGTCGAAGGACGGCATCCAGCTCCCGGCGGAGCGGAACACGCAGCAGATTTTCAACGCGCTCTTCGGCGTGGAGAAGGACAGCAAGGAGACGATCCGCCGCCGGCTCAGCCGCCGCGGGAGCATCCTCGACCTCGTGGTCGACGACGCGAAGCGCGTGAACCGCAAGCTCGGCACCGAGGACCGAGACAAGCTCGACGAATACCTCACCGCTGTGCGGCAGGTGGAGGAGCGCACGCGCCGCGCCGACGAGTGGCTGAACGTGCCGAAGCCGGCGATCGATTCCGCGCAGGCCGCACGCCTGCAGCGGAAGCTGAGCATGGCCGAGGCGGGCGAGTATTACCGGCTCTTCTATGACCTGATGGTGATGGCGCTGCGGACCGATTCCACGCGCGTGATCACGTGCGGCATCGGCAGCGAGGGCAACACGAGCGGCATCCCGGAGATCGGCATCTTGCAGACACGCCACGGCCTTTCGCATCACAACGGCGACCCCGAGCAGCTCCGCCGCCTCACGCAGACGGACACCTTCCTCATCGACCAGCTCAGCTACTTCCTCGACCAGCTCAAGGACCACAAGGAGGACGGCGCGCCGCTCCTCGACACCACGCAGGTCCTCTGGGGCAGCGGCATGGCCTACGGCCACAGCCACGGCAACGCGAACCTCCCTACGATTCTCTGCGGCGGCAAAGCGCTCGGCTACAAGCACGGCACGCACGTGGATTTCAACCTGCCGAAGATCGGCCAATACGACGTGGCCGACGCGCAGAGCCACTACAAGATCTGCTCGCGCCCCGTGGACGACAACGCCCGCGTGAGCAACCTGCTCCTCACGATGCTCCAGCGCGCGGATGTGAAGGTGGAGAAATTCCAGGACAGCACCGGGACGATCTCGCAGATCGTGGCGTGATGATCCTGCGTCACTTGCTGAGCCTGCTGGCCGCAGTCTCTGTTTCGTTCGCAGCCGAGATTCCGAAATTCCGCACCGATGCCGACGGGCCGGTGAAGGCGGGGGACAAGAAGAAAAATCCGAAGGACCGGAAGCCGGATGATTTGCCGGAGTGGTATCAGCTCCTGCCGGGGCAGTTCCCGCCGGAGGGCTCGGCGCATGCGGTGTCCGGTGAGCTGATGTTCGTCGAGCATCTCGAGCGGCGCTTCCAAATCCGCGTGGACCGCAACGACAGCCAGGACCGCGGCGTGTGGGACCTGCCGCTTTATGCGACGATGCTGCCCTACGGTTCGATCTGGTATCACGGCGCGCCGGCCGCGCTGCAGGACCTCCCGCTCGGCACGCATCTGCGCGGGCTCTTTTACGAGAAGGACCCGAGCGACAAGGCGCCGCTGCCGCCGGGTCCCTACAACAACCGCCACACGCCGGAGCAGGATTTTCAGCGGTGCTTCCGCATCGAGGACGACTTCACCTTTCACGCGCGGCAGAAGCAGCTCTGGAAAATCGAGAGCGTGGACCTCGATGCGAAAAAGCTCACGGCCACGCTGCTGGAGGACGGCAAGCCGGTGGGGGATGCGAAGCCGAAAATCTTCGACCTGCAGACGAGCACGCGTGTGTTCAAGGGTGACGGCTTCAGCGACCTGAAGGCGCTCCAGCAGGGCCAGACGGTTCTTTTCAACCTCACGTGGGTGACGCTCTACGGCCCGGGCCGCATCACCGAGGTGTGGCTCGACGAGAGGTCGCGCGCGCTCGCGACCGAGCAGCAGCTTGAGCGGCACCGGAACTACATCCGCGAGCGCGGCCTGCCGGCGTGGGTCACGTCGGTGGACGACGAGCAGCAGTTCGTCACGGTGACGTTCTTCGGCAACGTGGACCCGAAGCTGTTTGATGAGCTCACCGTCAAGGACCCGAACGCGCCGCCGCCGAAGGACGGCAGCCCACCGCCCGTCGAGGCCCGCGGCGGCCTCGCGGTCGCGCGCGATTCGCTGATGACCTACGACCCGGTGAACGATCGCAAGACCGGCAGCGTGCTTGAGGTGAAGAAGATTCCCGCCGAGCCGGGCAGCAGCGGCGTGCAGATGAAGCTGAAGATGGACATGATGCTCGAAGGCTACCGTCCGAAGCGCGTGGTCCGCTTCTTCCCGCCGACGTGGAAGGTCATCGCGCTACCGAAGGAGGAGGAGTTCTTTGGCAAGGACTGAGCGAGCTGGACGCGTGATGAAATTGCGCTGGTTCTCCATTCTTCTCGTAGCCGTTTCGTCGTGCGTGCGCGCCGCGGACATCGAGCTGAGCGAGACCGTGCAACTTCCCGAGTGCCACAGCATTGGCTGGGTGCGCGCGAACGCAGGGGTGAAGAGCCAGGGCGCGGGGAACCTCATCCTCGATGAAGCGAAGTGGGGCACACCCGCGCCGGGACAGGTCATCGAGCAGCACTGGGACTGGAAGCTCACCGACGAGCAGTGGCGCGCTGCGGTGCGGGAGAAGGGCGAGGGCAAGCTCGAGGATGTGAGATTCGACCTGTGGGTGCCCGAGGCTGTCGGCACGGTGCGCGGCGTCGTGGTGATGACCGGGCACGGCAGCGGCGAGGCACTGTTCAAGCATGCGGAACTGCGCGCGATCGCCCGCGAGCTGCACCTCGCGCTTTTCAAGTTCGTCGGCAATCCCGTGCAGCGCGGCTTCTGGCCCCGCAGCCTGCTGGACGAGCGGCTGCGCGATCTCGGAGCGAAGGCGAAGCACTCGGAGCTGGTGAACGCGCCGCTGTTCCTCTACGGCCATTCGAACGGGACGGGCTTCTCCGCGATTTTCCCCGCGACGGAGGGCGCGCGCGTGTGGGCGTGGGTCTCGATGCGGCCGGGCACGACGTTTCAAGTTTATCAGCCCGGCGCCGCGCGTGTGCCCGGCATGATCGTCTTCGGCGAGAACGACGATTTCTTCGCGCGCCCGTCGCGGGAGCAGAACATGGGTGTCGTCGAGGCGATGCGGAAAAAGCACGGCGCGCTCTGGCATTTCGCCGTCGAGCCGAAGACCGGCCACGGCCCCGGGGAGAAGACGTGGCCGCTCGTATTTTCCTTCCTGCGCCACAGCTTCGCCGCGCGGGTGCCGGCGGACGCCGACGCCTCGAAGGGGCCGGTTAAGCTGAACGAGCTCAGCGTGGAGTCCGGCCATCTCAGCAGGAACTGGGACGCGGCCACGGGCGGCTATCAGACGCTGGAGACGGCGCCGTTCGCGAGTTTCCGTGGCGACAAATCCGCCGCGTCGTGGCTGCTCAACGCCCCCTTTGCCGCCGACTGGCAGGCATTTCAGCGTGACGGCCAGCTCGCGAGATAATCATCCTCCGCCGATGCGCCTGCTCCTTTCCGCGCTCGTCCTCGCCCTGCCGCTCCGCGCGGCGCCGCTGGAATTTCCCAAGCTCGACGACGCCCGTCGCGTGCGCGGGGAAATCGTCAGCGAGGACTTCGTCCATCGCACCGGGCAATTTCGCACGGAGCAGGGTGAGCGAGTGGATTTCACGATGCCGCCCTACGCCATCATGCAGTATCGCGGCGCGGAGGCGGACATGCGCGAGGTGCCGCTGGGCGCGAAGCTGACGTTCGTGCTGCTGCCGGATGCGGCGGGGAAATTCACGCGGCTCGCCACGACGGAATCAGGCGAGCCCGCCGATGCGGAGCAGCAGAAGAAGTTCGCGGAGTTCACAAGGAAGCGCGGCGTCGCGGGTTGGGTCGAAAAGACGGAGGGGAGGGAGGTGACGGTGGACTTTTTTTCCGGTAATCCGGATGCCTTCGCGAAGGCTTACGGCGCATCACTGGTGAAGGACAAAGGCGCGCGCGTGTGTGTGGCGAACGACGAGCTGCGCACGTGGAATCCGCCGGTGGACGGCGAGGGCGGCTCCATTGTGTCGGTGTCGAAGGCGCCGGCGGACCGGTTCGGCTGCAGCGGCTACCGCGTCACCGTGCGCGTGCCGAACATGCTGGAGGGATTCCGGCGCGGTCGCGTCGTGCGCGTGTTTCTCGACGGGTGGAAGGCGCAGGATCAGTTCTACGGCGAGAGCCTCATGGGCTACGGCTTTGGCCGGATGCTCGACCAGGAACTCGTGGAGAATGTGGCGAAGGAATACCCGGAGCAGTTTCCATTTCGCACCGACTGCGGGAATGAGAAGCTGCCGTGGTTTCGGCTGAAGCCGGGCGGGGTGCCGCCGCCATTTTCCGAGCATGTCGTGCATGGCGCGCTCGTGCCGCCGGGGCGCTTCCTCACGGAAGGCTCGGGCGCGGCAGTGGACTTCACGCTGCTCGACAAGGCGAAGGTTCGCCACCTCGGGAAGGATGCGAAACTGGACGAGATTCCGCCGGGCACGCGATGCCGCTTCCACCTGTATCAGGACCAGAAGGGCGCGTTCACGCGGGTGAGTGCAGTGAGCGATGACTTCAGCCACCGTGCCGGAAATTTTGTGACGCTGCGCATCGACGCGGTGCATTTGGACGGACGGCGCATCGACGTCTCGTGGATGCTGCCGGAGGTGAAGGACTACAATGGCGACATGCAGCGGCCGCAGCCGATTGGCCGAAGCGTCCTGCGTGTGACCGACGACACGCGCGTGTGGAAGCTCGACGCCCGCACGGAGCTCAGCACGCTGGCGGTGGGCGATTTCGTGCAGGTGAACACGACGGCTGAACTTCCCGGCCAACCGTCCTTCTGCACGGATGTGTGGGTCGGCGACGCGACCATCAAACTCGTGGGCGAGACGAAGAAGCCCGCGGGACAGAAGAAATGATGAGAACCTCGTTTGGAATTCTCCTATGCCTCGTCACGTCGGCGCTCAGTGCAACGCCGCCGGAGAAGCGCGTTGCCGATTTTTTGCAGCAGCACTGCACGAAATGCCACGATGAGAAGAAGCAGAAGGGCGACCTGAGGCTCGACAACCTGATCGTCGATTTCACGTCGCCAAAAATCATGGGCCACTGGGAGGAGACGATGAACCGCATCAACTCCGGGGACATGCCGCCGGAAAAGGAGGCGCGCCCGAAGCCCGAGGAGATCGCGGCCATTGCGGACTGGATCGCCGGGCAGTTGCGCGAGGCCGAGGCGGCGCGCCAGGCGACGGGGATGGACAAGGTCGCGTTCCTGAAACTGTCGCGCGAGGAGTATGCGAACACCGTGCGCGATTTGCTGGGCGTGACGTTTGACGTGAAAGGCGCGACGGGGCTGCCGGAGGATCCGGACTGGAAGGGCTTCGAGCGCATCGGGTCCGTGCTCACGCTCTCGCCGGCCCACGTGGAGAAATATCTGGCGGCCGCGGAGATGGTGCTCGATGAGGCGCTTTCGCTCAGACCGGAGCCGAAGCGCGAAGTCGTCACCTGGATGCCGTGGGACATGCGCTGGAAGGGCTTCAAGGAGGAATACGAGCGGCGCGGCATCGCGGAGCAAGTGCGCATCGAGATCGTGCCGAACAACTACACGACGGACACGTGGAACCTCGATGTGAAGACCACGGGCGAATATATCCTGCGCTTGAAGCTGAGCGGACTGCGGCCGGAAGGCGGACGCGCGCCGCGGCTGAAGGTCTATCTTTCCAACATCGACAAGACGCTCATCGAGCAGGACGTGGATGCCGCGGAGGACAAGCCGATCACGGTCGAGAAGCGCGTGCATCTCGTCGCGGGCAAATATCCCGTGCGCATCATCAACAGCGTGCCCGGCCCGAACCCGGAGGGGCGGCGCTCGCGTCACAGCGGGACGCCGAATGCGTTCACAACGACGCGCAGCCGGGTGCCGTGGCAACTCAAGCTTTCGGATGATGACTTCAAGCCGATCCAGCCGACGCTGATCATCGACAAGGTGGAATGGGACGGGCCGATCGTGGACTCGTGGCCCACGGCGGCGCATCAGCGGATCTTTGCCAGCAAGGATCCCCGCGAGATCGTGTCGCAGTTTGCCGGGCGCGCGTGGCGGCGCCCGGTGCGCGGCGAGGAGGTGGAGCGGTTGGTGAAGCTGTTTGAGAAGGCGCAGTCGCTTGGCGAGAACTTCGAGGGCGCGGTGAAGACGGCGCTCGTTGCCGTGCTCAGCTCGAAGAGCTTCATCTATCTCGAGGAGGGGAATGCAAAGAAGCCTTCGCCGACGCTCAGCGATTGGGAGCTCGCCTCGCGCCTCTCATATTTCCTCTGGAGCACGATGCCCGACGAGCGGCTGCGCGACCTCGCGCGCCGGGGGGAGCTGAAGCAGAATCTTGCCGCCGAGGTGAAGCGCATGCTCGCCGACCCGAAGGCGAAGGCTTTTGCCGAGGGGTTCCCGCGCCAGTGGCTGCAGCTCCGGAAAGTGGGGATGTTTCCGCCGGACAAGGTCCTGTATCCCGATTACGACGAGAATCTCGAGCAGAGCATGGTGGCGGAGACGCTCGCCTTTTTCGGCGAAGTGCTGCGCCGCAACGGAAGCCTGCGCGATTTTCTCGACTCCGACTGGACGATGCTCAACGAGCGGCTCGCAATGCACTACGGCATCGACGGCATCCGCGGCGACGGCATGCAGCGCGTCATGCTGAAGCCGGAGTCTCACCGCGGCGGCCTGCTCACGCAGGGTTCCGTGCTCAGCCTCACCAGCGACGGCACGCGTCACCGCCCCGTTCACCGGGGCGTGTGGGTGCTCGATGCGATCATAGGAAGGCCCGCTCCGCCGCCGCCCGCCAATGTCCCGGCATTGGGCACGCCGGACGCGAAGACACGGAAGACCACCGTGCGCGAGAAGCTCGAACTGCATCGCGCAGACCCGAACTGCACGGCCTGCCACAACAAGATTGACCCGCTCGGGATCGCCTTCGACAACTACGACGCCATCGGCCGATGGCGCACGGTGGAGGCGGTGAAGGACGGCGTCGGCGAGGACCCGGAGCTGAATCCAGCCGGCGAACTTCCCGATGGGCGAAAATTCGCGGATGGTGCCGCGTTGAAGCGGCTCTTCATCGCGGACGTGGACAAGTTTGCCGCGGCGTTCACGGAAAAGCTCGCGACCTATGCCCTGCGCCGGGGTGTGAATTTTTCCGACCGCGCCGATCTGAGGCAGATCGTGGAGCAGGCGAAGGCGAGCGATTATTCGGTCTGCTCATTGGTCGAGGCGCTGGTGGTCAGCCCGGTCTTTCAAAGGAGATAGCACCGCTCCGCGGTCGCAGTCCCGCTCACGCCGGCCGGAGGCACCACGCGGAAGCCTTGTCACCTTTCCGCTCCAAAACGTCATGTCTTGTGACAGCTTGACCGCCGACGCATGTCCAACGAGTTGACGCACAACCTTCACGCCGCGCCGTTTTTAACGACGCGCTGGACACGCGTCTGCCTGGCGAAGGCGGACTCGGACGACGGACGCGAGGCGCTGGCGGATCTGTGCGATGCGTATTACGAGCCGGTCGTCGCCTACCTGCGCAGCGTTCTGCGCGACGCGGATGCTGCTCGGGAGGTGAGCCACGCGTTCTTCGCGGAGGTGCTGGCGGGTGGCAAGATCGGCGGCGCGCGGCGGGAGCGTGGGCGGTTTCGCTTTTACCTGCTCGGCGCGGTGAAGCACTTCATGGCGCACCGGCGCGAGGCGGAGCTGCGGCAGAAGAGGGGGGCGGGGGCTTGCGCGCTGACCTTGGACACGGAGTCGCTGCAGGTGGCCGATGAGGCATGCGGAACGCCGGAGTCGGTGTTCGACCGGCAATGGGCGGTGACGGTCCTGACGCGCGCGATGGCTGCGCTCGAGGCGGAGTGCCGCCTGGAGGGAAAGGCCGGGCTGGTGGAGGAGATCCGGCCGTGGCTCCTGGGGGAATCCGGCTACGGCGACCAGCTCGCGACGGCCGCGAGGCTCGGTCTCAGCCCGCCGGCAATGAAGGCGATGGTGCACCGTGTGCGCTCGCGATTCCGCCAGTGCGTGAAGGCGGAGATCGCGGGGACCTTGAAGGACGGATCCTCCGTGGAGGACGAAATGCGCTCCCTCTTTGCCGCGCTGCGAACCTGAGATTTTTTCGGAACCTTTTCCCCGCCGCACGGCATGACTGGCATGGACCCAACTCCCGCACCGCAGTCGAAGTGCCCGCTTTGCGGCAGGGATCTGGCGGGGGATGCCGTGGGCGGCTGTTGTCCCGGTTGCCTCATGGAGGGGGCGATGCAGCCGACACAGCCGGGGAGTGCCGCGGGGGCGGTCCCGACGCCGTCTCCGGATGAACTTGCGCCGATTTTTCCGCAGCTTGAAATCCTCGGCTGCCTCGGCCGCGGTGGCATGGGCGTTGTTTACAAGGCCCGGCAGAAGTCGCTGAACCGGCCCGTCGCTCTGAAATTGCTCGCGCCGGAGCGGGCTGGCGATCCGCAGTTTGCGGCGCGCTTTGAAAGGGAGGCGCAGGCGCTCGCGGCGCTGAATCACCCGAACATCGTCGGCGTCTATGATTTCGGGCAGGCGGGCGGATACTATTACCTGCTCATGGAGTTCGTGGACGGCGTGAACCTGCGCCAGCTTCTTCAGACGAAGAGGCTCACGCCGAAGGAAGCGCTGAGCATCGTTCCGCCGGTGTGCGACGCGCTGCAGTGCGCGCACGACCACGGCATCGTCCACCGCGACATCAAGCCGGAGAACCTGCTGGTCGACAAAGCCGGTGTGGTGAAGATCGCGGATTTCGGCATCGCGAAGATCGTGGGTGTGGATGCCGGCGGGCAGGGCGGAGGAGGAATCGACGTTCCGAATGGGGCGGCAACGGCCGGACTTGGCACACCGGATTATGTGGCGCCGGAACAGCGCGGAATGCACGGCGAGGTGGATCATCGCGCGGACATTTATTCGCTCGGCGTGGTGCTTTACGAGATGCTCACCGGCGAGCGGCCGAAGGAAAACATCGAGGCCCCGTCGAAGCGTGTGCAGGTCGATGTGCGCATCGACGAGATCGTGCTCCGGGCGCTGGCGAGGACGCCCGAGCTGCGCTTCCAGACTGTCGCCGAGCTGCGGACGCAGGTGGAGGCTGCGGCCGCGCTGCCGTCGGCGGGAGCCGCCGCGAATCGGAGCAGGCCCTCCGCGCTTCCCCTCGCTGCGGCGCTCGCGGGTGTCGCGATTGGGGCGATTGCAATCATGCGGAACGCTGGCGGCTGGCCGGTGATGACGCTTGCGTTTTTCCTCTCGGGAGCGGCGGCTCTCATGGCGATCCCTGCGCGCCGCTGCCGCTCCGGAAGATGGGCGCTGGCTGCGGCGGCGCTCGGCGTGGCGATCTGGCCGCTGGCGGCGTTCATCGTTCGTCAGGGGGACATTGCGGCGCGAGCGGACGCATCTGCACCCGAGGTTGAGAAGGTGGAGGTCTCGGGCGACAGGGCGGTCGTCAAGGCGCGCGGCTCGGAGGATGCGGCGATGGTCTTCCTGTTCGGGCCCGCCGCCGCCCGCTGGACCCCGGGTGGCGTTTATCTCGATGCAATGTTCGACGTGTCGCTCACCTCGGGCGGATTTGAGCGCGGTGTGCGGTGGAACATCCGCGCGCGTCACGGCGTTTTCATGGGCTATCGGCTCGATGGGCCGTCGGGCGTGATGGTTGGGAAGGTCGTCTTTCATCCCGGCACGCCGGCTCCGGACAAGGATGGCGCGCATGTCATCGGTGAGTTCCGGCCGGAAAGCGGAGAGCCCATCCCCATTGCGGTGCGATTGGAGCGGACGAAGCGGGCGCTCGGATTTCCCGCCGGCGAACACGTCAGTCGCGGCGGCTTCTCAGTGGTCGCCACCTACGATCAGGGGGCGGCGACGCTGCACTATGTCCTCTTTCATGGGGGAAATCTCGCAGGCACCTCGTCCTCCGGCTCCCAAAATGCGGCGAACAGCTCCTGGGTGGACGAGGGCTCGGTGCGGCTGAGAAACGGGCGCTCGTTCGGTTACCGTCGTGAGTCGCTTTATCCCGATGAGCTTCACATCAACGGCACCGCCTACGACCTGCGGAAGGGCCGCGTGATTGTCCTGCGCGATGACGGCGTCGCAGACCAGTTCCAGCTCTTCCCCTCGGTCGCCACCGCGCGGGATCCGGAGGCGATGCAGCGCATGATCTTTTACGACGAGGCTGCTCCGCCGGAGAAACCGCAGGCCGGCGGTTCCCGGGTTCCAGCGCCCCGGAGCCAGCCTGGGGCCGCAGCGATTCCCGGGCGCATCGAGTTCAAGGTGACGAAGGTGGAGCACCCGAAGGGTTCGCGCAGCATCTCGCTGCACTTCGAGCGGGACAAGGACTACGGCCTCGGGCTGGAGGTGTCGCAGGACATGATCGCGGCGCCCGACGGGAAGACGCCTGAGCCGGGTTACCGGGATTTCCGGACGAAGACGTTTTACGGATTGGGGGGCGGGAATGTCCTCGCGTGGTTGCTGCCCGCGGAGCTCACGCCTGAGGAAATGGAGGCTGCCGCGAAGGAAGTGGAGGCGACCGCGCGGAAGCATCCGCAGCTCAACGACGGCGCCCTCGTCGAGTTTGCCCGGGCGAAGCACCGGGACGGCTGGACGTATGTGCTGCTCGCCCGCGTGCGCCGCGAATGGGGCGCGCCGCAGCCTCCCGCGCCGCCGGGCGCAGCCTATACGATCGAGCAGAGCGTCTTCACGGGAGCCGGGAGACTGGTGAAAGTCACCTTCATGGAGCAGGCGAACGGCGGCCCGCTGAGAGCCATTGAAGAGCCGCTCGCCTTCAAGACGGGGCAGAACTGCACGACGGGATTCCGGCTGCGCCTGCACGCCTACAACGGCGACGGCCACGCAAGCCGCGTGCTGGTCGATGTCATCGATCCCAACACCGGCGTGGTGCACCACCGCGTCGAGCACGGTTTCGGTGTGGGTGTGCGATTTCAGATCGTGAAGGCGCAGCCGTTGCCGGAAAGGAATCCCCCCTTGCCGCTGGAGAACGAGCGCGGGGGCTCCATGCGGCAGGTGCTGATCGCAGCGGAGGAGCACTCGGCGCCCGCCGCGGAGACCCGGGGGCGGTGGCTGTTCGTCGCGGACATCGCAAAGGGGAATCCCGAGACGGATGCGGCGCACTTTCAACTGCCGCCCGCCGGAGGAGTCCAGCCGTCCGCACTGAAGCCTGCGCCTTCAGCCGAGACGCGCACGTTCCCACTACGGCACATGCTCGCGCGCAACATGGAGCCCGCGCTGCGGCAGATCTTCCACGGCCGGTCCGACTGCCACGCGAGGGCCACGGGTGATGATCGCACAATCGTCATCACCGCGCCGCCAGATGTGATGATCCGCGTGCGCACATTCATCGCCGTGAACGATGCGGCGGACACGCTCGCGCGCGAGGAGCCGCACGGGTATCCGCAGTTCACGCCGATCGTCGCAGTCCGCGCGTTTCTTCATGCCTGCGCGATCGAGGACACCGATGAGGCGATATCGAGCCTGCTCTCCGCGGGGGTGCTCGCGGAGCTTCGGGGCGATCAGTCGGAGGAATACGGGGCCTACCGGGCCACCGGCGTCGCCGATCCGAAATGGGAGGCCGGGCTCCGCGGTGACTGGCCCGACAAGCATTCCGCCCTGCGCATGCTTGTGCGGGAGTGGAACCGCCATCCGTTGGAGGGCATCACCACGGCCTGCGAGGATGGCGCCTCGCCGAAGCCTGCCGTTGCCGCAGTGTTCGCCGGCGCACCCGTTCCCCTGAACTATATCCACCTCGTCCCGGCATCGACGAGCGCCCCGCGTGTGGCGGGCAGCGTGCATGAAGCCCGCTTCTTCATCGACAGCCTGCCGCTCTGGTGGCCGGGCCCGTCACAGCGCCGCGCGATGACGGAGAAGGAGGAAAAGGAGTTCCAGGCCAGGCAGTTCACAAAACCATCCAACCCATGAGAACGCTCATCGTCATTTTCCATATCGGCATCCTCGTCGCCCGCGCAGCGGCGCAGCTTCCAGCCCCGGTGAAGGCGCACGCCGAAAAATTCGACGCTGAGCGGGCGGCGCTGGGTGCTGCGGCCGAGGCGCAGCTCAAGCCTGCGCGGGAGCGCTATCTCGCCGCGCTCGCGGCGGCGCAGAAGACAGCGATGAATGCGGCAAAGACGGGCGACATCGCTGCAATCGCGGCGGAAATCGAGGGGGTGGGCGCCGGCACGCTTGCCGCGGCGTTTCCGCCGGACCTGCCGCGGTCGCTCTCCCAGGAGCGCCGCAGTTTTCTCGCGGTCTCCACGAACGCGGGCAGGACGCTGCCGCAGCAGCAGCGCGATCTCGCGGCGAGGTATCTGCAGACCCTCGCGGGGCTGGAATCCGTCGCCCTGAAAGGCAAGGATGCGGCCGTGGCGGATGCGGTCGCCTTGGAGAGGGCGCGTGTCGTCGCGCTCATGGAGGTCGCCGGGGGCGGGCAGAAGTTTCACAATGTCGTCGCGAACTCCGATTTCTCGCAGGGCGTGCCCGGGAGCTTTCCACCGGGCTGGAAGGCCGAGGCTGGGGACGTGCAGGTGACCGATGCGGCGGTTGTGGCCGAAGGGGCGGAGAGGTTCCTGCGTTTCCGCCGGCTCCAGGCGCTGCGCCGGGCGAATCTCCTGCCGGAGAAGGAGATTGTCATCCCCGCGAGGACGCGCGCGGTGGAGTTCAGCGTGAAGCTGCGGGTCAAGGGCCTCGTGCCCGGAAGGGACTACCACCATTATCCGGGCGTGCATGTGACGGCGCGGGATGCGCGCGGAGAGGAAGCAGGCGGCGATTGGGCGGTGGTGAAGCAGGATGCGGCGTGGAAGCGCATCGCGGTCGGTCCGTTTGGTTCGGCGGGCGTGCTGGATGTGGACGACATCACGGTGAAGTTCCAATAGGCGCGGCACCCGCGCCCCGGCTGCACCTTCGCGTTCCGAATTCCGGCTCAGAAGGAGTTCGCCAATCATGCGAAGCGATGCACAATGGGCCGCGCGGGGCCCGCTGCGTCCTGCGCACCATTTATGAACATCCTGACTCAACGCTGGCTCCTGAACCGCCGTCACTTCCTGCGCGGGCTCGGCGCCACGGTCGCACTGCCGCTGCTCGATGCGATGATTCCATTCCGCGCCAGTGCTGCCGCGGCCGCGAAGCCGAAGCGCAGCGTGTTCGTTTACATCCCGAATGGGGTGAACGGCATGGCGTGGCAGTGCGTGAAGTCGGGGCGCGCCTACGAGTTGTCGCCGTCGTTGAAGCCGCTGGAGAAGCACAAGGGGGACTTCACCGTTTTCAGCGGCCTGCATCACCCGAACGGCCTCGGGCAGGCGCATGTGTGCGCGGACACCTGGCTCACAGGCGCGAAAATTGACGCGCAGAGCGGGCGCAAATACGAGAACACGGTTTCGTGCGACCAGATGATGGCGGAGAGCGTGGGGACGCAGACGCGCTTCCCGTCGCTCGAACTTTCGATTTCATCCGGCACGGGCCAGCCGTTCAACAGTGCGACGCTCGCATTTTCCCGCGACGGCGTGCCGCTGCCCGCGGAGGACAATCCGAAAACGATCTTCAACCGCCTCTTCGGCGAGGAACCCGGCGGCATCGCAGCGCAGCGGGCGCGCCTTTTGAAGCGTCGCAGCGTGCTCGACGAAGTGCTGGAGGATGCGCGTTCCCTCCGCAGGGAGCTCGGAAAGGACGACCGCACGAAGCTCGACGAATACCTGCACGCAGTCCGCGATGTGGAGCAGCGCACGGAGCGGCTCGACTCATGGCTGGATGTGCCGAAGCCGAAGGTGGAGCCGAAGCTCGCCGCGCCGTTCCAGCGCGATGTCTCGAAGGCGCAGGCCGGCGAATACTGGCGGACGATGTTCGACTTGATCGTTCTCGCGCTGCGCACGGACATGACGCGCGTGGTGACCTACATGAACGGAACGGAGGGCAACGGCCTCGCCATTCCCGAAATTCAAATCACGCAGGCCCGGCACAATCTCTCACACCACAACGGCGACCCGGTGGTGCTGGAGCGCCTCGCGAAGAGCGACGCGTTCATCATGCAGCAGTTTGCGCATTTCCTCGATGAACTCGGCGCGGTCAAAGACGGTGACGAGCCGCTGCTCGACCGCACGATGGTCCTCTTCGGGAGCGGCATGAGCTACGGCCACAGCCACTGCAACAGCAACCTGCCCATCCTGCTCGCCGGAGGGAAGGGCCTCGGACTCAGGCACGGCCAGCACATCGATTACAACCGCCCGCATCTGAAGGAGGACTACACGCTCAGCTACGACGAGTGGCGTGCGCTCTGCGGCAAGCCGAAGGACGAAAAGGCGCGCCTCAACAACGTGCTCCTCACGATGCTGCAGAAGATGGAAGTCCGTGCGGAAAAGTTCGTCGATAGCCTCGGGCCCGTTGGCGAAATCGTGTGACCTCCCGGCAGACCCCAATGTGCCCCCCTGACCACTCCGGCGGGCATTCGCGGCGTGAGCCGCAACCAACCAATCTGATGAAAAAAATCCTGCTCTCACTTTCCATTCTCACCCTCGCCACGCGCGCCGCCCTTGCCCTCGATCCGCATGTGGAGGCGGTCATCCGCACCGTCGAAGGCGCGAAGGGCAAAATCGAAAAGACCGGGGATGGCCAGAGCCTGAAGCTCGTGGACCTCGCCGTTCCCGGCGCGGGACCGCACGACCACCGTGGGAGCGACCCCTATGATGCCGCATTTTTCGAGCATCTCGGGCACGTGAAGACGCTTGAGTCGCTCAACGTCATCTCCACGAAGTTCAGCGACGAGTGGATGCCTCACATCGCGAAGCTCACGAACCTCAAGACGCTGCGCTTCACGAACAACGGCAAGCTCACCGACGCGGGCATGGAGCAGCTTGCGGGGTTGAAGAACCTCGAGGCATTCAGCTTTGTCGGGACCCAAATCACCGGCCGCGCGTATGCCAAATTCGACGGCTTCACGAAGCTCGTGAAAGTAAGCCACCGTGGCAGCAGCATCGACGACGAGGGCCTCAGGCAGCTCTGCGAGCACCTGCCCAACCTCGAAAGCATCAGCCTCGCGCACGCGAAATTCACCGATGCCGGCGCGCCGCACCTCGCAAAGCTCACGAAGCTCAAGGGCCTTGAACTGGGTGCCCACGCGACTCCGGACGCACTCAAGAACATTGCAGCATTGCCGCTCGAATACCTCCAACTCGGCGAGGGTTTCGACAAATCGGAGTCGCTGCCCATCGTGAAGGACTTCAAGTCGCTCAAGCGCCTCACGCTTACGAATTGCGCGAAGACCACCGACGCCGACCTCGCCGTGCTTGCCACGATGCGCCAGCTCGAAAGCCTCGAACTGGGCAACCTGCCGATGACCGCGGAGCGTGCCGGGCAACTCAAGCCATTCACTTTCCTCAAAACGCTCCGGCTCGTGCAGCGCCCGAAACCCTACGACGCGGACATTCAGGCGAAGATCAAGGCGCTGCTGCCGAAAGTGGAGTTGATTTGGCAGTGACGGAGCCTCGGGGGCGGCGCGCATTTTTTCACTCGCATTGCGGCGCATCGGCGCAATCTTCGCCGCCCTTTCACGATGAACGACTGCGAGACTTCCACGCGCGAACTTTACGACCGGCATGTGATCCCGACCTACGGGCGCTTTGACCTGCGCCTCGCACGCGGACGCGGCTGTGAAGTGTGGGACGAGGACGGGAAGCGGTATCTCGATTTCGGCGCGGGCATCGCGGTGACGAGCATCGGCCACGCGCATCCGCGGGTGGTGCGAGCGCTGCAGGAGCAGGTCGCGACGCTCGTGCACACGTCGAACCTCTACTACACGCGGCCGCAGGCGCTGCTCGCGCATCGGCTCACGCGGCTGGTCGGCGCGGGTGGCAAAGTCTTCTTCTGCAACTCGGGTGCCGAGGCCAACGAGGGGCTCTACAAGCTCGCGCGGAAATTTGGCAACGACGGCGCGTCGCCGGCTCCGCGGCACACGGTCGGCGAGATCGTGGAGCAGCCGCCGCATCGCATCGGGATCATCACGATGCTGAACGGCTTTCACGGGCGGACGCTCGCGGGCATTTCCGCGACGGGGCAGGAGAAGGTGAAGAAGGGGTTCGAGCCGATGGTCGAGGGATTCCGGCATGTGCCCTTCAATGACATCGCGGCGCTGAAGGCGGCGGTGGATGTCCCCGGCACGGTAGCCGTGCTTCTTGAGCCTGTGCAGGGAGAAATTGGGATTCACCCGGCATCCGCGGAGTTCCTTCGGGAGGCGCGCGCGCTCTGCGATGAGCGCGATCTGCTGCTGATGTTCGACGAAGTGCAGTGCGGACTCGGGCGCACCGGCGACTGGTGCGGATGGAGGAGCATCGCGCCGGACGTGATGCCCGATGCGGTGAGCTGGGCGAAGGGCATCGCGGGTGGGTTTCCGCTCGGCGCGATTTGGGTGGGCGAGCGGGACGTGGCATTGAAGGATGGCACGAGGAAGAAGCTCTGCGACCTGCTCGGGCCGGGAACGCATGGCACGACCTTCGGCGGAACTCCGCTCGTCTGCGCGGGCGCGAACGAGGTGCTCGCCGTGATCGAGGAGGAGGGGATGCTGGCGAATGCGAAGGCCCTCGGCGCGCACGCCCTCGCGGTGCTGCGCGGCCTGGCTTCGCCCTTCATCAAGGAAGTCCGCGGCCTCGGCCTGATGATCGGCATCGAGCTGATGCCCGACTTTGCGCAGCGCGCGAAGCTTCCGGAAGGCAAGGCGCCGAGCCTGTTTGTCGTTGAGAGCTTGCATGACGCGGGGCTGCTGACGATTCCCAGCGGGACACACGCCGTCCGCTGGCTGCCGGCGCTGAACGTGACCCGTGCCGAGATTGACGAGGCTGCTGCGATCCTCGCGCGGCTGCTCGGCTCGCTTTGATGCGGCATGTGATGTCGCTCTCGACATCCACCGTGCGCCCCGGAATGATTTCTCCAAAACCACGACCACTACCATGAACATCCAGAAGATGATGAAGCAGGCGCAGAAGATGCAGGAGCAGATGCAGCGCACGCAGGAGGAACTCGCCCAGCGGACCGTCGAGGCCACGGCAGGCGGCGGAAAAATCACGGTCACCGCGAATGGCGCGGGCGACGTGCTCTCGATCAAAATCAGCAAGGAAGTCGTGGACCCGAACGACGTGGAGATGCTGGAGGACCTCATCCTGACCGGCGTGCAGAAGGCGATCGAGGAGGGCCGCGCGCTGATGCAGGCGGAGATGGGGAAGATCACGGGCGGCATGGGCATGCCGCCGGGACTCGGCTTCTGATTTTCAGCGGGGAAGCGGGTGTGAAATCTCGCTTCATCCTGAAGACCCAGCCCGCCAGGCTCGCCCCCTGCGCATGATCCATCCGGTCCCACGGCCCCGGCCGATCAGCCGCTCATTCGGAGTTCTCCGATGAACTGGATGACCATCCTATGGCCGATGGTTGCCGGCGCCTGCGTCACGCTCGCGCTGATCAATCTCCGCGTCGCGATGGGAGACGGGCGCAGGGCGCCGCACATCTTCTTTTTCCTCAGCGCGCTGGCCGTCGCCGCCATCAGCGGGATGGAGTTGGCACTGCTGCAGGCGGATGACTTGGAGCGCTGCCAGACAGTTCTGCGATGGGCCGCCGTTCCACTTGCGATCATGGTCGCCTCGGTTGCGGGCTTTGTCTGGAGCTTCTTCGGAACCGGGCGGGCATGGCTGGCCCTTGCAGGAACCGGCCTGCTGCTGCTTTCCGAAGTTGCAAACCTCCTCAGCGAGGTCCCGGCCGTCAGGCACGCCGTCGCGATCCGGAAAGTGGAGACGTTCGGCGGTGCGCGCTTCACTGTCTCGACGATCGCCGCCGGGCCCTGGTCGCTGGTCGAAATTGCCGGGGTCGCCCTCGTGGCGGGGTTTGTCCTCGATGCGTCTGTTGCGCTGTGGAGGCGGGGCGGACGCCGCCGGGCGGTCGTCGTCGGGGGCAGCATCATCTTCTTTTTCCTCGTGTCGCGCGGGCATGCGATGCTGGTGGAGCAGGGGATGCTGGAGAGCCCGTATTTCGTCAGCTTCGCATTCCTCGGCGTGCTGATCGCGATGGGCCACGAACTCGGAGGCGACGTGCTCCGCGCGGCGAAGCTTGCAAGCGAGCTTCGGGAAAGCGAGCGGCGCATCGATCTCGCGGCGCGGGCGGCAACGCTGGGCTTTTGGACTTGGGACATCGCCCGTGACGAGATTTGGGCGAACGCAACGGCGCGGTCGCTTTTCGGCGTCGACCCCGGTGAGCGCATCAGCATCGACCGCTTCTTCTGTCTGCTGCATCCGGAGGATCGCGGCACGGTGAAGCACGCGCTGGAGTCGGCCATTGAGAGCGGTTTGGATTATGAAAAGGAATACCGCGTGGCTGCCGGTGACGGCGCCGTCCGCTGGATTTCCGCGCGCGGCCGGGTGGAGAAGGATTCCGCCGGGCGCGCCGTCCTGATGCGCGGTGTGGTGCTCGATGTGACCGTTCACCGCGCTTCGGAGCTGGAGCTGCAGCGCGTGCGAGGACAGCTCGCCCATGCGGGGCGCGTCTCCGTGATGGGCCAGCTCGCGTCGGCGCTCGCGCATGAGCTGAACCAGCCGCTTGGCTCAATCCTGCGCAATGCCGAGGCGGCGGAGCTTTTCCTCCAGAATCCGAATCCCGACATCGAGGAGATACGGGCAATCATCAGCGACATCCGCAGCGACGACCAGCGGGCGGGGGAGGTGATTGACCGCCTGCGCTCGATGCTGAAGCGGCGCGAGCTTGAGCTGCACCGTATCTCGCTGGACGAGCTGTTCACGGAGGCGACCTCGCTGGTGCGCGCGGATGCGGCCGCGCGGCGCGTGACGATTGAGACGGAAGCGGACGCCGGGATTCCAGCGGTGAAGGGGGACCGGGTGCATCTCCAGCAGGTGCTTCTGAACCTGATCGTCAACGCGATGGATGCGATGAACGGCAGCACGCGGAGGACGGTGACGCTCGGAGCGCGTGTGGGCGGCGCCGGGGTCGTGGAGGTCTTCGTGCGGGACACCGGCCATGGGATTCCGGCGGAGAAGCTGCCCGACGTCTTCGAGCCGTTCTTCACGACGAAGGCGCATGGAATGGGAATGGGGCTGGCAATCACGCAGACGATCATCGAGGCGCACGGCGGGCGCATCGCTGCGGAGAACAACGCCGGGGGCGGCGCGACGTTTCGCTTTACGCTGCCCGCCGCGGATGAAAGAACTCGGCCATGAGCGAAAGCGAAGCCGTCGTGCACCTCGTGGATGATGATGAGTCATTCCTGAAGGCGGCGGCGCGCCTCATGCGTGCGAGCGGTTTTTCGGTCGCCACATTCTCCAGCGCCGCGGAGTTTCTCTCCCGTCACGGCGCGGGAGTGCGCGGATGCGTGGTCACAGATTTGCGGATGCCCAGGCAGAACGGGCTGGAGTTTCAGGCCGCGCTTGCGCGGACGGCGAATCCGCTGCCCGTGCTTTTCCTCACGGGCGAAGGCGACATCCCTGCGAGCGTGAGCGCGATTCGGAGCGGCGCGGAGGATTTCCTCGAGAAGCGCGCGCCCCGCGAACAGTTGATTGACGCTGTCCGCCGCGCGCTCGCGCGCGACGAGCGCGAGCGGGCGGCGCGCGGCCGGCTGCGGGAGCTCCGCTCGCGCTTCGACGCACTCTCGGAGCGCGAGTTCGAGGTGCTGCGCCACGTGGTGCTCGGGAAGATGAACAAGGAAATCGCGGCGGACCTGGACATTCACGAGCGCACGGTGAAGCTGCACCGCACTGCGATCACGACGAAGCTCCGCGTGCAGTCGGTAGCGGAACTCACGCGGCTGACGCAGGAAGCGGGGGTTCTTTTGGAGGGCGCGGCGACCTTCCCCAAAGGGCAGTTGTCGTGGGTGCCGCCAGTTCCGTAGTCTGCCCGTGGGTATTTGATGAGCATCCGCACTCCAAACATCTACGTCGGCGTCGTGGACGATGACGAGAGCCTCTGCCGTTCGCTCGGCCGGCTGCTGCGTGCCGCGGGCTTTCAGCCGATCACCTATCCGTCGGCCGAGGCGTTCCTCGGGGACAGGAAGCATCCGCTCTTCGACTGCCTCGTGCTCGACGTGCAGCTCACCGGCATTTCGGGAATCGAACTCCAGCGCCAGCT
>JBGAPU010000177.1:0-6291 GCA_044221035.1 Chthoniobacteraceae bacterium | reverse complement strand
CCCGCGCCGCGGATGGTGTGGATGAGCTTCGGCTCGAACGGCTCGTCGATCTTCACGCGGAGCTGCCGCACATACACGTCCACGATGTTCGTCAGGCTCTCGAAGCTCTCGTCCCACACGTGCTCCATGATCATCGTGCGCGAGAGCACGCGCCCGGCGTTTATGGCGAGGTATTCGAGGAGGCCGTATTCCTTCGAAGTGAGCTTGATGGCCGCTCCCGCGCGCTGCACCTGGTGCGTCAGGCGGTCGATTGTGAGGTCCGCGACCTGCACGATGTTCGCGCGGTTGACTGTTCCGCGGCGCAGCAGCGCCTTCACGCGCACGAGCAGCTCGGCGAATGCGAACGGCTTGGTCATATAATCGTCCGCGCCGGACTCGAAGTTCGTCACTTTGTCCGCCAGCGCGCTGCGCGCCGTGAGCACGAGGATGGGGACGTCCGGGTTCCTCGCGCGCACGTGCCGGATCAGCTCGGTGCCGTTCAGTTCCGGCAGCATGAGGTCCACGATCAGCAGGTCGTATGGGTTCACGGTCGCCAGTTCGAGCCCGCTGCGGCCGTCCCGCGCGGTGTCCACCGCGTAGTGTTCCGCCTTCAGCCCGAGCGCGACGACGCGGCTGACCTTTGCTTCGTCTTCAACAAGGAGAATGCGCATGGTGCTTATGACGAGAGCATCCGCGGATCAAAGTTCCATGAGCGATGATCGGAGTCTGTGGGCGCCGTGCCGGTGCGCGCGGTCAGTTCTCGAGCGAGTCCAGCTCGGCGTATGAAAATGGCGCGCCGCCGGTGATGGACTTGTCGAACTCGATGGCCGGACCGAATCGGCGCGGGTAGCCGTTCCACTCCCGCACCAGCGTCAGCCGGTAGCCGTTTCCCTTGTAGATTTTCGATGCCGAGGAGGACGAGGTCCCGGAATACTGCGCGAACCGCGGCTCCCTGCCGCTGCGTGCGAGGGCGAAGTCCGTCTTGGCCTGCGCGAGCGCCGGCTGCCGGCTCCGCGGGATGCGGCTTTCATCGAGGCCGGCAAAGAGCGGCTTCGTGCGCGGGAAGAGGTGCGGGCTTGCGCAGCCGACGAACGGGACGAGCGCGAGGAGTGGAGCGAGGAATCTGCAAAGCTGCATGACACGGCGGGTCATAGCAGGCGCAGATGAGGCTCCCATGAGCCCATGATTAGAATTTTCCCATCTGGAAAATTACCCGCAGCGGCGCGCAGTTCAGCGTCCGGCGCTGGCGGGGGCCGCTCCGGGAAGCATGTTCGGCCTCAGCGGGGCGAACTCCTGCTCGAGGGAGTCGAGGTAGTCGGCGACCTTCGGGTCCACCGGCTCGGCGACTTTTTTCCTCGCCTCGATGCTTTCGACGGCGCGCAGGTAGCGGTCGAATTCGCCGGTGATGCCGGGTGTCTGCGTGGCCTCATACCAGTTCAGGTAGTCGATGATCATCTCGTGGCGCTGGAGCACGGAGGCGCGGAAGCGGTCCGCGCTGGCGATGCGCTCGGCGACGCCCTTGGTCTTGCCGCTCGCGAGAAGGCCGCAGATTTCCTCGTATTCGGAAACGATGGGGCGGAAGAGCGGGTGCGACTTTGCGGCGAGGCTCACGATTTTTGCCTGGAGCAGGTGCAGCGCGGGCTTTGCGCCGGTGAGGCGGACGAATTTCTCGAAGTCCGCAAGGGCGAAGCGCTCGTTGCGCGGGGGCTTGCCTGCCGAGATGTCGAGCGTGAGCAGCCTGCGGAGTTCGGCATCCGCCTCGGCGGGGCTGAGCCCGCTCCACGATTCGGATTTGCCGAGCGCGGCGAGCTGGAGCGTCCACCACTTTGCGAGGCTTTGCGGGGACTGGGCGAGGGCGGAGAAGTGCCTGCCGAGAAGCGTGAGCGGATCGGCTGCGCCATCCGGCCATGCGCGGAGGAAGCGGCCGAGATTCGCCGGGCCGGAAGGCAGGCGCAGCAGAGACTCGACGAGCGCGAGCGCGCACGCGCGGTCCACGGTGCCGGCGGCGGTGTCGAGCTGCACGGGCGGGCGGGTGAGGATGTGCTCGAGCGGCGGAAACTTCTCCGTGTTCACGATGCTGCGGAAGATCTCCGGGTCGCGCATCCCGGCGCGGCCGCGGATGCCTTGGAGGACGCCCTCGCTCAGCCACCACGGCGGCTCGGCGTAGCGTTCGCCGCCGCGGACCGGCGGACGTTCGCGGTAAATCATCTCGAGCAGGATCGCGCGGACGATGTGGCGCTGGAGGAAGATTTTCGCCGGGTCGTCGCCAACGCGCACCGCGACGTCGATTTTCGGCCCGGCGACGGTGTTCACGAGCTGGATCCGCACGGGGACGGACTGCGCCTGCGGCTCGGTGTCGGGCTCGATGGTGACGACGGTGGGGAATTTCCAGTCGTCGCCTTCGCGGAGCACACGGAGCACCTCCGATTTCACATCCTCGACGAAGCCGACGACGCGCGCGCGGACATCGCGGTTGTCACAGTAGATGACGAACTGCCCGGAACTGCTAACGCTGCGGTGCCGGAGGTCCACGGCGAGGCACGCTGCAGCGGTGTGCAGGAGAACGAGCAGGGCGGGGAGAAGGCGGCCCGGCATCGGGCGGAGTGTCATTGCAGCGGCCGGGTGCGGAATTTGATCACCTTGTCGCCGACCTCGATCGCCTCGACACGGTCGAGCTGTTTGATTTCCCGGTCGAACACCTTGGAAAAGGCGTCCTGCACCAGCGTGTCGAGCTTCACCAGTTTCGCGATGGACGAGGGAATCGTGAGCCTGCCCACGGAGATCCGCTGCACGCTGGCGCTCCATTTTCCGCCATTGGAAACCGGCTGGAACGTCACGCCGTTGTAAATCGTGAGGCCCCACGCGTTGCGCTGCACGGAGAGCGTGACGCTGTTCGGCGCGAACAGGGTGAAGGCGCGGTCAAACTTGATGCCGAGCGGGCCATCCGCGGCCTTCACGGTCTTGCGCAGGTGGTAGTTCACGTCGAACTCCAGGAAGGCGACTGCGGCGGGAACGCGCGTGCCCATCAATCCCGTCCATTCCTCGGCGACCATGGTCTGCGGAAAGCCCTCGATTTTCATCGGCGGCGTCCCCTCCGGTTCCTGGACCGCGAGATAGCCAGCGGCGACGACGGCGGAGAGCAGTTCGATGAGCAGGAAGCGCTTGAGGTTGCGCAGCCAGTCGAACCGGTTTGGGTTCATCAGCTTCTTCACCTTCCTGCCGGTCTTCTCCTTCTCCTCCTGCGCCTTCACCTCCTCGATTTTCGGGAGGAGCGAGCGGTCGAGCTTTTCACCGCAGTTGTGGCAATAGACACGCTCGACTTCGTTTTCGTATTTGCACGCGGTGCAGGTGAGCTTGCGGTCGTCTTTTGCCATGGGAGTCAGGGAAGTTGGGCGTCAGTCTTTTTTCGCAGGCGTTTTCGGGGCGGCGGCGGGCTTGCTCTCCGCGGGCTTGCTTTCGGTTTTGGCAGGCGCGGGGCTGCCGGAATCCTTTTTCGCCGCGGCTTTGTAGCCCTCGGAGCGGTAGTCGGTGATGTAAAAGCCCGAGCCTTTGAAGATCAGCCCGGCACCGCTTCCGAGGAGGCGCTTCACCTTGCCTTTGCCCCATTTCTTCATCTGGCAGAGATCCTTCGGGCAGGTCGTGAGCGCGTCATCCTTCATGGACTGCACGCACTCGAAGGTGCCCTTGCACTTCTCGCATTCGTATTCGTAGGTCGGCATTCGTCGCTGTGTGGATGCTTGGAAAGGCAGTGCTTATAGCAAGGACGGGGCCGCGCGCAATGGCGCCGCTATTTTGGCGGCTCGCCGATGAGGACGGGGCGCAGCACGGCCGCAGCCGCGGAATTGTCGCTGGTGACGAGGCTCACGATGCTCGTGGAGCCGGTGCGGCGGACGATGTGCATCGAGCGCAGGTCGAGGCCGGCGTCCTTCAACTGCACGGCGATCATTGCGAGCGCGCCCGGCTTGTCGTCGAGCCGGATGAGCAGCGTGTCCTGCGTCACGGCCCGGTAGCCGGCGTCGCGGAGCGCGCGCAGGGCGTCGTCGTAGCGGTCCACCGTGAGCACCACGAGGCCGTCCTCGCCGTGGCTCTCCACGTCGAAGGATTCCAGGTTGATGCCGTGAAGCGCGAGCGCCTCGGTCAGCGCCGCCACCTGGCCCGGCTTGTTGGGAACGAAGACAGTAAGCTGTTTCATGGCGTGTCCGCTTTTCTCTCCGTGGCGAGTCCAGCCGCAAAATCCGCTGTGAACTCATCCACAATCTCCCGCGTGACGTGCGGCATGGTGATGAGGTGCCCGATGCCGCGCTTCGGAGCGATGATCCATTTCCTCATCACGGCCTCGGGCGGGCGCGGGAAGACGACGGTCACGGAGTTCTCATTGCGCCAGGCCTCGATCTCCTGCTCGCGCATCGCCTCGACGGCATACGCCGCCATGTCAAGGCTGCCGCGCACCATCGCGGTGATCCCCTCGCGCCCGAGTGTGCGCAGGCGATACCACAGAAAGAGCGGCCCGAATGCGCTCCGGGAGCCGGCGATCGTCGTGTCGAGCGCACCGATGTATTCGATGCTCCGGGCGATGCGGTCCACGTGCGATTTCCGCGCGAGCACGACGCCGCTCGGCAGCGGCGAGCCGAGCATCTTGTGCCCGGAGATCGCGATGCTGTCCGCGCCCGCCGCAAAATCCCACGGCTGCGGCTTCTCGACGAACGGCAGGATCATCCCGCTCAGCGCCGCGTCGGCGTGAATGTAGGCGTTTGTGATGGCGAGATCGTCGAGCACCGCGCGGATCGTCGCGAGGTTGTCCACCGCGCCCTTCATCGTCGTCCCGATGTTTGCGAAGATGATCGGCGGCACGTCGCGGTGGATGCGAAGAGTCTCGCGCAGGTCGGTGTAATCGAGCTCGCCGTTGTGCTGGCTCTTGAGCATTCCTCGGAAAAGTAGCAGATGCCGTCGGGGAAAAGCTCCCGCGCGACGTAGAGGCCATACATGTTGCCTTCGGTCCCGCCGCTCGTCACGTAGCCCCACCAGCCGTCCTTCGGCGCGTGGGTGAACTCCGCGAAGTCCGCGAGCACCTCGCGCTCGAGCTCGTGCGTGTTCAGCGGGATGTTCGAGCCGCCGAACGGGTCGCCGACGTTGTTGATCGCGAATTCAAAGAAGCGCAGCAGCTCCGTGTAGTCGAATTCCTCGTTGCACGGGTAGCCGACGTAATAGCGCCGCAGCCGCGAGAGCCGGTCGTGCAGCGCGTCCAGTTTGCTCTGGTCGGCCGCGGAAAGCTGGGGGCGCGTGGAGTTCACGGGAATCTGCCGGAAATTAGGCCGTCGCGCGCTGGCGCGCAAACGGACTCAGCGCGTCGGCGAGAAATCCGTCGCACGCATGAATTCCGACTTCACTCCGTCCTTCACCGTGAGCGAGCCGCCGGCCTCCTTCTCGCTCGCGTCGCGAGCTGCGATCCACACCGGGTCCGCGCGGAACCCCGCGAAGGAAGCCTTTGCCGCATCCACGTCCTTGTGCGCGAGCAGATACACGAGCGTGTTGTCGGCGCCCTTCTGGTCGGCCATCGGCGTCCAGTAGAAGAGGTTCGTCATGCCGTGCTTCGCAAAGAGCGCGACGGTGTGGTTGCGGAAGCGCGCCTGCAGGCGGTCGAGGTTGCCCGGCGTGGTCGTGTAGGTGCGCAGCTCGAACACGCGCGGCGATGCGGCCGTCGGTTTGATCTCCGGCGAGAAATCTGTCGCGCTCAGGAAGACCGCCTCCACCTTCGTCAGCAGCTTCCCGTTTTCCTCCGACGCCTTGCGTGCCGCCTGCCAGTCGGGATCTGCGCCGAATTCCTTCCACCGCTTCTCGCGCTCCTCGCGGCTCGGGTAGGCGATCACATACACGAGCTTGTTGTCCGCGTTCTCGATGGGCACCCAGTAGCCGATGTTTGTGATGCCGTGCTTCTCGAAGAGCTTCACCGTGTGGTCGCGGAAGCGCGCGAGCAGCGCGTCGAGCTTGCCCGGCGCCGCGTAGTAGGTGCGCATTTCAAAGCAGCGCGTGTCCTTTTGAGCGGCGGTGCAGGGAAGTGTGGCGGCGAGCATGGTGGCGAGGAGGAGGATGCGGAGGATCATGGCGCCGTTAAACAGCGCGCGCTCCGCGGTGTCGAGCCCGCTACGAGTCCAGCCGCAGCACGCGCGCATCGCCTGCATCCGGCATCCAGCCGAGGTGCGTGGTCGTGATGATGCGCTGCGAAGCCGCGGGCAGCGCGGCCAGCAGCGCGTTGCGGCGCTGAGGATCGAGCTCGCCGAAGATGTCGTCGAGCAGCAGCAGCGGCGGCGCCCC
>JBGAPU010000050.1:0-42909 GCA_044221035.1 Chthoniobacteraceae bacterium | reverse complement strand
CGCGGCGTAGAGCGCCGGAAGCGGGTGGAGCAGTTCGAGCGTGGGAGCGGCGGTCACGTGTAGCGGGCGTTCTGGTGTTGCGGGAGGAAGAAGGCGTGGAGGATCACGTCGATCTTCAGCAGCGCGGAGCGGTCGAGCACAAGCCAGTCGCCCTGCTCGGATAGCAGGCCGCGGCGCTTGAGTTCGGTGAACTGCGCGTCGAACCGCTGCGCCACATCGGTGCTGAATTTCTCCGTGAAGTAGCTGCGCGACACGCGCCCGAGCTTGAGCTGCAGAATCAGCTCGCGGATGAGCTGCTCCTCCTCGGTTGTGCGCATCGCGCGGCCGATGGGCAAATCGCCCTTTTCCACCGCGGTGCTGTAGCTCTCGAAGTCCGGCAGGTTCTGGAAATGCACGCCGCCGAGGTGGCTGAAGCTCGCGACGCCGAGCCCGAGCAGGTCCGCGCCCTTCCACAGCTCGTCGCGATAGACGAACTTCGTGCGCCCCGGATCGCGCACCGCGGTCGTGGCGCTCGTGACGGTGTATCCGGCCTTCTCCAGCGCGGTGAAGGCCTCGTTCACCCAGCGGCGCTTCGTGTGCCAGCATGCGACGGGCGCGACGAGTTTTCCCTCCGCCTTCATCTGCTGGTAGATGCCCGTGTTGAACGGCACCTCCATCTGGTAAATCGTCACGCTGTCCGGCTGCAGTTCGAGGAGCTTCGCGATGTTGCGCTGCCAGTTCTCGTCCGTCTCCTCGACCATGCCGGCGATGAGGTCGATGTTGATCTGCGGAAAGCCGACGCTGCGCGCGAAGTTGTAGGCGCGGTAAATCTCGTCCTCGCGGTGTGCGCGCCCGTTCACCTCCAAGATGTGCTTGTCGAAATTCTCCACGCCGAGTGAGAGGCGCGTGACGCCGATCTGTCGCAGCGCGGTCAGCTTCGCCTCCGTGAGCGTGCCGGGTTCGGCTTCAAATGCCACCTCCTCCGCGTCGTCCCACGGCAGCAGCGTCTTCATGCGATCCGTCAGCGACGTGAGCTGCGCGACAGAGAGATAGCTCGGCGTGCCGCCGCCGAAATACACGAACTTCGGCCTGCGCCCCGCGATGCGCGGCGTGCGCGCATACATCTCCAGCTCGCGGATGCCGTGGTCGAGGTAGCCCTTGATGTCGTCCGCGTTCTTGTCCGTATAGACGCGGAAGTAGCAGAAGTGGCAGCGCTTCCTGCAGAACGGCACATGGAAATACACACCGAGCGGCGTGCCCTCCGGCGCGGGCTTCTCGATGACGGCGCGGACCTCGTCCGCCTTCGCCTTGTCCCAGAAGGAAAACGGCGGGTAGTTCGCGACGAAATAATTGCCCGCGGTCGTGTCGTCCCCGTCGGCGAGGAGGCGGTCGAAGAGTTCTGCGGTCGTCGGAGGCATGGGCGTGACTTTCAGCGAGAGTCGGCGGGCTGGCAACGCAATAGTGTGTGTGCGTAATAAACGGCCTGCCGCGCTTTCCTTTGCCCCGGAACTGCGTTTGCCGCGCACGCCCGCATCGGCCACACTCCCGCCGATGCCGGACATCGTCCTCGCCACGCTGAATGCGAAATACATCCACGCATCGTTCGGGCTGCGCTACCTCATGGCGAATCTCGGCGAATTGCGCGGGCGCGCGAGCATGGCCGAGTTTCACATCAACCAGACGCCGCTCGAAATCGCCGAGGCGCTGCTCGCGCACCAGCCGCGCATCATCGGCCTCGGCGTGTATATCTGGAACGTCGCCGAGACCACGGAGGTCGTCGCGCTGCTGAAGCGCATCCGGCCCGAGCTGACGATCATCCTTGGTGGCCCCGAGGTTTCGCACGAGAC
Source organism: Chthoniobacteraceae bacterium (assembly GCA_044221035.1). GTDB lineage: Bacteria > Verrucomicrobiota > Verrucomicrobiia > Chthoniobacterales > Chthoniobacteraceae > SXWH01. The sequence continues at coordinate 41,083 of JBGAPU010000050.1, read as the reverse complement.
GGAAGGGCAGGAAATCGTCGCGCTCGCAGACCACGTGATCACCGGCGAGGCGGACGTGAAGTTTGCGGAAGTGTGCCGCCAGCTTCTCGAATGCGGAACGCGGAATGCGGAATGCGGAACGGGTGAGGCAGCAGAAAATTCCGCGTTCCGCGTTCCGCATTCCGCGCTTCCCAAAATCCTCCCCGCCGAACTCCCGCCTCTCGACCGCATCGCGCTGCCCTACGACTTCTACACCGACGAGGACATCGCGCATCGCGTCGTCTATGTGGAGGCGTCGCGCGGGTGCCCGTTCACGTGCGAGTTCTGCCTCTCGTCCCTCGATGTTCCCGTGCGCGCGTTTCCGCTCGATGCCTTCCTCGCGGCGATGCGCCGGCTGCTGGAGCGCGGCGCGCGGCAGTTCAAGTTCGTGGACCGCACGTTCAACCTCCACCTGCCGACGAGCACGGCGATCCTCCAGTTCTTCCTCGATCACTGGCGCGAGGGGATGTTCCTGCACTTCGAGATGATCCCCGACCGCCTCCCGGAGCAGCTCCGCGGACTCATCAGAAAGTTCCCGCCCGGCTCGGTGCAGTTCGAGGTCGGCATCCAGACGTTTGACGACGTGACCTCGCGCAACATCAGCCGCCGGCAGAACCTCGGCCGCCTCGAGGACAACCTGCGATTTCTCCGCGAGGAGACGGGCGTGCATGTCCACGCCGACCTCATCGTCGGTCTGCCGGGCGAGGGAATGGAGAGCTTCGGCCGCGGCTTCGACCGCCTCGTGCGCCTCGGCCCGCAGGAGATCCAAGTCGGCATGCTGAAGCGCCTCCGCGGCACGCCCATCATCCGGCACGACGCGGAGTTCGCGATGACGTATGCGCCGCACCCGCCCTACGAGATTCTCGCCACGCGCGACATCCCGTTCGCCGACATGCAGCGCATGCGCCGCTTCGCGCGCTACTGGGACTTGGTGGCAAACAGCGGGCAGTTCGCCACCACGCTGCCGATGCTGTGGGACGGCGGCGCGTCTCCATTCGCCCAATTCCTCCGCTTCAGCGACTGGCTGCACGCCACGCTGCGTCGCACGCATCAGATCGCGCTGCAGACGATCGCGCAGGGGCTCCTCGACTTCCTCACGCGGGAAAACGGCGCGTCGCCGGAGCGCGTCGCCGCCGCGCTGGAGGCGGACTGGCACCGCACGGCGGGCCGCGAGGCGCTCGTCCTTCGCGGAATGCCCGGCGCTGCTGTGGCGGAGAAGTCCGCGTCCACCCGGACCGCGCGACGGCAGGCCCGCCACATGCAGGCTCCTTAGAGAGCGCTTCCATTCGTTTCGCATCCATGCGACGGCCGTGGACAAGGAGCCGGGGCGCCCTCGCCCCGTCTTCAAGCCCCGGGGTGGGGGCGCCCCGGCTCCTCGTGCAACCGCGATGGAGCCATTCCCACTTGCCATCCCCTGCGCACGCGGCCACTCGTCACCCGCATGTCCTCCCTGCGCATCGGAATCATCGGCTGCGACACCTCGCACTGCACCGCATTTGCCGGACTGCTGAACCACCCCGGCGCGCCCGGCCACATCCCCGGCGCGCGGATCGCCGCCGCGTGCAAGACCTTCAGCCCCGACATGGAGTGGTCGCGCACGCGCGTGGACGGCTACATCGCCGAACTGCGCGACCGCCACGGCGTGGAGATCGTGGGCGGAATTGCCGAGCTGTGCCGCGCGGTGGATGCCGTCATCGTCGGCAGCGTGGATGGCCGCCCGCATCTGGAGCAGGCGCGCGCCGTCATCGCCGCGGGCCGGCCCGTCTTTGTGGACAAGCCCCTCGCCGGCACCCTGCGCGACGCGGTGGAAATCATCCGCCTCGCGGAGGCGGCGGGCGTGCCCCTGTGGACCGGCAGCGCCTACCGCTGGTATCCCACCCTGCGCGAACTGCTGCACGCCGGCATCGGCGAAATCCGCGGCGCCGTCTCCTTCGGCCCCGCGCATCTCGACGCGCATCACCCCGACTTCTTCTTCTACGGCATCCACACCGCCGAGGCGCTCTACACCGTGCTCGGCGCCGGGTGCGAAAGTGTGAGCCGCACGAAGGCCGCCGACACCGACGTGGTCGTCGGCCAGTGGAGCGGCGGCCGCACCGGCACGCTCATCGGCCTGCGCACCGGGGTGCCGCCAAACACCCCCGCGCCGCCCGGCACCGCGGCGCTGCCAAACCAAGTCACCGTCTTCGGCGCGCACGGCTCCGCGCAGCAGCGCGCCAGCACCCTCGACTACGCCCCGCTCGCCGCGCAGATCGTCCAGTTCCTCCGGACCGGCCAGCCCCCCGTGCCCCACGCGGAGACCATCGAGATGTATGCCTTCATGGAAGCCGCCGACGAGAGCGCGCGGCGGGGCGGCGCGCCGGTGCGGCTCGATGAGGTGCTGGCGAAGGCGCGAGCAAGCTAGAGCCTGTCGTGCATTTTGGTGCGTGCTTGGAACGAGCACCGAAGGTGCGCAAACAAGCCAGCCCAGGGCAACGCCCTGGGTGTCCCGTTGAGAGAAGGACCAAGCCCTGAAGGGGCGGCACACGTGTCGCGCCCTTTCAGGGCTTGGCCCGTGATGGACGGTTTTCCCAGGACGTTGCCCTGGGCTGGCTTGTTGCCGGGCCTTTGGCCCTGAGCGCAGTTCGCGGGGCTCGCAACAGGAACTGCCAGATGATTACATCGCCCCATGAAGCTCCCCCTCGCGCTCCTCGCCCTGCTCTCCCTGCTCGCTGTCGCCGCGACTGCCGCGCTCGGAGCCGCGGCGAAGCCAAACGTAGTCTTCATCCTCGCCGACGACCTGCGGCCGGACGCGCTCGGCTGCACGGGCAACCCCGCGGTGAAAACCCCGAACCTCGACCGGCTCGCAGCGCGCGGCACGCTCCTCACGCGCGCGACCTGCGGCTACCCGATCTGCCACGTCAGCCGCGCGGAAATCCTGAGCGGACGCTGCCTCGCGAACGCCGACGTGCCGGGGCGCGGCCTCGTGCTGGATCCGCAGTGGACGCTGTGGCCGCAGGCGATGCGCGCGGCGGGCTGGCACACGGCGTATTCGGGGAAGTGGCACACGCAGGGCACGCCGCAGTCGCGCGGCTATGCGGAGACATCCGCGCTGTTCTCCAGCGGCGGGGCAAAGGGCGCGCCGCTCACGTTCCCGCGCAGCGCCACGGGGCGCACGGTCACCGGCTACAGCGGATGGACGTTCAAGGACGCCGCCGGAAAATTCACCGACGGCGACACCATCGGCCTCACGCCGGACACCGACTCCCGCATCGCCGACGGCGCCATCGCCGTCATCCGCCGGCACACGGGCGCGCCCTTCTTCCTCCATGTGAACTTCACCGCGCCGCACGACCCGCTGCACTGGCCCCGCGGCGCCGCGCACGCGGACGGCGCATCGCTCCCCCTGCCGCGGAACTTCCGCGCGGAGCATCCGTTCGACCACGGGAACCTCGCGGGCCGCGACGAGGTCATTGTCCCCGCGCCGCGCAGCGCGGAGGACGTGCGGCGCGAGCGCGCCGTGTATTTCTCCCTCGTGGAGAATGTGGACGCGCAGATGGGCCGCATCGTCGGCGCGCTGGAGGAGGCCGGCGTGCTCGGGAACACCATCCTCATCTTCACCAGCGACCACGGCCTCGCGCTCGGCAGCCACGGCCTCATGGGAAAGCAGAACCAGTATGAGCACACCATCGGCGTCCCGCTCATCGTCGCCGGCCCCGCGGTGCGCGCGGGTGCGCGCTCGGGCGTGCAGTGCTACCTGCGCGACCTGTTTCCCACCGTGTGCGAGATGGCGGGCGTGGCGGCGCCGCCGAGCGTGCAGGGGCGCAGCCTCGCCGCCGCCCTGCGCGGGGAAACTGCCGGGCCGTATCCCGCCATCTTCGGCCGCTTCACCGACACCCAGCGCATGATGCGCACCGCGGACGGCTGGAAGCTCATCTGGTATCCGAAGGCCGGCCGCACGCAGCTCTTCCACGTGGCCGAAGACCCGGAGGAACTGCGCGACCTCGCAGGAGAGCAGGGGGAGGCTGAACGGCTGGGAAAGATGGCCGCCGACCTGCAAGCATGGCTGCGCGCCCAGGGCGACGCGGTGATGGATGGCCGCTGAGGCAGTGGCTCCGTTTGGCGACGGACGGCTCGGCGAGCCGTCCCTACCAGGTAGGGCGCGCGCGCCGAGCGCGCCGACACTTGCAATTTGAGCCACTACCGCCGCTGACACCGTCCCGCCATATGGGAGGCGCTCTGCCAGCCACTTGCAGTGAGTGGCGACTCGGCACCCCTTGGGGCGCACGGTCCATCCGCATTGCCGCCTTCATCAATGGAAGCGTCCACAGCTACACCGACACGGACCCCGTCACCGCATCCGCGTGAGCCCGGCTCTGTGCGCCGCCCAAACAGGCCGTTTCGGCCCAGCACCCTGCCGGTGGCAGCCGCACACCCGCCGGTATGCGCCGGACACACCGCCGGTATCCGCGAGACACACCGCTGGTATGCGCGGGACACACCGCCGGTATCCGCGGGACATATGGCGGGGTCCGACACACCACCCCGGCACCAACGCCTCATTTCACCCCCAAATCGCCCATTTCGCCCCGAGCCCGTCAAGCCCGCTCCCGCGCCCGCTGAAATCCGCAATCCGCAATCCCAAATCCGCAATCCGACCACCTGCGCGCCCATCCGAGCGCGATCGGGCCTTTCACCGGAACGTTCAGCGACCCGCCCACGCAGGCGGAGATGATGGCGCATGCGGCGTATGTGGAGACGTTCCGCCAGGCGCTGGTGCGCTGAGAAATGACGAATGACGGAATGACGGAATGACCCGCTCCGCGTCAGCCTTCGTTCGGGTGCTGGAAGCGGGTGCCTTCGAGCTTGCGGGAGCCGGGGCCGCCGAAGCGGATGTCGAGGGGGGCGGCGGTGGCGACGCCTTCGATTTTCACGAGGTGGCGGCCGGCGGCAAGGTGGACGGGGACGAACCACCAGCCGGTGCCGTGCGGCCAGTCCTGGGGTTTGCCGTCCACGGAGAGGCGCAGTGCGGCGCCGCCCTTGAGCTGGAACTGATAGACCTCGGCGGAGGGCACGCGGAACCAGCCCTCGACGGTGAATTTCTCGCCGGCGGCGACTCCGGCGCCGGCCAGCCAGTTGCCGTCGGCCTTCTGGACGACGGTCTTCTTGCCGGCGGCGGTCTTCACGGTGAAGCCGTCGGCATAGACCTGCCGGGCCAGCGAGGAGGGCGCGGCGAGCGCGGGCGGGGGATTGACGCGGACGGCGATGGGCTCGGTGAGGATCTGCCGAGTCTCGGAGAGGACGACGACGGGCTGGAGGCGCGAGGGCCCCTGGCCGAGGATGCGCGGGTCGATGCGGACGCTGCCGGCGCCGCCTTCGATGCGGGCGACTTCGTCGGCGTTGTGGAAGAGGAGGACGTGCTTCGCGCCGGGCGCGTTGGCGGTGATCTCGAGGGGCGTGTCCCACGCGAGGGTGGTGGCAGCGGCGGTGACGCGCGCTTCGGCGTGCTCGCCATTCCGGATGATGACGGGGATGCGGGTGCTGCCGCGCGTGGCGATGGGGTCGCTGCCCATGGCGGCGACGATGAGTTCATGCGGGCCGTCGGAGACATCGGCGGTGTTGAGTTCCAGCGGCTTGCCCGGCGGTGCGAGGGCGACGCGGCGGCCATCGAGGCAGAGTTCAAAGGCGCCCGCGGTGATGCCGTCGGAGGAGCGCGTCGTGGGCGTGATTTTCAGCATGCCGCTCACGACGGAGCCGGGGGCGAGGTCGCCGGGGAGGACGGTGAGGTCGCGCTTCCACGGGGTGCAGAGGCCGTCGCCGAGGATGAGGAGCTGATACGGCCCGGCGAGGGACTGGTAGAATGCCTCGGCGAGCGAGCAGCCCTGCGCGTAGAAGGAGTGGATGAAGGGGGTGGGGAATTTCGCCTGGATGGCGTAGGGCTCGGTGACGGTGCCGCCGGCGCCGGCGGCGCCGAAGCGGATGAAGTCGGAGATGGGCGTCTGCCCGTCGGCCTCGCCCATCGCGCCGCCGTAGCTGGTGAGGTTGTCGCCGATGGCGCCGGGCAGGAGCGTGCTGCCGCAGGTGTCCCAGGACCAGCCAGCCGCGCCGATGGTGACGCCGGCGACGTCGCCCTTGTTTTTGGGCAGCACGCCGTCCTCGATGTCGGCCCCCACGCCTGCGTCGCGGAGCATCTCGGTCGCGCGGCGGAAGCCCCACTCGCGCGTGGTGGAGCGCACGTCGCGGTTCTGCATGTAATAGACGGTGCCCTTTGGGCGCGAGCCGTCCGCGGCGATGGAGCGCTGCAGGCTGTGCAGGGCGTCGGAGACGGAGTTGCCGCGGCCGCTCGTGCAGGCGAGCACGGTGGAGAGCATGTAGCGCATGCCTTTCGCCATCGGCACGGGCTGGCCGGTGGGGAGCCAGCCGACATTTGCGCGGAAGCCGCTCGTGGGGATGAGGTCGAACTTCACCAGCTTCGCGCGCGCGGCGAGGATGGCGAAGTCCTCGCGCCCGCGGATGCTGGCGAGGTCGGGGTCCTGCGCGGCGGTCTGCATGTCCCACCAGCCGTTGTTCACGGCTTCGCGGAGGGCGGCGACGGCGGCGATGGCGTCGCCCATGCGCGCGTGCATGCAGGCGAGGTTGTAGAGCAGCTCGGTGTTCGCGGGGTGCGATGTGCGGAGCTTCAGCAGGCTCTCGAGGTGCGGCTGGAGGTCGCTGTGAGGCGCTGGCGCGGGTTCGGAATTGGAAAGCGCCGGGGGCGGCGGGACGCCGGGCGCGGGCTTTTCCTGCGCGTTGGCGTTCTCGCCCTTCCTGCGGAGCGCCTCGAGCGCGGCGGCGTAGAGCTTCCTGTCGTCCTCGCTCCACTCGGGCTCGGGTTTCACGAGCGCGGGGCGGCGGTAGTAGAAGTTCACGTTGAGCCCGAGGTAGCCCGGGTTTTTCGACATGGTGAACGGGTAGAGGTAGGTGAGGCCGTTGATGGACGCCGTCTGCGTGATCACGCGGGGCATCTGCTTGCCGGCGACGTCGTCGCGGACATCGATCGCCCACGGGAAGTCCGCGCTGTAGAGCACGTAGTCGATCTGCGGCGCGATGCCGCGCTTCTCCGCCGCGTGCAGCACCGGCGCGAGGATCTGCGTGCGGAAATCCTCCACCTTCATGCCGTCGAAGCCCGGCAGGTTGCCGAGCCGGACGACGTTTGCCGGCGGGATGCGGCGCGCGGCGATGTATTCGTTCGCGATATAGGTGGATGCCCACGAGTCGGCGTTCACCACGACGATGGCATTCTCGGGGCCGCCGGCCGCGGATGCCCTCACGGCGCAGGCGAGCGCGGCGGCGAGCATCAGGGAGGAGGAGCGTGCGGAGAGGGCGTGCATGAGTCCGGTCTGCATCGCTGAACGCGCGGAAAATGCAAACCACCAATCGCCGCGCAGAGCACGGCCTTGCCACTGCCGCGCGTGTTCCGCAGGATGCCGCCACATTGAACGAAACGCTCCTCATCGGCTCCACCCTCGGCGGCATCGCGCTCGGCGCCGCGCTCGCGTGGATCTTCCTGCGCCAGCGCGTGAAGGCCGCGGTCGCGGAGTGCGAGGCGCGCGTGCAGGCGTCGAACGCGGAGGAAAAGCTCGCGCTCTCGAAGAGCCTCGCGACGGCGGAGGCGAACGAAGCGGCGGCGCGCTCGCGTGTCTCGGAGCTGCAGCGCGAGGGCGAGGAGCGCGGGCGCGAGCTGGCGGATTTGCGCCGCGCGAAGGGCGACGCGGATGCGCGCATCGCGGCGCTGGAGACGCAGGTCGCCGAGGAGCGCGAGCAGGCGAAGGACAAGCTCGCGCTGCTCGACGACGCGCAGAGGAAGCTGATGGACGCCTTCCACGCGCTCAGCGCGCAGGCATTGCAGAAGAACAACGCGGCCTTCCTCGACCTCGCGCAGGCGACGCTCGGGAAGTTCCAGGAAAAGGCGGGCGGCGACCTCGCGCAGCGCCAGCAGGCGATCGCGGAGCTGCTCACGCCCGTCCGCGAATCGCTCGCCCGCGTGGATGCGCAGATGCAGGAAATCGAGAAGACGCGCGCCGGCGCCTACGAGGGCCTCGCCACGCAGGTGAAGTCGCTCATCGACACCCAGCGCGAGCTCCGCGGTGAGACCGGACGGCTCGCCAGCGCGCTGCGCTCGACGGGCGCGCGCGGGCGCTGGGGGGAAATCCAGCTCCGCCGCGTGGTCGAGCTGGCCGGGATGCAGGACCACTGCGACTTTTACGAGCAGCAGACGGGCGACGGCGAGAAGGGCCGGCTGCGTCCGGACATGCTCGTGCGGATGCCGGGAGGGAAGACGATCGTCGTGGATTCCAAGGTGCCCTTCAGCGCGTATGACCGCGCCATTTCCGCGACCGATGACGCCGCGCGCACCGAGGCCTACCGCGCACATGCGGCCGCGGTGCGCGAGCACATCCGCGCGCTGTCGTCGCGCGGCTACGCGGAGAGCATCGAGGGCGCGCCGGAGTTCGTCGTGCTCTTCCTGCCCGCGGAGACGTTCTTCGGCGCGGCGGTGGAGCACGACCCGGAGCTGATCGAGTTCAGCGCGGAGAAGAACGTGATGCTGACCACGCCGATGACGCTGATCGCGCTGCTGCGCGCCGTGCATTACGGCTGGCGGCAGGAGAAGCTCGCGGAGAATGCGCGGCAGATCAGCGAGCTGGGCGCGGAGCTTTACGAGCGGCTGGCGAAGCTCGGCGAGCACTTCGCGAAAGTGGGCCGCGGCCTCGGCAGCGCGGTGGACGCCTACAACGACGCGACGCGCTCGCTGGAGACGCGCGTGCTCGTGACCGCGCGGAAGTTCAAGGAGCTGCACGCCGCCGGCGCGGGGAAGGAAATCGAGGAGCTGAAGCCGCTGGAGCAGGGCGCGCGGAGCCTGCAGGCGCCGGAGCTTCTCGGCCGCGCGCCGGAGCCGGGAAAATGATTCTTTTCTTCAAAGCCCCCCGTCACTTTTTGGAATGATGGGCATGACATTCCTCCGCGCTTTGCAGACATCCTCCCCCCGATGAATTGGTTCAGTCTCGAATTCGGCGATTTTGCGAAGGCCTTCCTCAGCGTCCTGTTTGAAGGCGCGCCGTTCCTGCTGCTGGGCGCGCTCATCTCGGGGTTCGTGGATGTGTTCGTGTCCTCGGAGCGGATCACGAAGCTCCTGCCCTCGCGCGCGGCGCCCTCCATCTTTCTCGCGGGCCTGCTCGGGTTGGTCTTTCCGATCTGCGAATGCGGCAGCGTGATCATCGTGCGGCGCTTCATCCGCAAGGGGCTGCCGCTCGGCGTGGCGACGTGCTACATGCTCGCCGCGCCCATCGTGAGCCCGATCGTGGCGCTGAGCACGTTCAAGGCATACACGGGCAACAACGCGCTGCTCATGCTCACGCTGCGCCTCGGCTTCGGCTACGCGATCGCAGTGCTGGTCGCGATGATCGTCCACCAGCTTCCGCGCCGCCTCGTCGCCGCGGATGCGGGAGTGGAGGGCACGGCGCGCAGGCGCACCGGCCTGAGCGTCGCCGCGGAGCCGGGTGCGGATGCCGCGCCGGCGGACTTCGCGCAGATCGTCGCGGGTGCGTCGCCGCTGAGGAAGGTGATGCTCGCCATCCAGTCGGCCACGGCGGATTTCCTCGATGTCACGGTCTTCTTCGTCATCGGCACGGCGATCACGAGCGTGTTCGCGGTCGGTGTGAACCGCGAGGCGATCGCGCCGCTCGCCCAGTCGCCCTTCCTTTCGGTCGTCGCGCTCATGGGCCTCGCGGCGCTGCTCGCGCTGTGCAGCACCACGGATGCGTTTGTCGCCGCCACGCAGCTCACCGCGTTCTCCCCGGCGGCGCAGCTCGCGTTCCTGCTGTTCGGGCCGGTGTTCGACCTGAAGCTCTTCTGGCTCTACGGCCTCATCTTCAAGCGCCGCTTCGTCATCTGCATGGCGCTCGGCCTCTTCGCGCTGATTGCGTTCATCTGCTGGATTTGGGCTGGCATCGAGATTCGCCCGCCGAAGGCCGGCTCGTTTTCGCCACCGCCCGTTTGCCTCCCCGCACAAACACTCCTACACTCCTGACCATGCAGACCCTCTTCGCCCGCTGGCTTCCCGCCGCGACTCTCGCGACGTGGAGCGCCGTGCTGTTCTACTTCCATTTCTCCATGCGGATGAACTCGATGCTCGCGCCGGAGTTCCGCGTGTATGCATCCATCGCCGCCGTCGTGCTCGGCGTCATGGCGCTGTGCTTCGTCCTCTTCAAGGGCGACGCCTCGTGCTGCTCCTCGGGTGAATGCGGCCACGGCCTGAGCCGCCTCATGTCCGGGAAGCTGCTCACCTTTCTCATCCTGCTCGTGCCCATCGTCGTCGCCGCGCGCTACACGCCGCGGGAGGGCTTCAGCGGCACGATGGTGAAGAACCGCGGCACCGCGACCTCGCTCGAGCAGCTCGGCAACGCCGTCCCGCGCGGCGTGGACTCCAAGGCGCTCCAACTGAAGCCCGCCGACCTCTCGCTTCCTTCCAAGGACGGAGCCCAGGCATCCGTGACTCCGCCCGCGGTGCCGCCCACGACCCCGCAGCCTGCCGAGGAATCGAAGACCGCCGACTACCTCGTGCGCACGCCCGACGGCGAGATCGTCGCCGAGGTGCTCGACCTCCTCTACGCCGCGCAGGACAACATGCTCCGCAAGGACTTTGAAGGGAAGCGCGTGCAGCTCATCGGCCAGTTCATGCCCGACACGGCGAACAACGCCTCCGGCCACCGCTTCAAGGCCGTGCGCATGTTCATGACCTGCTGCGCCGCCGATGCCCGCCCCGTGGCGACGCTCGCCGAGGCCGACACGCTCCCCAGCTTCCCCGAGATGACGTGGGTGAAAATCCACGGCACCGCCACGTTCCCGCTGGAGAAGGGCCGCCGCATCTCGATCCTCAAGGCCGAGAAAATCGAGAAGACCGAGCCGCCCGCCGAGGCGATGATTTACTGACGCAGCGAGCGGATTGACGCTCCGCGGGCAATTCCCCATGTTGCGCGGATGCTCCCTGAAATCACGCAGCTTCTCGTCCTCCAGGATCGCGACCGAAAAATCCGCCAGCTCAAGGCCGAGCTGAAACGCGCGCCGCTGGAGCGCAAGGAGATGGAGGCGCGCACCTCGGGCACGACGAGCGTGCTGGACGCCGCGCGGCTGAAGGCGAAGGAAATCGAGGTGAAGCGCAAGGAGCTGGAGAACGAGGTGGGCAGCCGCCGCGAGCGCATCCGCAAATACCAGCAGCAGAAGCTCGAGACGCGGAAGAACGACGAGTATCAGGCCATCTCGCACGCCATCGAGACGATCGAGAAGGAGATCACCGGCATCGAGGACCAGGAGCTCGAGCTGATGGACGCCGCGGAGAAGCAGAAGCCCGTCATCGCCGCCGCCGAGAAGGAGGCGAAGGAGACCAAGGCGCAGGTGGACCGGCAGTTCGCCGACCTCGACGCGAAGGTGAAGGCCATCGAGGTGCAGCTCCAGGAAGTGCAGGCCGAGCGCGAGAAGCTCGCGACGGAGGTGGACGAGGACCTGCTCGACACCTACCAGCGCCTCTTCGCCTCAAAGGACGCGCAGGCCGTCGTGGCGCTCGTGAACGAGATTTGCCAGGGCTGCCACGTGAAGGCGCAGACGCACATCATCCACGCCGTGAAGGCCGGCAAGGAAGTCACCACCTGCCTCTACTGCGGACGGATTCTTTATCCGGAATACTGAGCCGCGCCGCGAAAGGAGAATCCGCAGATGACGCAGATTTTCGCAGGGGGAAAACCGGGATGCGGAACCTCTGTCGAGTCGCGCGCCGCTGAGTCGTCGCCGCTCTGCCATTTCTCCGCCGCGCCGCTTTCTTTCCCCAATCTGCGTCCCTCTGCGAAATCTGCGGATAACTCCTCCGCATCTCCGCAGAAACCCGGCGTCCGCCCATGAACCGCATCGCCGGCATCGAGACGGAATACGGCTGCCTCGTGAATGACGCGGGGGAGTCCGCCGAGCGCGGGGAAGTGTGGCCCGTGCGGGTGAAGAACCACCTCTTCAAGAAGCTCCGCGCCGGCGTGCTCGACCAGCACTACCGCGACTACGAGGAGCCGCCCGGCAACGGCGGGTTCCTCCTCAACGGCGGGCGCTTCTACCTCGACATGGGGCACCTCGAATACGCCACCCCCGAGTGCCGCAGCATCCGCGACCTCGTCGCCTGCGACCTCGCGGGCGACGCCATGATCCAGGGCGCCCTCGAGGCCATGGGCGTCGCCGACCGCGTCTCCTTCCTCAAGAACAACATCGACCACGGCACGAACGCCACCTTCGGCTGCCATGAGAACTACCTCATGCGCCGCGAGACCGAGTTCACCATGGAGAACACCGCCGCCCTCCTCGGCTTCCTCGCCACGCGCCAGATCTTCACCGGCGCAGGGCGCGTCGGGCAGGCGAGCCCCGTTGCCTTTGAAGTGGACCCGCTCCCGCCCTTCGACCGCGTGGACTTCCAGATCAGCCAGCGCGCCGACCACATCGTGAACGACATCTACCAGTGGGTGCAGTTCAACCGCGCCATCATCAACGCCCGCGACGAGCCCCTCGCCGACTACCGCCGCTACCGCCGCCTCCACCTCCTCATCGGCGACTCCAACATGAGCCCCTTCGCCACCGCCCTGAAGGTCGGCACCACCCACCTCGTCCTCACCCTCCTCGAGGAGGACCGCCTCCCGCAGAACGTCGCCCTGCAGGACGCCGTCCTCTCCACCCGCATGATCTCCCGCGCCTGCACCCCCGCGGCACCCGTCCTCCGCGCCGACGGCCATCCGGACACCGCCCTCGGCATCCAGGAGAAATTCCTCATCGCCGCGCAGAGCCTCGCCGGCCGCGATGCCGAGACGGACTGGCTCCTCGGCCGCTGGGAGTGGCTCCTCGACGCCCTCCGCCGCGGCGCCACCGAGGAACTCCTCGGCGCCGTGGACTGGGTCTCCAAGAAATGGCTGCTCGACACCTTCCGCGCCGAGCAGGGCATCGCCTGGGGCGACCCGTGGCTCGAGAGCCTCGACCTCGAATACCACAACCTCAACCCCCTCCGCGGCCTCTTCCACGCGCTCCCCGCCGCCGGCGAAGCCGGGCTCTTCAACCGCGAAGCCTTCGTCCCCGCCTTCCTCCGCACCGCCCCCGCCGACACCCGCGCCCACGCCCGCGGCCTCGCAGTCGCCCACTGCGTCGGCACCCGCACCCCCTGCGTCATCAATTGGGACACCATCACCCTCGCCCCCGACCGCACCCTCTCCCTGCCCGACCCCCTCGCCACTTACGAGGATGAGATCCGCGCCTTGGTGGTGCAGTGAGAAGCCGGTCCACCTAGCGGGGCTCCGCGGACTTTCCTCATCCGCACCGCAATTTGCTTGTCGCACGCGGGCGATTCTCAAATCTTCGCCGGAATGATCGCTCCGCTTCGCCGCCTCGTGGCACGCACCCGCCCCCTCGCATCTCGCACTGCAGTTTTTTCGCTGAGCCTCGGCATGGGCCTCGGTTTCTCCACCACCGTCAACTCGGCGGAAGACCCCGATGTCGCCCGCGCGCGGGCGGAGGCGCACCGCGAATACGAGGCGAAGAAGGCCGCGGAAAAGCGCAGGGCCATTGCGCTCACGAAGCAGGGCATCGTCGCGCTCTACAATGCAAACCCCGGCCCGATCAACTATTCCGCCCGCTGGTTGCTCTGGGACGGTTCCTACACGGACTGGACGCCGAACAAGCTCGAAGGCCGGAAGTCCACTTTTTACTCAAAGCCGGGTGGCATGAAGCTTCAGGTGAAGTTTTCCAGCACGGGCGGCGGGCAGAAAAACTACGCGCTCGAGACGGCGCAGATCCCGAGCGACATCAAGGCCAGCTTCGACGACGCGATGCCGAACAATTTCGTATGGGGCCCGAACAACTCTCTCGATCTGTTCAAGGGCAAGCCGAAGAACTGGTAGGCTCGGCGGATTCGGCCTGCGGACTCCTTTTGTCCCCGCGCACGGCGGGCGACTGCTACGGTCACCGGCGAAGCCTGTTTCCATTGCTCGACATCCTCCAGCGCTACATCGCGGAATGCATCGCCTGACAATAGCCCAGCGATTCATCGCTGGGTAACGCAACCCCCAACAAACCAACCAAGTCCCGCAGGGACGGCAGAACCGCTCCTTTCGTCCCTGGCGGGAATTGATCATTCTCCACGTCACCACACCCAGCCATGAATGGCTGGGCTACTTTCAAACCATGCACTCTCGCGGTGTCGGGAGTGGAGGATACGGTGGAATACATCCGCATGAAGGAGGAGCATCACCGGCAACGGAGCTTCCGCGAGGAGGTGGAGGCATTTCTCAAGAAGCATGGCTTCGACGGAAGACCGGAAATGCTGGAGTGAAGTTCTGCCGTCCCTTCCGGGACTTTGCCCGTGGTGTGCGGGCGGTTTTCCCAGCGCTGAAGCGCTGGGCTATTATCAGGGAAGCATCCCGAACAAGACGCAGGTAAGTCTCCTGCGAGAATTCTTCGACAAGGCATGAGACATTTTCCCTTGCGTCTGCCAATGCCGCGCTCAGCATCTGCGGCGTCATGCCCCACCGAACAAACCCCATCGGCAGGTGGATCGTCGTTCTCTTCATCATTGTCCTCCTTCATGCTGGCCATGGGCGACTGGAAGGGGGCACGGGGCCGTTTGAGGATGGAAGCCGGCTTGTGCTGGATACCTCCAAGGCGGCTTCCCTCGGTGTGCATGAGGTTTACTTGGAGACTCCGGGCAAGGAGCGGCGATTACTTTGGAGCCACACCTTTTACGCCCGGAAGACGCGGTATGAAACGGTTCCATATTCCATGGGAATGAACGGAATTCACGATGCCTTCCGGCAAGGCGACAGCTATGCGCTTCTCATCAACAGAATCGAGGGAGGGAGTTTTTATTTTTTGAAGATCGATGGCGCGACTTCTCCTCCGGCGTGGTCGTTTGGAACCGTTGGTTTTCCGTATCCTCCGGGATTTGCAGTCGGCATATCGGGTGTGCCCGAGCTTCATTGGACAGGGATTGACACCTTCACCGGGAAGGTGCCGGGCTCCCCGTTGCATGAGTATCGGATCGCGGGAAGTGGCGAGCTGTTCCTGGATGGAAAACCGACCGGGACCGGCGCGGACCTGATCAACGGCAAACCGGTGCGGACGAAGGAGGCTTATCAAACCGCAATGGGCGCATGGGACATCAAGACTATCGCGCTGAATGCCGTGAAGGGCGCGCTTCCAGCGGGGGAGGGAAAGCTGTCCATTGGTGAGAGGATGGAACTTCGACGCGAACTTTTGGCGGTTGAGGCTGGAGCCCTTCGCGAGATCGAATCGCTGGTCAGGCGCGCTTATTTGACGAGAGATCGGGAGCTTCTGTCTTTGTGCATCGCAAAGGAACACTTGCTGGGCCCGCTATTGTCACTCCACGCATCGGAGAAGGACCCAAAATATTTCGATCATGTCCTTGCGACGCTGTTACGAGCAGGCCCGCAAACATGGCACGATGGCGACAGCGGTTTTGGCATCCGCCATCCCGCCCTTCTGTTGGGAACTCACTGCAATGAATCGCTAAAATTGAGACTTTCAGAGGAAATCCGAGGCAAGCATCCCCTCGACAGAGAAGCCAATCGGATTCAACTGGCTGCGCTGCTTGAGCCGGTCACGGCGCCGGAGCCAGTTGAGGACGGTATTCCGGTGAAGTCTTCCGCCCCTCTCCCCACCCCCGCGCAACTGACGCCAAAGCGACCGGATTCCGTCGAGTCTGCAAAGCAGCCAGCGAACCCGTCGGTCGAGGCTGCGGGGCATGGGAAGAACTGGCCGCTGTGGACGGCAGTTGTCGTCATCGTTCTTGCGGCCGCCGGCTGGTATGTGCCTCGTTTGAACAAGCGCTGAAACATTGGGAGCAGGGCCGGGCTTCGGACAGATATTTGATCTTGCACTTACAAATGGCAGGCCCATCATCCCCATCGTTATGCACCCCCTAGCAAATGCGATTGGCAGGATTGTTGTGCCTATGCTGCGCGGTGGGATTGCGTGCGCGGATTTGCGCGGGAGCCCTGCGGTGGGATTGAACGGCTACGCGGCGCCTGGGCGCTGTGCGGTGTAGCGGGGGAAGGGGGCGGGATGCGGATTGCAGAAGGGGCCCCCATTGGGAAACGGGAGTGGCGCGCCGCAGCGGATCATCACGTTTAAGGAGATTCGGCGCTATATCCGGTTCAAGGTGGCGCTGGTGAAGCATTCGCGGCAGTCGCTGGATCTGTCGGTGGAGGACTGTGCGCATGCGGTGGGGCTGACTCCGCGGGGATGGAGGCGGGTGGAGCATTGCCAGCGGAGCCCGACGGAGGTCACCATGGTGCTGATGATGGTGGCGGTAAATTTGACGGATGGCGACGTGCAGGCCGCTCTAGACCGAAGGAAGATCAAGCACTTGCGGCGGATCGGGCAGCGGGACAACTGTTCCAATAGACCACGAGACGGCGCGCCCTAGTGTTCCCGCATGCGCGGGACACGCCCCTCAGTTTCGACTTTGCCGCAAGGTGCGGGATTGCCGTGGAGAAACGGGGCGTTTCACCATGGAAGTGCGGCGTTGCTGTGTGGAACTGCGGCGGAGGTGGCAAGAGGGGCCGTATTTCTACAAAGCAATGCTGCGCTTCTCCATGGAAACGCCGCGTCTCTACAAGGAAACGCCGCATTTCCACAAAGAGTTGCAGCATTTCCGTGCAGAAGCGCCGCGTTCCTACAAAGAAATGAAACGTTTCCACAAAGAAATGCGGCATTCCTACAAAGAAACGGCACGCTGCTACGAAGAAACGGGACATTTCTACATGGAAACGGAGCGTATCCACAAAGGAATGCGGCGTTTTTCCATGGTAACGGGACGGCTATACGCTGTGAATGGGCGTGGACGGGCGGCCGGCTGCTTTTCAACCACAGAGGTTCACGGAGGGGACGCGGAGAAAACACAGAGGCTCTTTGCTCCTCTGTGCATGCCTCTGTGTCCCTCTGTGGTTTTCCTGCGTTCGCCGCAACTAAGGCTCCTTCCGCCGATGCGGGTGTTGCCGGCGTCCCGCCTCATCCCTCCGGCGCGCGGTGCATGCGGCCGGCGGCGTCCCGGCAGAGTTTCGCGCCCGCAAGGGCACTCGCAACCAAAACCAAGCAACCAAACACAAACCAATGGCCAGCCAACAATCTTGGGATTCTCCCTCCCTTTCATGGGATCAACCGGGAGCCTTCTGGGACGGGCCTGCAGCCAGACTCAAGACCATGAAGAAAGTAAAAGCGGTGATTGATTTCACCAAATACACGGACGCCATCCTGCCGCACACGGCGAAGGTGATCCTCGAAGCGATGACGGATGCCGCGGCGACATTCGTCTCGCCGCCAGTGACGATGGCCGCGCTGGGGGCGCTCATCACGACCTACGAGGAGAAGCTCGTGGCGAAGGCGAGCCGCGCGACGGCGGACATGAGTGCATTCAAGACGGCGCGCGAGGCGCTGGAGGACGCGCTGGCGCAGCTCGGCACGTATGTGAACCTGAAGGCGGACGGCAACCCGGCCATCGTGGAGCTGAGCGGCTTCCCGTCCTACGGCGGCGACCAGCCGCCACCCGCCCCGGTGCCGGAGGCGCCGTCGAATGTGCGCATCAAGCACGGCACGGTGAGCGGGACGATCGTCGTGCAGTTCAAGGCGGACCGCAAACAGGCCATCAGTGAAATCCAGCTCACTGCCGGCGACCCGAACAGCGAGGCGGGCTGGGTGCATGCAGTTTCCACGAAGGGGGCGAAGGCGGCCATCTCCGGCCTGCCGGTGGGCAGCACCCAGTGGGCGCGCGTGCGCACCTACGGCCCGGGCAACATCCCCGGCGCATGGAGCGATCCGGCGAAGATCACGGTGGTGTAGCCTTGGGCATGCGGCGGAAGGATGGGGGATGAGGTGTCCCGAGTCCTTCCGCCTCCGGCCCGCCTTTCATCCTTCCACTTTCATCCCTCATTTTCCACGGCCATGGCCTTTGACCCATCACTCCCCGCCGATCATTCTCCGCTCGTCTCGGCCGAGATGCGCGCGCAGCTCAATGGGCTGCATGATGAGATCCTGAGCATCCCGCAGGGGCCGCAGGGAAGCCCGGGCGCGCAGGGGCCGGCGGGGCAAGGGTTCACGGTGCGCGGGGATTGGGAGGCGGGCACGGTGTATGTGCAGTTTGACGTGGTGATGTGGAATGGTTCGTCGTGGCTTTGCATGGATGCGACGCCGGGGCCGGGGCAGCCGCCGCCGGATGCGGATGCGGTGCATTGGAAGGTATTCGCGCAGAAGGGCGATGCCGGTGCGCAGGGTCCGCAGGGAGCCGCGGGGCCGGATGGTCCTCCCGGCCCGCAGGGTCCGCAGGGGGAGCAGGGCGCGCCGGGCGGCGAGGGTCCGGCGGGTCCGCAAGGCCCGCAGGGAGCGCAGGGTCCGCAGGGTGAGGTGACGAATGCGGCGCTCTCCAGTGCGATCAGCGCCGCCATCGCGGGGACGAGCGCAAACACGAACGGGGTCGCGACGCTGGATGTGCCATTTGCCGATCCCGACACGGAGCTGCTGCGGGTGAAGCTGAATGAGCTGATCTTGAACGGGAGGAGATGAGGGGATGACGAATGACGAATGATTGCTGGCGGGCGTTTTACTGGTGGCGCGCGCTGCGGGGGGCTGGGCAAGGGAAAACCCGGCGGGCGCTTTCGCACCCACCGGGCTTTGTTTCCTCCGTATTCGGTTTGCCCCGCAGCTTGGGCTGCGTGGCGCTGATGGCTGGCCCTGGGGCCGGTCTTCGGGGTCTTCGGGGTCTTAGGAGACCTTGACCTCGACGGTCTTGGGCTTGGCTTCCTCGGCCTTCGGGACTTCGACGGTGAGGACGCCGTCCTTGTAAACGGCGCTCACTTTCGCGGCGTTCACGGCGGTGGGCATGCTCACGCTGCGGCTGAATTTGCCGTAGAAGCGCTCGCGGCGGTGGACGGTGCCTTCGGTGACGGTCTTCTCGTTTTTGCGCTCGCCGGAGACGGTGAGGACGCCGTCGTGGACGGAGACGTTGATGTCTTCCTTTTTGAGGCCGGGGACTTCGAGGGCGACGACGTATTTGTCCTTGTCCTCGTGGGCGTCGAGCGACGGGGTCCAGTCGCCGAAGGACTCCGCCGACCGGGTGGGGAAGGCGATGTCGAAGAGGCGGCCGAAGTGGTCGCGGAGGTTGCCGATGGAGCTGAGGTTGCTGAGTTCAGGATTGATGTAGCGGATGAGGCTCATGGTGATTTGGTGATTGGTTGATTTGGGTTGCGGCAGCGTATCTAGCGGGTGGAATGCCGGTGGCATCCGGGGGCGATGGGTGGATGCAAAGCGCAATTTTCCAGAGGTTTGCGCGATTGGTGGGAGGCGCCGTGGTTTTGGGGCAGTGTCAGGGAGTTCCGCCTGTGGCACAGGGGCTGTGACCCTCCCGTGTCACGCTGGCCTAGCGGCGCGGGGATGCGGTGGTATCTGGCGCGGAAGGGTGGAAAGAGGGGAAAGGAGGAAGGGAGAAAAGCGGTGGCTTTTCCTCCGCCACGGAGGTGAGGGAGTGCGGCTGCGGGATGGGCTCGCCTAATCGCCCATGCTATTCACCCATGCTATTCGCGCATGAAGTCCTGGATGGCGCGCATGCGGCCGGTGTAGGAGGCGAGGATGCTCCAGCCGATGTAGAGGACGATGCCGATGTAGATGAGGCGCGGGATCCATTCGGCGAGGAGGTCGAGGCGGCGGAGGCCGGCGCTGCGGTGTTCATTCGCGATGCGCTCGAGCTCGTGGTCGAGCCGTCCGGTCTCCTCGCCGACGGCGAAGGCGCGGAGGAAGTCCATGGGGAACACGCCGGTCTTGTGCAGCGCCTCGCTGACTTGTCCGCCGGAGCGGATGGCGGGCATGGCGGCGAGGGTGGCGTCGCGGAGGAGGGCGCTGCCGCTGGCGGCGCCGGAGGTCTCGATGCTGGCGAGGACGTTCACGCCGGAGCCGAGCTGCATGTGGTAGGCGGAGCAGAAGCGGGCGAGGGAGAAGTCGCGCCGGAGGGTGCCAAACGGGGGGAGTTTCCGCAGGAAGCGGTCGGTCGCCGCGCTGCGCTCCGCGAGGGAGAGGAGCGTGCGGATGAGGGCCGCGAGGATGAAGACGCCGAGCCAGAGCCCGCCGATGGCGAAGCCGGCGGCCTTGAGGTAGGGGGTGAGCCCGCCGCCTTCCGCAAAGAGAGCGGGGACCGGGAGGACGAGCATGGCGAAGTGGATGATGAAGACGGGGTAGGCGAGGCGGGACTTCATCTGCGAGCGCGCGGCGGCGATGGCGCCGTGGTATTGGGAGGCCTGATCGAGCCCGGCCTCCAGGCGGCCGGCGCGGTCGCTGGCGGCAAAGACGCAGGCTTCCAGCGAGCCGACGAGCGGTGCGCCGGCCCGGAGGGACTCGGAGACGGTGAGGCCGCCGTCGAGGGCGCGCTTCACGGCGAGGAGGGAGGAGCGGGCGCGCCCGGAGCAGTGGCGCGCGAGTTTCTCGACGGCCTTGGGGAACGGGGCTCCGGCGCGCACGAGCTGGCCGAGTTCATGGAAGAGTCTGGCCTTTTCGCCGGGATTCATCGCGGGAAGGGTGGCTGCTCCCGGCGGTGCGGGCAACTCTCGTGTTGCGCCGGGGCGCGGTTTGGCGATGCTCAGCACCCGTTTCATGCTGGATCTGCCTAGAAAGAAAAAGCGCTGGTTTCTCCGGTGGTGGTTCACCATTCCGTTCTTCACGCTGCTGATCATCGCGACCGTGGGGGCGGTGATCTTCTTCAAGATCAAATGGGAATACGAGGCGCAGGCGCGGGAATTCGACTACACGCGGCTGGAGGCGATGGAGTCGGCGAGCGTGATTCTGGACCGGAACGGCGCGCCGATGGGGCGCATCTTCACGCAGAACCGCGACCAGGTGGCCTTTGAGCAGCTCGCGCCGTCGCTGCTGCAGGCGGTGGTGGCCGCGGAGGACGCGCGCTTTTACGAGCACACGGGCGTGGATGTCCGCGGCATCGCGCGCGCGGTTTACGAGAACTGGAAGGCGGGGAAGGACAAGCAGGGCGCGAGCACGCTCACGCAGCAGCTCGCGCGGAACACGTTCCCCGAGCAGCTCCCGCCGACCGACCGCAGCAAGGAGCGCAAGCTGCGCGAGATGTTCGTGGCGCGCGAGATCGAGAAGCGGCTCACGAAGGAGCGCATCCTCGACCTGTATCTGAACCGCGTGTATTTCGGGAACGGCTTCTTCGGGGCGGAGGCGGCGGCGAAGGGATACTTTGGCAAGCATGCGTCGGAGCTGACGTTCAGCGAGTCGGCGATGCTCTGCGGCCTGCTGCGGAGCCCGGACAAGCTCTCGCCATGGCGCAATTACACCGCGTGCATGGACGAGCGGAACCGCGTGCTGAACCGCCTGCTCGAGCTGGGCCGCGTCTCGCGGGAGCAATACGACGTGGCATTTGCCGAGGAGCCGGTGCTGAAGAACAAGCGGCCCATCCACCAGGAGAGCTATCCGGCGGACATGGTTTACCAGCAGGTGATGAAGATCGTGGGCCGCGACCGCGCGACGAGCGAGGGACTGCGCATCTACACGACCATCGACACCGCGCTGCAGAAGCGCGCCGAGGAGTCGCTGCGCGCCGAGCTGAACGCGGTGGAGGCGAGGCCGGAATTCCAGAGCCAGGACCCGAAGCTGCGCCACCAGACCTACGCGGAGTATGCGCGCATTTACGAGGCCGCGAACAAGCAGCCGGTGGATGCGGACGGGAAGCGCATCAACCCCGAGTATCTGCAGGGCGCCGTGATCGCGATCGACAACAGGACCGGCGCGATCCTCGCGATGGTCGGGGGGCGGGAATTCCAGCACAGCGAGCTGAACCGCGTGCGGCAGGTGCAGCTCCCGCCGGGCACGGCGTTCAAGCCGCTCGTGTATGCGGCGGCGTTTGAGAAGGGGATGTTCCCCGGCACCGCCGTGGAGGACGCGGTGATGGACAACACGAAGGTGATGATCGGCGGCACGACGGGCATCCTCGGCGAGTGGGGCCCGGAGCGCGCGGACAACCGCTTCGAGGGGACCATCTCCGCACGCAACGCGCTGGTGAAATCGAAGAACGCCGCGACGGTCCGCATCGGCATGAACACGGGAATCAAGGAAGTGACGGACCTCGCCGAGAGCGCCGGCATTTCCAGCGACCTCGCGGCGTATCCGCGCACCTACCTCGGCGGCAGCGAAGTGGTGCCGATGGATCTCGCGCTCTCCTACACGATGTTCGCGAACGGCGGCGTGCGCCCGGCGAACACGTTCATCATCCGGCGCATCGAGGACAAGCTGGGCAACGTGATTTACGAGGAGCAGCCGGAGACGGTCCGCGTGATCAAGGACACGACGGCCTACGAGGTGCATTCGTGCCTCGCGCAGGTGCTCGAGCCCGAGGGCACCGCCGAGCGCGCCTCGACGGAGCTCGGCCTCAAGCGCTACCCGCTCGGCGGCAAGACGGGCACGGCCTACAACTTCACCGACGCGTGGTTCGTCGGCTACAGCAGCGAGATCACGTGCGGCGTCTGGATTGGCTTTGACCAGCTCCGCGGCAAGCCGCGCTCGGGCATTTACCGAGGCGCATTCAGCAAGGACATCGCGCTGCCGGTGTGGGCGGACATCATGAAGACGTCGTTCGACACGTATAAGCCGCGCGAATTTGTGCAGCCGAGGGGCATCATCCGCGCGGAGATCTGCCGGATGAGCGGCGGGCTCGCGACGGCGAAGTGCGTCGAGGGCGGCATCAGCACCGTGTATCAGGAGATTTGCACCGAGGCACAGGCGCCGAAGGATCCGTGCTCCGTCCACAGCGGCATCGCGCCGGTGCCGGTCGCGGGCAAGGCGGCCCCGGCCGGCGTGCTCCGCGCGCGGGTCGTGGAGTCGCAGTCGCTGAAGACCGTCGCACTGGCCGCACCGACGGTCATCGGCACCGACCCGTATGGATCAAACTTGGCGCTCGAGCGGCAGATGCAGCTAGCCGGCGTGGGCAACGCGCAGGCGCCGCTGATCACCACCGGCGAGATTCCGGTGGCGAACAACACCCCGCTGCCCGCAGGCAACATCCCGGCGCCGCGACCGATCGTCGTCCCGCCTCCGCCGAATGCGGACGTGAAGCTCGCGCAGCCCGAGCCGCTGAAGTTCGACTGAGCGGCGCTCGTTGTGGCGCTGCCGCGGCACGACCATCCGCCGCCATTCACGACCGGAGAACTCACGGCGCCACAGCAGGGCGGTGCGCATTTCTGCATGTCCGATGCCCATGCACGCACCGCGCAAGGATGAGCGGAACTTTCGCGGCGCCGCCGCAATGCGCAGCGGGCATCCGGAGCAGACGCGGCTTAGCGGTTGAAGAGGAACGCAGGTGTGTTCACCAGCGCCCACACGAGGTCCTGCGCGCCGGTGAGGCGGCGGTTCGTCATCTGCAGCTTGCTCTGCTCGGCGTCGGCGCGGAGCTGGACGAGCTTCTGGTCGAGGCGGATGGGCTCCTCGGCTTTGGCGATGGCGGTGCGGCGCTCAATGATGCCGGGGTCGGTGGGCAGCGGCATCTGGTTCTTCGCGAGGGTCAGGCGGCGCTTGCGGAGCTCGGGGTCGTATTCGGCCCAGTAGGCGGCGATGGCGGCCTTGTCCTCCTTGGTGCGCTGCTGAGCGGGCTTCTTCAGCGCCTCGGTGACGGCGATGGGAAGGCCGATGCTGAGCGGGGAGCTGCCGGTGGTGACGTAGATGCGGAAGCGGGCGATGTTGAAGCCGCCGTTGCGGGGCTGGTTCAGGTCGAAGCGCAGGCGCAGGCCGTTCTTCGCGTCGCCGATGGGCTTGGCGAGGGAGAATGCGGCGTAGTGCGGGATGCCGCCCTGCGGGCTGACGGCCCAGCCGTTGTTCTGGTCGCCGCGCTTGTCGTCGATGGCCTTGGCGACCTCGAAGTTCTGCTGGCTGAAGTCCGCGGCGGCGCCGTTGAACTTGGCGTCGTCGAGCTGGCGCGGCTTGCCCATGGGGCCGGTCTTGAGGCCGATTTCGCCGAGGACGAGGTTGCCGTCGGGGAAATAGCCGGGGCCGAATTTCGGAGCAGCCGCATCCTGGAGCACTTCGATCATCACGCCGGTGATGCCGGCGAGCTTCGTGTCGGCAAGGAGGGTGTAGTCGGTGCTCTTCGCGGCGCCTCCGCTGGCGCGGATGGTGCCGTCGGCCTCCTTGGTGAGGGTGACGCCGCCGGTGGCCTTGGGCTCGATGAGGTCGAGCGGCACCCAGCCGGTGTAGGTCTTCGCGACGGGGACAGTGGCCTCGAACTGCGCCTGCGCAGAGGTGAGGGTTTTCTCCGCGTATTCCTTCACGGCTTTGTCGGCGGCGGCGACGCTCTCGACGCGCTTCTTCTCCGCCTCGGCGACTTTCGGTGCGATTTCCTTCTCGTAGCGGACGAGTTCCTTCTTCGCCGCATCGATGGCCGCGGCGCGCTCGGCCTCCTGCTTCGCAATGATGGGGGCCTGCTCCTTCTCCTTCGCGTCGAGCGAGGCGAGGAGGTTCTTGTGCTCCTGCTCGATGACATTCCACGACTCGATCGTGCGGGCGATTTCCGTGTCCGTCGCGGGGCGGTTCAGCACGCGGGTGAAGATTTCGTCGATGAGGCGGCGGTCATCGGGCTGCGAGGTGACGAGCTTGGGCAGCGCGTTGCTCGCGTCACCGATGGAGTCGGCAATCGCGGGGCCGCTGAGGAGGGCCATGATGCTGCCGAGGCGGAGGTCGCTGCTGCGCTCGCATTCGCAGGCGCTCTCTCGCGCAGGACGGCCGGCATTCGCGAGGAAGCCGCTCGGGAGGTCGGACTGCGAGTCGGGCAGCATCGAGGCGCGGACGCCGCCGGGGAGGCGGGAGCCGGCGCCGGTGACCTTCAGCACGGAATCGTAGAGCACCTCGGCGGGCAGGCGTCGCGCGAGGGCGTGCGAGTAGTTCGTCCTGTCGTCGTCGTTCCACTTGTTCGTCGCGAGGGCGAGCTGGTAGGTGCGCGACTTGCAGATTTCGCGGAGCACGTGGCGCACGTCGAAATTGTGCGTGATGAACTCCTTCGTGAGGTGATCGAGCAGTTCGGGGTTCGTCGGCGGGTTGCCCGCGCGGATGTCGTCCAGCGGCTCGATGACGCCGACGCCGAGGAGGTAGCCCCAGAGGCGGTTCACGTAGCTCGACGCAAAGTAGCGGTTGTCCGGTGAAGTGATCCAATCGGCGAGCTGTTCGCGGCGCGCGCCTTTGTTCTCGAACTTCGCGGGGAAGGGGAACTGCGGCTCGGCGACCTTGTTCGTCCGCAGGTGGATCATCTCGCCCGCCGGCTGGTCCTTCACGATTTCAAAGAGCGCGCGCGCCTTCTCCACCGCGGTGCCCGCGAGCTTCGCGCCGCCGGCAGCGGGGTCGTCCGCGAGGGTGACCTGCGAGAAAAATGCGCCGAGGTGGTAATACTGGTCCTGCGTCCAGCGCTCGAACGGATGGTCGTGGCACTTGTTGCAGTTGAAGCGCGTCGCGAGGAAGAGGTGCGTGGTGTTCTCCATCGTCTCCGCGGGCTCGCGGAGGATCTTCCAGTAGCTCGCCGCGGGGTTCTCCTTGTTCGAGCCGGACGCGGTGAGGATTTTCTTCACGAACTGATCGTAGGGCGTGTTCGCCGCGAGCTCCTTGCGGATCCACTCGCGGAAGAGTTGCACGCCCTGGCCGCCGAGGAACTTCGAGTTCACCTGCAGCAGGTCGCACCACTTGTTCGTCCAGTGCTCGACGAATTCCGGCGAGCCGATGAGCCTGTCGATCACCGCGTCGCGCTTCTCGCGCATCGGCTTGTTGTCGGCGAGGAATGCGCGCACTTCCTCCGCGCTCGGCGGGAGGCCCGTGAGGTCGAGATACACGCGGCGGAGGAAGTCCGCGTCGCTGCACACGCCGGACGGCTCGATCTTCATGCGCTGCCATTTCGCGGCGACGAGTTCATCGATGCGCCCCCATGTCTCCGGCTGCTTCCACACGAAGCCGCTGCGGTCGCCCATCACCGTGAGCGTCGTGGCGGCGTAATTGCCCTCGTAGCGCGCGAGCACCGGGGCCTCGCCGCGGCGGAGCGTGTTGAGCAGTCCGTTCGTCTCCGGGATGATCGCGGCGACGTCGCCGTTGCCGCTCTCCACGAAGGCCTCGCTCGTCACGTCGCGCGTCTTGCCGTCGGCGAATGTCGCGACCACGCGGAACTGCTGATGCGCACCGGGAACTGCGACGACGGGATTCTTGGGAAACACCTCGATGCCCTTCACGCGCGGCACGCCGAGGTCGAGCTTCGCGCCGTCGGCGATCCATGCGCGCATGATCTCGTAGTATTTGTCGCCGAGCTTCGTGCGCTGCCCGCCCTCGTGCGGCACGCCGCCCGTGGATTTGAGCAGCATGAGCGAGTCGTCGGGCGAGGCCACATTGAGGCGGCGGCCCGCGAGGTCGTCCTTCAGCGAGCGCACATCATAGAGCGGGTCGTAGCCGCGCAGCGAGAGCTTGAAGCCATACTTGCCATCCTTCGCGCCGTGGCAGGTGCCCTGGTTGCAGCCGAGCTTCGTCATCACGGGGTTCACGTCGCGGATGAAATCCACCGTCGCCTTCTCCGCGACGCCGGACACCTCCACGGGAGCCGCGGCCTTCAGCCCGGAAAGCTCCGCCGTCAGCGAAGCTGCGCCGTTCTTCCGCGCCTCGATGTGGCCCGTCTTCGACACCGCCGCGCAGTCACCGCCAATCTTCAGCGTCGCGAAGCGCGTCACGTCGGCGACTTCGCCGGAGGCGAGCTTCGCCGTCACCAGCACCTGTGCGGCGGCAAATTTCCCGTCGAGCACCACCTTCGAGGGCTGGACTTCGAGCGCGGTGATTTTCTGCTTCGGCATCACCTCGGCGGCGGGCTGCATCGCGGGGGCGTCGGCGGCGAAAAGCGCCGGCGGCAGCGTGAGGGACGCGAGCAGGAAGAACGGGAGCGGTTTCATCGTTGGGGAAATGGAGTGAGGTTTTAACCGGGGGCCGGGGCCGCTCTTAGTAGCGCAGCGTTGCCCTGCTGGCGAGGAAAGGCTTGCCGCCGCATCGCGCCTAAGACAAACGGGGCGCCCGACTCACCCCAAGCTCCTACCATTCATGAAACGCACCTCCTTCCTCGCCATCCTCGTCGCAGCCTCCCTCGGCATCGCCGCCTCCTCGCAGGCCGCTGAGAAGCCCCTCCGCATCCTCCTCGTCACCGGCGGCTGCTGCCACGACTACGCCGCGCAGAAGGACATCCTCAAGAAAGGCATCGAGTCGCGCATCAACGCCCTCGTCGAGCAGGTCCACACTGACGACAAGAGTGTGAAGCCCCCGCTCGCCATCTTCGGAAACCCCGACTACGCGAAGGGCTTCGACCTCGTCATCCACGACGAATGCGCCGCGGGCATCACCGACACCGCCACCATCGCCGGCGTTCTCAAGCCGCACCAGGACGGCATCCCCGGCGTGAATCTCCACTGCGCCATGCACTGCTACCGCTTCGGCGAGTTCCAGAAGCCCGTCGCAGTCGGTGCGGAAAACGCCCGCTGGTATGAATACCTCGGCCTCCAGTCCACCGGCCACGGCCCGCAGGAGCCCATCGCCATCACTTTCACGGACAGCGCATCGCCCGTCACCAAGGGCCTCGCGAACTGGACCACCATCAAGGAGGAGCTCTACAACAACATCCAGATCCTCACCGGGAAGGAGCTCGCCAAGGGCAAGCAGACCGTGAAGGCGAAGGACGGCACCACGAAGGACGTCGAGACCGTCGTCGTCTGGACGAATGAATACGGTCCGAAGAAGACGCGCGTCTTCTCCACGACCATCGGCCACAACAACGCCACCGTGGAAGACTCCCGCTACCTCGACCTCGTCACCCGCGGCATCCTCTGGGCCACCGGCAAGCTCGGCGAAGACGGCAAGCCCGCCAAAGGCTACGGCCCCGGCGGGAAGTAGCCGTTCTCACTTCGGTCGCAGCACCGAGTCGATCACGGCGTAGGCCTGCTCGCGGATTTCCGGGGGGAAGTCGTGCGGGCAGTCGGGGTGGACGACGCTGAGATTCTGCGGGGCGCCGTGAAGCTGGAAGATGGGGAGGGCGGCTTTCACGATGGCGTCCACGCTCTGCCATTGGAAGTTGGAGTCTTTCAGCGGGGCGCTGATGAAGACGCGGCGCGGGGCGAGGGCGCCGATCATTTCGTGAAAGTCGAAGGGGATCTCGGCGAGGCGCCCGGCGTAGCTGGCCATGCGGGGCATGTAGCGGGTCTGGCACCAGCCCTGTTCGGGCTTCCAGCGCTTCTCGTCGCCGCCCATGTAGTCGAGGTAGGAATCGAGGCCGCAGCTCGTGACGACGACCTTGATGCGGGGATCGAAGACGGCGGTATAAACGGAGTTGTGCCCGCCGAGGGAGTGGCCGATGGCGCCATACGCGCCGGCTTTCACGAAGGGGAGCGTGTCGAGGAGGTCGAGGCCGCGGATGTTGTCCCAGATGGCCTTCATGGTGCCGGACGCGTAGCCGAGGCCGAGGACATCGGGCTGGTAGTCGGCGAGCAGCGGATAGGCGGGCGCGAGGGTGACGTAGCCGCGGCGGGTGAGCTCGAGGGCGTAGGCGCGGTTCGCGGTGTGGCCTTCCTCGACGACGACGCGGTGGCCGACAACGTTGTTTGTGCCGTGGAGGCAGAGGACGGCGGGGGCTTTGGCTTTGCCGTCGAGGACGGCCTTGGGAATGAGGAGGAATGCGCGGGCGCGGCCTTTTGTCCCCGGCTCGGCGGCGTAGGTGATGAGGCGGCGGATGTGGTCGCCGGCGTCGGTCTCCTGCTCGATGCGCATGTCGAGGTCGCAGCGCTTCTTGGCGCCGGGGAGCGGGCCCATGACTTTCTGCATGCCGCGGAGGATTTCCGCGCGGCGCTTCTGCCAGTCGTCGGCCGTCTGCACGCGTTGCGCGGAGCCGTCGGCGGCGTGGAAGGCGAGGAGGTCGTTGCGGTCGAGGCGCGGGAGCGCGGGGCGCTGCTCGGCGAAGGCGGCGGCGGATGTGAGGGCGAGGGCGGAGAGGAGTGGGAGGAGGCGCATCGGGGAAGGTCGGTTGCGGCGGCTCGTGGGAGCGGCGCGTTCCCATGCTACCCGCGTGCGGCGCGGACCGTTGGCGGATTCTTCCGCGGCTGCGACTTTACCGCGCCCCGCGCGGCGGCAGGTAAATGCGCCGCCGCTCGATGCGGGCGCCGCGGGCGAGGAAGAATTGGCGGACGTCGTCGGCCATGTGGCGGCCGTCGGGGAGGACGTTGAGGTCGAACTGCACGCGGCCGCCGGGAGCGATGCGCGGTTCGAGTTCCTTCATGAACCACTCCCATTCCTCCGCGCCCCAGTGCGAGCCGTCGTCGCGGCGGTTGAAGCACGTCATGTGCGCCGTGATGAGGTCGAAGGGCGCGCCGAGGTCGGGAAGCGGCTGGCCGGCATGGATGGCGTGGACGACGCGCGGGATTTTCAGCACGGCGAGCATGCCGGTGAAGACGGGGTCCACATCGAGGTCGAGGCCGAGCACGTCGTGGCCGAGGCACTTCGCGACGTGGAGGAAATAGCCGGTGCCGCAGCCGAGGTCGAGGACGCGCAGGCGCGGCGGGGCCTTGCGGACGCGCAGGTCGCGGATGCGCTTCACGCTGGTGCGCATCCATTCGTCGATGTCGAGATACTTGGCAGGCAGGAGGCGCTCGCCGGGGACGTAATGCTTCGCGCGCATGGCGGCGAAGCCCTCGGGGTCCACCTGCTTCACGAACTGCCGCCAGCCGAGCGGATACGTGAGGCGGCGCGCTCCGGCCATGACGCTGTGCCAGCCGTCGGCACTGAAGATTTTGCGGAGGTTTTCTGCGAGCGTCATTCCGCCGGCACCGTTGAAGCCGCGCCGCGGGTGGTCAAGTGCATTTCATTTCGCGAGGCCGCGCGGGGCGGGCGCGGTCTCAGGGCGGTGTCGGAAGGTGAGCTTCGCGCCGAAATTTCCGCTCTCGCGCCAGCCGAGGTAGAAGCGGCAGCGGCGGTTTTCATACGAGACGAACGGGAGCAGGATAATGTGCCGGCGAGTCACCGCCCAGTTCCATCCGCCGCTCGGCGCGAAGACGTGGTTCGCGTGCCGGCCGGTGCGGACGGTGTCCTTGTCGGAGACGCCGATGACGTAGAAGGTGAAATTGTGCAGCGGATTGCGGAGGTTCCACTGCAGGCGGCGGATGGGGTTGCCTGGCTTGTAATTCACCGGCGGCTGCGGGTCGTCGGCGTTGCCGAGGCTCCAGAGTGGGTTGAGCTTCTGCCACGGGCGGATGGGCGGGGAGAGAACCTTCGCCGGACGGCGGACAGTCTCGGCCTGCGCGGCGACGGCGAGGGCGAGGAGAAGGATGGCGGCGATGCGTGGCATGGAGCAGTTGGGAGCGGCGGCTTCCTTGTAGTGCGGCGGGAAGCGAAGCGCCACGCCGCCTTGTTGCGGAAGAGCAAACAGACGCCCGGTCTTCTTCTTTGCGTTCGTGGCAAAGGCGGTGTCGCGCTCCGCCGCGTGGGACGCGGCTGCGCTTGCCCCCGCACTACAAGGGTGGCGGCGGGAAGCCGCCACCAGGGCCTCCGGGCGGGGGACCGAAAGGCGGGAAGGGAGGACGCCCGCCATTGGGGCCGCCCCTGCCACGAGGTCCGCCGGGGCCATTCGGTCCGGCTCCGGGCCCACCGAAACCGCCACCGAAGCCGCCGCCGGGAGGTGGGCCGCCTTTCGAGAAGCTCTGGTCGGGCGTGCCTTTCCATCCGCGCGGGAGGAAGGGGAACGCCGTGGTGATGTGGTAATGATATTCGCCCTCGGGATGCGCGGGCGTCGGCGCGGTGTGGCCGTTGAATTCGTCGAGGTCGCCGCTGCCCTCCGCGTATTCCCAGTCCTGCGTGAAGCGCCCGTCGTATTTCCCGCCGGGGCCGTTGTTCTCTGTCGGGCGCGTGCCGGTCTTCAGCCGGTAGCTCGGCTTCATCGCGCGCACCTTTGTCTTCTCCGCCTTGTCGCCCTTGCCGCTGGTGCCGCTGCAGTTTGCGGTGAAAACCGGATAGCCGTCCGCCGCCCACGCGACTTGGAGCATCCTGCCGTCGTCGCCGCCGAGCTTCTGCACGAGGCCGGTGGGCATCGCGTGGTAATGATACGCGCCGGTGGGCTGCACGTGCGCGTTGTGCTCGTCGAGGCCGAGATTCAGGAAGCCCGTGTGCGCCTCGTAGCGCCAGCCGGAGCGAGGGTCGTTGTTCCAAGTCTCCGCGGTGCCGGGCTCGAAGGGCACGCCGTTCAGCCCCACGGCGGTGAACCACCCGCCCGGATGCCGCGGCTGCGCGGCGGGCTTCGGGTCGAGCGTCACGCGGAACGTGTAGTCCTGCGGCCACGCCGTGTTCGGGTTGCCGCGGCGGGGAAATTGCGGCGTGTATTCGGGCCAGCCGTTGCTCTTGATTACGCGGAAGGCACCCTCTGTCGTGATGCTCACGCGGTTCTCCTTCTTCGCGTTCGGGTCGCCGCCGGGCCGGTTCGAGCGCGGGCCGTTCCCGTTCCGTCCTCCGGGAAATGGCGGCGGTCCATCGAAGGGCGGGCGTCCCCCGTTTGGCGGAGCGCCGCCGGGCGGCGGCCCCTGCGCGATGAGGAGCGAAGTGGCCGTGAGCAGTGTGATGCCGCCGGCGATTTGGCGGCGGAGAGGCTGCGGAGCGGGATCGAGTGCGGGCATGGAATGGCTGGTGTCCGAGGGGATAACCACCCGCGCCGCACAATGGCACCGCTTTTACCCCGCGTTAACAATTTTCGTTCCCCGCCTCACCGCTCGCCTTGCCGGCCGTTGAGGAGCTTCTTCGCGGGCTGCTCGTCCAGTTGCCGGATGAGCTCCGGGTCCACGCCGATGACGTAGCGTTCGATCATCTCGTCGATCACGAGGTCGGGCTTCACCATGTCGAAGACGCGTTTGTCCCAGTTCTGCTCCCAGACGAAAGTCGCCTGCGCGAAACTGTGGCCGAGAAACCGGAACCACGGCTCGGCGAATGAGTCGTGAAACATCAACACGGTCCCGGTGCCGGCGGCATTCTTCGTCACGATGGTCCCGAAGTCCGGCTCGCGATCCTTTGGCAGGGTTCCTTCCATTTTCCGATACTCGTAGGGCGGCAGCGGGCGGCTCGGCGAAAGGACAATGTCCCCGCGGTCGGTGAAGTGCTTTCCGCTCCCGAGCATCCGCGCGAGGTCGCCCTGCGGCAGCTCGGCCGGGGTGGCTTCAAAGGCGGACAGATCCGGCGGCGTGGCGGCGATGCCGAGTCCCGCAGCCGCGCGGATGACTTCGCGCGACGCCACGAATGCGCCGAGCTGGTTCCAGTGTGTGTCCGTCTGCCGGTAGAGGATGCCGAGCTTTTTCGCCGCGAGCATCGTCTCGTGGAGGTCGAGGACGGGCACGTCGCTGTGCGTGCGCATGTGGTGGAGGAACTGGCCTATTCTGCGCCGTTCCCGCGGTGCCTGCACAAGCCAGTCCGGCAGGTGCTCGGGGTAAACGGTGTGCTTCTCCGGCGGGACCACGAAGAGGTAGCGGATGCCGCGCTGCGCGAGCCAGTCGCGGCGGCCCTCGAGCAGCCTGCGCCATCCCTCGAGTTCGCCGGTGGTGAAGGGATGCGCGCCGCGGACGTCGTCCAGCATCACGCCGCCGGAGAAGAACAGCCAGCCATCCTTGCCGGCGAGCGCGCTGGACGTCCGGGCATGGCGGAAGACCTGCCACTTCAAGTGCTGGTTCAGGCGGACGAGCCGGCGCCGGAAGCCGAAGTGGTCGTTGAAATACGCCTCGAACCCCGCGGAGAACGCGCGCACGCCAGCGAGAGTCGGCTTGAATTCCGGGCGTGCCGCCAGCGCGCGGTTTTCATTCGGCGACGGGGTTTTGTCCCAATGCAGGAGGCTGTCCGCAAGCGGCAGCCAGATGAGCGCGAAGAATGCGGCGATCAGCGCGATGTCCGCCCGGCGCCTCAGGATTTCGCGGCTGGGAAAAAGCGTCATGGCCAGAAGGACGGGCGATGGATGAAACGGTTGCAGTTGCCGCTGGCGCCTCAGCGGGGCGGGGGCGCCTGCGGGTTGCGGAAGTATTCGTCCGATTTCCGGATCTCCTCGGGGTTGCCGCCGCCGATGTGCCGCTCGACCATCTCGTCGATCACGATGTCCGGCTTCTCCTGCTCAAGGAAGGGCTTCTCCCAGTTCAACTGCCGGAAATAGACGACCCGGCCGAAGCTGTGGCCGAGGAGCTTCCTGCCTTGAAGCAGGAAGGAGTCATGAAAGATGACGGCCCTTCCGCCGGCGGCGGCGTTTTCCGAAACATGCGGCTCGTAGCCTGCGGCCACCTTGTCGCCGAGGATGGTGTTGTCTTTCCGCAGTCGGAACGGCGTCAGCGCGGGGCCAGCGACGGCTGCGAGGTTGCCGTTGTCGGGGAACTTGGCGGAATCGCTGACCAGCTTTGCAATGTCGCCGGGGGGGATTTCCTCCCGGACGATTTGGAATGAGGCGGGGTCCAGCGGCGCGACCGCGACTCCGAGGGCGGAGACCGCATCCACCATCACGCGGCAGCCTTCCAGCGCGCCGACGTCGTTCCAGTGGGTGTCCGTCTGGCGGTAGAGGATCGAGCGGGGCTTTGCTGCGAGGATCGCATCGCGCAGGGAGAGAATGGGCACGTCGCTGTGCGCGCGCATGTGTTCGATGAGCTGCCGGATTCTGTCCACCCGGGGCGTCTCCGTGGCCCATCGGGGAAGATGCTCCGGGTAAACGGTGCTCTTGTCCGGCGGGATGACGAAGAGATAGCGGATGCCGCGCTCCGCAAGCCAGTCGCGCCGGCCCGTGAGCAGCCGGCGCCAGCTTTCCAGCTCCTCATTGCTGAAGGGTCTCGTGCCGAGGATGTCCAGCGCCAGGTCGCCGCCGTAGAAAAGCCAGCCGCCGCTGCCCATGACCACGTAGGGGACGCGAATCTCCGGGAAGATTTTCCGCCGCAGATCCCGCTCGAGCCGGACGAGCGTTGAGCGGAAGCCGAAGTGGTCGTTGAAATACGCCTCGGTTCCCGCGAAGGCATCGCGGATTCCAGCGAGCGACGCGTGGAATTCCGGGCGCTTCGCCAGCCGCCGGTTTTCATCCACCTTGGGCGTGCGGTCGAGGCGCAGCAGCGAGTCGGCGGCAGGCAGGCAGATGAACACGACGAACGCGAGAATGAGCCCGATGTCTGTCCGGCGCTGGAGAGTCTTGCGATCGGCGAAGAACGTCATGGCTCAGAACCGGAAATAGATGAACGGATTGTAGGTGCCGCCCGCGAGCCACGCCGCCGAGAGCACGAGGAGCGCGATGACGAGCACGCTTTCGAACGTCATCCCCAGCGCCGTGAACACCGACTCCGCGCGCCGCGGCAGCCGCTCCACCGCGCGCCCGAGCAGCGCCTTCAGCCACGGCCACACCGGCACCGCGAACAGCGCGGCCACGCACAGCATCGTCACCGCCTCCTGCGTCGCGTAGCGCGCGAGCGGCTGCCCCGTCGCGCCGTGCGCCAGGCCGAGCATGTTTGAGAAAAACGCCATCGCCTGCGGGAACGTGTCCGCCCGGAAGAGCACCCATCCGAAGATCACCACGAGCAGCGCGTAGCCGTGCCGCAGCGGGCGCGGCATCGCATCGAGCGCCTTGCCGAGGCGCGTCCGCTCCAGCACGAGGAACGCCCCGTGCCACAGCCCCCACACGATGAACGTCCACGCCGCGCCGTGCCACAGCCCGCAGAGGAAGAACACAATCACGAGGTTCAGCATGTTCCGCCCCTCGGAGCACCGGTTCCCGCCGAGCGGGATGTAGAGGTAGTCGCGGAACCAGCTCGACAGCGAGATGTGCCACCGCCGCCAGAACTCCCGCACCGACTGCGACACGTAGGGGTGCGCGAAATTCTCGATGAAGGTGAAGCCGAACATCTTCCCCAGCCCCACCGCCATGTCCGAGTAGCCGGAGAAGTCGAAGTAAATCTGCGCCGTGTAGCAGAGCATCCCGAACCACGCGAGCGACGGCGAGAGCTGCGCCGCGGGCAGCTTGAAAATCTCATCCGCCGGCAGCGCCACCGCATTCGCGATGAGCACCTTCTTCGCGAGCCCGCCCGCAAAGCGCCGGATGCCCTCGGCGAACCCCTCGCGCGTCACCACCCGCTGCACGAGCTGCGGCGCGATCGCGCTCCAGCGCAGGATCGGCCCCGCGATGAGCTGCGGGAAGAAGAAGATGTAGAGCGCCGTGTCGGCGGGGTTCCGTGCGGCCTCCGATTTGCGCCGGTAGATGTCCACCACGTAGCTCAGCGCGTGGAAGGTGAAGAACGAGATGCCGATGGGCAGCGTGACGTGCCCGAGCCGGATCTCCGGAAGGTGGAACACCGACAGCGCGCCGTTCACATTCCCCACCACGAAGTTCGCGTATTTGAAGAACGCCAGCAGCCCGATGTTCAGCACGATCGCCCACGCCACCGCGCGCTTCCTCCGCGCCGGATCCTCCTCGCGCCCCACCCGCAGTCCGAGCTGCCAGTTCACCAGCGTCGAGCCCAGCAGCAGGAAGATGAAGCCCACCTCGCCCCACGCGTAAAAGAGCAGGCTC
The DNA here is from genome assembly GCA_044221035.1 of Chthoniobacteraceae bacterium. Lineage (GTDB taxonomy): Bacteria > Verrucomicrobiota > Verrucomicrobiia > Chthoniobacterales > Chthoniobacteraceae > SXWH01. The sequence goes on along the minus strand of JBGAPU010000050.1, from coordinate 5,424 downwards.
ACCGCCAGCAGCACACCATTGCGCGCCCGCGTGCCCGGCAGCGCGGTGCAGAGCAGCAGCACGATCGGAAGAAACAGGAACAGGAACAGCGGCGAGCTGAAGACCATGGACGACTAGGTAACGCGCGGGGCGGGCCGCGCCAGAATGAAAATGGGGTGCTTCACGATTCCCGCGGAGGCGGAGGGGATTGTCCCGAAAAATGCCCCGATTGCATTGCAAACGGCACGTCTGGCGCGGGCAGATGGCCTGATTCCCGCGCCACCGAACCCGATTCTCCCGTCAGACGGCAGTCTGCTCCCGTAAGACGCCCTGATTTCGGGGCAATCGGGGCTGATTTCGCCCCCATCGGGTCCGGTGCCGCCACAATCAGACCCGGTGCCGTCGCAATCAGACCCGGTGCCGTCGCAATCAGACCCGGTGCCGTCGCAATCAGACCCGGTGGAGCCGACATCGGCTCCAGTGGAGCGGGAATCGGCTCCGGTGCTACCGCAATCGGGGCCGGTGGCGGGAGAATCGGGCCCGATTGTCGCAAAAACGGCGCCGTTTTCGTGGTCTAGCCTCACGGAATCAGCAACTTCCGAAAATCTGCCTAAATTTCTACAGTTCACCCGTTGCACGCTCCCCCGGCAATCTGGCTCGGATATTCGGCGGCTCAGCGCTTTTCCTCCGGCAGCGGCACCTGCGTCCGCTGCATGAGGTAGCCGATAAGGTCGCGCACCTGCGTCTCGCTCATCGCCTCCAGCAGGCCCTCGGGCATCATGGAGACGGGCGCCTGCTCCATCTTCGCGATGTCCGCGCGCTCGACGGTGGTGGTGCCGGTGAGGGCGCGGATGGTCACGGTCTTCGGCGTCTGCGCGGGGATGACGCCCGCGAGCGTGCGACCGTCCTTCATCTCCACGATGGTCATGCGGAAGTCCGCGTTCACGACGGCGCTCGGGTCGGCGATGTTGTCGAGGAGGTAGTCGAGGTTGTCGCGGCCGGCGCCGGTGAGGTCGGGGCCGATGTCGTTGCCCTGGCCGTAGAGGCGGTGGCACGTGGCGCAGAACGTGGTGAACGCCGCGCGGCCCGCGGGGAGGTCGGCCTTCGCGAGCGTGTCGGGCGAAAGGCGCGCACGGAGCTTCGCGATGAGCGCCTTCTTGTCCGCCGCGGGCTCGCGCAGCTCGCCCCATGCGTCGGTGAGCTGCTTGGTGAGCGCGGCATCGTTGAAGCCGCGGATCTGCCGCGCGTGGAAGGGCGTGATGTCGGCGCGGGGAATCTTCCCGGCGGCGACCTCGGCGAGCATCGCCTTCGCGAAGACGGGCCGCGAGACGAGCGTCTCGATGAGCGGCCCGCGCTCGGTGCCGTGGAAGCTGCGGTAGCTGCGCGCGAGCTTCTCGCCGAGCGCCGCGTCGTCGAAGCGCGAGAGCCCGCGCGCGGCAACGGCATTGAGGAAGCGCGTGCCGAGGAGCTGCTCGCACACGGCGCGGAGGTCCGGCGGGTTCGCCTCGATGAGCGACTGGAGCGCGGCCTTGCGCGCATTGATGTCCGCCTTCCCGTCGAGCGCGATCGCCTTCACCTCGCCGAGCGCCCGCCCGTCGCCAAAAAGCACGCTCAGCTCGCGCACGCGGGCGAGCAGCGCTTGGTCCTCCGATTTGCTGAGCGCGGCGACGACCGAATCCCACGCCGCGGGCTTCGTGGCCTTGCGCCAGCCTGACATGCCTTCGGAAAAGCCATCGAGGATGTCTTTCAAGAATCCAGGGCCCCTCCTCTCCCAAGCGCTGAGCAGCGCGTTCGCTGGCGCGGGATTCTTCTCGATGTCCTCGACGAGCCGTCGTGCGATGAGGCGGCGCGTAAGCGGTAGGTGGCATTTTGTTCCGATGGCCGCGAGCGTTTCGGGGTCGGAGTCCGCGACGGGAATGAGGCCATACCAAATCATCAGCGGGATATTGTGGTCATTTGCATCTTCAGAACGCCCAACGAGTGGTCCAGCGATGCTGAATCGGCGATCCGGTGGCAAGCGTTGCAGCATGGAAGCAAGTGCAAGGCGAACCAGAGGAGAAAGTTCCAAGTGCGCCTGTTGATGGAGTCCAGCCCAATCTCCGCGCGAAGGAGTGCGCGGGCCATCCTCGGACTCCTCATCACTCTTGGGGTCAGGACGCTTGCTCATGCAAGTATCCAGTGGCCAGTGATCCGAGAGCAATCGAATGCCCCATGCACGCATGTGGTCATCAGTGGCCTCCCAACTCAGATAGCCTAGCAAGAACTGGTCTGCGGCTCCGATACAATACAGCGACCACAGCGCACGAAGCTGATGCACTGTGGTGGTGTCTTTCACGAGCTTTGGTTGCGTGTCCGATCCACTCACGATCATCGCGCGTAACAGCTTCGCAGCGTCGCCTAGATTTTTTCCTGCTTCCTTGCGGCCAGCAAGTTCCAGCCGCGCCTGCCGTGACCACCACTCGTTCTCGTGCGTGTGCAGCTTCACGAGTTCGGCCTCGCTCATCTTCGCGAGGTCGAATGGCTCCACGCGCTTCGGCTCGCCGTGCGTGATTTTGAAAATGCGCCCGCTCGTGCGGTGGACGCCGGTGCTGTCGTGGCATTCGCCGGTGTCGCTCCAGTCGATCGCGAACACGCCGCCGTCGGGGCCGTAGCTGAGGTCGATGCCGCGGAACCATTTGTCCTCGGCGAGGAAGACATCCTGCCCGTGCTTGCCGACGTAGCCGCTTCCCTTTCTCTCGATGATCTCCTGATTCGCGCGGCGGCCGTGCATGTTCCAGGTGAAGAGATGACCGCGGTATTCCGCGGGCCAGTTGTCGCCGAGGTAGAACATCATGCCGATGTGCGCGTGGCCGCCGCCGAAGGCGTTTGCCGCGCCGCCGCGCGACTTGGTCCAGTCGCTCGACGTGTCGAAGTGCCAGTGGTCCGCGTGCTGGTCGATCATCTGATACACGCGCGGATTCGGGTCGATCGTGTGAGGGCGGACGAAGTGCGCGCCGGTGATGCCGTGCCAGAGGTGGCCGTTCACCGTGTTGATGAAGAACAGCTCGCCGTGTTCGTTCCAGTCGTGGCCCCACGGGTTTGTGGTGCCGCTGCTCAGCGCCTCGAAGACATGCGTCTTCGGGTGAAAGCGCCACATCGTTCCGCGCAGCGGGATGCGCTCCGCCGCGGGCGTGCCGGGCTTGCCGACATCGCCGGGGCTCGACGCGCCGCAGCGCCCGTATAGCCAGCCGTCAGGGCCGAAGCGGAGGCCGTTGGCGAAGTTGTGGTAGTTGTCCTGCGGCGGCGTGAAGCCATCGAGCATCACCTGCGCGGGGCCGCTGGGCTTGTCGCCATCCTGCGTCGGGACGAAGAGCAACTGTGGCGGGCACATCATCCACACGCCGCCGTGCCCGACCTCGATGCTCGTGAGCATCTGCACGTCGTCGGTGAAGACGGTGCGCTTGGTGAACTTGCCGCTGTTTGTCCCCTCGAAGATGACGATGCGGTCGCGCAGGCTCATGTCGAAGCGCGTGGGCCGTTCGGCGTAGGTGTAGTTCTCCGCGATCCACAGCCGCCCGCGCCCGTCCCACGCCATCGCAATGGGATTCTGCACATCCGGCTCGGAGGCAAAGACGCTCACCTTGAAGCCCGGAGGCACCTGCATTTTCGCCGCCGCCTCCTCCGCGGGCATGAGCGGGATGCTCATGTCGCGCTCGGTGTTCGGAAGCTGCGGAAATTCGGCCGCGCCGGCGAGCGAGGCGGTGAGCAGTGCGGCGGCGAGGGAAAGGCGGGAGACAGTCATGGCGTGGGACAACCCGGCGAGGTTCACACGAGGCAGGGGGAATTGGGAAGCGGAGATGTTGCCGCGTTCGCCGCGCGCAGCCATCATCGCGCGATGCGCGCCGCATTTCTCCTGCCGCTGCTCCTCCTCGCGTCCGTGCCGCTCCGTGCGGACGACGCGCGCCCGCGCCCGCTGATGCGCGACCTCATCGGGCTGAATGTCCACACGGTGCAGTTCAAACCGGGGCTCTACGCGCCGGTCACGCGCGTGCTGCGGAACTACCACCCGATCAAGTGGGACTTCGGCGAAGACACGTCCGCGCCGACGCAGTTCCCCTTTGCCGCCAACCGCGTGAACTGGGCGCAGCTCTACGGCTCGTGGAAGCACGCGGGCTACCGCACGCACGCGTCGCTGATGTTCGACGACCTCGCGCCGGGCGTGTGGAAGGACGTGGCGCGCGACGCGGAGGCCTATGGGCGCGCGTTCGCGAAGGCGTTCGGGCCGTCGTCGAAGGACGCGCTCATCGAGGCCGCGGAGATTGGCAACGAGCCGGGCAAGTATGACGACGCGAGTTACCGGAAGCTCTTCGAGGCGATGGCGCGCGGCCTCCGTGCGGGCGACCCCGCGCTGCGCATCGCGACATGCGCCGCGAACCTCGGCCCGAGCGGCCGCTACTCGAAGAGCGTGGACTGCCTCGCAGGACTCGACGGGCTGTGGGACATCCTCAACATCCACTGCTACGCCGAAGTGGAGGGCTGGCCGACGTGGAGGCGCAGCTTTCCCGAGGACCCCGCGACGCATTTCATCGAGAACGTGGGCCACGTGCTCCGCTGGCGTGATCAGCACGCGCCGACGAAGGAGGTGTGGGTGACGGAGTTTGGCTTCGACGCGACGACGAAGCCCGCGCCGCCGAAGGGCGATTTTGTGAAATGGCAGGGGAGCACCGAGGAGCAGCAGGCGATGTGGTCCGTGCGGTCGTTCCTGCTGCTCGCGCGGTTCGGCGTGGATCGCGCGCACCTGTATTTCTTCAACGACAAAGACGAGCCGCACGTCCACGGCAGCAGCGGCATCACGCGGAACTTCGAGCCGAAGCCGGCCTTCCACGCGCTCGCGTGGCTCCAGCGCTCGCTCGGCGATTACCGCTTCGCGCGTGCGGACCGCGAGGAGGAGGAATGCCACGCGTATGAGTTCATCCACGGCACCGATCCGGCGAAGCGCGCGTGGGTCGTGTGGCGCGCATCCGGCGAGCCGCGCACGGTGCGGCTTTTCAACGACCCGCAGCGCGTGCTGCGCGCGGAGCGCATGCCGCTCGTCGCCGGCGACGCGGAGAAGGTGGAGGCGAAGCAGGAGATCGAGGGCTACGTGGCCGTGGAGGCATCGGAGCGCCCGGTGATCATCTGGATGGAGAAGCGGTGAGCGCTGCCCTTACTCTTTGTCCTGCTCTTGCTCTCTACCGCGGACACTTCGATTAAGGAGAGCAGGAGCAAGAGCAGGACAAAGAGTAAGATTTTCCACGCTACGGCGACTCCGGCTCGGCGTTGTTCACCGCGTTGCGCGCGACCTTTGCGACGTAGCGCAGGACGAGCACGGCGGCGATGGCGCCCGCGCCGTGTAAGCCTTTTTCGAGTGTATGATGCGGGCGCCCTTTGCCGACGAGCGACGAGAGGCTGCCCTGGAAGGTGGAG
>JBGAPU010000176.1:0-6332 GCA_044221035.1 Chthoniobacteraceae bacterium | reverse complement strand
AATCGCGCGTAGGGTTTGTCCTCGTTCAGCGCGCGGATGACGTAGTCGCGATACGGCCATGCGTTCGGGCGCGGCTTGTCTTTGTCGTAGCCGTGCGTGTCGCCGTAGTGGACGACGTCGAGCCAGTGCCGCGCCCAGCGTTCGCCGTGGCGCGGGGAGGCGAGCAGCTTGTCGGCGAGGCGTGAGAGTGCTTTGTCGCGTGACTGGTGACTGGTGACTGGTGATTGGTATTCGCGGACGAACGCTTCGATTTCCTCGGGCGTCGGTGGGAGGCCGATGAGGTCGAAGTAAAGCCGGCGGCAGAGCGTGCGGGCATCGGCTTCGGGTGAGGGCGTGAGGTTTTTCCCGGCGAGCTTTGCGCGGATGAAGGCGTCTATGGGGTTAGTGCTCAGTGCCCGGTGCTCAGTGCTCAGTTTGTTGTCAGCCAGTTCGGCTGGTTTCACTGAGGACTGAGGACTGTGCACTGAGAACTTCACCTCCGGCACCGCGGGGCGCGTGATGGGCTTCAGGCTCCACCAATCGAGCGGGTCGCGTTTGGCGACGGATTTGTCCTCGGGCCAGATTGCGCCTCGGTCGATCCACGCGCGGAGGATGCCGATTTCCTCGGAAGTGAGCGGAGGCTTTCCGCTTTTCTTCGGCGGCATCAGCATGTCCGCATCGAGGCCCGCGACGAAATGAATGAGCGGGCTGTCCGCGCTCTTGCCGACGATGATTGCGGCGTTGCCCGAGTCGCCGCCCTTGATTGCCGCGTCGCGCGAATCAGCGCGGTAGCCGCTCTTGTCCTTCTCCGGTCCGTGGCAGCCGTAGCAGCGCTCCTGAAGGATGGGGCGCACGTCCTTCGCAAAGTCCACGGCGCGGCCCGCGGCAGGCGGGAGCGTCGCCGCATTCAGCGGAGCGGCGAGGGCGATGAGCGCGAGGGGAATCAGCCGTGCGAGCATGTGGTGGAGGAGACCCGCGCGCGGCTGCCGGGCTTTGGGAAAATGCTCGGCGAAATCGAGCGGCGCGCCTTTCACTCGTCGGCGCGCGACGATGAGGCTCAGCCCTCGATGGTCTGAATCTCGACGGGCTCGACCTTGATGCCGATTTCCTCGAGCCAGGCGATGGCGCGCTTGATCTCGTTGCGCTCGCCGTCGAGTTCGAGGCAGACGAGGCCGACCTCGTCGTTCACGCTCATCTGGCGGAGGTTCGTGACGACATCGAACTGCTTGCACAGCTCCCACACGACCGGGCGTGTGATGAGCCGCGTGGGATACATGAGCCAGAGGCGGGATGTGTCTTTTGCCATGGTCGGAAAATGGGTGCTGGGTTGCGGTTTGGGAGTCAGCGCGAGTTTGTGGCTGTGAATGGTGACTGGTGAATTGTGAATGGTGCGCGAATCGGAGGGCCAGTCACCATTCACGATTCACCAGTCACATGCGCGCATCGGGAAAGCGCGCGGAAGCCAGCAGCTATCCTCCGGCGATGGCGGGGACAATGCTCACCTCGTCAGTGTCCTTCACGGGCGTGTCGAGGTCCTGCTGGAAGCGGATGTCCTCGTCGTTGACGAAGATGTTCACGAAGCGGCGGACGGCGCCCTGCTCGTCGCAGATGCGCTCGCGCAGGCCGGGGAACGCCTTGTCGAGATTGCCAATCAGCTCGCCGACATTCGCGCCGGCAGCGCTGACGAGCTCAAGGTCGTTGGTGAGTTTTCGGAGTGGAGTGGGGATGCGGACGTTGGCCATCGGTTTGTGCAGGGTGAGGTAATTAGTGTTTAGTGTTTAGTAGGCTACAAGGGGTTGATTGTCGTCCGAGCGCCAACCTACGCGAAATCAATTGCATACTTGATGTCTCCACAATGGCGGCAGCGAAATTTGTAAACTGCTGAACTGCCACCGGGCTGATAATGCTGAACGAACTGCGCCCAATCGCGCTCTTTCCAACCCCAAGCTGTGAGTGTTCGCGCTAGCGCGACGCCTTGAAGTGCCTGCAATTCCGCAAGCGGAGCATCGCCGTGAAACTCGCACGCATCGTCACAACAAGAAAGCCACATCTCCTGCTGCCACGAATTATAGCCAGGCGTTCGTTTCGTGACCTCCTCGATGATCGCTTCCGACAAACCCGCTTCAGCTAGCGGATTGTCGTCTGAAAACATCGCCTCGAACTTCGCTGCTGCCGATCCGTCAGAAATGCACCAAGGACAAATGCAGTCTCGATACGAAACCGGAGCATAAACCGAAGCAGTGTAGATGTAGCCGCGAGCGACACCGCAGCATCGGCAGGAAACGTCACTCTGTTTAACGCTGCCCGTAGCTAGAGGGTTGGGATGATAAGTGAAAGCGGGTATGCTCATTGCACGTCGAGGTGCTCCAACAAAACACTAATCACTAAACACTCGGCGAAGCGGAGGCCGCCGCCTGATCCGGCGCGTAGATTTTTTCCTCGAACTCGCGGAGGCTCGGCTTGATGAGGCGCGGCTCGCCGCATTTGCCGGCGATGGCTTCCTGGGTCTTGAGGCCGTGGCCGGTGATGCAGAGGACGGCTTCCTCGTCGCGCGGGATTTTGCCGGTCTCGATGAGGCGCTTCGCGCATGCGACGGTGACGCCGCCTGCGGTCTCGGCAAAGATGCCCGCGTATTCCGCGAGGAGCTTGATGCCCTCGACGACTTCATCGTCGCTCACGTCCTCGGCGAAGCCGCCGGTCTGGCGCATTGCGTGGATGGCGTAGTAGCCGTCGGCGGGCGTGCCGATGGCGAGGGACTTCGCGATGGTCTCGGGCTTCGGCACGGGCTTCACGATATCGGTGCCTTTTTTCATCGCGTGCGAAATCGGTGCGCAGCCAGTGGCCTGCGCGCCATAGACGGAGAACGGCGCCTCGGAGACGATGCCGCACTTGGCGAATTCGCCGTAGGCCTTGTGGATTTTTGTGAGGAGTGAGCCGGAGGCCATCGGCACGACGGTGTGCCGCGGGATGCGCCAGCCGAGCTGCTCGCAGATTTCAAAGCCCATCGTCTTGCTGCCCTCGGCGTAATACGGGCGCAGGTTCACGTTCACAAAGCCCCAGCCGTATTTGCCGGCGATTTCGGAGCAGAGGCGGTTCACCTGATCGTAGGGGCCGTGGATGCCGATGACGTTCGTGCCATAGACGAGCGAGCCGAGCACCTTGCCCTGCTCGAGGTCGGCGGGGATGAGCACGTAGCTCTTGAGTCCGGCGTTCGCGGCGTTCGCGGCGACGGAATTTGCGAGGTTGCCGGTGCTCGCGCAGGCGACGACTTTGAAGCCAAGCTCGCGCGCACGGCTGAGCGCGACGCTGACGACGCGGTCCTTAAACGACAGGGTGGGGTAATTGACGGTGTCGTTCTTGATGTAGAGCGCCTTGATACCGAGCTTCGCGGCGAGGCGGTCGGCCTTCACGAGCGGCGTGAAGCCCACCTGCGTGCCGACGGTCGGCTCGCCGTCGATGGGCAGCAACTCGCGGTAGCGCCACATGGTCTTCGGGCGCGACTCGATGACTTCCCGCGAAAGCACGGCCTTGATCGCATCGTAGTCGTAGGCCGCCTCGAGCGGGCCGAAGTCGAAATCACAGACGTGGATGGCCTCTTTCGGGTAGAGCTTGCCGCACTCGCGGCACTTGAGGTTCGAGAAGTAGGAAGGTGCGTTTTTATGCATAGCTGTGCAGATTTGGACGCTCTTCCCGGAGTGGCGAGGGTGACGACGAATCACCGCTTCGCTCTCATCTGTCTCCGCGTCTTGCGACACAGAGCTGGATTTGGCACCTGGTCCTCCGGGTTTAGTCGGAGCGGTTGCCGTGGCGTCGCGGGGCCAGAACCCTCAGCCACTCTGGATAAGAGAGGCCGCGACCATACGGGCCGAGCCGGACCGGTCAACGGAATTTTTGCCGCAGGTGCGGCCCCGTCAGTTGTTGCGTTCCGTCCAGCGGTCGCGGTCTGCGAAGAGCAGGTAGTGCGACGCGCCCATGAGAAAGATGGGGCGTGCGACCTTGAGCGCGAAGTTCTGCGCAGCCCGAGGCTCGCGCATGATGAACGCGCGCCAGTCCTTGAACTCGCCGACGCCGACCTCGTTCAGCAGTCCGCGGAAACCGGTGACCGGCGTGATGAGCAGGCCGGTGATTTTGCCACGGAAGCGGAACTCGTTCAGGTCGTTGAAATCGGCGATGGTGAGCGGGAGCCAGAGGCTCTTGCGGTCGGCATACCATGCGACGGCCCACGGCATGTCGGAGCAGATGATGTCGTCCTTTCCATACCAGTCGGAGAGATCGTTGATCGCGGGCGGGCAATACGGCGGCCAGACGAACGGCAGCTTCGGCGGATCGGTGTAGACGTTCAGCAGCGACAGTGAACTGAGGAAGATGACGAGGCAGTGGAAGGCGATGTTGAACTGCCGGATGGACGCGAGATCGCGCCCCGCGACCTGCACGCGGCTCCAGAGCACGAGCAGCAGTGCGAGCCCGTAGGCCGTGGTGATGGGGATGAAGAGGGGATACAGGTCGTTTGACTGCAGCTCGGCCTGCAGGTCGCCGTCTGCAAAGCCGAAGATCGCCATGCCGGTCATGCCCGCGAGCAGCATGAGGAGGATGCCCCAGCGGAGGCTGCGGGTGTCGTTGCGCCGGAAGGTGTGCAGCAGGGCGATGAAGAAGAGCGGTGCGACGATGATTTTGCCGAGGCGCCCGACGAGCGTGTCGATCTGGTTGAGCAGCTCCATCTGGATCTTGCTGCGGAAATGATGCACCGGAACGGTGTCGTCGGGCTTGTTGAGCGTCCGCATGATCTGCGACTCGGAGCCGCGGAGGGAGAAGAGGCGCGTCTGTCCCGCGATGCCGAACGGCGAGCCGCTGAGCTTCGCATTCCGCACCAGCCACGGCGTGAGGCACGCGAGGAAGATGACGAGCATCACCGCGGCATCGCGTCCGCGCGGCGCGTGGACGATCGCGGTGTAAATGAGCGCGCCGACGAAGATGGACGCCGTGAGCGGATGGGTGAGCGCGAGCAGGCCGAAGGCAAGGCCGGCGCCCGCGTGCCACGGCCACGTGCGCTCCTCCATGTCCCGCGCGGCGAGGGCGCGCACCATGCAGTAGAGCGCGAGGCTGAAGAGCAGCATCATCAGCATCTGCGGCAGCCCGGTCGAGGCGAAGTGCCAGAAGTGATTGCAAAACAGCATCATCACCACGGTGATCGTCGCGAGGCGCTCGTCGAACAGCCGCCGCACCGTGAGGAAGCTCACGAACACTGCGCAGAGGAAGCACAGCACGCTCACGCCGCAGATCACGCGGTCGGCCGGGTGAACGTATTCACCCTTCCGCATGCCCCAGAAATCCTGGTGCCCCTTGCCGTCCGTGCGCAGCTTCAGCGAGTCGCTGATGCGCTCCGCGGTGAAGAGCGCCGAGGAGTTCAGCCAGGGATGGAGCGGCGCATGGTAAAGGTCGGGAACGTTGCCAGCGCGACGGCGGCCGGCTTGATCACCTGCGTGGAAAAACCGTGGCCCCGCGCCAGTTCACGCGCGATCACCGCCTGCTCGATGCCCTTCGGGTGCGTGAGCCCGACGAAGAGCGCCGCCTGCCCGCCGAGGCGGTTCATCGGGTTGATCAGCACATGTGCGACCGACTGGAAGAGCGCGAACGCGACGATCAGCAGCAGCACGATCCAGCGGCGCCCTTTTCCGTGCTCGAGCGAATGGACTACTTCCTGTGCTTTGACTTCAGACGCCATTGTGGGTGCCCTCTGTGCGAGGAATAGGTTTGCCGCCCGATTTTGCAAGTTCCGCCTCCTCTGCCTCGCGGAATTCCTTCAGGCGGCGGTGCATCGTGCGGCGGCTCAGGCCGAGCGCCTTCGCGGCCTTCGTCACGTTGCCGCCGTTCTCATCCAGCGCGCGCAGGATCATCCGGTGCTCGGTTTCCTGAAGGTTCAAATGCGCGCCGGGTTTGGCGACCGACGGAAGCTTGAGTCCGGCCACAGCCTTCGGGATCGCGGATGCGCCATCGCGCACCGAATGAGGGAGATCGCGCACGGTGATCTTCGGGCCGCTGGCCATCACCACGGCTCGCTCGACCGCCGCGCGCAGCTCGCGGATGTTTCCCGGCCACGGATAACGCTCGAGCAACTCCATCGCGTCGGCGGTCATCTCGCGCACGGGCTTGCCATTCTCCTCCGCGGCGACCTTCAGGAAATGATGCGTGATGAGCGGGATGTCCTCCGAGCGTTCGCGCAGCGGCGGCATGTGCAGCCGCACCACGCTTAGCCGGAAATACAAATCATCCCGGAACTCGCCCTTGCCCACCATCTCCTCGAGATTGCGGTTCGTCGCGGCGACGAGGCGCACGTCCACCTTGATCGGCGCGTT
>JBGAPU010000049.1:0-43072 GCA_044221035.1 Chthoniobacteraceae bacterium | reverse complement strand
TCATTCTCGGCCAGGGCCGCACTTACGTCGCCGTGGATGATGGCAATCCGGCAGGCATCAATCTCGACAAGGTGTGGGAGAGCTATCGCAAGGGCCGGCTGCTCGTGAGCCTCGGGCTCCTCACCGACATAAAAGTGGATGAGCGTTTCAAAGTCGGCGACCTCGCCACCGGTCTCGGCAGCACGTTGCGCGTGGAGATCTGCGTGCGAGGTCCATCATGGGTGCAGGCTGATCGCCTCGAGCTTTTCGGAAACGGCATGCTGCTGCGCGCCGAGGCACTCAAACCCGGGCGCGCGGCGGATGTTCTGGCCCGCGTGATTTGGGAAATCCCGAAGCCCTCGCATGATGTGCACCTTGTCGCCATTGCGACCGGGCCCGGTGTGAGGGAACCATTCTGGGAAATCCCGCGGCCATATCAGCCATCGAGCAAGACATTCGTCCCGCGCGTCATCGGTTCGACGAATCCCATTTGGATCGATGCCGACGGTGATGGAAAATTTTCCTCCGCCCACGCCATCGCACAGGAGCTATTGAAGAAGGCCGAAGGAGACCGAACCCGGGCGAGAGCCCTGCTGCCGGGCCACGACCGAGCGGTTGCAACACAGTTGGATGCCTTGCGGTGACGAGGAGAGGACTTCGCTTTCCCTCCGATTCGCCGTGCCCCCACCGGATGAACGTCGGACAGCTCAGCGAGGAAGCCAAAGCTTTCGGTTGTGCTGCCACCGGCTGCCTTGAAAGTGATGCCTCGGGGTTGCTTCCAGCTCCATCACCTAGTCGGTGAAGATGTCGATGGAGCATGGAGTTCCTCACAGTGTCGGCGGGAACCCAGCGAACTTCATCTGCGCATAGAGCGACGGCTCGGAGGCTCCCGCATTTCACTCACCTCCTGCCAGCGCGTCGCCGTTCCTTCCGCGAGCGCATGCTTCGGAAAGTAGAGCGAAGGCGCGAGCGGACAACCAAACCGTCGGAGCCCTGCGGTCCCCGAAACTGTGAAGCCCATCGGTTCCATCGCCTGAACTCACACCGTCGTCAGAGGAAGAATACAGACCCTGGCTGTCATGACGGGAAAGATGGCAGCGAATTGTCGGCAGAAGTTCATTCACTCGTCCCGCAGCACCCGAACGGCCAGGCTATGTCACGGTTCGATTCGCAACTTCGAGACCGGGACGACCGCCAGCTCGTTTGCGGCATGACTCTTGTGCGTGTAGCCGATGTAGAGTTTGCCGTCGTGTTCGATGGCGTAGGGATAGCTGAAATCCGCCTTCGGATTGGAGACGCCCGGTGTGGCGGCGAAGACCGACGGCCGAATCAGGAAGACTTTGCTGAAGACCGACTCGCCGGGCTTGCTGACAGCGATGGTCAAAGGCGAGCGCCGGCCACCAGTGTCCGCGGTGTTCGTGCAGACGAGGTAACGCTGCCCCGTGCTCAGCGTGCCCGCGTAGGGCTTGCTCGTCGCCATGGGAAGATTCGACGGAGCTGCGGGCGTCCACGTGCGACCGAAGTCGTCGCTCACCGACACCAGCGCGACCGGCCTCTGTCCGTAGCGCGAGATGTTCACGACGCGCTTCCCGTCCACGATGACCGTGCATTCACCCCAGATGTTTCCGAGACCGCGCTCGACGGGCAGGACGACCAGATCCCAGCACGTGAAATCGTCACCATGACTAATCGCCACTGCCGGATAATCGCCCTGAAAATCGTAGCCCTTCGCGATGCGGGCGCCAGCCATGATCCAGTTTCCGTCGGCCATCCTCTGCGGCTCCTGCATGGGCCAGAAACCATCGCCGATGATGATGCCGTGCGGTTCCCATTTTCCGGTGCTTTCGTCCAGCGTGTAGGCCCTCGTGTGCGTGCGCTGAAACCGGTCGTAAAGCGCGCCCATGAATGCCCACAGCTTTCCGTTGTGCGAGTGAAACACACCGTGGCTGACGCCGAGATTTCCCTCGCCGTGATCCATGACGACGGGCGGGCTCCAGCTTTTTCCGCCATCGCTACTCACCCGCACGTGCGCCTCCTCCGTCGGGGTGTTCTCGTCGCCTGTGTTGAATCCATACGAGGCGTAGAGCTTGCCCTTGTGCCACGCGAGGCCGACGCCAAGCGTCCACTTGGCACCATCGGTGTCGGGGCGCTGCTTCTTGAGCACGTGAAACTCCACTCCTTCGAGCACCGGCAATTCCGCGGCACGCGGGAGCTTTTGCGTCGGGTCCCAGAGCGGAACGTCGGCAACCTTCGGCTTCGGCAGATCATGGGTCGCGGCGACGGGACGGAAGCTCGCCGCAATCTCTTCCGCTGAGAGCGCACGCGCTGCGATCCGGACGTCATCGAGCGCACCGAGGAACTGCTGGCGCGGCTTTTCCGGGTCGAGGATCCCGCCGAGCGTGATGGGTGCCTTGGTCGTGGGAATCGGCTGCGTGAGTTTCACATCGCCGGCAGGCGCACCATTAAGAAACAACGACGCGCGATCCGGCGTCATGACGAGCGAAACATGATGCCAATGCCCAGCCTGCAATGGTCGCTCGCAGGTGATCTCGCTCCAGCGCTTCTGCTGGATGTGCGCGCGCAATTTTCCATCCGGCTCGATGGTGATTCCCCACTGGCGCTCGCCGAGCGAGTAGCGGTTTTTTCCCACGAGCATCTGCTGCCCGCCGCTGAGCGAGTAGGGATTGAACCAAAGCGAGACGGTGAAGCTCCCTTCATTCGTCAGCGTGCTGCTATTCTTCAGTTCGATGAGCGACATTCCATCGAGGACAAGGCTTTGGCCCGCCGCGCCGGTCGCCGTTTTCACCTCACCATGCGCGACCAATGACGCGTCGACGGAATCCAACGACCATTTCTCGGCCATGACGGGCAGAGACAGAACCGCGAAAGGGAGCAGAACGGATTTCATGGGGTGCGAATGCGTGGAGCGAACGAAGCGTGTCAGGCGACGCGGCGCCGAATGGAATCTTAGGGGCCGAATGCACGCGAAGACCCGGGCGCTCAAAGCCCACCGGCCAGCGACTCACAATGACTGCACGCCCGTAAAATTGACGCCGATCTTCCCAATCAAACCGCGCATGGCCGATTTAATCCAACAAGCCGAGTGAAGCTTGCCACTTGCTCCTCCGGCCTCCGCAGCGATCTTCGACACGCCGTATGAACAGCCAGCACCTCATCAACCGTCGCACCTGCCTCAAGGGAATCGGCGCCACGCTCGCGCTGCCGCTTTTGGAATCGATGGGCTGGGCCGCTCCCGTCAAAGGCAGGGCCTACAAGCCGCCGGTGCGCATCGGCTTCATGTATATGCCGCACGGCGTGATCATGGATCAGTTCTGGCCCACGACGCCCGAGAGCTTTCTCACGTCGCCGTCGCCTGCGATTGAATCGCTCCGTCCGGTGCTCGATCGCTGTCTCATGGTGAAAGGGATCTCCGGCGTGCCGATTTCGCCGTTCAATGGCGCGCCGCACGCGCTCGAGCTTTCCACGTGGCTCACTGCCTGCCTGCCCGATGCCGGCAAGCGCAACCAGATCCACATCGCGATTTCCGCCGATCAGATCGTGGCGAACTACATTGGCGGCCTCACTTCGCTGCCGTCGCTCGAGCTCGCGACGATGCCGCAGACGCACAAGGAAAACCAGGAAGGCCTGAACGAAGGCTACTACTCGCACTGCAGCTTCCGCTCGCCGACGCAGGCGATGCCTGCGGAAACGAATCCGCGCAATGTGCTGAACCGCCTCTTCGGCAAAACCGACAAGCCCGGCCAGAGCACGCAGGCCGATCCGCTCGACCGGCAGATGCTCGATCGCGTCATCGGTGGCGCGAAGGATCTTCGCCGTCGGCTCCCGCAGACCGACCAGCACAAGCTCGACGAATATCTCGACAGCGTCCGCTCCGTGGAGCGCCGCATCGCCGCCATCGAGCACCGGCAGAAGGAAGCAGCGCTGGAAAAAGCGGGCGTCGCATCCAGCAAGCGCAACGACAAGGATTCGCCACCCATCGAGATCCGCATCCCCGAGGGCGACAAGCGCAGCGAATACATGCAGGTGATGTGCGACCTGAACGTGCTCGCCTTCCAGACCGACACCACGCGCGTGAGCACCTACATCGGCTCCACGCCAAACGGCGTGTCGTATCCCGAGCTCGGGTTCAGCGACACGCATCACTCGACGACGCACCACAACAACGAGGCCGAAAAAGTCCGCAAGGTCGCCGCGATCACGAAGTTCAACATCGACCAGTTTGCCTACATGGTGCGGAAGATGGCCAGCCTCCGCGAGGGCGACGGCACGCTTCTCGACAACTGCATCATGATGTGGGGCTCCGGCCTCGAGGACGGCAACAAGCACGCGCGCGAAAACCTTCCCTTCATCATCGCCGGCAAAGGCGGCGGCAGCCTCCGCACCGGCCGCTTCATCGCCGACGTCAAAGGCAACCAGGGCGACCTCCTCACCACGCTCATCGCGTGCGCCGGAGTCCCGCTCGACCGCCCCATCGGCATCGCGACGAAGCAGATCAAGGAGATGATGGCCGGCGCCTAGTGGCGCTGGGGGCTCAAGAAATCCACTCCATCGCGCGGTGCCGGTGCCTCACGCCCGGTTTCGGTGCAGCGACAAATCGATTGCCTCCACCATCGCCGGCACGGACAAGCCCGACCCGATGAATTCCGCGATGCGGCAAGCTTGCTCAGAGGGTGCGGTGATCAGGTCGCGATGTTCGCAGTAGAAAACCCGAAAGTTTTTCTGCCCCGCAAGCCAGCCCTGCACTTTCGCTAGGTGCGCATCGAGGTGGCGCCGCATGGTTGCGTCGCCTGAGTCATTGGCGACCGTCCCCCGGCGCTTCAGCATTTCATTTTGCGAGGCGAGGATCTCCCCCATGTCACGCCGCATGAAAATGACGCGATACTCGTAGGCTGGCGGCAGTGCGTAGAGCAGCATGGAGATTACCTTCACCGCACGGCCTCGCGCTCCGGCGAGCCATGCCGAATCGGTCTTCAGCTTCTTGACCGCCTCAAGTTCGAAATAGCCGCGAGGGTTGTCTGCGTCGGGCGAGCGATGCCCGTCAGTCACGGCGGTCATCCCGCCGGCAACGAGCATCTGCATCATCATGGATGTGCCGGAGCGCGGCAGTCCCGACACGATGGTGATGAAGTCGGCGCTCATCTGCGGATCTATTCCAAATAGCCGAGGCCCTTCAGACGCTTCCGCACTTCCTCCTCCGACTCATCCGCACCGGCGGGCGTCGCCGCGCGCTCGATCACGTGGAGAATAAATTCCTCCGTGGAAGAATAGCCTGCGATCTGTGCGGCCTTCTGCAGGCGCTCGTAGAGTTCGTGGTCGATGGGGATCTTGTGCTGTCGGTTTCCGAACATGTCGTTGAATGGCTGAGTCTCTAGAATTCCACGCCGAAGGGCCGCTTCACAACCAAGGCGAACGCGATCGAAGCGAGAAAGATCGCAAACACCCAGTTGATTTCGTGGCCGAAGAAACGCAGGGAGCGGCGTGGAAAGTCCACCCGCACTTCAGCAACCGGGACCGCCGCGGAGAGCGACTCCTCGCCCGGATAAAGCACGCGATCCCAGAAACGGTCCCCCACCCGCTTTGGCGAAACTCTTTCCAGCGAGCCGCCGGCGACGATCTCCTTGCCGACCACAGCGGCACCCGCGCTGCACTGCATCACGCCATTGCCCGCCTCGATGGCCTTCACCCGCCACGCGACTTCATTGGTATGCACCGAGCGGAATGCAGGGGTCTCGACGACGAATCCGGGCGGAACCTCCAGCAGCGCCGGCTGCGCCAAGGGGCTGACGCCATCCCTGAGCTTCATCGAGACGACGACTGATTCCCCCTTTGCCAGCGGGCGCCATTCAAACCACCCCGCAAGCTGGCCGATCCAAAGCACGACAACCGGCACCAGCACGAGCAGTGGCTTCAGCGATGCCGCGATGTAGATGCCAGTCGCCGCAAGCACGCGGCGGAACGAGCCGAGCACGGAAACAGGATCGTCGCGGAAGAGCCGAATCTCCAGCAGCCGTGCGAGCATGCGGTTGCGCGCCGCACGGATGCCTCGCTGATTCGACACCAGCGCGTAAACCGCAACCGCCAGCAGCGCGATGACCAGGGAGTGGACGAGCAGCACGACGGCGGGCGACGCGCTGCCGAGGAGGCGGTTCACGCCGCCCACCAAGGCACCGGCAACTCGATTCACACCGTCGATCATCGCGCAGCGGATGGTTCGCTCCTCAGGTCCCGGCCCCTCATCTCGTCCGGAACCTTCACCCTGAATGCACTGATGATCGTCGGTGCGATATCCTCGAGTGAGGGCTCGCTGTGGTGCACCGGAGCGTTCGTGAGGAGGACGCCGGAAAGGAAATGCGGGTCCATGCAATGGTCGCCGCTCCACGGGTCGAGGTTATCGAGCAGATGCTCGCTGGGGTAGCCTCCGAGGATCGTGTCCCACGAGGCGCGGTAGTTGTCGTTGTAGCATAGCACCAAGTCGGGAACGCGGCCGCCGGACGTGCGCCGGTAGACCTGATCCGGTCGGACCACACGGCGGATGACCTGCTCGCCGGTCTGCGGGTCGCGGATCGCAGTCAGCGCGGCGATTAGTTCCGCGCGAAGCTGCTCCGCGTCAGCGCCGGGTTTCACCACACCGTCCGGCTCGCGGTTCTGCAGGTTCAGGAACAGGCTGTTGATCCCGAGCCCGTATGCGCGCGTGCGCGGCCAGTCGGTGTTTTTGAAATCCGGCGCGCCGTCGCGGTCGAGCCGGTTCTTCAGCCCCGCATAGCCGTGGTCGAGCAGCCATGCGTTGAGGTTGAATTGCCGCCGGAACGACGTGAACGCGTGATCAGACACGATGTAGATCTGCCCTTCCGGCCCGAGGTGCCCGACCACGTCGCCGACAAACTCGTCGATGCGCCGGTAGAGCGCGGGCAGGTGGTCGCCGTGCTCCTTTGCCAGCTCCGGCGTGTGGAGCGGATGCTTCGCGTCGATCGTCCGCCAGAACATGTGCGAGTTCATGTCGAGCGAGGAGAAATAGGCGAAGAAGAAGCCGTCGCGGTAGCGGCTGAGCTGCGAGCGGAATATACGGATGTCCTCGTCGAGGACATGCAGCGCGTGCTGCCGGAACTCCGCATCGCTCAGCACACCCGCCGACAGCGCGGGCGTCTCCTCCGCCATTCCCTGCGTGTAGAAGCGCCCGACCTCATCCGCCAGCTCGCGCGAATAGCTCTTCGGGGTGGACACCGGAAACGCGGGATCCGCCGGATCAATGTTCACGGGCGAGACATACAGCTCGAGCTGCGGCCTCACGTGCTTCAGGAAAAACCGGCACATCGCCGGCACGCTCGCGAGATAGGGCACGAGCGGAAAGCTGAGCGGGATCCACCCGCTCCATTCCCTTTCGTTCAGAATCACATCCCTGCCCTGGATGCTGATCCTCGCGACGGCATTCTGCGGATCGCGCTCGATGGTGAACGGGATGTCGGCCGAGGGATGCTCGCGGTCGAAGACATTCGCCGGGCCGCGCAGAGTGCAATACGCAAGGCCGCGGGCGAGCCGGATCTTCTCGATCTGTCCGCCGGGAACGTCGCGCGTGGCCTGCTTCGGATCGGTGGAGTAGAAGGAGAAGATGCCGTAACTGCCGTGGATGTCGGGCGTGGTGAGGCCGGAGAGCGTCTTCGCGTCCGTGGGTGTCGGCGGATAGTTCACCGGCGCCTTCAGGGCGACAGACGGCACACCGGCCTCCTGCAGGATGTGCCAGAGCGTCGGGCCGTTGCGCATGAGCTGCAGTTTCGACGATGCGAGCGGCACGGAGTATTTGCCGAGCTGGATGAACCGCTTCGGCGCGCTCGTCTTCGCCGTCGCGAGATCCGCGGTGACCGTCCCTGCGTCGCGCGAGATGAAGTCGTAGATTCCGTGGCCCCCGGGATCGAGCCCCGAGATGAAGGTGGCCCACGCCACCGGGCTCTGCGGCGGCAGCGTGGTGCGCAATTTCTTGAAGCCGCCCGCATCGATGAGCTTCCGGCAGTTCGGCATCAGGCCCCGGCCCGCGTAGAGGTGCAGCAGCGTGGGATCCATCCCGTCCGCACCGACCACCGCGACCTTCGGGATCCGTCCGCTCGCGGCGCCGCTGACGATGCCGGGAAACGCGAGCGCCCCGCCGACCATTCCACAGAATTTCCGGCGGCTCAGTTTGGGATGCTGGTCGTTCGGCATTTAGGCGGGTTGTTTTGCGGAGCGGCAGACTTTGCCATCCATGTGCGCCGGCACAGGCACGCCGAACAGGTCGAGCACCGTCGGCGCCATGTCAATGAGCCCGACGCCTGCGGACAAATCGAGCTTCCGGTTGCAGAAGAAGACGCCGGGCACGAGCGAGCGGTCCACGCAGTGATCCCCGCTCCAGCTCCGCGTGTTGTCGGAGAAAACCTCGTCCTCCATCTCGCCGACCGCGGCCTTCCACGAAAAGCGATACCCCTCGGCAAAACCAACCACGAGATCCGGGCCGCCGCGCGCATACGGTCCCCTGTAAACATCCGCCGCGTCATGCACCGCATGGACGACCCTGCGTCCGTTGACTGGATCCACCACGCTCATCAGCCGCCTGATGATCTCCGCCTTGATCCGCCCCTCCTCCTCCGGCCCGACGATTCCATGCGACTCACGCCCTTTCAGGTTAAGGTAAATCCCGGCGAGCCCGAACGCGTAAGCTGAAGTCCCAGACCACTCGATTCCCTGCAGATAACGCCCCGAACCCTCTCCGCTGGTGCGTTTCAAGAAACCCTCCCGCTCGAGCCACGTGTTCAGATTCACCCCGCGGTCGAACGACGAGAATCCATGATCCGAAAGCACGAGAAGCACATCGCGCTTGCCGACGTGCTCGAGCGTCCTGCCCACGAGCGCGTCCATGCGCTCATACATGTCATCCAGAATTGCATTCGGCGCAGTCGGATCCGTCGCAGTCCCGGGAAGGCTGCCGCGCGGGCGCATGAACATGTGCTGCATGCGGTCCGGCGTGTCGAAGACGCACGCGCAGAGCCCCGAGCGCGTGGTGCGCAGCGCACCGAGAAACATGCGCTCGCGCTCGTCGTGAATATCGTAGGCCTGGTTTAGAAAACCACCGTCGTCGATGATGCCCTCCGTGTGAGCCCACGTGTCCTCCGCGAGCCCGAGCGTCGCATAGGGGCCGTGGAGCTTCGCGAGGTAAATCGAGTAATAGTCCGGGTGCGACACCGGCAGCGCGGGCTTTTCCGGGTCGATGTTCAGCGGCGTGACGTAGAGGCGGAATGGCGACGCGGAGACGAGGAGCAGCCTGCAGATTCCGTGAATCCTCCGGAGGATTCCGGCGCGGAAACTCACGCGGGTCCACTCCGAATACTTCCCATTCACCAGAACGACCCGCTGCCCGCCGAGGCGCACCTCGGCGTCGCCGCTCTTCACGTTGCGGCGGATCCGAATCGGAACACCTGCGCAGTCTGGCGGACCAGTGAGGAGCGTGCTGGCCGCATCACCGTCGAACTTCAACAGCACCACTTCGCCGCCCTCGAAGATGTCCCCGGCGCCCGGCGTCTCGGCGAAGCACGTGAACGTCCCCTGCGAACCGCGCAAATCCGGGACACACATCCCGGAGAGCAGCGCGCCGTTGAATTTTTCCGGCGGAAACGTGATCGGCACGCGCAGCACCGTGCTGAACACGCCGTGCTCGCCGAGGATGTTCCAAAACGGGACGCTCCTCCGCAGGAGCTTCATCACCGCGCGCCCCTTCGAGTCCCTGCGGATTGCGGACGACGAGAGCTCGGGCAGATACGTCTGCAGATTGCGGTTCAGGAAATCGAAGATGTTGTGCTTGCCGGGGTTCGTCCCCGTCATGAACGACGACCATGCCGCCGGCGAAATCGGCGGGCAGCTCGACTCGATCCGGCTGTGGCAGCCGTTCTGCGCAAGCGACGCCATGTGCGGCAGACGCCCTTCCTCCATCAGCCGCCCGACGCGGCGCGGATCCAATCCGTCGAGGCCGAGGACGATCACGCGCCGCACGTCGGTCTTGCGCCGCTTCTTCCTGCGGCGAAGAATCGATCCAAGCACGAGGCGGAACGGCCACGCCGCGATCGTGACGAAGACCAGCAGGAGCGCCGTCAGCAGGACCAGCACCGAGCCGACGAAGGTGAAGCCCGCACCCGGCCCGATATAGGCGACGATGTTCATCGCCAGCATCGGCAGAACAAGCAGCTCAGTCACTGGCGCTAGCGATTCGCCGGAGGCGGCTTCGATTCGATGAGCGGCTTCAGGTCGCGCCCCTTGAGAGCCGGATGATCGGCGGGGATGCGCTCTGCTCGGACCAAGCCGCCATGCAGTGCATCGACCGCCGCGTCCGGCGCACTTGGAAGGCACTCGTCGAGGCTGATCTTCCCGTCGGTGTTGCGGTCGAGCTTCAGCAGGGTGGTCGGTGCCTTCGCCATCTCGGCAGCGTCGATCCTGCCGTCGCCGTTCGTGTCCGGCGTGGTGAACACGGGCGGCAACGGCGGCCGTTCCGGTGCGTCGCCCGCCTCACCTCCCGGCGGCGCGGCCATCGGGGCAGCACCGCCCGGCATTGGAAAGCACTCATCCACGGACAGACTGCCGTCGCCGTTGCGATCGAGCAGCTTCATGCGGGCGGCTGCCTGCGCGAGTTCCGAGGGCTCGATGAATCCGCTGCCGTCGATGTCCAGTGTCGCTATCAGCGGCGGATGCGGATGCGCTCCTCCCGCATCGGGCGACGTTGCAGGCGGCGCCCCTGCTCCGAGCGGATCGGCCGCAAGATTCGCACCGAGCGGGTCCGCGGCCCCTCCGGGCGCGGGAGGCCCTCCCGGAGCGCCGGGGCCGCCCGGTCCGCCACCGGGCAGGCATTCGTCGAGGCCGAGCTTTCCGTCACGGTTCCGATCGAGCTTCGCGAGGCTCGCCGATGCCTCCGCGATTTCCGCTGCGTCGAACGTGCTGTCGCCATTCTTGTCGAGCATCGTGAAAATCGGCGGCAACGGCGGTTGTCCGGACGCACCACCCGGAGGCCCTCCCGGCCCTCCCGGTCCTCCGGGCCCCCCAGGTGGTCCGCCCGAAGGTCCGCCCGGCGGGCGGCCAAAAAGCTTCTCCAGCAGCGCCGCTCCCGGTCCGCCTCCCGGAGGCGGCAGGCACTCTGGAAGCGAAAGAGATCCGTCACGGTCCCGGTCGAGCTTCTTCAGGCTCGCCGGCGCCTGAGCGATTTCGGCGGCGTCGATGGCCCCATCATTGTTCGCATCCAGGATCGTGATGAGCGGTGGATTCGGCTGGCTGCCCGGCCCGCCCGACATCGGCGGCCCGCCGGGGGCTCCCGGAAAGCCTCCGGGTGCCGGCATTGAACTCGGCGGTGGAAACGCCGTTTCCGGAGCAGGATCACCGTCCGTCTTCACCTCATGGCTCCAAACGGTGCGGCCTGCGGGATCGACTTCAAAGATTCTCCTCTGCATTCCCGAACAGACCAGCGTGTTGCCGTTCGCGAGCCGCTGCACTCCCGAGAGGAATGAAGAATAGAAATCCGATTTCTTCTCGGCGACGTAACGCCACACCGGCGCTTCGGGGCCGTGGGGTTTGCCAGCCTCGACCTTGAACGAGCCGTCCGCCGCGGACGGGAGCCGGATTTCCTCGATGGATGAATGCTCCCCGTCCCTGCGCCCCTCTCCGTTGTTGAAGATGAGCACGTTCCCCGCGCCCGGAAACCCGGAGGGAATCCAGTGCGCATTGTGCGGGCCGAAGAGCTTCTGGTCCGATGGCTTTCCACGCTGGTAGGCCTGCGGGTTTCCCCAGCGGTAAAGCAGGTCGCCTCCGCGCCCGTAGCGGCCGCCGGAGTGCCCCGCCGCCTCCCCGGTCGACGTGCTGTGGTCGATGACCCAGACCTCGCCGAGATTCCGCAGAGTGATCATGATTTGATCGCGCTCGGCGTTGTAGGCGATGGAGTTCGCATGGGTCCAATCCGGCGACGGAGGCTCGCCTGCGGCGCCCTTGCTCCCGCCGGCGACATAGCCGACCGATTGGAGCGCACGCAGGCGCGACCCGGTGATCGGCGACGGCGTCTCGATGAAATTCACGTCGAGCAATTCCGGATGCTCCGCCACTTCTCCGTAGTTCCCCTTCCCGGCGTCGTGATCCTGCACGAGGTGATCCCACATGCTCCACTGCCAGACGATTTTTCCGCCGGAGTTTCCCGTCGGCGCGACCTCGATGATGTAGTCGACGCACAACGTGTCGCCACGCATCCTCGCCGGATCCCGCCCCGCGGCGAGCGCCTGCGCCCTCGACTTCACCTCCACGCCGATCATCAGGAAATTCCCGTTCGGCATCACCTCGATGTCGTGATGCAGAATCCGGCTGCGCTCCGCGTGGACGAATGACCACAGGCGCTTCCCGTCCCAGTCGAGGCGCTCCACCATGCCGGTCGTCCCCGGCGCAGACATCGCGAAGGGGCTGTTCTCAGCCCGCACAGTGCGGATGAGATCGCCGTTCGGGAGCAGCCTCGCGCCGCCGGACAGACCGGCCGTGCTCTTCCATCGGTGAACGACCCGCCCCTCCATGTCGAGCAGGTCGGTGTTCCTCGCGAGCAACTGCTGGAACAGTGTGTAGCCCGGAGAAGGCGTGGACGGACCGCCCGCGACCGGGGCCTGCTTGCAGCCGCTTGGAATGACGGCGAGAGCCGCGGCAAAGAGCATCTGCTGGAGACGACGGAGAGCGGGCGACCGACCGGCGGAGTTCATCGCGCACGCTGCCCTCTCCCGGCGCGAAAGCAACTTCCTTGCTGTATCAACTTCGTTCGGTAGCGTCGCGCAGTCGCATCCTGCATCCATGTTCGTGACTGACCGGCCATCGGGGACATCCCTCACATTTCGCGAATCCTCCCTCCGCCGCAGGGTGGCTCGCCTGCTGAGTTCCGTCCTCGCGTCTGCAGGAATCCTCACGACAGTCCCATCCAGCGCGCAGGATGCCGCGTCGGAGAATGCGCGCTTCTTCGAGGCAAAAATCCGTCCCGTTCTATCCGAGAAATGCTACGGCTGCCACTCGCCGAGCCACAAAATCAAAGGTGACCTGCGGCTCGACACGCGCGAGGGACTCCTCCGCGGCGGCGAACACGGCCCCGCAGTCGTGCCGGGTGCGCCCGACAGGAGCCCGCTGATCAAGGCCATCCGATATGACGATCCGGACCTCGCGATGCCGCCGAAGACGAAAGGTGGCAAGCTCCCCGACGCCGTGATCGCGGACTTCGAGCGCTGGGTGAAGGACGGCGCGCACGACCCACGCACCGGCGAAGCCGCCCAGCGCACCGCAAAGGAGATCCCGGAGGAGGCGCGCGCGTGGTGGTCCTTTCAGCCTCTGCAAAAGCCGCAGGCGCCACAGGTGAAGGATGCGGCGTGGCCCAAGACGGACATTGACCGCTTCATCCTCGCGGCGCTTGAGGCGAAGCAACTCGCGCCCGTTCCCGACGCCGACCGCCACCTGCTGCTGCGCCGCGTCCACTTCGCGCTCACCGGCCTTCCGCCGACGCCGGAGCAAATCGACGCCTTTGCCACGACCAATGATCCCCGCGCGCTGGAACGCGTCGTGGATGAACTCCTCGCGACGCGCCAATTCGGCGAGCGCTGGGGAAGGCACTGGCTCGATGTCGCGCGCTATGCGGAGACGAATGGCCGCGACGTGAACGGCATCCAGTCCGAGGCGTGGCGCTACCGCGACTACGTGATCGAGTCGTTCCAGACGGACAAGCCGTTCGACCGTTTCATCCTCGAACAGATCGCCGGCAACCTGCTGCCAGACACCAGCGTCGCCGAGCGCGCGCGGAACCTCACCGCCACCGGTTTCCTCGCCATCGGCCCGAAATCGCTCCTCGAGACCAACAGCACGCAGTTCGCCGTGGATCTCGCCGACGAGCAGATCGACGCTGTCTCGCGCGGATTTCTCGGCCTCACCATCGCGTGCGCACGCTGCCACGACCACCGCGCCGATCCAGTCACGCAGCAGGATTACACGGCGCTCGCGGGAATCTTTCTCTCGAGCGAGACGCGCTTCGGCACGCCCGGCGGCGCGCAGGCGCGCATGGGCAGCCCGTTCATCGAGGCGCCCGACTCGCTCGGCCTGCCAATGGTGGACCGCCGCATCGCGCCGGAGAAACTCGCGCAGATCACCGCGGAGCACACCGCGCTGATGAAGACGTTCTTCGAGACGATGGCCGCCAGCGGCGGCGATGCTCCGCGGCAGGGCATGACGACGAAGGACGGCACCGTGCTGGAGGAGCTGCTCTTCAAAGCCCGCGCGCTGGAAGTGGACGTCCGCGCATTCCGCCCAAACGGCGCATTGAAGCCGCGCGTCATGGGCGTGATCGACAAGCCCGCACCCGGCTCGCCGCCAGCGCCGCCGCACTCGTTCGCCTTCGCGCCGATGCTCGCCTTCCAGACGATCGGCGACAGCCCCTTCTTCGGGCGCGGCCAGATTACCCGCGAGCAGGACCGCATCGCGCGCGGCGTCCCGCTTTTCTTGAACGGCGGAAAGAACATCCCCATTCCCGCAAACGCCAGCGGCCGCCTCGAACTCGCGCGCTGGATCGCCTCTCCCGCAAATCCGCTCACCGCACGCGTCTTCGTGAACCGCGTCTGGCACTGGCTGCTCGGGCGAGGCCTCGTCGCGACCGTGGATGACTTCGGGCGCAGCGGTTCGGCGCCGAGTCACCCGGCGCTGCTGGATCACCTCGCCGCGAAGTTCGTCGCGGACGGATGGTCGGTGAAAAAACTCATCCGTGAGATCGTGCTGAGCCGCGTCTTTCAACTCGCGCGCACGGATGGCCCGGGCGCCGCTGCGGAAAGCGCGGCGACCATCGACCCCGACAACCTGCTCCTCCGCCGCGCGAACGTCCGCAGCATCGATGCCGAGTCCATGCGCGACGCCATGCTCGCCGCCAGCGGCGCCCTCGACCTCGCGCCGCAGCGCGGCTCGCTGCTCGCGATGACGGGCCAGGGCCCGATCGGCGGGCTGCGCTTCCCGGTGCTGCAGGCGGAGGTCGTCACTGGTGCGGAGGGAAATTTCCGCTCCATCTACCTGCCCGTCGCGCGCGACCTTCCGCATTCCACGCTCGCGATTTTCAACAGCGCCGACTCCAGCACCGTGGCCGGCGCGCGCGAGACGACCATCGTCCCCGCACAGGCGCTCTTCCTGATGAACAGCGAATTCGTCGCCCGCCAATCCTCCCTGCTCGCCCAGCGCGTGCGCGGCGCAGCCACGGGTTTCGATGCACGCTTCCGCCTAGCCACCATGCTCGTCCTCGGCCGGCCGCCTGCGGCGGAGGAAATCGACGCTGCGCGCAGATTCATCGCCGCCCGTGAATCCGCCGACGAATCCGCGGCATGGACGAGCCTCTGCCGCGCGCTCTTTGGCAGCGCGGAATTCCGCTTCCTGTGACACGCATGAATCCCCTCCTCGGCCAGCCTCTCTCCCGCCGTGGTCTGCTGCGCTCCGGCGCGCTCGGCTTCGGGTGGCTCGCGCTCTCGGCGCTGGCGCGCGGGGCGGACGCGGCACTTCCCGTGCGCATCGCAGCCCGCGCACGCCGCGTAATTTTCCTCTGCATGAAGGGCGCGCCGTCGCATCTCGACCTCATCGCGCACAAGCCGCAGCTCGCCGCCGACTCCGGCAAGCCCGGCCGCCGCCCCGGCACGACGCTGCGCGGCACGGACTGGAAGTTCGCGCAGCACGGGCAAAGCGGGCAGTGGTTCTCCGAACTCGTGCCAGGAATGGCCGCGCATGCCGACAAGCTCTGCGTGATCCACTCGCTCGTCACCGACCTGCAGGCGCATGCGCCGGCCTACCTGAAGCTGCACACCGGAGTGACACAGGGCGCGCGCCCCTCGCTCGGCTCGTGGACGCATTACGGGCTCGGCTCGCTGAATGACAACCTGCCCGGCTTCGTCACCATCACGCCGCCATCGTGCTTCGGCGGCCCGCTGAACTACGGCAACGCCTTCCTCCCCGCCATCCACCAGGGCTCTCCCATCGGCGCCGACGGCCAGCCCATCGCCGCATCCGTGATCCCGAATCTCACGCCCGCGCTCCCACCCGCCGCACAGCGCGCGGAGCTCGACCTCATGCAGGCGTTCAACCGCGCGCGCCTCGCCCGCGAGGGCGCGGACCCGCAGGTGCAGGGCGTCATTGAGTCGTTTGAACTCGCCTACAAGATGCAGGGTGAAATGCCCGCGGTGATGGACCTCACCAAGGACTCCGCGGCCACGCACCGGCTCTACGGCATCGGCGAAAAGGAGACCGACGACTGCGGGCGGAAGTGCCTCCTCGCGCGCCGCATGATCGAGGCCGGCGTCCGCTTTGTGGAGATCACTCACGGCGACTGGGACACGCACTTCAACCACCGGCAGCGCCTCCCCGCACTCTGCCAGTCGGTGGACAAGCCCATCGCCGGCCTGCTCACCGACCTCGACGCGCGCGGCCTGCTGAAGGACACGCTCGTGATTTGGTCCGGCGAATTCGGCCGCACGCCGCACGCCGAGGGCAGCGACGGACGCGACCACCACGTGTCCTCATTCAGCATGTGGATGGCCGGCGGAGGCGTGAAGCCGGGACACGTCTTCGGCGCGACGGATGAGCACGGCTACGAGGTCACCGAGGGGAAAATGGACATCCACGACTGGCACGCGACGATCCTCCACCTGCTCGGCCTCGACCACGAGCGCCTCACCTTCCGCCACGGCGGCCGCGAGCACCGCCTCACCAACGCCAAGGGCAGCGTCGTCCGCGGCATCCTCGCGTGAGTGCCCGCGCCAGGCGATCCACCTCATCCCTTTCACCCCGACATGATCAAACCACTCGCGCTCCTCTCCACCGTTCTCGCTTTCGTCCTCGCACACCCGCTGCACGCGGAGACACCGCCGCCCATCACGCTCATGACCACGCGCGGCAAGCTGCTGCTCAGCGAGGATTTTGAGAAGCCCCTCGCACCGCTGACCGGCAAGCCCGTCGGCTTCGCGAGCGGCTTCGAGGGCTGGCGCTACAGTGCGGGGCCGGCAGCGGGCAAGTCCGGCATGTGGCGGCTCGCCGACGGATGCTTCACCGGCATCGAGAGCCCGGAGGCGCATCACCCGGCGACGGCGTCGTATGGGATGAAGTTTCAGAATGCGGTCATCCAGTGCGACGTGCGGCTCAACGACGTGCCCGCGGAGGGGCGGCAGTATCGGTCGTTCTTCGTGAAGGCGACGGACCAGAAGGACTACGTGTGCGCGCTCTTTGGCAGCACGAGCGGCATCAATGCGCTCGCCTACGACAACGACCACGCGGACCCGAAGAGCGGTCAGCGCGCGAAGCTCCCCGCAGTGCCGCTCTCCTCACCCGGCAAGCTTGGCGGGTGGCGCACAGTCGTGCTGGAGATTTCCGGCGATGAACTCGTCGCGACGACGGACGGCAAGAGCGTCACGCTGAAGAGTCCGCTCATCGGCGCGGCGAAGCACAGCATCATGCTTGGCGCAGGCACCGAGGCGAGCTTCCGTCGGCTGCGCGTGTGGGAAGCGCTGCCGAATCCCGCATGGGAGGAAAACCGGAAGGCGCTCGCGCAAAAGGCTCCGCTGGCGAAGTGACTGGGAAGACCCCGCTGCCGGCGCTCCGGACGGAGCACGGCGGGCAGCGCGGCACCTCGCGCCTTACCGGCGCTGCACCACCCCCGCACGCTGGAATGCGGCGGCGAGATTGCGATGGCACGTCTTCGTCGCGGCGATGGCGTCGTAGTCTTTCGCCTTCCAAATCTGGCTGCTGACCTCGCAGCAGAAATCGCCCGCGTAGCCGCCTGCGGCGAACGCGCGGATGATCTCCGCGGTTTCGAATTCGCCACTCTCGCCCACGAGCGCGAAGACGACCTTGCCGTCCTTCAGCACCGCATCCTTCACCGCCACATACGCCGTCCACGGCAGCGAGCGCGCGACGGTATCCGCGATCGTCATCTCCGGCTCCCGGCGGTGAAAGTGGCTGTAGTCGTAGATCATCCGCAGCCGCGGCGGCTTGCCGAGCTGCTCGAAGAGCCAGATCGCATCCTCGGGCCGGCTCATCGCCTGCTGGCGGTGCGGCTTGATCGCGAGCGTGAAGTGCAGTTCGTCCGCCACCTTCACCCAGTCGGCGAGCCGGTCGCGGAACAGCGACTTCGACTCGTCCCAGTTCTTCCCCGCAAACACGGTCTGGATCAGCGGCGGCTTTTCCGGCGATAGGTCGGCCCCCATCTCGGCCATGCGGCGCAGGGATTCCGTCTGCTTTGCATGCGCCGCGTTGTCGGCCGTCGGATGAAGGTCCGCCGTGAACGCGCAGAGCCGAAGCCTTTTCTCCGCGAGCAGCGCGCGCACACTCCGCCGCTGCTCTTTCGACACCTTCGCCGGGTCGCCCGTGAATCCCTCGAATGCGGTGATCTCCACGCAGTCGTAGCCCGTCTCCGCGATGAAGCGAATCGCCGCCTCCAAGTCGAACGACTGCAGCCCGTAGGTGCTGATGCCCAGCCCGCACGCCACCGGCGCCGCCTGCGCGACGCGCACACCCGACATCACCGCGGCCGCGGCGAGAGTTCCGGTTTTCAGAAAGTCGCGGCGGCTGGGAAAATTCATGGCGGAATGTGTGGAAGCAAATCTACCGGGTCAACCACGCCAGCAGCGCTCTGCCGTCACCGGACTCCTGTGAAACCGGAGCCACGGGAAAGAGGCAGGCAAAAGGCTGGCAAATCCGCATTTTTGTGATCTCGCCTCCTGAAAATCCAAGAGCGGTTCGCCGAAATCCATGAGCGGATTGGCAAAAATCGAAAGCCGTTTTGCGAAACGCACAAACGGATTCGCCATTTCTTTCGACCGGCGGGCTGAGCCTCGCAGAGACCGTCGCCATCCCGCCACCCACCCATGCAGGGCGCTCAGCCCACATCCGTGAGCGCCAAACTTTCAGATATGATACGTCACCCCGCCCTTCTCCCCGATCTCGATGATGCCGCTGGCGGTGAGCTTCAAGACCATATCCTCCAGTTCGGCTTCGGTGAGCTTGTTGCCGAAGTAAGAGTTGATGTGGGAAAGCAGCGTCTTCTTCCGCTTGGGGCGGTTCGTCTTGTTCTTGCCGAGCTTCTCCGTGACGACCTTCAGGCGATCCTCCGCGGGAACGACTGCCGGCTCCTTCATCTCAAATGCCTTGGCAAACGACTCGTCGCGACGGGCGAGGATGCCATTCAGCTTCAGGTGCGCGACGAGTGCGTCGAACCCAGTGTCGCGCGACACGATGTGGAAAAAGCCCTTCGGGTCCGCCGCCGAGACGACGCCGACGCGGTAGGCGAGAACGAAGTCGAGCGCGTTGCGCCCCGACTTGCCGGCCTTCACCAGCTTGATCTGCGCGTGGCGGGCGAGGAGACGCTCCACCATGGAAACGGGGAGGTTCTTGTGCTGCTCGCCGAGCACCAGTTCGACGACGACGGGTTTGCCGTCCATGAGCGCGAGGTCCACGTCGTGGACGTTCTCGTAGTCCACGAAGATGTAGTTCTGTTTCATGCCCGGACGGGGTATGCAGGAAGTGCGCCGTCAGATCAGCGCGGTTTCCTCGGGCCAGCCGCAGAGGATGTTCAGGCACTGCACGGCCTGGCCGGCGGCGCCCTTCACGAGGTTGTCCTCGGCGCTCAGCAGCACGAGGCGGCCGGTGCGCGGGTCGTGGCGGAAGGCGATGTCCACGAAGTTCGTGCTGGTGACGTTCTTCGTGTCGGGCAGCTCCTTCTCACCGAGCACGCGGACGAATTTCGCCGCGCCGTAGTCCTCGCGCCATGCGTTCGCGATGTGGAAGGCCTCGATGCCGTCCTCGGGCGCGGCGTAGATGGTGGTGTGGATGCCGCGGTTCACCGGGATGAGGTGCGGCGTGAAGTTGACGGTGACCTTCTGCCCCGCTGCGAGTGAGAGCTCCTGCTCGATCTCGGCGAGGTGCCGGTGCTTCGGCACGCTGTAGGCGCGCACGCTCTCGTTGCACTCGGCGAAGAGGTAGTCGGTCTTGGCGTTGCGCCCTGCGCCGCTCACGCCGCTCATGCTGAAGATGCAGATGCTGCCGGGCTTCACGAGCTGCCGGCGCAGCAGCGGGACGAGCGGGACGAGGATGCTCGTGGGATAGCAGCCGGGACACGCGACGATCTGCGCGCCCTTGATCCGGTCGCGGTAAAGCTCGGGCAGCCCATACACAGACGCGGCGGCGAGATCGGGCGCGTGGTGCTTCTCGCCGTAGAACTCCTCATAGACGGCGAGGTCCTTGATGCGGAAATCGGCGCTGAGGTCGAGGACGCGCAGGCCGGCCTTCACGAGCGGCGCGGCGTATTCGGCGGCGACGCCGTGCGGCAGCGCGAGGAAGACAATGCGCGCGCCGGTGGCGAGGATCGCCTCGGTGGTCGAGTCGATGAACTTGAGCGCGGCGTAGCGCGTGCCGGCGAAGCGCGGATAGACGGAGGCGAGCGTCTGCCCCGCGAGCTGGCGCGAGGTGAGCGCGGCGAGCTCGGCATGCGGATGCCGCGAGAGGATGCGGACGAGTTCCTCGCCCGAGTATCCGCTGGCACCGACGACGACGACTTTTTCAAGGTTCATGGTGCGGGAAGAAAGGGCGCGATGCGCGCCGCGCCAAGCGGAAAGGTGCGCGGGCGCCCCCTCCCCGCAGGCGCCGCCGCGCCCCGTGCAGCGGATTCATGGATGACGCGGTTTCCATTCTCATATAGAGGAGGCGGAAGATGTCACCCGCCATGCCGCCGGCCACCGCGCCGGAACGAACCCGCCCAGCGCGTCCATGGGAGCAGTGCGCCGCTGTCCCGGCGTAACCCGCGGATTCCCCGGAATTTCATGGCCCCACTCATCATCGAAGCCCGCGGCCTCCGGCGTTCCTACGACCACGGTGCCGTGGAGGCGCTGCGCGGCGTGGATTTCTCGGTCGCGCGGGGGGAGTTCGTGTCGATCACGGGGCCGAGCGGTTCGGGCAAATCGACGCTGCTGCACATCCTCGGCGCGCTCGACAGCGGGTTCGAGGGGGAGATCGCGATCGACGGCGTGAACCTGCGCGGGCTGAGGGAGCCCGAGCAGTTCCGCGCGCGCGTGATCGGCTTTGTCTTCCAGTCGTTCCACCTGCTGCCGACACTGACGGCCTCGGAGAACGTGCAGATTCCGATGTTTGAAATGGCGTGGTCCGGCACCGAGCGCCGGAAGCGCGCGGCGGCGCTGCTCGATTCGCTGGGGCTGGCGGGGCGGATCGATCATCTGCCGTCGGAACTCTCCGGCGGCGAGAGACAGCGGGTGGCCATCGCCCGCAGCCTCGCAAACGAGCCGCGGCTGCTGCTTGCCGACGAGCCCACCGGCAATCTCGACAGCGCGAGCGCCGCGAAAATTCTCGATCTCCTGCACGCGATCCACTCACAGCACCGGATGACGCTCATCGTCGTCACCCACGATCCGAAGGTGGCCGCCCACGCGCAGCGCACGGTGGCGATGCTCGACGGCCGCATCGCCGGCGGACCGCCGGCCGCGGAGCAAAGCTGAACCGCCATGTCCTTTCTCACGCTCGTGCTCAAGAACCTCCTGCGGCGCCGCTCGCGCAGCCTGCTGACGATCCTCGGCATCGCGATCGGCATCGCCGCGGTGGTGGCGCTGACGAGCCTCGCGTGGGGCTTCGAGCAGAGCTGGGCGAATGTTTACAAGGCGCGCGGCACGGACCTCATCGTGACAAAGACGGCGACCCGCAGCGCGGTGCCCGCCCCCTTTTCCACGGCGCTGAAGGATGAGCTGCAGAAGATGCCGCATGTCCGCGAGGCGGCGGGCGTGCTGACGGAGCTGTTCAGCGTCGAGAGCATGCCCTCGCTGGTCGTGCTGGGGTGGGAGCCGGGGACATCGCTGTGGGACCACATCCAGATCCTCCAGGGACGAATGCCGGACCCCGCGGCCAAGGACGAGATCCTGCTCGGCACCATCGCCGCGGAAATGCTCGGCAAGAAGGCCGGGGACACCGTCCAGATCGAGACGACGGAATTCAAGGTCGCCGGAATCCTCTCCAGCTCCGCGCTCGCCGAGAATGGCGCGGCCATCCTGCCGCTGGCAGGGATGCAGGCGCTGACGGAGCACGAGGGCATGATCAATTTCATCAACGTGCGGACGACACCCGAGACGGGGCCGGAGGATATCGAAAAGCTGCGCGCCGCGATCAAGGAGAGGTTCAAGGGGCTCACCGCGTTCAGCCCCGGTGCCGTCGCGCAGACGAACGTGGGCATCCAGCTCGCCAAGGCGATGAGCATCGGCACCTCCGTGATCGCGCTGGTCGTCGGTGCGGTCGGCGTGATGAACACAATCCTGATGAGCGTCTTCGAACGGCTGAGGGAGATCGGCGTGCTGCTCGCGATCGGGTGGCGGCGCGGGCGCATCCTGCGGATGATTCTCCTCGAGTCGCTCGCGCTGAGTTTCGCGGGCGGGGTCGCCGGGTGCGCGCTCGGCGTGGCGGCGGTCCGGATGCTCGAGGCGACTCCGTGGCTCCGCGGAAAGCTCGTGGGCGAAGTGAGCCCCCCGCTGCTCGCCACCGCGATGCTTGTCGCCTTTGCTCTCGGCGCGCTCGGCGGCGTGTATCCCGCATGGGTCGGCTCCCGCATGTCGCCGGTGAATGCCCTCCGCCACGAATGAAACTGCCCGCCGTCTCCATCCTCGCCTCCGCACTCGTCCTCCTCGCGGTGCAGTCGCCCGCCGCCGACCGCGCCGCAGCGGATCTCATCGCAAAAATCGAGGAGTCGCAGCGGACGGATGGCGCGGTGATCCGCGCGAAGCTCACCGTCGAGAACACGAAGTCCGGGGACTCCTCCTCCGCGCAGATCCGCATCCGCCTGCGCCACGACGCGAACGCCACGCGCCTCCTCTACCAGGTTCTCTGGCCGGCCGCGCACAAGGGCGAGGCGGTTTCCATCGAGCGGACGCCGAAGGGCCGCGTCTCCGGCTTCATCTTCACGCCGCCCGGCACGGCGGCGCCGTTGAACGCGGCGGCGATGGGCCGCGCGTGGCTCGGCTCGAATCTGAGCATCGAGGATCTCGCGGAGGATTTCTGGCAGTGGCCGTCCCAGCGAATCAGCGGGGAGGAGACGATCTCCGGCGAGCCGTGCAAGATC
The DNA here is from genome assembly GCA_044221035.1 of Chthoniobacteraceae bacterium. Lineage (GTDB taxonomy): Bacteria > Verrucomicrobiota > Verrucomicrobiia > Chthoniobacterales > Chthoniobacteraceae > SXWH01. The sequence goes on along the minus strand of JBGAPU010000049.1, from coordinate 19,935 downwards.
ATCGAGTCGCGCCCGCCTTCCGACGCGAGAGCCGGCTACCCGCTCGTCCGCTCGTGGATTTCCCCTGCAAAGCTGGTCCCCCTGCGCATTGAGAAATTCGGGCAGGACGGCCGGCTCGCCAAACGGTTCACCGTCCTGAGGACCAGCCGTCGCGACGGAAAGTGGGTGCCGGTGACCACCGTCGTGCAAAGCCCCGGCAGCGCCGTGCAGACGACCCTTGAGCTGTCCCGCGGTGAGCGCGATGTGGAAATCCCCGTCGAGGAATTTTCGATCGAGCGAGTCAGCCGTCCGTGAACCCGGCGGCACTCAGGCCGCGGGACAGACTGGAAGCACAGCCGGCTCCGGAAGCGCGGCGGCGGGCTCTGCATCCGCGGCCGCTCCTCCCAGCCAGATCGGATCGCACGGCGCCGGGAGGTGGGTCTTGTCGAGCACGATCCCCCGCGCCTTGCCGATGGTGAATTCCGCACCCGCGCCGCCCGCGCCCTGAAGCCTCGCGTTCGTCCAATTGAACATCCGGTCTGGATCCCAGAAGACGAGCTTCCGATGGCTCTCGTCCTCGGCGGCCCACCTCCTCGCATTCCACATCAGCCGGAGCAGGCCGACCCTCCTGTCACCGAGCGGCGGCCCAGCGAATCTCATCGGAATACTCACCGAATGGGACCACGCGTCCGTCAATTCCTGATCCAGAACCCCGGCCACGTCGGCGAAGCTCGCTGCAAACGCCGAGCATCCGGAACCCTCGCCGTGGCGGGGACGGTTCGAGAGCCCGTAGTGGCGGCCGAGATTCCGCCCCCGGTATTCGTCGAGGTATTCCGAGACGCGCGCGCACTGCGCATCGTTGAGGAGAAAGCGGACGAAGTTCACCTCGCCCGCCTGCTGGAGCGCGGAGAGTTCCGGGGCGAGCTCCGCGGTCTTCTCCAGCCGGCCCTCGAAGCTGTGAAAGAGGATGCCGAGCCCGCGGCCGTGGCCGATGAGCTGCCAGAGGTAATTGCAGTTCCTCCCCGTCATGCCGGCCACCTCCCTTGCTCCTCCCCGCTCAAACTCCACAAAGACGTGCCCGATGAAATGGGGCTTGAAGGTGAGCCGGTTCTTCAGTGCTGACCACGCGAGGCTCGCCGGCGACGACCAGTCCATGCCCAATGGTGACGGGAGGAAGTAGAGGGTGAGGTGGTTGTCCGCCATCAGGTGTTGGACTTCAAAGCAGGAAACCGTCGCCTATCCAACTGCTTTTCCCAGAACCGCGGCTCCCGCAGCCGGGCTCGGGTCATCGCACCGCATTCGCCGGCTGGCGCGCCGCTCACACGACCCACTCGGCCAGCCTGCTGTCCACGCCGGGCACGGCGAGTGTGAAGGGCGAATTTTCCGGGTAGCACTCGCGCTCGATGCCCTTCTCGAAGACCTTCACCTGAAACTGCACGGTCGAGCCCGGCGCGGCTTCGAGAACGGCGAACGGGATGCTCAACTCCGCAATCTCCGCGACGGCAAACTCGCCAATCTCACACGCCTCCCCGCCCTGCCGGCGGAGCGTAAGCGCGCCGCGGCTGCCGCGCGACACCGGCGGCGTCTGCGCGAAGAGCCCCGCCGGCCGGTGGAAGACGACGCACGCGGAAAATTCGCCCGCGCGCCGCAGGTCGAGGCGCAGGTGCAGACGGTCCATGTTGCAGCCGAAGCGCACCGCGCGCAGCAGCCGGTCGTCGCGGAACATCGCACCCTGCTCGCTGCCCGCGAGGTAGAGCCCGGAGCCGACCCACTCGTAGAACGGCGCGGGCAGCCCATTGATGACCGGCGTGATCTGGCGGCGCGGATGCGTGAAGAGCACCGGCGCGGCCGCACTGAGAACGGTGCGGTCCAGCTCCGGCGGCGAAGTCTCGCCGCAGATTGCATAGACGTTCTTCAGGTGCTGGCGGAAGAGGTCGTCGAAGAGGACGTCGCACTCCGTGGAGAAGTCCGGCCCATACCACCAGAACCAGTCGCTTCCCTCCGCGGCGTAGATTTCATGCAGCGCCGCCTCGCGCTGCTCCGCAGTGAGCGATGGCAGCTTCCCCTCGAGGAAACGCCGCGTGTCGCCGAGCAGATCCCACGCGCGGTTCTCCTCCTCCTCGCCGATCCAGATGTCGAAGTTGCTGTAAATCCACGAGCCGCTGTGGAGCTTGTGCAGCGTCTTCCGCGGCGGGCAGCGGCGCAGGTAGTCCTCGATCGTGCAGCTCCGAGTGTGCGCGCGGCCTTTCTCCAGCCCGTGGTAAAGCTCGCGCAGGAATCCCTCGCCGCCGTCGCGGAACGTCTCCCACGCGTTCTCGCCGTCGAGGATGATCGGCACGAGGCCGGTGTCGGCGGGGATGTGGTCCGCGATGTGGCGGATGTGCATCAGCAGGTGGCCGGCGGAATCGCGCGGCTCGTTGCGCGCGGCCATGAAGCCCACGAAATCGCTGAGCGGCTTCTCGCGGAAGACGGCGTTCACCGCCGCGCCGCCATGCTCGACGCGCCAGCCTTGGAACAGCTCCAGATGGTCCGCGTGGATGCCGTCGCGCCGCAGCGAGTTGAAGAGATTCTCCTCGTCCGAGCAGAAATACTGGATGCCCGCCTTCTGCATCAGCGGCACGAGTTCGGGCGCAATGCTGCCCTCGCTCGGCCACAGTCCGCGCGGCGCCCGGCCAAACATCCGCGCATGCTGCGCGACCGCGAGGTCGAGCTGCGCCTGCGCATCCTGCGGCCAGTGGAAGCGCCGAGGCAGCGCGCGGCCCGGCATCGCGCGCGAGGCGAAGTCGCTGTCATAGACGAGCGGCAGAATCGGGTGAAAAAATGGAGTCGTCGTCAGCTCCGCCTGCCCGCGCGCCTCGGCCTCCGCATAGAGGCGCGGGATGTCGCCGAGGATGCGCATGTGGATGTCGAGCACGCGCAGCTTTTCCTCCTCGGAAAAATCGCGGCCCTTGCGCTTCAGCGCGCCCAGTTCGGGATAAAGCCGCGCAGCCGTGAAGCCGCACCATGCGAGGTTATACCAAGTCTGCAGGTCGCGGAAATCGGAGTCGGCCCAGTGGCGCAGCTCGGAGCGGACGCGCTCGCGGTTGAAGCCGCCGCCTCGCTTCGCGAGCAGCTCCGCATAGCGAGGGAAGGGCTTCAGCAGGTTGTCGTGCTGGATCTTGAAGAAGTGCTCGAGGATCGCGAGGCGCTCGTTCTCGTCGAGGTCCGCCGCTGGCTTGCGCGACCACTCCAGCCACAGGTCGCGGATTCTCCCCTGCACCAGCTCCTCGATCTGCAGCATGAGCACGGGCGTGAGGTTGAAGTTCACGCGCACCTCCGGGAACTCCGGCAGCAGGCTCACCATGTCGAGGTAGCCCTTCACCGCGTGGAGCCGGACCCAGGGCATCATCGCCACACGCGAAACCGGATTCACGTAGTATGGCTGGTGCATGTGCCACAGAAAAACGACGTTTGCCATGGCGTGCTGCTAGCGCGGACGCGGCGCGCGGTGCAATGAAAAGCGTCAGCGCGCCGGCGGACCTCCGCGCGGCGGCTCGTCGAATTCCGGCAGCGCCAGCCGCCATCGGATCCCCGCAAGCCTCAGTGCCAAAGTGACAAGCGTGCCGGCGATGATCGTCACCGTGCGGTCTGGCAGCCATTGCCGCAGCGCGACGAAAAATCCCGCGCCGATCGCGGACGCCGTCGCGTAAAGGTGGATCTCCTTCCGGAACACGAGCGGGATTTCGCTCGTGAGCACATCGCGGCACATTCCGCCCGCGACGCCCGTGATCACGCCCATCGCCACCGCAATGTGTGGTGCGACACCGAATGCGAGCGCCTTCTCCGCGCCGAGCGTCGTGAAAAATGCGAGCGCGAAGGCATCCGAGGTAAGGAGGACATTCCGCGGCAGCTCGCGCGTGCGCGCCACGAAGAACATCGCGAGGGCAGTCGCCGCCGCGGTGATGACGAAGCCGGAGTTCCGCACCCAGAACACGGGCACACCGAGCGCCAGATCGCGGATCGTGCCGCCGCCGAACGCCGTCACCAGCGCCAGCACGAGCACGCCGAACAGATCCACGCGCTTGCCCCGCGCGGCGAGCACGCCGGTGATCGCAGCCACGGCCACGCCGAAATGTTCGAGCAGTGCCTGCATGGGCGCCGGGCGCCGCTAGCCGAGCTTCACCCGCGCGTCCTCCGCGAGCAGTTCCTCGAGCGGCTTCCAGTCCGCGTCGCTCGTCGCGAGGAACGCGTGCAGGTAAACGGTGACCACCCCGGCATCGTGCTTCTCCAGCAGCGAGTTGATCACCTCGGCGAGCTTCGCCTTTTCCGGCGCAGCCGGGAGTTCCTCCACCGTGCCGTGCTCGTCGTGCGCGATGCCGAGGCCGTCGAGGAAGTCGCACAGGAGCTGCTTCTGCGTGCCCACGAGCCATATCTGCAGGAGGTGCGCGGCGACACCCTCGTTCTGCTTGCGGCTGCAGGCCTCGCGCAGCCATGCGAGGCGCTCCGGCTTCGACTTCCGCTCGACGAAGACCGGGCGCAGCTTCCGCTGCTTGCAGAGCGTGTCGATGGTCGCCTTCATCAGCGGCTTCTCGTTGTCGGCGAGGTGGGTGAAGAGCTGCGTCGCCGCGGACGCGGGCATGCGGGAGAAAATTTCGTTCGTGGAATACATGAAGGGCGCGGAGCGTATGCCGCGCGCGTTGTGTGGCAAGCGCGGGTGTTGCCCCGCCAAAAGCTCGGCGCAGCGCATCAAGGGACTCGCCTTCGCCGGGCCCGTTCACCAGAGTCCCGCGATGAAACGCAACTCCCCGAAGCCGCGCCGCATCGTCGCCTCCCACGTGAAAACCGGAGCGACATTCGAGTTTGTCCTCGATGGCGGGCGTGTCGTTTCGCGCCGGCCGGTGCGCGCGAAAACGGATGTCTTCTTCGGCCCCGGCCTGCTCGACCTCCAGTGCAACGGCTATGCGGGCATCGATTTCAACCATCCGGACACGACTGCCGAGAAGATGGCCGAGGGCATCCGCGCGATGTGGCGCGATGGCTGCGCGCACGTGCTGCCGACGCTCATCACCGCATCGCCTGAACGTCTCACGCTGCTCTTCCAGCGCCTCGTCGCTGCATGCGACAGCGATGCGGATGTGGCCGCGACCGTGCCCGGCTTTCATCTCGAAGGCCCGTTCATCAGCCCGCAGGATGGCGCACGCGGGGCTCATCCGCTCGCGCATGTCCGCGATGTGAACACGAAGCTCTGGCGCGCCTGGCAGCGCGCGGCGGACAGTCGCATCGTGCTCGTCACGGTCGCTCCGGAGGTGAAAGGCGCGGTCGCATTCATCCGCCAGCTCCGCTCGGAGAATGTGCTCCCCGCCCTCGCGCACACGATGGCGACCGCGGAGGATGTCGCCCGCGCTTGCGACGCCGGTGCCTTGATGAGCACACACCTTGGCAACGGCTGCCCGCAGCTGATGCACCGACACCGGAACCCCGTTCTCGCGCAGCTCTCCGAGGATCGTCTTGCGGCGACGATTATCCCCGATGGCGCGCATCTGCCGCCGGAAATCGTGCGTCTCTGGCTGCGCGTGAAGGGCGCAGAGCGCATCGTGCTCGTCACCGACGCGATGTCCGCCGCCGGCGCGCCGGGCGGGCGCTACACGATCGGCGACCTCGTGATCGAAATCGGGGCCGACCGCATCGCGCGCCAGCCCGGCAGCCCGAACCTCGCGGGAGCAGCCATCACGATGAGCGAAGCCGTCGAGCGCTACGTCGCGATGACCGGCGTGCCGCTCTCGGAGGCATGGGAGGCAGGATCGAGCCGGGCGTGGGATCTCCTGCGACGCGCGGGCTCGGTGAAGCGGGTGCCGGACTCCACGGTGCTCGCCCGCTGGCGTGGCGGAAAATTCGGAGTGCTCGCGACGCTCCGCGGCAAGCGCGTGCTGTGGGCGAAATGATTCCCATGCTGCGCTGCCATCGCCGCGGGCTTTCCGCGAGCGACGCTCTCACTGCCGATGCGCAGTCCGCGCCGTGGCGCGATCTTGAAACGGTCCGTTTGGCCGATGCCCTCACCGGCGCCCTGCCGCAGCAGGGCACCGAAGTTCGCGCTGCGTGGTCCGACCACGAATGGCGGCTCCTTTTCACCGCCACCGACAAGGATCCGTGGGCGACGATGACACGGCGCGATGCGCCGCTTTACGAGGAGGAGACGCTGGAGGCGTTCTTCGATCCTGTCGGCGACTTGGAGAGTTACTTCGAGATCGAAGTGAATCCGCTCGGCACAGTGCTCGACCTCGTCTTTCGAAAGAACCGCAGCGGCTACAAAGGCGACCGCGCCTGGGATTGCGACGGACTGCGTGCGCTCGCACGCATCCACGACGGCGGATGGAGCGCCGAACTCGCAATCCCCTTCTCCAGCGTGACGAACTCCCCGCCTGGCGCCGGTTCACAGTGGCGCGCGAACTTCTGCCGCATCGATCGCCCCTCGCGCGACGGTTCACTCCCGCGCGAACTCACCGCGTGGTCCCCTCCCCTTCGCGCGACCTTCCACACGCCGGAGCGCTTCGGCGTGATCGAGTTCGCCGACTAACGCCGCACGTGCGCCTCAATCGGCGGGCAGCATCTCGAAGTAGCAAGGCGCGAGCGGCGGCAAATCGGGAATCGTGAGCCCGCCCGTGAAAAGTTCCGACTTCGCCATTCGCAGTGGCGCCAGTTCCCCCACCCGGTCCGTGAGGAGCAATTCTTCCGGCAGCGAATCCAACGCAGCACGGGCGGCATCCGTCAGCAGCACGCACACATCCTTGAATGCCGCGTCTCGATGCAAATTCACCACCACGAGAAAAGGCGGCGCTTCTGTCGGCACGCGGAGGAATGCGTAGAGCCAGTGCCCGCTGGCATGCTCGCCGGAAACGCGGCCGAAGTTCCCGTTCCAAATGTTCGCGGAGTTGAGAGGAAAGAATGCGCCGCCGCGGAAAGCTGGCTCCGCACACGCTGCGAGCAGGCGTCCGTAAAACTCGCGCAGACTCCGCTGCTGCAGCGACAGCCGTCCACCGTCGAAGCGGTGAGCGTTCACCCACTTTGCAAACTCCGGCATGCACCAGTAGTCGAAAATCGTCGTGCGCGCGTTGTCCTCGGCGAAACCCTCCGAGCCATCCGCGGGCTCGCCGACTTCCTGGCCATGGTAAAGCAGCAGCGGCCCGCACGAGATTCCAAACAATACACCGCACACCGCACGGCCGACTTCCATGCCGACTCCGCCCCAGTGCCCGCGCCCGGCGAGGCGCACCTCGTCGTGATTTTCCCCGTAGCGCAGGGCCGCCGCAAACACATCCGCCTGCTGCGCGGCAAAGAGGTTGTCGAGATCGTTCGCCCAAGCGGGGCCGTCATAGACCGCCTTCAGCGTGCGGTAGGAATCGTCGTCATACACGGCATCAAATCCCGCCCGCAGCAGCGCCGCGAGAATGTCGCCCTGCTCCACCTTCTTCGGATCACCGTTGTAGGCCTCGGCGACGAAGATCGCCTTCGGATCACGTTCGCGGGCGCGCGCGATCGCCCAGGCCCAAAACTCCACTGGCACCATGTGCGCCATGTCGCAGCGGAAGCCATCGACGCCGAGCGACTGCCAGCGCGCGAGCACGGCGTTCATTTTCAGCCACGTGTCCGGCACCGGCGCGCCGGGATTCTCCGCACGGGGAAAGGCACGCGCGCCCGTCGTGAAGTCGTAGCCATAGTTCAGCTTCACGGTCTCATACCAGTCGTGCTCCGAGGGCGCCCATGTGGCGGCGTTGTTTCCCGTCACGCGCGCGGTTTCACTCTCGGCGGGAAAGAATCCGTCGCATGTGCCGAGCACGCGGCATGTCGGGCTTGCGGCACGGCCGTCCACGACCGTCGGCAGGCGCAGCGGAGGTCCTCCGCCCGGCGAATCGCGCTGGAGCCAGAAGAAGTTGTTGTCCGGCGAGAAGAATCTCCCCCGGTCGTCGTGCTCGCCGAAGGAGATCAGCTTCGAGCGGTGGCTGCGCGCGACATGATTCGGCACGAAGTCGATGATCACGCGCAGGCCGTGCGCATGCGTGCGGTCGAGCAGCGCTCGGAACTCATCCATCCGCCGCGCCGGTTCCACCGCGTAGTCCGGGCACACAAATGCGTAGTCCTTGATCGCGTAGGGCGAACCCGCGAGTCCCTTGAGCAAATCCGGATCGTCCGCAGGCGCGCCAATCTCCGAGTAGTCCGTCGCGGTGGCCTGTGCGTGGACGCCAGTGAGCCAGATGTGCGTGATGTGCAGCTGGTCGCGCAGCGAGCACAGCGCGGCATCGCTGATGTCGGCAAATTTCCCGCAGCCGTTCTCGGCAATCGTGCCGTTGGGCTTGCGCGTCTCGTTGGTGTTTCCGAAGAGGCGGGGAAGAAGCTGGTAGATGCGCGGACGCTCCATGCGGGTGGATACAATTTGGGCTTGGGATGTGCGATGTGCGGCGGAACAGCACAAATCCCAAATCCGCAATAGCCAATCTCGCCGGCCCTTCCGGATCACGGCGTTGCCGCGTTTCACGGAGATTCGGGGCGGGAATATCCGCGGCCTCAGGACAATTTCTGCCATGGCAGGCGCTACGGGTTTCGCTGCGTGCTGGACCCAGCGCCTTCCGCCACGACGGGAGAATCAAGGGTGCGCCTGAGTGAAAGCGTCGCACCGATCCTCGGGATGGGCGGCCAGTGGGCTTCATCCCGACATTCATTCCATGGCTGCGGGAACGTTGTGGCGGATGGCGGGTTTGGGTCGAGACGCGATGGACCCGCTGGACCTGCGGCGGTCGGAATCCGCGGGCAGGTGGCCTTGGGTGGAAGACCTCTGGCGGAAGCGCTCGCCATAATCCCACGACGCACCACACGGAGCACACGGGCGGTCTGGCCCGTATTCAGCCAATCTTCGCAAGACTGCCACACGTTGCCTCCCATGTCGTGGAGGCCATATCGCCTCGGGGGAACGCACCCACCGGAGATCTGCTCAGGTAGCGGTCACTGTAACCGTTGGTCCACAGGTTCTCGTCGATGCTCAGCTTGTCATCGCGATTCACGGAGAATCCCGACTGGAGCGCCTCGTCCGCGTAGCTGGCGACATTTTTTCGTTGCAGCGTCAACATCCCCGCAGCCACCCGTTCACGAGTTTGCGAGCCGCGGGCCTCGCCCGGCTACTTGCGCACGATGTAAGACTTCGCTGCAGCCTTCTCGCCTGGCTTTGCTGCGACGCGCTGCGGCGGCTTCGTGAAAAGGTGGTCCACGTTTGCGCGAATCCATCGCTCGCTTGTTTCCGTGGGGAACGGGCTATCGATGCCGAGCTGGCTATACACGACTGTCCCGCGGACATACGTCGCCGCGCCGAGACAGTTCAGGATGAACGGACCGCGGGCGTCCACGGTGACCTGCTGCACGTCCAGCACTGCGCCGGACTTCGCGTCCTTCACCGTCACCTCAAACTTCCGGTGCTGCAGGCGCACCTGCTGGCTCGATCCCTTGGCCGCTTCCAGCCAGGGCTTTCCGTCCATGGCGAGCATCAGATCGTGCTGGCTGAAATTCTCCACGTGGACAGCCGATGTCCTCGCGCCCGTCCCGCCAAGGTGCCACGCCCCGGCGAGCAGGGCAATGTAGGCGAGGCCGGAGCCGGCGACGCACCGCCTCATCTTCATGGATGCCCCCCGCTTTGCGAGCCAGCCGAGGAATGCCACTGTCGCGAAGAGACCGACAAGGCCACACACGACGTAGCCAAGGACGAATATGCCTCCATTCGCCAAGTCGCAGACTCGCGCTGCCAGCCACGCCGCCAGCAGGACCGGCACCGCGAGCAACACTGCGAGGGCGATAATCCGGGGGCTGCGGAGGGGTGGTGTGGTTTGCATGCCAGCTCGAGTGATCTCGGTTCAAGGTGACTGGGTGCGCGGGCTCCGGCACCGTAGAAGACCGCGGCCGCCGCGGCACCGCGCTACTTCAACTCTTTCAGCATGAGCTTGCGCCAGCGGATCTCCTTGCCGACGGCTTCGGTCTTGTTGCCGATGCCGTGGACCTGCAGGCCGATGATGCCTTCCTTGGTCATGCTGTCCTTGATGTCCACGGCGGGGACGCCGTTGATCCAAGTCTTGATGCTGTCGCCCTTGCACTCGATGCGGGCGGTGTTCCACTCGCCCTGCTTGAAGGCCTTGCGCGCGGGCTCGTTGTCCTTCAGGTCGGCGAGCCAGCCGCGGCGGGCCTCGTCATACACGCCGGCGGTGTAGGCGCGCGGGCTGGGGTCGATTTCAAACTGGTAGCCGAAGACGCGGTCGGCCGGGAAGGTCTTCTGCTTGCCGGCGATCTCGGCCTTCGTCTCCTGAGTGTAAAACTCGCTGCGGAACTGCACGCCCGAGTTCATCGAGGGGTCCACCTTGAACTCGAACTCGAGGATGAAATCGGCGTATTTGCGCTTGGAGCAGAGGAAGGAGTTGCCGGTGCCGGCGACGGTCTTGCCGACGATGGCGCCGTCCTCCACGCGATACTCGGCCTTGCCGCTGTGCTGCTCCCAGCCGGAGAGCGTCTTGCCGTCGAAGAGGGAGACAAAGCCGTCTTCGGCGGCGAATGTGGTGGCGGACACGGTGAGTGCGGCGGCGAGGGAGAGGATGAGTTTCATGGGAATGTGGAGATTGCCGCGATGTCACCCCGGCGGGCGAGGATTCTTGGCGGGAAAAAATTGCCGCCTAGTTGCGCCTGCGCAGTCGGAGTGCGGTCCCGGCTTCGCCATCCTCGGCGGGGCCGACGTGATGGTGCAGTTCGTAGAAGCCATCGCCGGAGACGGCGATGTGCAGGTGCTCCTCCGGTGCATTGGTCCAGGAAAACTCCCCGTCGTCGCCGGTTTTCGCGACGGCCTTATCGCCGGCAGCGCGACGCCTTTCCACGACAGGAGGAAAATCTCGGCGCCAGCGAGCGCCTTGCCGTTCTCATCCGTAATTTTTCCGCGGACGGTGCGCCCGTTCTCGAGCTTGAGGTCCTGCTCCTTCATGCCGGCGTCGGCGGTGACGCTTAGGCGCGCGGGCGGCGCATCGGCGGGGAAGGCCATGATCGTCAGCTCCGCCTCGTCGCACCAGGAAATCACGTAGTGGCCGGTGGCGTTGGTCTTCACCGGAGCGGGATCCGGCGGGGTCTTCGTTGCGACGCCGCCCTCGGCGCGCGCGTGCGGAGGGTGCGGGAAGGACGCCTTCACCATCACCTCGGCACCCGCGACGGGCCGGCCCTGCGCATCCGACACGGTGCCGCGCACAATGGCCGCCGGCTCGAGTGACAGCTCTGCGGATTTCTCCAGCAAGGCACTGCGGAGCACCCGGTGCGGACCGGGCGCACGGGAGGAGTAGAACCACGACGTCCACGCGGAAGCATGCTTCACCTCCAGCGCGATGCCGATGAAGTTCTTCGGCACGCGGGTGCAAGTCCAGCGGCCCTCGGCGTCGGTGATCTCCCGGGTGAGCGGGGTCTCGATGAATTTCCCCTCCTTTTTCGCATCCGGCTGCATGTGCAGCACGGTGACCTCCGCGCCTTTCACGGGCCTGCCATCCGTGGTGCGCACGATGCCGCCGAGCACCTCGCCATCGTCAAGGGTGATGGCGGCCTCCTTGGGCAGGTTCTTGTCCGTCCAAAGTTGCGATGAAGCGTAAAAGCCGGGCTTCAGCACGGTGACGACGAGCTTGCGCGACGAGTTCGGGACCGCGAGCGGGACGGGCACCGTGCCGTCGTCGCCCGTGTGCAGCGTGCGGTCCGGCAGCGGGAGGCCGTGGTATTGCCGGCCGGTGAGGCGCACCTCGGCTCCGGCCACCGGGCGACCGGTCGCGCCGTCGGTCACGGTGAGTTTGGCGAACTCGCCATCCTTGAACCCGGGGCCGGGCCCGATGCGCGCCATCACCTCCTGCGCTCCCGGTGACGTCTCCCAGTAGAGCGGCGACTCGAAGATGTCACCCGAGACGGAGAGATTGATTACGCGGTCGAAGAGAAAGCAGCGCAGCAGCGGCACCACGCCGCCAAATTCCTCCATCTGCCGTTCCTTGATGGCGCGGAAGGAGTCCTTCGACTTGTTGAATCTGCGCGTCGTGAACTCGTAGCAGAACGACGTGCGGAACTTCGGATCCACCTGCCCGTTGTCGCCGTGGCGGCCCGTGCGTTTCTCCGTGGGGGAAATGAGCTCGTCGGCATCCGGAAGATAGCGCGGCACGAGGTCGGAGAGCTCACCGGGATACTGTCCGTTATCTCTTTTGAAGGCGGCGAGCGCGTCCCACACCTTGCGCATCATCGCGATGGTCACGGCCTTTTCCTCCTCGATGGACGCCGCGCCCGCGCGCTCCGGTTGGGAAAGTCCGACAACGAGGACGCCGAGGAAGGCCAGCAACTTTCGGAGTGAGTTCATGGAAGGGATGTGAACGCCGCGCGGACGCTCTCGGTCCAGCGGCGCTCGGTCAAAGCGAATCCCCGCTCGCTTTGGCGGATTCACGGGTGCAGTTTCGCGGCCCCGTTTCCCGCGCCATGAAGACCCGCACTGCACCCCCCCGCCCCTTCGCTGTCCTGCCCACGCTCCTCGCGCTCACGGCGTTGCTTTTCTCCGCCACTCGACTCTCCGCGCAGAAGCCTCCGCAGCCGCCTCCGGGAGTGAAGGCGCTGCGCGATGTGGACTACGTGGGCGCGGGCAACAAGCGGCAGATGCTCGACCTTTACATGCCGATGGCGGAGAGCGCGAAGCCGCGTCCGCTCATCGTCTTCATCCACGGCGGCGGCTGGGAAAACGGAAGCAAGGAGAGCTGCGGCATCGTCTTCAGCTTCATGAAGGGCGGCGCCTACGCGTGCGCGAGCCTGAACTACCGGCTCACCGACCAGGCCATCTGGCCCGCGCAGATTCACGACGTGAAGGCGGGCATCCGCTGGCTGCGCGCGAATGCGGCGAAGCACAGCATTGATCCCGCGCGCATCGGCGTGATTGGCATCAGCGCGGGCGGGCATCTCGTGAGCCTCCTCGGCGTCACCGGCGGCGTGAAGGAACTCGATGGCGCGCTCGGAGAACACAGGGACGCGGACAGCCGCGTGCAGTGCGTGATCGATTTCTGCGGGCCGTCCGACTTCCTCACGTTTGGCGGCAAGGGCAGCATCATCAATCCCGACGACCCGAAGACCGCTGTCGGCAAGCTGCTCGGCGGCGGAGTCAAAGACCGGCAGGACGCCGCGCGCGCCGCATCACCCGTGACCTATGTCACGAAGGACGACGCGCCCTTCTTCATCGTGCATGGTGACAAAGACAACCTCGTGCCTCACGCGCAGGCGGTGGAATTCCGTGAGGCGCTCGGCAAAGCCGGCGTGCCCGCCGCGCTCATCACCGGCAAGGGCGGCCCGCACGTGTTCTTCAACGAGGAGCTGCTCGCGCGGATGCAGGACTTCCTCGACGCAAACCTCCTCGGCAAATCCGCAAACGTGAGGGACGGCGAGATCGCAGTGAAGTAGCCGCAATCAGTTCGCCGGAGGCTTCGCGGCCTTCGGCCTGCGCGCGTCGTCGGGCCAGATAATCTTCTTCCCCTCGGAGCCGGTGAACTTCCATGCGGGCCATGTCGGGGCCTCGCCGCGCACCTCGTGGTATTTCGCCAGCAGCGCGGACTTCATCTCCGCAAATTTCGCGGGCTCCTTCTCCGCGAGGTTCGTCTTCTCGGCGATGTCGCTGCGCAGATTGTAGAGTTCGAAGGCGGAGGGCTCGGCGCTCTTGAAGTCCCTCTCGCTCTCCTCGGTGATGTCGTTGCCTCGTGCAGGCGGACTCTTGTCGAGCGCCGCGAGCAGCTTCCAGTCACCGATGCGGACGGCGATCTTCACGGCGCTCGATGCGCGGTTGAAGTGCCAGTAGAGCGGCGTCGTGCGCGCGAGCGGTTTACCTTCGAGCGCAGGCAGGATGCTCACGCCGTCGAGCTTCCGATCCTGCGGCGCCTGCACGCCGGCGGCGGCGCAGATCGTCGGCAGGTAATCCACTCCGCACACGGGCTCCTCGCTCACGCTGCCGGGCTTCGCCTTTCCCGGCCAGCGCAGGATGCCCGGCACGCGGATGCCGCCCTCATACATCGAACCCTTCTTGTCGCGCAGCGGACCCGCGGAGCCGTGCGGATGGAACGGTGTGATCGCCGGGCCGTTGTCGCTTGTGAAAACGACAAGTGTGTTTGCACTCAAGCCGTCCTCGTCGAGCGCGCGCACGAGCCGGCCGAAGGCCGCATCCATCTGCGTGATGTTCCCGTGGTGCGCGCTGAAGCTCGGGTCGTCGCCCGGGTAGAGCTTCTTGTATTGCTCGTCCGTGGCGATGGGTTCGTGCGGCTCGTGGAAACACACGTAGAGGAAGAACGGCTTCGCCTTGTCGCGTCCTTCGCGCAGCCAGCCGATCGCCTCGTCCGCGACGAGCGCTGAAGAAAAACCGCTCGTCTCGCCAACCTCCTTCCCGTCGCGCACGAAGTTGTTCGGGTTTCGGTGATTCGGCAGCGCATTGTTCTGCGTGGAAAACCAGTGATCGAATCCGTGGTCGCCGGGCTGCGGCTGCGCCGGCTTGTTGAACTCGCCGTTGAGGTGCCACTTCCCAGAGTGGCACGTCGTGTAGCCCGCGTTGCGCAGAAGCGTGGCGACGGTGACTTCGCCGCGCGGCAGATGCACCGGGGACTCCTCGGGAATCCAGTCGCGCACGCCCACGCGCGTCGGTGTGCGGCCTGTCATGATCGCGGTGCGCGACGGCGAGCAGTTCGCATGGGCCGCGTAGCAGTGCGTGAACTTCATCCCCTCGCTGGCGAACTTGTCGAGGTTCGGCGTCTTCACGTCATCTGCGCCGAAGCAGTGCAGGTCGCCGTAACCGAGATCGTCGGCGAGCACGAAAATGACGTTGGGCCGTGCTGCGCCGCCGTCCGCACAGAACGCGGGCAAAGCGGCTGCCAGCAGGGCTAGGAGGGAGATGAGGAATTTCATGGGAGCGATGCCGGAATACGCCGCCGACACCGAATTCTCCAACCGCTTGTTCACCGTTTTGTGCTCCACCGAAGCAGGGTTGGTGCGCCCGAATTTCCTTCCGGCCCGCGATCCGCGGTGATTGCATCGGACCATGATCCCCGCGCGACAGTCCCCGCTGACGCTCGTCTCTGCCGCCTCCTGCATCGTCGCCACCGGCAAGGCATGGCTCGCGCGCGGTGGAAACCTGTATGTGTTCCCCGAAGTCGAGGCCAGGGGCGCGGCGCGCGCGAAGGTGTTGGACAGCCCGAAGACGTGGGTTTACCGCCGCTGATGCTGGCGCGATTTGCCCGGCCCTTTCCCATGAAAACCCTCCTGCTCCTGCTCCTCTTCGCATTGTCTTCCATTGCCGCCGACTGGCCCCGCTTCCGCGGGCCGACGGGCGACGGCGTCGCTGCGAAAACAAACATCCCGCTGACGTGGAGCGAAAAGGAAAACCTCGTGTGGCGAACGAAGCTCCCCGGCCCCGGCTCGTCGAGCCCGGTGGTGTCTGGCGACCGCGTCTTCCTCACCTGCTACAGCGGCTACGGCGTGGACGCGAAGTATCCCGGCGACCTCGCGAACCTCAGGCGCCACGCCATCTGCCTCAGCCGGCGCGATGGCCGCATCCTCTGGCAGCACGAGATCAAGGCACCCGCGCCGGACAAACCGTATCAGGGCCAATACATCACGATGCACGGCTACGCATCGAGCACGCCGGTGACCGACGGCCAGGGCGTCTATTTTTTCCTCGGCAACGCGGGCGTGCATGCGTTCACCGTGGATGGGCGCAAGGCGTGGCAGGTGAGCGTCGGTGAGAAGGCGCACGACTGGGGCGTCGGCTCGTCGCCCGTGCTCTACGGCGACCTGCTCTTTGTGAATGCCGCGCACGAGAGCAACACGCTGCTCGCGCTGGACAAGCGCACCGGCAAGACCGTGTGGAGCGTGACCGGCTTTCCCGCGTCATGGAACACGCCCGCGATCGTCCGCGTGAACGGGCACGATGAGCTGGTGGTGAGTGCGAACGCGAAGCTGCGCGCATTTGATCCGAAGACCGGCTCCGAGTTGTGGAGTTGCCAGGGCATCAAGGCCGCGGAGCTGTGCCCCTCCATCGTCGCGCACGACGGCGTCATCTTCATCCTCGGCCATCCGAACGGCCAGGCGATGGCAGTGCGCGCGGGAGGAAAGGGCGACGTCTCCGCGACCAACATCGTGTGGCAGCTCCCGAAGGGCTCGAATGTCGGCTCACCCGTGTGGCACGACGGCCACCTCTATTTCGTGAACGACTCGCGCGGGAAGGTGCTCTGCGTGAACGCCGCGACTGGCGACATCGTCTTCGAGGAGAACATCTCGCCGCAGCGAGACCGCTGGTATGCATCGCCCGTGCTCGCGCAGGGCCGCCTCTACTTTGTCGGGCGCACCGCGGGCACAGTCGTGCTGAATGCCGCGCCAAAATTCGAGGTGCTCGCCACCAGCCGCATCTCCGACGACGCGAGCGTCTTCAACGGCAGCCCCGCCGTGACCGCCGAGCACATCTTCCTGCGCTCGGATCAGTTCGCGTATTGCTTCGGGAAGAAATAGCAGCCTCGCTACGACGCGAGATACGGGATCGTGAGCGGGCCCTGCGGGAGAACGGCGATGCGTGCGCCGTTGGGATTTGGGCCGAGCTTGGCTTTCACGGCGGCGGCGATGTCGCGGCACGGGACGAGGTGCGCGGCCTTCACAGTGGCGTCGTCCATCGCGGTGTAGATCTGGATTTCCGCGCGGCGCTGGATGAGCGACTGGATGTGCCCCTGCCACTGCTCGGGCCAGACAAAGCCGGGCGTGTTCAGCTTCGTGAGGAGCTCCTCGCCACTCGCGACGCTGCGCAGGAGCTTGTCGTGCGGGCTGTTCGCCGGGACGCCCTCGGTGCATTCGGCGGCGATGATCACGGTGCCGCCGTCCTTCACGATGAGGTCCGCGGCGCGCATGCCCTTCACGGCTTGGTAGAGGTTCATGTCGAGCGGGTAGCCGCTGTTCGTGGTGATGACGATGTCGAAGGGCTTCTCCACGCGCTGCATGGCGCCGGCGCGGACGAACTCGATGCCGACCTTGTGCGCCGCGAGCAGGTCTCCCGCGAAGACGCCGGTGATCTGGCGCCGCTCGTTGAGCGCGACATTCAGCAGGAAGCTCGGGCCGACGCGCAGCGCGATGTCGCGCATCTCCTCCCAAATCGGGTTGCCGTCGGTGACGCCGAAGGTGCTGCGCCGGTCGCCGATGTTCTTCGCGCCGTGGTTGCTCATCACGGTCTTCAGCGCGGCGACGCCGGGCATGATGCCCTTCGGCCCGCCGCTGAAGCCCGCGAAGAAATGTGGCTCGATGAAGCCGGTGATGATGCGCACGTCCGCCTCCGCGAGGTGGCGGTTCAGCAGCGCGGGCACGCCGGTCTTTGTCACGCCGAACTGCACGTGCGCGTCGTCGTTCTCCGGCTCGTGGTTCAGGCAGCGGTAGTTCGCGACGACCTCGGGCGTGAGCATCTTCTCCAGTTCCTCCTTCGTGTTCGGGCGGTGCGTGCCGAGGCCGTTGAGCAAAGTGATGTTCTCCCGCGATGCGCCCGCGCCCTCGAGATACGCGAGCAGCCACGGGATGAGCCGGTCGTTCGGTGTCGCCCGCGTGATGTCCGTGTGGACGATGACGATGCGCTTGCGCGAATCCACGAGGCGCCGCAGCGGCTCGCTCTGCACCGGCGCCTCGAGTGCGGCGATGAGCGCGGCGCGTTCATCCGGGAGGCCAGCCATTTGCGAAGGCTCGATGATCGTGGTGCGGTCATCGGGGAGCTCGACGTCGAGTTGGCCGCGGCCGTAGGCGAGTGGGATCTTCATGCGTGGGAGCAGTTACGCCCGGAGCCGCGCGCTGTAAAGGCGGCGCGCCTTCCCCACATTTCCGCGGGCCGCGGAAGGTTCGCGCTTGCCGCGCGCGGCGGCGGTGCTTACCGGTGCGGCAGTGAAGTCATTCATCAGCAGGCTGCTCATTCTGGTCTGCGCGCTGCATTTGTCCGGCGCGCACTGGGCCGCGCTGCAGACGGTGGCTTGGGCAAGGATGCTCGTCACGCGCGTCGGCACCGAGGGTCTGGGCGGGGCAATCCAGAGCACCTTCGACGGCGACCA
Source organism: Chthoniobacteraceae bacterium (assembly GCA_044221035.1). Taxonomy (GTDB): domain Bacteria; phylum Verrucomicrobiota; class Verrucomicrobiia; order Chthoniobacterales; family Chthoniobacteraceae; genus SXWH01. Next base: position 1,852 of record JBGAPU010000049.1, on the reverse strand, counting down.
TCCGTGCCCAATGTGCTCCGCGATCTCCGACGGGCAGAAGCAGGAGAAAGAGAAGTCCACCGAATCCCCGGCGCTGAAAGTCGTCAGGGAACTCCAGGTTTTGATCGCTGAGGCCGCGGCGCTGCCGCAGCCCGCGCAAGTGGGCGAAATGCGATGGACGCAGTTCGCCGCCACTGCACCGCGGCGCATGGAGGCGCCGCCGGTTCCGCCGCCGCTCGCCTAGCGGGCGGCCGCCTTTTCCAGCATAAACAGCCGCGCACTCGCGCGGTTCCCGGGTCCGCATTCCGCGTCCCGGCTGCATGGCTTTGCCGCCCGTTTCACTGCGCATGGACGAGCACACGCGTCCGCACGTCCACGCGCATTCCATTTCCACGGAGGGCGGCCGCGTGCCCGCATCGTGCGCCTGGGAAGCGCCCGCCGCGGTGTTCGCGGTGATGTTCATAGACCGCTGCGGCCCGCGCCGCCCTCCGCTGGGAGCCATGCATGGACGCATTTCCTCAACCATTCGCTCAACAGCCATGCTCAAACACCTTGTCATCGTCATTCTCATCGTCGCCGCCGTGGGCGTCTCCGCCTACGTGCAGCACCGCCCGACCGGACCCGACGCGGAATTCCGCTGCCGTCTCCCGGACATCGCCTGCGATGCCTGCCGCGGCTCCGTCATTTCGGAACTGAAGGAGGAACCCGGCATCCGCGCCGTGCGCTTCGAGGGCGAGGACCGCAAGGAACTCGTCGTCACCCACAGCGCCAGCCGCACGCCGGAGACCCTCCGCGCATCGCTCGCCCGCATCGGCTACCCCGCCGAGGCCATCGCCGGCGACGCGTCAAAGGCGCTCTCCCACGCGAAATGCGTCTGCCCCTCGGAGCAGGCCGCGGCAGCGAAACCCTGAGTCAAAAGGCATAACTCGGCCCGCTGCCGCCGCACCACAAACACATCGCCGCAAGTCCGCCGCCGGAAGCACCCGGCTGGCGGAAACGGCAACCCGTCAACTCACCGCCGACACCGGGCCCGACCCGACCGGCGAACACCAATCAAACCACACACTCAAAAAAACATCCGACCCAATCCATGAAACCAAAACCACACGGAGCAAAACTCCTCATCCTCGCCAGCGCAGGCACACTGCTCTGGACCGCCAGCGCAAAAGCCGCACTGCTCAGCAGCGGCTCCGCCACCATCGACTACGACAAGACCGCATGGGACGGGCTCGCGTCCACCTACGGCCCCGCGCCCGTCCTGACCCTTGATGAATTCTGGGATCAGGCCTCCGCCAACGCCCGCACTGGCGCGCAAGTGCTCGCCGATGAAGTGCAGGCCAGCCCTTCCTACACGGGGCAAATCTACGCGATGAACGGAACGTCCGTGAGCAACCTGAGCGGCCGCTACACCCAGGCGACCGACTTCAACTTCACGCTCGGGTCACCACACATCCACACCGGGGCGATCGGCCTCGGCGGCGTCGCACAGTTTGAGGTCACCGGGGGCACTCACCTCGTTTACGGGGACTTCACACTGCAATACAGCGCGACCCGCATCGGTCTCGGCGGGAGCGGCTGGTATCTCAAGGGAAACATCGTCCCGGCAGCGGCGGCGTTCGACATCCTGAACCCCGTCGTCGTGGAGACTCCCACCACGCTCAGCATTTCCGGTGATCTCGCCGTGACCTAAGAAGTGGCGAACTTTCTCTACGCCACACCGTCCGACGCCGGTGTGGACGTCGGCGACTTCAGCTTCACCGGGTTGATCGCGCCGGTGCCGGAGCCGGCGACCACAGGCTTTGGCATCGCTGCGCTCGCCGCCGCTGTGACGCGCCGCAGGAGGGCAAAGACGAACGCGTAACCCTCGCGATTT